>UQKL01000004.1 GCA_900541695.1 uncultured Collinsella sp. | reverse complement strand
GCTAGAAATCATATGACGGGGCGCGGGCCGTGTTCCGCTATGCGGTTGTCAATTTGCGAAAGAAATTATGCGTCACCTCGTCAATATCGGTCGGAGGGGTGGCTTTGTAAAGCCGTTTGTCTCCACCCGCGTAGCGGGTGGTTCAAAGCTGGCCGCTGCGCGGCCAGCAGACTAAAGTCTTGAATAAAAAGCCCGCCGATCAAATGATCGGCGGGCTTAAGAAAGGAGGACCTGGTTAATAAATGCTAGACAATGGCATGTTTCCAGCTAGAAAACGTCCTTGGCAAATACCTTTGAGTCATTGGGGACCTGACGGATTTCGATAACCACGCCATCGTTCACAAGCTCTTGGATATGCTCGGCATCGGTTTCGGTCGCAAAGATCGCGGGGGTCGGATGAAGCGTGGTCTCGGGAGACTTTCGGGTTCCGCACAAATTGATCTCCTTGATGTCTTTGCAACCCTTAGCAAGGCGATAGGCATCCTCGATCGTCTCGACAATGATAAACAGCGAATACTTGTCGGTAACGCCGCTGTTGAGCGCCTCGATGGCCGCGTTTACGTCTTTTATGACGAGCTTCACGCCGTTGGGGCGGGCGAGCCTCAAAGCGGCTTTTCTCATGTCGTCTTTTGCCACGGCATCGCTGGCACACAGGATGCAATCGACATCCAGCGCATGCGTCCAAGACATGGCGACCTGGCCGTGAATCAATCGGTAATCAACTCTCGTAAGCTTAATCATCGTAATCATCTCCGCACGTAATAAAGGTAATGACAGGTGTGGCCCTTAGCTAGGGCTCGAACCAGAACTAACTAGAACTCTTCTTCTTCGACATCGGCAAGCATGTCCGCCGCCTCACAAAGCATGATAAACGAACGTGATCCCTCGACCGCAGCTTTGGCCTTGTCCGCATCCAGGGAGTCCAGCTGTGTAGCCATTTCCACCAGCAGCGGCAAGTTCATTCCGGTGATCAACGTAAACGATCCGGCGGTCTGCCTCTGAATGAATTCGTTGTTTACAGAGCCGCCAAAGATGTCAGTCACGACAAACCAAGAGTCGGCAGGGTCCTTCGACTCCATCCAAGCATCGATAAGCGCTGCGACATCCCTCGTGTCGTCATCGACATAGGCGCACAGACACTCGATTCGGTCGTTGGCGCCCATCAGGATCTCGAGAGAGCTCTTCATACCTTGGGCGAGATAACCATGACTCGCTAGCAATATCTTATTCATAGTTCTCCAATATCAATAAGACGTACTATATTGTCATAACAAAGTATATTAGCAATCTACCCTACGCGGTGTGTCTATTTTCCAAATCCGCGAACGGTAGCAATTGGTCGGTAAATTGACCAATCTATCTCTAATTTACAAATAGAACTTCAGTCGCTCGGTGCAGTACACCTGACGGGAGATGAAAAGCGGCTCGCCGCTTGGAGCATAACGTCTATCGACAAACAGAAGCAGCGGAGAGTCCAGCTCCACGTTAAGGTATGCCGCCTCGAGCTCGCTCGCATAGCAGACCTCGAGCGTACGCGTGTTGGGGCCCATCTTGATCCCCTGGCGATCGAGTACCGCCATCAGCGAATCCTCGAGGGATTCATGCTCCAAAAAAGAAAGCACAGCGGAATAGCTATTGGTTTCCAGCATCGTGGGCTTGTCATCCACAAGGCGCAGACGACGACTACGCAATACCTTTTGGGTATCGTCTACGCCCAGGAACTTCGCGTCTCGCAGGCTTGGGAAGTCCCAGCCCATTGCGAGAACCCTGGTAGACGCCTGTTTTCCCGCAAGCTGGCACGAATGGGTAAAGCTCTCACGGTCGTCCGCGGCATACATCTGTGTGTCCGACGAAACGAATGTGCCCTTGCCGCGGGCCCTCTCAACAAGCCCAGCATCTTCCATTTCTTTAATTGCGGAGCGAACCGTTATTCGGCTCACGCCAAATTGCTCGATGAGCTCCGCCTCGGTCGGGAGCTTGTCTCCCGGGCGGTACGTGCCGTTGGCGATCGAATCAGAAAGCGCGCGAACAATCTGTTTGTACAGGGGGATAACGCTATTTGCTTCAACCATATCAACCATACCTTTGCAAGGAATCAGCAGTTTATAGATAGATGACTTATATTGTATTAGAACTTTTTAGGAGTCCATATATTTCCTAAATGATTCGGTAAACGGGGTGTTATTTCACTTTAGCGGGGTGCAGCGGCTACCCGCGGTATTCGTTATCAACCTAGCTAGGCTAGTCCACCCACATCGTCTTCAGTTCGCTGCAGAGCCGCGGCCCCATATGGGTATACTCTCGGGGATTCGACTCGATTCGCCCCCGCTGGGGCGTCAAAGGAGACTGCATATGCCCACCACCTCAACCGATCCGCGCGCCGCTGCTGCCGCGCTGCTGGCACCCGGTACCACCTGCCACGGTTTTGCCGTCGAGCGCTGCGAGGCCGTGCCCGAGCTCGACTCGGACGCCTACGTGCTGCGCCACACCGCCTCGGGCGCTCGCCTGCTGTACCTGGCGTGCGACGACGAAAACAAGGCCTTTGCCATTGGCTTTAAGACGCCGCCGGCCGATTCCACCGGCGTGTTCCATATTCTTGAGCACTCGGTGCTGTGCGGATCGGCCAAGTTCCCCGTCAAGGAGCCGTTTGTCGACCTGATCAAGAGCTCCATGCAGACGTTCCTCAACGCCATGACCTACCCCGACAAGACCATCTACCCCGTTGCCACCACCAACGAGCAGGATCTGTACAACCTGATGGACGTGTACCTGGACGCGGTGTTCAACCCGGCCATCTATACCAAGCCCACCATTTTTGAGCAGGAGGGCTGGCACTACGAGCTGGACCTGCCGGAGGGCGCCGAGGGCGAAGGCAGCGCCGCCAGCCTGCGCGAGGGCACGCTGCGCTATAACGGCGTGGTGTTCAACGAGATGAAGGGCGCGCTGTCCGACCCCATGAGCGTGCTGGACGACGCCGTCAACGCCGCGCTCTATCCCGACACCGCCTATGCGCACGAGAGCGGCGGCGACCCACGCGCGATTCCCGCGCTCACCTACGAGCAGTTCCTGGATACGCACGCGCGCCACTACAATCCTTCCAACTCCTACATCACGCTCTACGGCGACCTGGACGTGGACCGCGCGCTGGCCTTTTTGGACGAGCGCTATTTGTCGCAGTCGAGCGCTGCGAGCCGCCGCATGGACGCAGCCGTCGCCGCCGGCGAGGACCCGTCCACGCTGGCGCCCAATCCGCTGGGCGTGCAGGCGCCCGTGACCTGCGAGTATAAGCGCGTCGAGATGGCCACCACGCCCGAGAACGCCCTGGTGGGCCTGGGCTTTGTGCTGGGCAGCGCGCTCGACCGCAAGCGCACGATCGCTGCGGATATCTTGTTCGAGGCGCTGCTGGGTTCCAACGAAGCGCCGGTTAAGAAGGCCATTTTGGCCGCCGGCGTGGGCGGCAACGTGGTGAGCTACACCGCGGCCGAGAGCCTGCAGCCCTACGAGCTCATCATGCTGCAAAACGCGCAGCCTGGTGTGGCGCGCGAGCTGCGCCGCGTGTTCCAAGACGCCTGCCGCGACCTGTGCGAGCATGGCGTTCCGCGCGAGCGCCTGGAAGCCATCATCAGCAGCAACGAGTACGACCTGCGCCAGCGTGATTACGGCATCGCCGACGGCGTGGCCATTGCGTGCGACGCGCTGAGCACCTGGCTCTACGATGACAACGCCGCGACGCTGGCGCTCAAGTACGGCCCGGTGTACGAGGAGCTGCGCGGCGAGCTGGACGGTAGCTACTTTGAGGACCTGCTGCGCGAGCTGGTGCTGGAAAACGACCACATGGCGCTCGTCGAGCTGGTGCCGGTGGACGCCGGCTCCGGTTCGGAGGGCGCCGAGGGCGCTGAGCTGGCAGCCAAGCGCGATGCCATGACCGATACCGAGCTGGCCGACGTGGTCGAGCGCACGGCCGCGTTGCGTGCCGCGCAGGAGGCCGAGGACACGCCCGAAGCCAAGGCCACGCTGCCGCGCCTGCGCGTGTCCGACATTAGCGAGGCACGCCCCGAGCCGCCGCTGGTCGTGGACACAACCGCGCCCATCCCCTGCCTGCGCCACGACATCCCCACAAACCGCCTGGCCTACGCCATGCAATATTTCGATCTGGGTTGCGTCGCGTTTGAGGACCTGCCCTACGTGACCCTGCTCTGCCGCCTGCTCAAGCAGCTGCCCACGAGCGAGCACTCGGCCGAGGAGCTCGATAATCTCATCGCCGGCAAGCTGGGCTTTTTGAGCTTTACGACCGAGGTCATGACGCAGCCCGACGTGGACGGCGTGCGCCCCTACCTGCTGGTAAGCGCCGGCGCCCTGTCCGAGAAGATCGATGCGCTGGCAAACCTGCCGCGCGAGGTGTGGTCGAGCACGCTGCTGCTCGATGCCGACGCCGATCGCGTGCGCGACGTGCTCACGCAGATTCGCATTGGGCTTGAGCAGGGCTTTATCAACAACGGCCACTCGGCAGCACTCGGTCGCGCGATGAGTTACAGCTCGCCTTCGGCCGTGGTGCGCGAACAGCTCTCGGGCGTGGACTTCTACCTGTTCTTGCGTGATCTGCTCGAACACTTTGACGAGCGCTTGGATAGCCTGCGCGCCAAGTTTGCCGAGCTGGCGGGCCGCATCTTTGTGGCCGATGGCTGCCTGGCGAGCTTTACCGGCAGCGATGAAGACTTTAACGCGTACTGGGCCGCCGCGGGCGACCTGGGGTTGAGCGCGGACGCTGGCGGCGGCGCTGCCGGCCGCGACGCGCTCGTGGTGCCGGTGCCGCGCGACCGCCACGAGGCCTTTGTCATCCCCAGCGACATCTGCTTTGCGGCAAGCGCATGCGACCCGCGCCGTCTGGGCATCGACGTGACGGGCGCCTGGGCCGTGGCTGCCAACGCGCTCTCCTACGATTACCTGTGGAACGAGATCCGCGTAAAGGGCGGCGCGTACGGCTGCGGATTCCGCGCGGCCGGCGAGCGCCAGGCGGCGTTCTACACCTACCGCGACCCGGCAATCGATCCCTCGATTGAGCGCGTGGCGCGCGCGGGCGAATGGCTCGGCAACTTTGAGCCCGACGAGGCCGCCTTCGAGGGCTTTATCGTAAGCTGTGTGAGCGGCATGGACGCGCCCGTGAAGCCGTACGCGCTCACCAAACGCCGCAACACGACTTACCTGGCCGGCCTCGATCCCGACGCGCGCGAGAAGCGCCGCGCCCAGATGCTTGCCGCCACGCCCGGTGAGTTGCGCTCGCTCGGCGCCGATGTGACGCGCATCGCAGCCGAGTCGCCGACCTGCGTCTTTGGCGGTCGAGACGTCATCGCCAAGAGCAATGCCGGCTTCAACGTAGTCGACCTTCTGGCCTAACCACCAAAGGTAGATTTTTGGGACATGTCTGAAAATCTACCTTTTTTCTGCGGTTTGAGCGGGGCGGCGCAGCCCACCGCGGCGGTTTGTCTCAATCTGTAACATCTAGGTCCAATTTTGCCGAGTTACTGTTACAGATTGAGACAAACCGCCGCAGACGCCCACTCCACAGCACAGACCACCACAAAGGTGCCTGTCTCCTTCCTCAGTTGTGATTCGAACACTTGTTCTATACGCACACATGTTCTATAGTAGAGGTGCTTGCATCAAACTGAAATTGCAACTAGAATATAGTTGCAGAATGTGAGGCGGGATGACTCGATCCGATAAACTCATCGCCCAGCTGCTTAGCTGTCCTTCAACGTATAGATTCGCTGACTTTCTTAAAGTTATAGCTTCATATGGCTTTGAAATGGACAGCAAAGGCAAGACATCCGGATCGCGCGTTCTCTTCTACAGGCCATCAGATGGCAGGATGTTCGTAATGCACACGCCTCATCCATCTGACGAATTGACAGCGGGGACCATTCGAAACATAGTTCGCTTTCTGCAAGATGTCGGAGGTAGTCATGAGTAACGTTTTGGCATACAAGGGTTATTTCGCCCCGGTCGAGTTCGATGCCGAACAGCATGTGCTAACAGGTATGGTCGCCGGCATTAGGGACGCAATCGTATTTGAAGGCTCCACGGCTGAAGAAGTGGAGCAATGCTTCCACGACGCCGTCGACGATTACCTTGAGTTTTGCGCCGAGAAGGGCAAGGAACCCGAGCGGGCTTTTAAGGGCTCGTTCAACGTAAGAACGGGCTCTGAGCTCCACAAGCAAGCAGCGCTGGCGGCGGCAAAGAAGGGTGAGTCACTCAATAAGTTTGTGACTGAAGCGATCGCTGCGGCGCTGTGAAGCCAACGTCGAGTCGAAGCCGCCACAAAGGGCGCCTTTGCGGCGGCTTCGACGTTTGCCCAGATAAAACCTGCCAAAATTAACCTGTCCCTTTTTGGAAGGTTTGGGAGATGAGGCTGGGATGGATAAGGCTGAGTTGCGGCGGGCGGTGATTGCTCGGCGCGATGCGATTGATTTGGATGTGCGGGCGGCGAAGTCTGCTGTTGTATGCGCGCGGCTTGTTGAGCTGATGGATCGCTTGGGTGCCGCGGCACCGCACACCGTTGCCGTCTATGCCGCCATGGGTTCCGAGGTCGACCCAGCCGCGTTTGCCGCCGCGGCCGTCGCGCGTGGCTGGCGCGCGGCCTATCCGTGCATGCTCTCGGCAACAGACGCCATGGCTTGTGGCCAGTGCATGTGCATGCGGGCAGTCTCTGCCGGCGATGCGTCCGAGGCCCCGTTTATCGCCCACCCTACGCGGGCCTTCGCAGCCACGGACGTCGACAGCGACCACTTCCCCATCGTGCCCGCCGCCGAGCTCGACATGGTTGTCGTGCCGCTCGTAGCTTTCGACCGCACCGGCGCGCGCCTGGGCTACGGCGGCGGCTGCTATGACCGCTACCTGCCCATGCTCTCGCCCGCATGCCAAATCATCGGCATCGCCTTTGACGAGCAGCGTGTCGACCACGTTCCCACCGACGCCCACGACCTGCCGCTACCCCACATCATCAGCGCCTAACGGCTGACGCACATCCCGACGGCCTAGTGCTCCTCGCCGGCGCGAGCTAGGTCGTAGGGCGTGGTCTGGTAGACGTAGTAGTTGAGCCAGTTGGTGTAGAACAGCTGAGCCTGACTGCGCCAGACGTTGCGCGGCTCGGCGGTGGGGTCGTCGTTCGGGAAGTAATGCGCCGGCACCTGAGGGTTAAGCCCGCGCTTCACGTCGCGCTCGTACTCCAAACGCAGCGTGTCGGTATCGTACTCGGGATGGCCAAAGACAAAGAAGCGGCGGCTGTCGGTCGACTTGACGATGTACAGGCCCACCTCGTCGGACACGGCCACGACCTCAAGCTGCGGCTCGGCCTCCACGTCCTCGCGGCGCACATCGGTGTTGCGCGAATGCACGGCATAGAAACGGTCGTCAAAGCCGCGGACCAGCGGGCTTTGCGGCTTCACCAGATAATGCTCAAACACGCCACTCGCCTTTGCCGGCAGATCGTACTTCTGGATACCGTAATGATGGTAGAGCCCCGCCTGCGCGCCCCAACAAATATGCAGCGTAGAGTGCACATGCGTGGTGGACCAATCCATGATCTGGCAGAGCTCGGGCCAGTAGTCGACCTCCTCGAACGGCATCTGCTCCACCGGCGCGCCCGTGATGATCAGGCCGTCGTAGTGGATGTCGCGGATGTCGTCGAACGTGCGGTAGAACGTCTCCAGGTGGCCGGCACTCACGTGCGTGGCCTCGTGCGTTTTGGTGCGCAGCAGGTCCACCTCCACCTGCAGCGGCGTGTTGGAGAGCTTGCGCATGATCTGCGTCTCGGTGGCGATCTTGGTGGGCATGAGGTTGAGGATGAGCACGCGCAGCGGCCGGATGTCCTGGTGCAGCGCGCGGTACTCGGTCATGACAAAGATGTTCTCGCTCTCGAGCTGCGCGGCGGCAGGGAGGGCGTCGGGAATACGAATGGGCATGGATGCTCCTTACGAGTCAGTTGCAGCTATGGTACAACGACCGGCCCCATCCGCGCGAGCGCATCGCCCAGCGATGCCGTCAGCGGCCCAAATCACTCCAAAAGTAGAGATTAAGGCATGCCCAAAAAATCTATGGCGCTTTAGCCTAGCAAAGTGACAGCTGGACGCTACAATGGTCCGACGCAAAAAACTCGGTCGAAAGGATACATATATGTTCCAGACGCGTAAGATCGGCGTGGTCGGCCAGGGCCACGTAGGAGCACATGTCACCAACAGCCTACTTATGCAGGGCATTGCCGATGAGCTGTACCTGTGCGATATCAACGAGGCCAAAGTGACGTCCGAGGTCCAGGACCTGCGTGACTCCCTTTCGTTTGTCCCCTACAACACCAAGATCGTCAATTGCTACGACCACTACGAGGAGCTGGCCTGCTGCGACGTCATCGTCAACGCCGCCGGCAAGGTCGCGCTGGCCGCCGGCAACCGCGACGGCGAGCTGTTCTTTACCACCGATGCCGCCCGCACCTTTGCCAAGCGCATCGTCGACGCCGGCTTTGACGGCATCTTCGTGAGCATCTCCAACCCCTGCGACGTCGTGTGCACCGAGTTGTGGCACCTGACCGGCTACGATCCCAAGAAGATCATCGGCTCGGGCTGCGGCCTGGACTCCGCCCGCCTGCGCACCGAGATCTCCAAGAAGGTCGGCGTGAGCCCCAAGTCCATCGACGCCTATATGATCGGCGAGCACGGCTTTAGCCAGCTTGCAGCCTTTAAGGCCGCGGCCATCGCCGGCAAGAGCCTTAATGAACTTCAGGCCGAGAACCCCGACAAGTACGCCTTCGACCACATGGAGGTCGAGGAGCTTGCACGCAAGGGCGGCTATGTGACCTACCAGGGCAAGCAGTGCACCGAGTACGCCGTCGCCAACTCCGCCGCGCGCGTCTGCGCCGCCGTGCTTCACAACGAGCACGCCGTGCTTTCCGCCTCCACGCTTATGACCGGCCAGTATGGCGAGGAGGGCATCTTCACCTCCCTGCCGTGCGTGATCGGCGCCGAGGGCGTCGAGGAGGTCTACACGCTGGACCTGTCCGAGTACGAGCTCGAGGGCTTCCACAAGAGCTGCCAGCACATTCGCGACAACATCGCCCAGCTCGACTGGTGGGACGCCGAGGCCTACGACGCAAAGTAGGCCGCTGGCTGCCGCAACCTTACGAATCTAAGCGCGATACTAAGCGGGCTGCGCCGGAAATCCCCGGCGCAGCCCGCTTTTCGACTCATGCAACACGCTCGCACATTTAGGTCTAATACTTTCCCCGAGAAGTGAACGAGCAAAATCGAGCCCCCGGAGCATCGACACTTTATGGGAGCCATTTCCTGCAGTTTCATTGAGATTTTCCTGCGGTTTTGGCGCCAAAAAGTGTCGATGCTTCGAGGGTCCAAAATAGGTCGTTCACTTCTCGGGAAAAGTATTTGACTTCGTTTTTCGACAAACAAAACCGGTCATCGCAACGCAAACGGGGCCTGCGCTTAGCGTAGGCCCCGACGTGAGAAGTTGTTATCCCGGTAACTTAATACCGCTCGATTAGTACTGCTCGATACCCATGTAGCGACGGACCTCGGGGCTGTGGTCGAACACCTTGCCGCGGGCGGCGCGCAACTCGCAGCTCATCGCATAGAAGAAGATCGGCTCCAGGAACGAACGCACGCTGGCGGGCACCTCGCCCACGCCGTACTCGAGCGCATCGAGCACCATGACCGTATCGGTGTGCGTGTTGAGGAATGCAAGCGCGCGCTCCTCCATGGGGCGGCACTCGCCCGATCCGAGCTGCACGAAATAGAACACGCCGGGCTCGGTGGCCTCGAACGGGCCGTGGAAATACTCGCCGGAGTGGATGTAACAGCAGTGCTGCCACTGCATCTCCATGAGCGAGCAGATGGCCATGGCGTAGGTCTGGCTAAAGTTGGGGCCGGAACCCAGGATATAGAAGAACTTGTGCTGCTGGCAGAGCTCGGCAAAACGGGCGCCTAGCTCGGCGTTGACCTTCTCGCGGGCAGCGGGCAGCAGCGCATCCATCTGCTTAAGGCCGGCGTACATGTCGGCAAGCGCCTCGTAACCCTCTTGCTGGTCGAGCAGCTCGGCAGCCATCAGGGCGCCGATGCCCTGCGGCACCTCGGCCTGCGGCACGCCTTCGCCCCACGGATAGACCCAGGTGGTCCACTTGCCGTTATCGATCTTGGAGCCCTCGCAGTCGGTGAGGGCGACAACCTCGGCGCCGGCGGCCAGCGCCATCTCGCAGCCGTCGACGACCTCCTGCGTGTTGCCGCTGTGGCTGCAGGCGATGACGAGTGACTTCTCGCCAAGACTCTTGGGAGCCATCAGGCAAAACTCGCGTGCCGTGTAGACCGTCGAGGTAAACGTGGTGGCCTCGCGCTTGAGTAGCTCGTTGGCCGGCATCAGGTCGATCATCGAACCGCCGCAGGCGATCCAAAAGACGTTCTCAATCTTGCCCTTGCGCTCGATAATTTCCTGAACCAGATCGTGTGCGTTCACGGTGATGTTCCTCCTTGTGTGGCGGCTTTGGACGACGGCAGCTCGTACCTGCTGTCGTTCTATGTTGTCCTATTTATAGCACGCACGACGATGCACGTGAAGTCATTTCACCAAACTTGTTCTATGTTGTTCTATCTGTGGACGTTAGATGTCGAACACGTAGCGCGAGCCCACGATCTTTTGGCGTCCGAGCAGCAAGGGCCGCTCGTCCGCATCGGTAAAGTACGCCTCCATATAGAAGAGCGGCTCGCCGACCGGCACCTCCAGCAGCGAGGCCGCCTGAGCATCGGCAAGCGCAATCTCCACCGTACAGGGGTCGGACTTGAGCGGCGCGCGGCCCGAATGCTCGGCAACGAGCGCAAAGATGGAATTGTCCGTGAGGTCCTTGTCGGCAAGCGTCTGCAGATAGGGATGGTCGGCCAGCACAAAGGCGTTGTTCTCGAGCATGACGGGCACGCCGTCTGCCGTGCGCACGCGCTCGACAACGATGAGCTCGCAGCCGGGTTCCACACCAAAAAACGCCGCGTCCTCGCGCGTCGCCGCAACCACCGTGCGCGACACCAGGCGTGCTCCGGCCACCATGTCGTTGGCGGCGCAACCCTCGGAAAAGCTCTGAACGTCACCCTTCTGGACAATCTTGCGTTTGAGCTTGGGCGCACACACAAACGTGCCCCTCCCCTGCTGGCGGTTGAGATACCCCGCGCGCGACAGCTCCTCGACGGCGCGGCGCACGGTGATGCGTCCCACGCCGTAGTACTTCGCGAGCTCCATCTCGGAAGGAATGCGCGAGCCGGATGCGTACACGCCGCGCGCGATCTCGCCCTTTAGGTCGTCCATAACCTGCTGGTACAGCGGCACGGCGGACACCTCAGTGCGCTCGGTTTTATCGTCGGATGCCATCATTACGCTCCATCCCGTGCATGCTCGGACTCAAACTCTTCAATCGCCGCCATAAACTGCTCGCCAAAGGCATCGGCCTTTTTCTCGCCAATACCGTTGACCTGGATAAGCTCGTCGCGTGTCTGAGGTCGTAGGCGGCACAGGCCGCGCAGGGCCTTGTCAGAGAAGACCATGTACGGCGCCATCTCCAGCTCGGTCGAAATCTCCTTGCGCAGGGCACGCAGGCGCTCGAACAGCTCGGCATCGTCACCCACGCGCGGGCGCTGATCTAGCTCGGCCTCCTCACGCAGCAGATCCACCGCGCGGCGGGCACGGGCCGAGGCCTTGTGCTTGGACGCACGACGCTTAACGGTAAAGGCAAACGCCTCATCCTCGACCTCGGCGGCACGCGGGCCCAGCCCCACGACCGGGTACTGCCCCTGCGAGGCGGCCAAGTAACCGCGGCCGCACAGCTGGCCGATGATGTCCTTGATGCGCCCGACCGATTCGCTCGACAGCTCACCATAGCCGCGGTCCTCGTCCAGATGCATCTGGCGAATGCGCTCGGTGTTGCCGCCGTGGAGCACGTCGGCGATGAGCGACTTGCCAAAGCGCATGGGTCGCGTGGCCACATAGCGCACAGCGGCGCGGGCCATATCGGTGACGTCCTCGACCTCGAACTGCGTGAGGCAGTTGCTGCAGTTGCCGCAGCCCTCGGCCTCGTCCGTGGCGGTGGCGCCCGCACCAGCCGCGGCAGCATGCTCGGCCGCGGCCTCGTCGCCAAAGTAGCGCAACATATATTCGCGCAGGCAGCCGGTGGTATTGCAGTAGCCCTCCATCTGGCTGAGCAGACGGTAGCGGTTCTGGAGCGCCCACGCGCGCTGCTCGTCGTCGAGTGCCTCATCGGCGGCATCGCCGCGGTCGATTAAAAAGCGGCGCATGCGAAAATCGTTACCGTTCCACAGCAAGTGGCAGCTTGCCGGGTCGCCATCACGGCCGGCGCGGCCCGCCTCTTGGTAGTATGCCTCGATGCTCTCGGGCACGTTGTTGTGGATCACGTAGCGCACGTTGGGCTTGTCGATGCCCATGCCAAAGGCGTTGGTGGCAACCATCACCTGAATGTCGTCGTCGATAAAGGCACGCTGGCTCTGGCGGCGGGCGTCGTTGCCCATGCCGGCATGGTAGCGACCCACGCGAATGCCGCTGGGGCCCAGCGCCTCGGCAAGCTCGCCTGCCAGCGCATCGACCGTCTTGCGGGTCGAGCAATACACGATGCCGCTCTCGCCCGAATGCGCAATCACATAGTCGCGCACCCAGGCGGTCTTGGCCTTGTCGCCCATCTCCTCGCAACCAAAGTAGAGGTTCTTGCGATCGAAGCCCGTCACCACCGTCGCGGGGTTTTGCAGGCCGAGCATCTGCTGAATGTCCGCGCGCACACGCTCGGTCGCCGTAGCGGTAAAGGCTGCCACGATAGGGCGCTGCGGCAGGGAATCGATGAACTCGCGAATCTGCAGGTAGGCGGGGCGGAAATCCTGGCCCCATTGGCTCACGCAGTGGGCCTCGTCAATGGCCACGAGCGGCACGCCGATGCCGCCTTCGGCCGCAGCTTCCTGCGCAAAGGCCAAAAAACGCGGCTCAAGCAAGCGCTCGGGCGCCACGTACATAAGCTGATAGCGGCCCTCGCGCGCCCGCTTGAGCACGGTGTTTTGCTGGGCCGGGGTAAGGCTGGAGTTGAGATAGCTGGGTCGCGCACCCGCCGCGAGCAACGCACGGGTCTGGTCCTCCATAAGCGACAGCAGCGGACTCACCACAAAGGTGATGCCGGGCAGCATGAGCGCGGGCACCTGGTAGCAAATGGACTTGCCGGCGCCCGTGGGCATAACACCCAACGCATCGCGACCGGCAAGGATTGCATCGACCATGCGGTCCTGTCCCGGGCGAAACGAGGTGTAGCCAAAATAGGCGCCGAGCGTGTCGAGCGCCATCTGCTGCATGCTATCGGTCATGGTTTCCTAACGTCCAAGTCATCTGCCGCCGATTATACGCCGCCACGCGGACCGGTGCCGCGCCGCCATCGGCCACGGGCAACGTAATCCAAGGCGAACGAGCGTGGATTTTTGGACACTTTCAGGATGAGCGTGGATAATCTCCCACTTTGAGCCCGTCACCAAGCCAAAAACGGAATATTTTCCACGCTCATTCTGCAGATTGCCGCTTAGGGGCGTTTGCAGCGTCGAGCCGTTACGCGGTTTGGTAAAACCGCGTAACCAAAGGAGCAGCGTCGACCGATCCGCCGTTCGTCAGAACGGCGGAACCAACCCTACATGACCATAACGTAGCGCGATCCCACGTAGTACTGCTTACCCATCAGGACCGGCTCGCCATTGGGACCGGTAAAGCTGGCACGCAGGTTGAGCAGCGGATCGTGCGGAGCAATGCCCAACTCGGCTGCCTGCTCGGTATTGGCACGAACGGCCTCGACCGTGCGGTAGCCAACCGAGACAATCGGCGTTCCGCCAACACGCTCGACCTCGGCAAAAATCGACTTGTCCTCAAGATCGGCCGTCAACAGCTCACGGTAGGCGTCAAACGGCACAAAGATGTTCTCCTCAAAGATGGGCTCGCCGTCGGCTGTACGCACGCGCTTAATATGCAGCAGCAGCGCGTCCTTCTGCAGGCCAAAGAACTCCATCTCGTTTTGACGTGCCGGCACAATCTGGCGATCGACCACATGCGCGCCCGCCTTCATGCCGTTGCTGGCACACAGCGCGGTAAACGTCTGCAGCGTCGAAGCGTGGAACTGACGATTGATGTGCGGCGTGGAGACAAAGGTACCACGGCCCTGCTGCTTAACCAGGTAGCCATCGGAGCACAGCTCCTCGACGGCGCGGCGCACCGTAATGCGGCTCACGTCGTACTGCTCGGCTAGCTCAAGCTCGGACGGAATACGCTCCTTGGGTGCATAAACACCTTTCTCGATCGCATCCTTGATCTCGTCGTAAATCTGCTGGTAAAGCGGTGCATTTTTGGGCGCGGGCATATCTGATCACTCTTATCGAAATATCGAAATAACTAATACGTATATAACGTCTAGTTTCATGTTACCTCATAATGATAAAACGATACACCCTCCCTACCAAAAAGCGACAGCTTCATTTTGGTAGGTTTTATCTGGGAAAACGAAAGCCCCTCGAAAGCAGCGAGGCTTTCGAGGGGCTCATACGGAAGGGTTGCGCCAGGCCGGCAAAATGCCAATACCCTACCTGCCGTCGTCCTGCTGCAGGCTGTCCTGCTCGCTGAGGCGCGCCTGCCTGCTGGCCATGCGCGCGGGCTTGTCGGGATCAGGTACGGCCGTGGGCATGGGCTCGTCGACATGACCGCCCCACCAGCCGCCCACAAAGTTGAGCGTGTGAAACACATTGATCACGGCACCGGAATCAATGTCGCACACCAGCTTGATAATGTCCTGGCTCTCGTAGGTCGAGACAACGGCGTGCAGCAGGTACATCTTTTCGCGGCTGTATCCGCCGATGACCTCGGCGCAGCTAATGCCGTGCTGAAAATGGTCAACATAGGCGGTCATGACCTCGTCCGCCTTGCGCGTCGTGATCTGCAGCGTCACGCGGTCGTAGCGACGATAGAAACTGTCGATGGTCTTGGTCGAAATAAACTGGAACACGATAGAGTACGCCGCGTTGTCCCAACCAAACATAAAGCCAAAAATCGCCAGGATAAAGCAGTTGAAACCAAAGATGACGCCCCAGATAGTCTTGCCCGTGTGGTTGGAGACCCACAGCGCGATAAAGTCGGTGCCGCCGGTGGACGCACCGGACTTGAGCGCGATGGCAGCGCCCAGACCCGAGACCACGCCGCCAAAAATGATGAGCATGATCTTGTCGCCCAAAAACGGGGAAAAGTGAAAGATGTTGAGGAACAGCGACGAGAGCACGACCTGCATCATCGAGAAGATGACGAAGCGTTTGCTAATGCCGCTCCAGCATAGGAGCGCCACGGGGATGTTGAGCGCGAGCATGCCGAGCGAGATGTCGATTCGAACGCCGCCGAGCGAGGTAACGCGATCGAGCAGGACCGCGACGCCGGTAAGACCACTCGGAAGCAGGTCGGCGGGTTGAATGAACGCCTGGATCAGAAATGTCTGGAGAACGGCGGAAATGGTGACCGCCACGGCAGTAATGGCACGGCGAACGATGGTGAGGCGGCCGAGCACGAGCACGCGGTCCGTGAGCTGATCGATGGCGTTCGCCACGGAGGCTCCTTTCGAAGGCAGATATAGTTGTGAGGCGTGCCCGCGATTGTAGCATGGAGCGTGCGGGGGCGCTTCAATTCACCCTCTCTCGACAACCATCAGAAGGACCGTGAGGCCGCTCAAAAGAAAAACGCCGTGAAGAGAGCGGTCCCTTCACGGCGAATTCGGCGTTTGCCCAGATAAAACCTGCCAAAATAAACCTGTCCCTAAATGGCAGGTAGGATGTCGGTCAGGTTGTCGATGATGGTGTCGGCGGCGGACTGGTCCAGGTTGACGCCCTCGTGCGGACGCAGCGCCAGGACTCGGGCGCCGGAGCGCTTGCCGGCCTCGATGCCCAAAGGCGAGTCCTCGATAACCAGGCACTCGGCAGGCTCCACCCCCAGCGCCTCCATGGCACGCAGGTAGATCTCGGGGTCGGGCTTAAACGCACTGCACTCGTGGCCGCTGATGGTGTAGTCCAGCACGTCGGCGATACCGGCAATTTCCACCAGCTCGTCAATGAGCTCGCGATAGGACGAGCTCGCGATGGCGCACTTCACGCCGCGCTCGTGCAGCTCACGCATCACCGGCCCCGTCTGCTCGTTGAGCAGCTCGGTATACGGAACGGGATGGTCCGGGCTGTAGACCTGCTTGTACTCCACGC
The DNA here is from genome assembly GCA_900541695.1 of uncultured Collinsella sp. Taxonomy (GTDB): domain Bacteria; phylum Actinomycetota; class Coriobacteriia; order Coriobacteriales; family Coriobacteriaceae; genus Collinsella. Next base: position 97,014 of record UQKL01000004.1, on the reverse strand, counting down.
GCAGACGCTCACGCAGCTCAATATCGTCGGGCACCAGCGCCTCCCAAATGGCAGGCTCGTTAGACCCCGAAAGATCGGGAATCTCGTCAAAGTGGAACCCCTTCTCTTCCATAAACGCCACGCGACGACGGTTGTAGAACCACTCGGTATCGACCAGCACGCCGTCCATATCAAACAGCACTGCCTTGATCATACGCATCTCCTCCCACCTGCCAAAAAGGGACAGGTTTATTTTGGTAGGTTTTATCTGGGGTTTTATGACGCGGCAGACACGCCCTCCCCAGAGCAAAAAAGGGGACAGGGCGCAAACCCCATCCCCTCTCAATCAACCCGTAAGGTCTACTTACTTGTGATTAGTAGGAAAGCTTCCACATGTAGCGACGCATGGTCAGCGGGTGCTGACGGGCCTCGGCGATCTGGTTGCCGTACTCGCGCATAACGGCGAGGTGCAGCAGCGGGTTGAAGTAGGTGACGACGCTCGCGGGCACGGCGTCAGCCAGGCCGTAGTCCTTGGAGTCGATCAGAGCGACCTTGGCGCCCATGCGCTTAAGGAAGGTGAGGGCGCGGGCGTCCATCGGACGGGTAGCGCCATCGGACATGAAGAAGACGTAGGGCTTACCCTCGGTGGAAACCTCGAACGGGCCGTGGAAGTACTCACCGGTGTTGTAGGCGGCGGCGTCGATCCACTGCATCTCGGTGAACAGGAAGGCGGCGTGAGAATAAGCCATCTTCTCGGAGGCACCGGAAGCCATGAAGTAGATCATCTTGTCGTCCTTGAAGTCCTCGGCGAACTTCTTGGCGAGCTTCTTGCAGGACTGAGCAGCGTTCTCGCAGAGCTCAAAGACGTTGGTGAGGCCGGTGATCATGTCCTCGTAGTGGTCATAGCCCTCGGTCTGCTGAAGGATCTCGACAGCAAGAGCGATGGCGTAGCCGGGCTTCTCGCACTTGGCAGCGAAGTTGGCGTGGAAGCCGTGAACGATGACGTAGTCAGCGTCGACGGTCAGAGCGGAGCCAGCCTTGTTGGTGAGGGAGACGACCGGGCAGTTGTGCTTCTTGGCGGTCTTGTTGGCCTCGACGGTCTCGGGCGTGGAGCCACCGAGGGAGCAGGTGATCACGAAGGTGTGCTCGTTGACCCAGGAAGGCGTGTCGTAGTTGAACTCGTTAGCGGTGAAGATCTGAACGTTCAGCTTGTCCGTGTTGTTGGCCAGGAAGTACTTGGCGGGGTAAAGGTCGGACATGGAGGCACCGCAGCCGACGAAGGCGACGCTGTGGATCTCGTGGTTGGACAGGACGTCAGCGACGATCTGCTTAGGGAGGTTAAGGTCGATCTCGTACATCTGACACATTCCTTTCAATTTTTGCGGCGCCACATTGCCGGGCGCTCGCAGGGTTACCGTGATTTGGACCGAGTCGCCGGTCCGTTGAGGATGTGTCAAAGGGACTGCCCTTTGACACATTTAGGGATGGAAGCCTGCCTGGGGTATGGGATGCCAGGCAGGCCCCCGGGGGAAAGCGGTTAGGCGCTTAGTCGCGACTAGGCCAGGATGCCGACCGCGGAGAGGGCGATGCCGCCCACAATGGCGATCACGAGAAGCCAACCGGTGTTGACGTTCTTCTTGATAAGCCAGTACATAAGGCCGGTGAGGCCAAGGGAGATCATCTGGGGCATCATGCTGTCCAGGATGTCCTGGATAACGACGGTGCCGTCAGCGAACTGCAGCGGGGTGGTGGCGCCGATCAGCGTGGCGATCATGCCGCCCACGGACATAAGACCCACGATGCCGCAGACATACATGAGCTTCTCCATGAGGTCGCCGCCCTGAAGCTTGCTCAGGTACTCGTGGCCGCCCTGATAGCCCATCTTGGCTGCGAACCAAGTAATCAGCACGGAGGGGACGATGGAGATGAGAAGGGCCAGGATCGGGCCCATGATGGAGCCCTGCTGAGCCAGCTGAACGCCCAAGCCAAAGGCGATAACGCGGATGGTGCCCTGGAAGAAGGAGTCACCGATGCCGGAAAGCGGGCCCATAAGGGAGGTCTTGACCGCGTTAATCGAATCGGGGTTGAAGTTCTCGGGATCCTTGGCGTACTCCTCCTCCATGGAGGCGGCGAGGCCCAGGATGAAAGCGCTCGTCTGCGGGGTGCAGTTGTAGAACGCCATGTGACGGTGGTAAGCCTCTTTCTTAGCAGCAAGCTGCTTGGGGTCGGACTCGTCCGGATAGAGGCGATCGAGCGTGGGAACCATACCGTAGAGGAAGCCCATGTTCATCTGACGCTCGTAGTTCCAAGAGGCCTGGATGGCCCAGGAGCGCCAGAAGAACTGGCTGACCTTCTTGTTCAGGGACACGTCCTTGGTTGCGGTTGCCATAGTGTGTTCCTCCTTAGTCTTCGTCGTCTTCGAGCGGATCGTAGTCGGAATCGACACCGGCGGCTGCATGGGAACCGTTGAACTTGAAGCCCATGAAGACGACAGCCAGGCACACACCGATCAGAGCGACCGCGATGACGGACAGGTTGAGGTAAGCGGCGAGCAGGAAACCGATGAACAGGAACGGAGTCATACCCTTCTTGATCATCATGGTGAGCAGCAGGGCCAAGCCGTAGGCGGTCATGATCTTGGTCGAAACGTTAAGACCAGTGGACAGCCACTCGGGAACCATGTTGACGATGGCCTGAACCAGGTCGGTGCCAACAAAGACGGCGAGGAAGATCGGCAGGAAGTACATGATGGCGTACAAACCGGAGCCGGCGCAGATGTGCATACGGTAGGCGGTCTTGAACTTTCCGTTATCAATCGCGTAATCTGCCACATGGGTGAGGACGGCGATGATGGAACGGAACACGATGCCGAGGAGCTGACCCAGGACGGCGACCGGGATGGCGATCGTCATGGCGGTCTCGGCGGAAGCATCGGTCAGGCACGCAAAGGCAGCGGCCACGATGCCGCCCAGGACCATATCGGGCGGAACGGCGGCGCCGACCTGCACCAGGCCCATGGACACGAGCTCGACGGCGGCACCGACGGCAAGACCGGTGGGCACATCGCCCAGCAGCAGACCGACGAGCGTAGCGCCAACGAGGGGCTGCTCGAAGTTAAGACGACCGAGCAGGCGGGAGTCCCACATGCAGAACACGCCGACGAGGCCGACGAGCACCGCACTGATGAACGTATTCATACCCTTCTCCTTTCAGTCAGGCAAAAGCCTGGTTGATTACAGCTTGGCGTCGATGTCGACGCTCTGATACGTAGGGGTCTGCTGGACGTAGAGCTTAATGCCCATGTCGAGCAGCTGGTTGACGTCGGCCTTCTGGGTGGCGTCGAAGAAGACGGAGCTGTCCTTGCCGCCAATCTGATCGGCACCGTCGTGGTTGGCGGTGGCGCCCAGGTTGATGGCGTCGAGCTTGTAACCCTGGCAGAACTGCAGCATCTCGGCAGTGTTGCCAAAGACAAACATGACGCGCTCGCCGAGGGTGTTGAGCTTGTCCATCTTGGCGAGGGCACGCTCGACGGTGAAGACGTTCAGGCGCACGCCCTGGGGCTTGGCCAGCTTAAGAGCGCCCTTCTTGATCTCATCGTTGGCGGCAGCGTTGTCGACGACGATGATGCGCTCGGCCTGAACCTTGGTGGTCCAGGTAAAGACGACCTGGCCGTGCAGCAGACGGTAGTCAAGACGTGCGAGGACGATCTTGGCGGGACCGGAGCTGTGACGGGACGCCTTGGCCTTCTTGGCGGGAGCCGCGACGGCCTCGACCGGTGCGTTGGGGTTGGTCAGACCGGTGCGGGCCTCGTTGATGAGGGCCGCGAGCTCGGCACCCTTGATGGGGGCGGGGCTCATAGCGAGCGTCAGCGCCAGCGGAATATTGAAACCGCTGACAACCGTGAACTTCGTGCCGTTCTTGGAAAGCTCGACCATGCTGTTGTTGACCGAGCTGCCGAGCATATCGGTCAGCACATAGACGGTGTCGTCCGCGTTGAACGTGGCGATCATGGCGTCCACCTTGTTGGTGATGGGCTCCTTGTCGTCACGAGCAAGCGACACGACGTGGACGTTCGACACGTCGCCGAGAACCATCTCGAGCGTGTCTTTGGCGCCTGCGGCCAGGCCGCCATGAGATGCGAGAATGATCTGATTCATCTTGCCTCCTCCTTTTCGTTATGGTCATTATAACGTCTTATACGTTGCTTATATTGCTAATTAGTATAAAGACCGTTCGCGGGTGAAAATCGACCGTTGACGGGTTTAACGTACTTGAAACGTTGGGGCTGGATAGGCCGGCGCTGGCTGGATAACCCCAGGCCAGACGCCGTGCACAATCCTCTATCGCACGAAGTACCAGGGGCTTTCCTGCACGGTGGGCTCCAGCGCGATGCCAGTGCGTTCCTTAAACAGATCCATGTCCTGAGATTTTTCGGTCCACCACGCGTTGGGCTTAAAGGTCATGCTCTCGACAATACGTTTGACAATGACGCTGTTGCGCAGCCTGGAGAAGTCGGTGTTCATGATCAGGATGGACGCGAGCACCAGCACGATGCCCAGGACCTTGATCGCGCCGGCGGGCTCGGCGTAGACACCAATGCCCAGCAGTACGGTGACGACCGTCTCGAATGACATTACGACGGGAACTTTCGACGTCTCGAGCCCCATGGACAGACCCTGCATATATAAGACATAGGCCACGGCTGTGGGGATGAGTCCAAAACCAAAGAACAGCAGCAGCTGTGGCGACATTGCCGCGGCGACATCTGGCCACGGAGCCGCGATAGCCGCCATAACCGCACCGCCAAAAACAAGGCCCCAAAACGTGACAGCCAGCGGGTGGACCGTCTTGGTTGCTATCCGGCTAAACACCGCGAGCGACGCGCCACAAAAGCCCGCGATCACGCCCGACGTGACGCCCCAAACCGAAAAATGGAAACCGGAAAGGTCGCCATTGGTCACTGCAAGTACACAGCCACCGATATTAAAAGCGATGGCAACGAGCTTGTTGGGAGTCACATCCTCGCGATAAAGCACGCGGCCGAGCATGACGCCAAACACCGGCGAGGTGTAGAGCAGCACCGAGGCCGTGGACATGCCCACCTCGCCCATACACTCGTAATAAAGCGTGTTAGCGGTGGCGAGGCCGATAATGCCAAGAAGCGCACAGGGAACAAGCTCTTTAGGACTTGCCTTGAACAGTGCCAGGGGACCCGATGCTTTTCCCTCACGATCGCCTCCCTGGCAACCCATGAACGCCAAGACCGGAGCCATTAAGACGGCACCTGACAACAGGCGAAAGGCCGCCATGCTCTGAGACGAAACACCCAGGGCCGAGATGCCTTTTACAAAGATTCCGATGCTGCCCCACATAAGCGCGGCGATCAGCACCAGCACATAGCCCAGATTGCTTTTCTTCAACGCAGCCTCCTCGGTATTGTTTCCAATAAGTTTCATACTACGTTATAGTCGTTATATACATTTTTCAAGGCACAAATCGGCAAGCGGAAAAGTGATCCGTTTTCCTCCGTCCCCAGCGGATTACTGGGCGGTTGCGGTGAAATAGTTCCTAAATAGAGGCTTCAAACCCCCAAACAGGAACTATTCCACCACAACTTATGAGGACATCGAGCTGTTAGGCCGCTCTATCCCCTAGTAGTCCAGCTTCCACATGTAGCGGCGCGTCATGTAGTCCTTGTGGGTGACGGCAGAAAGCGCGCGCATATACACGTTGTTGAGGATCGGCGCAAAGATCAGGTGGTTGAAGTATTCGCTCACGCTGTCCTTGATGTCGTTGAGGCCAAGCTCCTTGGCATCGAGCTGATAGACGCGCTCGCCACCGTACTGGTTGACGAAGCGGATGCCGCGCTCGTCGTTGCAGCGGCTGCGGCCGACACTGATGAGCTGGAACAGCGAGGTGCGCTTGTCCAGAATCTCGAAGGGGCCGTGGAAGAAGTCGCAGGTGTTGATGGTGCAGGAGTCGATCTGCAGCATCTCCTGCACGTTGCAGATGCTAAAGACGTAGGCGGCACCAAAGAGCGGGCCCTGGGCCATGACGTTGATGCAGGGCTTGTCGGCGTTCTGCTCGGCCCACTTGGCAGCGAGCGGACGGGTGTACTCGACGGCCTTGCGATAGATGGGGTCAACCAAGTCGAAGGCGGCCATAGCGGTCTCGTACTCGGCATAGCCCTCGGTCTGCTGCGTAAGCTCCATGGCGATCATGGTCACGACGGCGGAGTTGGTGCGGCCCATGCAGGACTCGTCGACGGCCAGGCTGTCGTACTGGATCTTGTAGTCGCAGACCTCGGTGAGGCCGGACTCGTCAACATAGATGGCGATGGTGCTGGCGCCGTGGTCCTTGGCGACCTGGGCGGCAACGATGGTCTCCTTGGTGCCGCGCATGGACACGACGACGGCCAGGGTGTTCTCGTTGACATAGGCCGGGGTGGCGTGCACGAACTCGTTGCTGGTGTAGCTGGAGCTCACGACCTGCGTGGCCTCGTGCTCCATAAAGTACTGGGCAGGATAGTTGCCGCCGTTGGATCCGCCAGCGCCAATCCACACGACGCGCTTGATGCCGCCCTTGTCTGCCTTGTCAGCCAAAACCTGGGAGACGACATCCTTAACCTGTTCCTGAGTAGTCATCGTGCATCAGCCTTTCTTCTCGTTTGATGCTCTCGATGGCATACAAGTTACATACATGTTTTGGTTATGTCGACTAGTTGTATGCTATATTTATCTTAGAAATTTTGCTGATGCGATTTTTGATAATTGGCTATCAGCGGTTTTGTTGTTGTATTGAATACATGCTTGATTAGATTCGCATACAAGTTAGATACAGGTTGATCGCATGAACGCTTCGTCTAAAAAGAAACTGGCCCAATACGAGCACTTGGCGGGCATGCTGCGCGACCGCATCGCCGCCGGCATCTACGCACGCGGAGACAAGCTGCCGTCCGAGATGGAACTCATGGACGAATCGGGGCTGTCGCGCAGCACCGTGCGCCATGCCCTTAAGGTGCTCGTTGATGAGGGTCTGGTTCGCACCGAGCGCGGGCGTGGTGCCTTTGTGGCCGACACGCCGGCGCTCCACGAGAACAACCTGGTGTTTTCGAGCTATACCAAGCAGGTCGAAGGTCAGGGCATGAAGCCCACCACGCGCACCGTGGACTCGGGCTTTGCCAAGGCGGCCGGCAGCATGGCTAAGTTCTTTGACGCCGCCGTGGGCAGCAAGCTCGTCAAACTTGTCCGCCTGCGCTACCTGGACGACGTGCCGCTGTGCCTGGAGACCACCTACCTGCCGCCAAGCTTCGAGACGCTCATCGATCGCGATATCAACGGTTCGCTCTACGCGACGCTGCGCCAAGAATTCCATCGAGCGCCAGCACAGGGACATAAGACCTTTGAGGTGTGCTATGCCTCGCAAAACGAGGCGTTTTTGCTCAACGTTGAGCGCGGGCAGGCGCTGATCCTAATCACCGACTACGTCTACGACACCGACGGCCGCCCGCTCCATGTCTCCAAGCGCATCCAGCGCACCGACCGTGCCAAATACACCGAGCCCATCGGCTAACCAACACCAAAACCACCACAAAGGGGACAGGCACCTTTGTGGTGGTTTTAGGCGAGGAGGTCGGGGAACCAGGTTGGTTTGGGTTGGTTAGGGACGCGCTCGGCCAGGACCAACTCCATCCAGCACATGTCGTACCAGCGGCCGAACTTCTGGGCACAGCGGTCAAACGTACCCACCAGGCGGTAGCCCATATGGGCATGGAAATCCTGACTGTTGTGCGTCAGATACTCGTCGTCCTTGTCGTGCGGCACGGCGATGAGCGCGCACATATTGGTGATGCCCATCGCGATCAGGCATTGCTTGAGCGCATCGTGCAGCTTGCGGCCCAGCCCGCCGTGGCGCACATCGCGCGCCAGGTAGATCGATGTCTCGACCGACCAGTCGTACGCCTCGCGGCTGTTAAGCGAACTCACGTAGGCATAGCCTACCGGACGCCCGTCCAACTCCATCACCAAATATGGATAGCGCTTGAGCGTACGCTCGATGCGCCCAGCGAACTCCTCAACGCTCGGCACCTCGTATTCGCAGGTAATCGCCGTCTGGCGCACATACGGCTCATAGATGGCAAGCAACGCCGGCGCATCATCGGGCGTCGCCAGGCGAATCGTCGGCTCGGACATCTCGGTCATACAACCCTTCTCCCCAAAAGCAAAGGCCGCCCTGCGCCAAGCTCAGGCGCAGGGCGGCCCCTTGTCATTACATCAGGCTACAGGACAGCCGCCAACGCGTCGATATCCTCCTGCGTCGTGGCCCAGCTGGTGCAAAAGCGCACCACCGTGTGGGTATCGTCGTACTTTTCCCAGTACTCGATCGAGGCATGCTCGCGAATGCGGGCCATGTCCTCGTTGGGCAGAATCACGAACTGCTGGTTGGTCGGCGTCTCCAAGAAGAACTGGTAGCCGCGCTCGTGCAGCACGCGACGAAGCGCCTGAGCGGTCTCAATCGCCTGGTGACCAATCTCAAAATACAGGCCATCGGTAAAGAGCGCCTCAAACTGCACGCCCGTCAGGCGACCCTTGGCCAGCAACGCACCGTGCTGCTTAATGCGCGGAATGGGATGCGCCGGAGCGCGCATGCCGCAAAACACCACGGCCTCGCCGCAAAGCGCGCCGCACTTGGTGCCGCCGATGTAGAACACGTCACACAGCTGCGCCAGCTCGGGCAGGGTAATGTCGCACTCATCGGCCGCCAGCGCATAGGCCAGGCGGGCGCCATCCACAAACAGCGGAATCTCGCGCTTCTGGCACACCGCGTGAATCGCCGCGAGCTCGGCCTTGGAGTACAGCGTGCCGTACTCGGTCGATAGGCTCACATACACGGCACCCGGGAACACCGTGTGCTCGTAGCTCTCGTTTTCGTAGAACACCTGGATATAGTTCTCAAGGTCCTCGGCGTGCATCTTGCCCTCGTAGCCGGGGATGGTGAGCACCTTGTGGCCGCCAAACTCGATAGCACCCGCCTCATGGCAGGCGACGTGGCCAGTCTCGGCAGCAACGACGCCCTCGTAGGGCGCAAGCAGCATGTCGATCACCGTCGCGTTGGCCTGAGTGCCGCCCACCAGAAAAAACACGTCAGCATCGGGGGCCTGACAAGCCTCGCGGATAAGCTGCTTGGCACGCTCGGTGTGCGCATCGGTACCGTAGCCGGGCTGCGGCTCCATGTTGGTATCGACGAGTGCCTGCAGCACTGCCGGATGTGCACCGTGGGAATAATCGTTGTTAAACGCGAGCATGGCAATCCTCTCTTACCGGGTATCGGTCAGATGATTCAAACGGAGCTATTGTACGCCGCTGGGATAGGCAATGCGCGCGGCAAGGCACTCAAGTGCCAGTACCAGAGCAAAACCGCAGCTCACGTCACTCAAAAAGTGCGCTCCGATCACGATGCGGCCAAACGCGACGAGCGCCGCGACCACAGCCGCCGCCCAAAAGATCACACGGCGACGCGAAGGCTTTTCCGTAAAGGCTGCCGCGGGAAGCCCGGCGAGCATAAGGCCGATCGCCGCATGCGCCGTGTGTCCGCTCGCAAACGACTTGAAGCCGTCCTTGATCACGCCGGCGGCGATAAAGGCCCACTTGTCGGGGTTGCCAATCACCCACCACGGCTGAAAATCGAGCCCCGGCGTGACCTCGATCACGCGCATGCGCGGGCGCGACCACAGCGGCTTAACAATGACGTTGAGGATGATGGCTTGAGCGGCCCACACGGCCAGCACCATCAACGCCCAGCGCGTGAGCTCGTCGGGCTCGGTCGCGCGCGTGAGGCGATAGACGATAAGGTTGGCAGCGATGACCAGCACAAACGTCAGCACCAACTGAACCGCGATGAGTTTGCCGCCAACCCGCAGGGACGAAACGATCTCGTAGCCAGCCAGACCAACGTTAACGAGGATGCCGAGCACGGCGAGCCATTTGCTCCCTCTGGAATCGGGACGCACCGCGCGCACGAGCATAACGCCCGCAATGCTCGCCGTCAGCTCAAACGGCAGCTCGCCAGCGGCCTCGATAAAGCGGCCGTACATGCTGCCGATATTGAACAGCGCGCTCGAGATTTGGTAATCGAAGAAACTGCCCACGCCCAAACAAAGACACAGGACAACCGCGATAATGGCGACATCTTTCTTATAGATGTATCCGAACATACTTTCCTTTCGATGGAGCCAGATTGCCCAAACGGGGCGTTTGCAGCGTCGACCCGTTAGTCGTCGTCGCTGGCACCCAACTGCTGCAGCAGCATGAGCGCCGCGGCCACGGGGCCGGTGCCGTCGTTGGCGTCGAGGCCGCGACCCAGGCCGCTGCCCGCGCCGGCGCCCGCCTTGTAGGGCACCGACAACTTGCGGCTCTTGGGGAAGTTCACCGCGCCATAACGGGTCTTAAGCTCAAAGGCCACCTTCTTGGGCACGTCGACGCCCAAAAACGTGATGCGACCGCCACTGAGCGTGACGCTCTCGAGCCCCAGACGCTCGCCGCGGATGCGGATGCGCGCGCGATTGAACAGGTTAAGCCCCGCCAACGGCAGCTCACCATGCGCGGCCTCGGTCTCTTCCTGTACCTCGTCGATACTCTCCAGGTCCTCTGCAGCCGCGAGCCTGCGGTACACGAGCACGCGCTGATCCACCGCCGGCAGGTACTCCTCGGGCAAGAAGTAGTCGACCGGCAGATTAATACCCACGCTCGCCGCTTCCACGCCGGCGTCGTCATCGCCGCGCGCCTCGGCCACAGCCTGGCCCAGCATCTGCGTAAACAGGTCAAAGCCCACGCTCGACAGGTTGCCGTGCTGCTCGGCCCCCATAAGCGAGCCGGCGCCGCGAATCTCCAGGTCGCGCATGGCGATGCGCATGCCGCTGCCCAGGTCCTGGAACTCGGAAAGCGCGGTCAGGCGTGCCGTGGCCTCCTCGGTAAGCGGCAGCTCGCCGGGGAACATAAAGTACGCGTATGCCTGCGTGGCTGAGCGGCCCACGCGGCCCTTGAGCTGGTAGAGCTGCGCCAGGCCCAGGCGCTGCGAGTCCTCAATGATGAGCGTGTTGGCGGTCGCGTTGTCGATGCCGCTCTCCACGATGGTCGTGGCGATGAGCACGTCGATCTTTTTGGTCGCAAACTCGATCATCACGTCCTCGACCTCGCGCGGGCTCATCTTGCCGTGTGCCACGCCCACGCGCGCCTCGGGCGCGGCCTCATGCACGCGCGCCACGGCGTCATCGATGGTCTTAACGCGGTTGGACACGTAGTACACCTGGCCGCCGCGGCCCACCTCCAGGCGAATCGCCGCGCTCACCACATCGGGGTCGTACTCCCCCACGTGCACGATCACGGGACGACGCCCGGTCGGCGGTGTGGTGATCAGGCTCATGTCGCGCACGCCGCTCGTGGCCATCTGCATGGTTCGCGGAATAGGCGTTGCCGAAAGCGTGAGCACGTCGATTTGCTCGCGCAGGTTCTTGAGCTGCTCCTTGTGCTGCACACCAAAGCGCTGCTCCTCGTCGATGATCACCATGCCCAGGTTCTTGGGGTTCACGTCGGCCGAAAGCAAACGATGCGTGCCGATGAGTACGTCGATCGTGCCCTCGGCAAACGCCTTGAGCGCGCGCTTCTGCTGCGCCGGCGTGCGAAAGCGGCTGAGCACCTCGACCTCGAGGCCAAACGGGGCAAAGCGCTCAAAGAAGGTCTCGTAGTGCTGTTGGGCCAGAATGGTCGTGGGGCAGAGCACCATGACCTGACGGCCGGAGTCCACGCACTTAAACGCCGCGCGCAGGGCAACCTCGGTCTTGCCAAAGCCCACGTCGCCGCAGAGCAGGCGGTCCATGGGCTTGGGCGCCTCCATGTCGGCCTTAATGTCGGCGATAGCCTCCAGCTGGTCGCGCGTCTCGTCGTAAGGAAAGCTCTCCTCCATCTCGATTTGCTCGGGCGTGTCGGGCGGGCAGGCGATACCGGTAATCGACGAACGGCGCGTATACAGATCGACCAGGTCAAACGCCAGCTTTTTGGCGTTCTTGCGCGCCTTGTTGGTGGCACGCGTCCAGTCGGCGGTGTTGAGCCTAGTCAGGCGCGGCTTGTCGCCGTCGGGACCAACATAGCGCGTGATGCGGTCGACCTGCTCGAGCGGCACGTAGAGCTTGTCGCCGTCGGCATATTCCAGCAAAAAGTAGTCGCGCTCCTTGCCGCCCACTTCCTGGCGCGCGATCTCGCTAAAGAGTGCGATGCCGTGGGTAGCGTGCACCACGTAGTCGCCCGGCTTAAACGGAAACGTGATCTGCGTAATGTCCACCTTGCGACGGCTGCGCGCGCGGTTGGCGTCCATGCGGGCATTGAGATCGGCGATCGAGAACACGGCTAGGTTGGCATCGGGCACCACCACGCCCTGCGGCAGGGCAGCATCCACAAAGGTCACGCGTCCGCGCGAGATGGTGGGTACGGCAGCACCGGCGGCAGCCTGGGCGGCGCCCGCCTCGAGCGAGCGGGCGTTGAGTGCGTCGACGCGGCGCTCGCGGATCGAGGCATGGGCCTCCTGGCGGGCAGCACGGTCGGCAGAATCTGCCGCTGCCACGCGTACGCGCTCGCCAATAACGCCGGCGTTTTCGGGGGCGGCCGTCAGCGACTCCTCAAAGGTAATGCCCTCGTCGCCAAAGGTAAGCTCCATCGACTCGCGCGCTCCGCGGTCGGGAATGGCAAACACGCAGGCATAGCGCTTGCCCACGACTTCCTGAACGCGCGTCATAAAGCGGTTGTCCGAGCCTGCGATAGCCGGCTGCTCAATCTTGAGCTCTGCCGTAACCGCACCGCCGGCGCGGATCAGGCTCACGTAGTTCAGGCGCTGCTGGGAACCAAAGTCGAGCTGCTGGGCGCGCACGTACAGGCCGTCCAAGCGGTCAATCCCCGCCTCGCCGGCACGCGCCTCGATATCCTCGTAGGCACGCAGGCAGTCGTCGAACAGCGAGCGCGGCTCGGACAGAACCACAAGCGCCTTGCCGCTCACGTGCGCCAACGGGCTCACGGTCTGGCCGTACATCACCGGCAAAAAGCGGTCGAGCTCGGGTGTGACGATACGCGCATCAACCATCTCGAGCAGTGCCGCCAGCTTGCTGTCGCTCTGGCTTGCGCGATAGAGCGCCACGTGCATGTTGTGAACGGCTTCGTCGGTAAGCGCCAGCTCGCGGCACGGGAAGATCTCGATGCTGTCCTCGTTGCCGATGGTTTGGCCCGTAGAGCTCACCATACGGCGAATGCGGTCGATCTCGTCGCCAAAGAACTCAATGCGCACGGGCGCTTTCTCTTGTGCGGGGAATACCTCGACGGTGTCGCCGTGCACGCGGAACAGGCCGGGTGCGTCGGCGGCGCCGGCATTGGTGTAGCCCATGCCCACCAGGCGCTGCGGCACTTCGTCAAAAGGAATCTCCTCGCCCACCGCAAAGGTCGTGGACTCCCAGTAGCGGCTCTCGACCGGCGGCACGCAACGCAGCAGTGCGCGGGCCGAGGCAACCATGATGCAGTTGTCCCCGCGCACGATACGCCCCAGAGCCTCGCAGCGCTGCGCCACCACGGCATCGTCGGGCGCCTGCTCGCGCCACGGATAGTCCTTGCGCTCGGGAAAGCGGCACACGTGCGCCAGGCCCACGTAGGCGGCAAGGCTGCGCGCGGCGCGATCGGCCGCGTCCTCGCCGCTCACAATGTAGACCGTAGGGCGCGGGCGGCGCGCAAACTGAGCAGCCGCCATAAGCGTGCGGCCCGACTGCGACACGGCCAGCGTCACATCCTCGCCGGCGTCGAGCCCGGCCTCGACGGTCTGCAAGGCCTCGGCAGTGTAGAGCTGCGCGGCTATACGGTGAATGAGCATGCTGTTCCTCCGGCATCGCAACGCCAAAAGCCCGCCGGGGCAAGCTCGGCGGGTATGCGGCGGATTTCGTTGCCTGTCATGGTAGCGCATGGAGAGGACTCCAGCTCAAGCGCGTGCCCAGCCCCGCAAAAAACGCCAGACGAAGATGCGTTCCGCCCTACCCCGCCACCCGTACGCTGGGACACAAATCTGCCAGCGGACACTCGTCACACTTGGGTTTGCGGGCGTCGCAGATCTCGCGACCGAAAGTGATCCACTGATGGTTGACCGACTCCCAATACTCGTGCGGCAGAATCTTGAGCAGATCTTGCTCGGTCTTGAGCGGCTCCTTGGCATGCGTCTTGGGGCTCAGCATTAGGCGATGCGCAATGCGGTTCACATGGGTATCCACCGCGACGCCCTCGACAATGCCAAACCCCACGTTGAGCACGATGTTCGCCGTCTTGCGCCCCACGCCCGGCAGCTTTACAAGCTCCTTCATGTCGGCCGGCACCTCGCCGCCGTAGTCGGCAACAATCATCTGCGCAGCCTCCACAGCATGCTTGGCCTTACTCTTATAAAAGCCGAGTGACTTAATGGTGTCCGCCACGTCGGTCACACTTGCCCCCGCCATGGCCTCGGGCGTGGGCCACTGGGCAAACAGTTGGGGCGTCACCTTGTTGACCTGCGCGTCGGTCGTCTGAGCCGAGAGCAGTACCGCGATGAGCAACCTAAAGGGATTCTCGTGGTCCAAAAAGCACTCGACCGGTCCATAGCGGCGGTTGAGGCGCTCGCACACCTCAACGGCGCGCTCGCGTTTGGCGGCATTGGTCTCGCGTGGCATAACGACTCCTCGCTTCAACGGCATAACAAACCTATGGGCACGATTGTCCCACGTATGGGGTCTTTACGCCTCCAAAAATGCGCCGGTCTGGCGGCCCCACAGGCTCGCATACTCGCCGCCTGCCTCGACAAGCTGCGCATGCGTACCGTCCTCGACAATCTCGCCGTCCGCCAGCACCACGATGCGATCGAGCGCCGCCACGGTGGACAGGCGATGCGCCACCACAATGGAGGTGCGACCGCGCATCAGGTTCTCGAGCGCCTCCTGCACCAGCGCCTCGGACTCGCTGTCGAGGGCAGACGTCGCCTCGTCGAGCACCAGGATCGGCGCGTCGGTCAGGATAGCGCGGGCGATGGCCACGCGCTGACGTTGGCCGCCCGAAAGCTTGACGCCGCGCTCGCCCACCATGGTGTCAAAGCCGTTGGGCAGGCGGTCGATAAACTCGGTCGCATTGGCCAGGCGCGCGGCCTCGCGAATCTGCTCGTCGGTTGCGTCGGGGCGGCCGTAGGCGATATTCTCGCGAATGGAGCGATGGAACAGCAGCGCCTCCTGCGGCACGTAGGCAACCTGGCGGCGCAGGCTCTGCTGCGTGCAGCGCGAGACGTCTTGGCCGTCCACGAGCACGCGGCCGCCCTGCACATCGTCCAAGCGCAACAGCAGCTTGGTGAGCGTCGTCTTGCCCGAGCCCGATTTACCCACCAGGCCCACGCGCTGGCCCGCCGCCACGTGAAGCGTCAGGTCGTCGAACACGTTCTCGCCCGCCGCGGCGTCACGGTATGCAAAGCTCAGGTGCTCAAAATCAATCGCACCTTCGGTCACTTTAAGCTCGGGAGCGTTCTCGTCGTCTGCCACCAGACGCGGCTCGTCCAGCACGCGCGTCATCTCGGCCGCATCGCCCAGCGCGCGGTTGATGCGCTGCATCATGGAGCTTACGTAGTTCAGACGCATGGTGAGGTTGTACGTATAGGTAAAGATCATGACGAGCGCGCCGGCCGAAATGCCAAACCACGCGTTGCCACCCGCGACGAACACACTCACCACGGCCATGGTGATGACGATAAGGCCCGAGGTCGTAAAGTTGCGCTGCATCATGGCGTGCATCGAAACCGTTTCGGCGTCGCGCGCGGCGCGGTCGGCGGCATCGAACAGGTCGCGCTCAAAGTCCTCGCGCCCACAGGTCTTGACGGCCAGGATATTCGTGACCGCGTCGGACAGCACGCCCGACAGCTTGTTCTGCGCGGCGGACGTCGCGGCCGAAAGCGGCATGATGCGCTTGTACATAAGCCAGACAAACGCAATGTAGACGACCATGATGCCCACCAGGATCACGGTAAATGTGGGCACCACCGGAGCGAGCGCCGCCACCGTGCAGACAACCGAGGTGATGGTGGGAATGAGCGAATACACCGTCACGTCTACCAGCCCCGTATAGCCGCTCATAAAACGACTCGTCTGGCTCACGAGCGATCCGCCAAAGCGGCTGGTGTGAAATGTCATGGATTGATTGGAGAGCGTGTCGAAGCACAGGCGCGCCAAGTGATAGTTACCCGCAATCTCGAGCTTGTAGACGGTGTAGTCCTGCAGCTTGGAGAGGATCTGGCCCACTAGGTTAACGAGCACGAGCGCCAGAATGTAGGGGCCAAAGACCTCGAATACTTGATCGCCCGCCACGGAACCCGCTTGGACGCGGTCGACGATGAGGGCCATCACGTAGGTGTTGGCAAACGTGAGCAAAAAGATGTAGCCCGCCGACGAGAACACCGAGAGAAAGACGATCAGCGGCTGCGTGCGCGTGACGTCCCAAAAACGCTGCAGCGTGCGGCGCACGGTGGAGCGTTTGAGCGGACTGGTGTTTCTCTGAGACATGGGCTTCCTTTCGCGTCTGATAGGGCGAAACGCCATTGTTGCACACTAAAGCGCACTTCAGGCAAGTGCAACGCGAAAAGCGCCCGCGTCCCGCGCTTGCGCAGGCGCCCCGCCGTCAGATGCAGCTAGTCCTCGTCTTTTTGGTCTGCGAGCAGCTCCGCAGACGTGAGTCCCAAGATCTCGTCGGCCTCCCGCGCGTCTTCCAGCGCGTCGATATCCTTGAGCTTGCGCTCCATAACGTTGGTACGCGTGGTGATGATGCCCTCGACCGTCTTTCCTGCGGTCTCAATCTGCTGCTGGGCGCGGCGCAGCGCCGCCTGATAGCGCGGCAGCTCGGCCTTGACGGCAGAGAGCACGCGCAGCACGTCGTCGGTGCGTTTTTGCAGTCTAAACGTCTGGTAGCTCATCTGCAGACTGTTGAGGATGGCCGCCATGGTGCTGGGGCCGGCAACGTTGACGTGATAGTCGCGGCCCAGGGTCTCGATAAGCCCGGGGCGGCTGACGACCTCGGCGTACAGGCCCTCAAAAGGCACGAACATAATGCCAAAGTTGGTGGTCGCGGGCACGCTCAGGTACTTTTCGCAGATGTCCTTTGCCTCGCGCTTCACCATGGCGTCGAGCGTCTTGCGCGCGGCGGCGACGGCCTCCGCGTCGCCCGACTCCTGGGCGTCGAGCAGATGCTCATACGCATCGCCTGGGAATTTGGAGTCGATCGGCAGCAGCATGGGATCGCCCTCGTCTACCGGCAGCTTGACGGCAAACTCAACCCGCTCCGAGGCGCCGGGCTTGGTGGCGACATTTTCCAGATACTGGTCGGGCGTAAGGATGTCCGCCAGGATTGCACCCAGCTGCACCTCGCCCAAAATGCCACGCGCCTTGACGTTGCCCAGCACGCGCTTAAGGTCGCCCACGCCGGTGGCGATGGATTGCATGTCGCCCAGCCCCTTGTACACGGCCTCGAGCTGGTCGCTCACCTGCTTAAACGATGCGGACAGACGATCGTTGAGCGTACGGGAGAGTTTCTCGTCCACCGTCGCGCGCATCTGATCGAGCTGCACGCTGTTGTCCTTGCGGATGGCGCCAAGCTGGGCATCGACCGTCTCGCGTACCTTGTCCAGGCGGTGCTCGATACCCTCGCGGTTGGCGCCGAGCTGTTGGGCCGTCTCGCGGCGCAGGTCATCCATGCGGTCGCCGGCCTGCGAGAACTCACGCGCGATGGTCAGGTAGCGCTGCTGCTCTACGGCCGCATCGGTCGTCTGCTGCTGCGCGATGGCATTTGCCGTGCGGCGGGTTTCTGCCAACGCGACGTTCAGGGTGTCGAGCGCGTTGTTGGCCTGCTCGAGCGCGGCCAGCATCTCCGCCCCGCTATCGCCGCGCTCCCGCAGCTCGGCGCGAAGGCCCTTGAGCTGCAGGGCACAAGCCACAGCAACCCCCACCGCCACCAAGGCGATCACAACAAGCACGATATCAATAGCAGACATAGACTCCGCCCAACAAACCCAATCGATTATCAATCAAAACCGCGATCAATCTTACCCCGCCACACGCACCGGGCGCCCGGCCCCTTCTTGGGCGCCCCTCTCCTCCGCATATTCCATAATGCGGCGCGCCGTCTCCCTGCTCACCTTTGAGTCATCGCCGGCTAAGTATGCGTACACGTTTCCCTTATTCAGATTCAAATCGCGGCAGAGACCGTAGCGCGTTACGCCCGATTCCTCTAGCGCTCCCAACGTTCTTCTTCGCATCAGAGCGTTGATCCTTCTGTCCGCCACTGGCTTTTCCTTCACCGCTCTATACGCACGCCAAACGTTGGCATAACGATTAGGGAGTTTGTCCTCGGCGCATAGAGATGCAAGGTTACCCGTTTGGGCGTACAAGGACAAAACGCCTCGGTAACTCTCTTCCATCCACGAACCCTCGGATAAGCCCAGAACGTATTCGGCTTTACCCTGCGCCAAAGCGAGCAAAAACAGAGGCTCCGCCACGCGCGGCGCAACCGTCGTCGCCTGCTTAACCAGTTTTCTAAAACTGAGCGACTGCTGTCCGGATAGCTCTCGGCAATAGCCTTTTAAGAATCCCTCAAAGGTCAGATTCAACCGAGCACCTCCTTTTTGTATTGCCTGTATGCGCAGACCATCTCTTGATAACTCCGCTCCGAAGGCGACGACGCCAGCGCCTCGCCCTCGTCGAATATAAGCCGTTCGAGCAGTCCCCAATCAAGTCGGTCGACGAATGCCTGGCTATGAAGATCGACGATGTCGTTCGGACGGTAGGCATAGAGCTTCATTACCGCCAGGTCCTCCAAGGATGGCGTAAAGTACCTGATAAAACGCGCCCCAATATCCAAGGGAATCAAGCGATCTTCGTAATTGAATGGCATCTGATTACAATATGCCACCGCCATACCATTCACCTCGGGGTATCGAGCTATGATCTCGCGAAGGCACCTGTCTGCCTCAAACACATCAATGTCATGTGTAACCGACCGATTCGTCACATCGTTAAGCATGAAGGCGCTCCCTCCCACCAAAACAACGCTCGGTCTATCGTCTCTTGGACCTATTTCCAGCTCCGCCTCTTCGTCAATGCCCAAAAGAGTCTGCTCTAAATCCTGCTTATACATAGCAAAATCCTATTTTTATCCATCATCAATAATACTATTCAGTCGCACACAGGACCCACAGGATGCAAGAATTCTACTCGTGGCGATATCCCTGCACCCTAGAAGTCCTAATGTGACAAACGCTAACTCTCCCAGCCGGCGCGAATGGTTGTTACGACATCGCCCAGGCGCTGGCCGAGAGCCGCCAAGTGTTCAAGCACCTCACTGGGCGAGGCGCCGTTGAGAATGCACGTGAGGGCATATGAGGCCAAGAAAATTGCCGCGAGTCCCAACGGGATCAGCACGATCATCGCCAGCGTACGCAGGCGCTGGACCCAGCGACGGCGACGCGCACGACGTTTGTCGAACGCAAGCTCCTGCGCATATGAATCCTGCTGTACGGAATAGGCTCCTGGGTCTACCTCACCCGCAGACGATACCGCGGGCGCGGCGTTTTGCGCAGGAGGCTGGACGGCCGCCCCTTGCATTTGCATCTCCATAAGCCGTTGCTGCTGACGCAACATGCGCTCGGCTTGTTGCTGCGGGGTCTCAAGAAATAGATCCATGCTGGCCTCCTCAATCGGAGCATTCGACGCTTACGCCCAGCATCCCGCACCATCGCGGCCACGGCAACAAAATCCGCGGCAATAGCCGCAAAGATTCTTTTGTCAGAAAACCGTCGAAAAGCTCAACAACTCCCCTACCAGCACTTTCTCTGAGCTTTTTTATCGAATGATCTTTTGACCTTCCGCCAGCCCGCCAACTAACCAAAAGCTGACCAAAAGCTTGACGAAAAGTGTGGAGACAGGGACCCCACACAAAACGTGCCGCCCCTTATGGGGCGGCACGCAAACTTTAGTATCAGCTTTTCTGCAGTGAGCACGCGACGACTCGAAGCCGGAGCGCAGGGCGGGAGGCCGGATTGCCTTCCCTCAACGCGACCCTGCGGAGCCGTGAGCGGGGAGGGAAGGCAATCCGGCCTCCCGCCCTGCGCTCCGCAACAGCCAGCGCCACGCGCTAGTAGTTCACCACCTGCTCCTCAAAGTACGCCTTCGGGTGGTTGCACACCGGGCACACCTCGGGCGCCTCGGCACCAACATGCAGGTGCCCGCAGTTCAGGCACTTCCACACCTTTACGCCCTCGCGCTCAAACACCTCGCCCGACTCAATGCGCTCGACGAGTTTGTTGTAGCGCTCCTCGTGGGCCTTCTCGACGGCGGCGACACCACGGAACTTTGTGGCAATCTCGGCAAAGCCCTCCTCCTCGGCGGTCTTGGCAAACTCGTCATACATCGTGGTCCACTCGTAGTTCTCGCCCGCGGCAGCGTCGCGCAGGTTGTCCAGAGTGCCCGGAACGGCTCCGTCATGCAGATACTTAAACCACAGCTTGGCGTGTTCGGACTCGTTTCCCGCCGTCTCGGCAAAGATGTTCGAGATCTGAACGTAGCCGTCCTTTTTGGCCTTGGATGCATAGTAGCGATACTTGGTGTGTGCCTGGGACTCACCGGCAAAAGCGGTCTCGAGGTTCTTCTTGGTCTGAGAGTTCTCAAAATCCATAGGTCTACTTCCCTTCAACACGTGCCGCCCATAGGCTTTGAGCGGCCCTGTCTTTAGGATGCCCTCAAGCCGTGAATTTAAACCTTACAATCCTGTTCTTCAGATTTGAGCGGGCTACACACTCAACCAACGATCGCCCTCGGAGCGGCAAAAGCCCTCGCGCTCCAGATCGGCAAGAATACTTGCGACCAGCTCGCGCTCGACCGACTCTCGGCCGGCTGCCGTCTCCATCTCGTTAACGCCCACCACGGCATCAGCAAGCATAATCCCCGCCGGTTGGCCATCGCGCGCTGCCAGCAACATGCGCACGATATGCGCGCGCTTTTGGCGACGTGAGCCCTCAAACTTTGATTGACGGCTATAGCCCGCCGAGCGCCTGGACGGATTGGGCAACGTCTTTTTTAGATATGCGCCGTAATCCAGCAACGCGTAATACCACGCGCGCGGCGTGTCGGCATCATCGAGCGGCACGGCAAAGGGAGCGATCTCGTCGGTCGCCGCACCGGGGGCCGCCGGACAGGCAGCTTGAATCAGCGGCACCAGCTCGCGATCGGGAACGGCCGGCACATCGGGAAAGAAATGATGCAAAAAGACCGTGCGCACGTTGGTCTCCAGATACACACCAGGAAGATCGAACGCAAACGAACGGATACCCTGCGCCGTTGCCGGGCCAATACCGGGCAGCGCGACCAGATCATGCGTCTCGCGCGGAAACTCCCCGTCCCAGTCCTCCACAACGCACTGTGCAGCCCTGTGAAGCGCCAGGGCGCGGCGATTGTAGCCCATCCCCTGCCACGCGTCCAAGACATCGGAAGGGGCGGCCCGAGCGAGCGCCTGGACGGTCGGGAAGCGATCGAGCCACTCCGGCATGCGCGCCTCTACGCGCGGCACCTGCGTCTGCTGCAGCATGACCTCGGAGAGCCAGATGATATACGGGTCGCGCGTGCGGCGCCACGGAAGGTCGCGATAACGCAGGACCCCTTCCGAACGAATCATCGAACGAAAGGGGTCCTGAATCATAGCAATACTCCTTATGCGGCGCTATTCCTCCCGGCAAGCGTACGCGCAGGCAGCGTACTCGGAAAACGCATCGCGATCGGCGAACTTGGGATCGACGGCCGGGAACTGGCGGTGAGCGACGATATCGCCCAGCGAAACGGAATCGAGGTAGTCGCGCATCAACGCCTGGGCTCCGGCCCACAGGGGATGATAGCAGCACGTGCCCATGCGCGCACAGTCACCATCGGGCGCGGTGCAATCGTTCATAACCATAGGACCCTGAACAGCCTCGACGACCTGGCGGATAGTGACGTCGTCCGGACTGACCTTGAGACGCATGCCACCGTGGACGCCACGCAAGCTCTCCACAATACCGGCCTGGACCAAACCGTGCTGAATCGAGCGGGCAAACGAATACGGGACATTGACCTCTTCGGCAGCGGTGCGAACAGAAAGCAAACGCTCCGGATCCTCGGCAAGCATCGCCAGCATACGAAGGGCGTAATCAGTCTTCCTCGATATGTCCATGTTTCCCCTTTCAAGGAATACGAACGGCTCGAACGAGCTCCGGGGCCGAGCGTGTGTCGAGACGCTAAATGACCGCTAGGACATCCAAATGGTAAATCGGATATCCACTGAGTGCCGCGCTTGGAGCGAAATGCATCGGATGCGGCCTACAATGCAATTTAGTATAACCTAACCCCCTGCTTCATTGAACAGATGTTGCGCAACAAACCCCCTGTTTGAACACATGCATCAGGCGGCGCTGGCTCACTCGTTGCAAATGCGGTGATTTGAATAAAGAGTCATATAAGATCGATGGCCTATTAAACGCAAAAAGCCACGTCCGAAGACGTGGCTTTAATTGCGTTGGCGGGAAGTACGGGGCTCGAACCCGCGACCTCCGACGTGACAGGCCGGCGCTCTAACCAAACTGAGCTAACTCCCCAGGCAGGCGTTCGCGTTTGTTTCCGCTCGCGTGCGCTGCGGGGATTAGTATACACAGAAGTCTGTCCGGCGCGCAACAACTTTTTTGAAAAATTTTTTGGGGCCATCCGGGAGGGTCTCCGGGGCTGGGGGCGGGGGTTAAGTTTGCTGCTCTACAGTCCTGCGCAAGACGGAAAGCACATTAAGTGCTTTCCTTTGCGTGCGGAACTCGCGACAAACTTAACCCCCGCCCCCAGCCCCGGAGACCCTCCCTGCCGTCACATTATTCAACCAGTTTTGCGGGCGTGCGCCGCTGCGCGGCTAGCCCGCGTGCTCCTCGGCGGGGTTGGTCTGATTGTTCTGGTTGGACTTCTTACTTTGGCTCAAAGAAAACGGGGGATGCATTGTGCATCCCCCGTTTTTGTTGCGGTTAGTCTAAGTCAATAAACTTGGTGCTTATAACATGGCCGTCTTTTACGAGCATTCTGGCCATGGTGGGGCCTCGGGTGCCTCTTGGATAGCTGGCGCTGCCTGGGTTGAGGACCAGGCAGCGACCCACTTGGGCTTCTTTGGTTACGTGGGTGTGACCGTTGATGGCTACGTCCACGGATCCCACCGGAAGGTCTTCGCGGTAGTGGGCCACGGCAAACTTGAGGCCTTCGTAGGTAAAGAGCGCCAAGCGATCCACGTCGGGGCCATAGTCGCAGTAGTAGTCGTTATTGCCCAGCACCGCTCGCACGGGGGCGATGGTGCGCAGGTGTTCGTAGTCCATCTCCGACGTAAGGTCGCCGGCATGGATAATCAGATCCGCACCCTCAAGCTCGTCCAGGAGCGCAGGCGAAAGATAGCCGTGGGTGTCCGAGATAATGTCGATACGCTTGGCGCTTGCACTGTTCATGGGATCCCTTCCGTAAAACGATTTGGTGCATTCATACAAAAAGCCCCACGGCTCCGCAGACGATTTTGGTCTACAGGGCTGCGGGGCCGGTGTGCTAGAGGCTCAGGGCCTTTTTGAGCGGTACGACGCGACGACGCGAAACCGGTACGCGTTCGTCGACGCCCGTAATGCCCAGCTGGATAGCGCCCGAGGGAACCGTCTCGACGTCGGTGACACACGCCAAGTTGACGATATAGCGGCGGTGAACGCGGAAGAAGCCAAAGTCACAGAGCTTGGCCTCGAACTGCGCCAGCGAGGTCGTCGACAAAAAGCGATCGTCGACCGTATAGATGCAGGAGTAATCGTCCTTGGCCATAATAAAGCGAATGTCGTCCACGGGAATGAGGACCTTGCGGCCGCCCTTTTCCACCGGGATGCGCTCGATGGTCACCTTGCTGTCCGTGACAGGCTTAGCGCGTTGCATAACCTTATCGATCGCTCGATCCAGGCGAGCCTCCTCGACCGGCTTCATCAGATAGTCGACGGCATCCACGTCAAACGCCTCGACCGCATGATCGCTGTATGCGGTTACAAACACAATCGCCGGCGGATTCTTGAGCTTATGCAGCGCCTCGGCAAGTTGCAGACCCGAGGCACCAGGCATCGAAATGTCGAGGAACACGACATCGACGCGACTCTCCATGAGCATCTCGATGGCGGAGCGAACGCTCGACGCTTCTGTGATCGTGCCGATCTTGCCCGTCTGCTCGAGCAAGAAGCGAAGTTCCGAACGGGCCGGGGCCTCATCATCCACAATCATCGCACGCAGCATAGGGATAAAACCTTTCGTCAACTAACTACGTCGGGCATCCGCCAACTAGCGTTAAACCCGTAACCACTCATTCTACTCTTGAATGTCGAAGATGCTCTCCGACAAATCGAGATGCAGGAGCACTTTAGTGCCCTTGCCCGGCGCCGATTCGACGCGCGTATAGGAATGCGGTCCATAAAAGCGATGGATGCGCTCCGAAATATTGTGCATGGCCACACCGGCGCCGCCGCCCTGTGGGGAGTTGGCGTCGGGACGGGCAGAGCGCTCGTCAAACAGTCTGGCAGCGGTGCCTTCATCCATGCCCACGCCGTTATCGGCGACCGCAATCAAAATCGCATCGTCGCCATCCGTGTGGACCGACACGTCGATCCTCAGTGCATCGTCATCACCCATACCGTGGCGCACGGCATTCTCGACGATCGGCTGAATCACAAATGCCGGCACCAGCGTGTCCTCGACGTCCTCGGACACATCGAAGGTCGCCAGCACGCGATCATCGCCAAAGCGCGCCTTCTCAAACGTCAGGTAGCGCTTGGTCTGTGCGACCTCGCGCGACACGGGAATGAGCGAGCCCGAATTGTCGAGCGTGGCGCGATAGAACGAGGAGAACTCGCGCAGCAACTCGCGGGCGCGCAGCGGGTCGGTACGCGTAAACGACGCGATGGTGTTGAGCGTGTTGAACAGGAAGTGCGGGTTGATCTGCGCCTGCAGGGCACGCACCTCGGCACGGGCCGTGAGCTCCTTTTGCACCTCGAGCTCGTGAATGGCGAGCTGTGTGGACAGGATCTCGGCAAAACCCGAGGCAAGCGCGTACTGGGTGCGGTCAACGGCACGTGGGGTCTTATAGTAGAACTTGAGCGTGCCGACGGTGCGGTCGCCCACCTTAATAGGAGCGATGATACCGGCAGGAACATGGTTGTGCGAGCCATCCGAACCCACCACGTCCACCACGCGGTTGAACGACTGCACGATGCCGTGTTCAATGACGTAGCGCGTGGCAAGCGTGTGGATGGGCGAATCGGGCAGCAGCTTTTCCTCAAGCTCACCCGCGCAGGCCAGCACGTTGCTCTCGTCGGTAATGGCAACCGTCATGGCACGCGTCTCGGGCAAAATGCGCTGGCACACCAGACGCGCCGACTCCTGCGTCAGGCCGCCTTTGATGTCTTCGAGCATGGCAGAGGCCACCGAGAGCGTCTCTTCGGTGTACTGCGAACGCACCGAATCGGGATTGAGCGTCAAAAAGATAAAAATGCACAGAAAGATGCACAGCAGTGCGCAGGCGACCACGGTCGCGATCGGTTCAATCCCAGTCGCCAGGGCAAAAATAAAGTACACCAGCACGCAAATGGCGCAGACAACGGCGATCACGCGAAAGATTGATATTGAATTATCGCGCTGGGCGCGGCGGTCGATCATTCAGTCCCCTCCAGGATGCTGGTCAGTTGTGCGTCGCGCCAGAGCCCGTCCATAATCTTGGGCCAAAAGCTCTGGAAACGCAGGTAGCTTGCGGCGTTTTGGCGCGCGTAGGTCTTGGCCTCGTCAATGCCGTGCCGCCAAATGCGCAGGTACCCCTCGTGCTCGCGGGTAAACATGCTGCGGACCATGGCGGTCTTGCGCACGCGGTCGTCGAGCTCGCGCGAAATCCACGGGCCCGGATAGGGCATGAGCGACGCGGCCGTGACGGGAACGAGCTCCTGCTGGTGCGCGGCAAATGTCAGCTTGGCCCGCTCGTAGTACCAACGATACACATCCTGCATAAAACGCGGCGAGCGCTTCTCGGACTCGGGCGGCAGGTGACGAACGGTCCACTCGTTGTCAAACCACACATCGTAGCCAAACATGCGCATGTTAAAGAGGTAATCCAGGTCCTCACCTCGGGTGATAAACGGGTCAAATGCCACACGGGTAAAGGCGCGGGCATGAAGCGCCATAAGGCCGCCGCACACGTAGTTGGAGCGCGAGATGCGGGTGCCCGAGAGCGCCTTTTTCATCCAACGGTTGAACTCGATGCGCTTGGTCCACCAACGATGGCAGATGCCCACCTTGTCCGTGGGCGCCAGCGGGGATCCGTCGCGATCGTAAAAGTAACCGCTCTTGACCAAAATCGGCAGGCCCTGACGCGTCTGCTGGCCCAGCGCATAGGTCGCGCGCTTCATAAAGTCGGCGTCGATGACAGTCTCATCGTCATCCAAAAAGATAACCGCGTCATGCCCCAGCACAGCGACACAGGCTAGCCCCATGTTGCGGATGGCGCCGTAGCCTCGCAGACTCACGCACTCGCCCGAACCCTTGGGTGCGATCTGAACAACCCGGTCTGCGATGCGCGAGGCCTGGGTGTTGGTGACAACGGTGACCTTGAGCGTGGGATGCGCGTCGACAATCTCGTGCACGCGCAGCGACACATCGGCTGTGGCAGAAACGGGACAGACCACCAAAAGGATGATGCGCGGGATGTCACGTACCTGCTCAAGCGAGGCCAGACAGCGGTCGAGTTCGGGATTGTCGGCGTTGAGTCGCGTCGAATGATCATAGGTGCCAGGGGCGTTTGCGCAAGCGTCATCGCCCGCCCAATACGTTGGAATCACGACTGTGGCGTTCATGCCTTACCCTCCCTGCAACACAAAAACGGGACGCCGCCAAACACAGGCGACGCCCCGCGACCTAGCTGATTCCATCATACCCACTTGGGCAAATCATTGCTCGCAAGTCGCAATGTTTATTGCGGATAACCCCAAAAGAGTACCGTGGACAGGCACAATATCCGCTCGCTCCTATGCGGCATGCTCTGCCGCCCGAGTCATGCGGGACAGGCGGACCAGCAGCATAAAGCCAACGATCAGCAGCACGCCAATGGAAAGGACGCCCAGCGACGGGTTGCCGGTCAGCGAGGTGACGACCGACACCAGGAAGGTGCCCATAACGCTTGCATAACGACCAAAGATGTCAAAGAAGCCGTAGTACTCGTTGGACTTTTCCTTGGGGATAATGCGGCCAAAGTAGCTACGGCTGAGCGCCTGCACGCCGCCCTGGAACAGGCCGACCAAAATAGCGAGCACCCAAAACTCAAAGGCAGTCTTGAGGAAGAACGCGGCAAAGAGCACGATGCCCATATAGGCGGCGACGGCCACCATGATCATATTGAGTGTGCCCACGCGTCCGGCGAGCTTGCCGTAGATGATGGCGGACGGAAAGGCCACGAACTGCGTAACGAGCAGCGCCAGCACCAGCTGCGTCGAATCGATGCCCAAGGCCGATCCGTAACTGGTGGCCATGGAAATGACCGTGTGCACACCGTCGATATAGAAGAAGAACGCGATCATGTAGACCAGCACGGTCTTATTGTGGGCAATCTCGCGCATGGTGTGTCCGACCTCGGAGAACACACCGCCCACGATGTGGCCGATGGTGTCCTCGGGACCGCGCTCGCGACCGTACTTTTGCTTATAGGTGCGAATGAGCGGCAGGGTAAAGATGAGCCACCAGGCACCAGTGATGATAAACGACAGACGCGTTGCCAGCATGGTGGGGATGCCAAGAGCGGGGCCACCCATGATGAGCGCCAGGCAGATGACGAACGGCACGGTGGAACCGATGTAGCCCCAGGCATAACCCGAGCTGGACACGGCGTCCATGCGCTCGTCGGTGGTAATGTCAGGCAGCATGGCGTCGTAGAACGTCATAGAAGAGTTAAGGCCGATGGTGCACAGCACGTACACGGTCAAAAATGCCATGGCGGACATTGGGATAGCCTGCGCCAGGCAAAGCACCAGGCCCGTGAGGAAGAAGCCCAAGAAGAACTTGATCTTGTTGCCGGCGTAGTCGGCAAGTGCGCCCAGAATGGGCATGAGCATGGCGATGACCAGCGAGGCGATCGTCTGCGCATTGCCCCAAGCGACCACCAGGTCGGCCGAGGAAGCGCCGGTATTGATGGCGTTAAAGTAAATGGGCACCACCGAGGTATTGAGCAGCACGAGGGCCGAATTGCCCACATCGTACATAACCCAGTTACGCTCGAGCTTGGTGTATTTCATGGACAGGGACCCTTCGTATTTGCCCGATATGCAGTTAGTTCATCGTACCCCAATTGTCCAGAAGCACCGGTAAGGATTCGGCAAAGGGGCACGCATGAGCCCTATTCCTCGCGGTCGAACTCCTCATCGGCATTGAGCACGCGACCGCTGTAATTGACATGGTTGGTCACGGCTTCCATATCGCCGGTCTCGATAAAGCGGGCAACCGTGCACTCGTAATCGAGCAGCGCGCGGTCAAAGACCTCGGGGAAGCTCTCGGTCGAGACTTCATCGGTAAAGGGGTTCTTCCATGCCAAGTGGCCCAGGTTGCCGGTACGCTCGGGCAGCTCGGTCGTCACGCGGTGCGCAAGGCCGTCGAGCAGCGAGTAGTCGTGCACCAAGCCCTCAACCAGCGAGATCGCGCGCGTCTTTGCGGAGCCGGCCGGCTCAATCGCGCGGTAAAGTCGCTGCATATTGGCAACGGCAGCACCGTACTCCCCCGCCGGAATGTCAATGCCGTACACGCGTCCGGCAACATAGCTCATCAGCACGCCGGCCACGCGATTGATGCGATCGGTGGTGACGATCTCGCCCGCCGGCGGGTAATCGTCGACCGTAGCGCCATCGCGTTTAAGCTGCAGCATCAGTACATCCAGGTCGCTCTCGATCACAGCATGGACCTGACTGCTCGAATCCTCAAGCTCTGAATCGGACTCCACGATGCCAAACTGCTGCTCATAGACAAAGGGATGGGCGTTGCGGTCGAGCACGTAATGAGACAGCAGGCCCAGCGCAAAGGCGCGACCCAAGCTGGCGTCGCGCGGCAGCAGATGCGACACGCCGTCGCGCAGGCACGCGAACTGGCGAGACATGCGCGAGCGATGCATGACCTGCGCCAGCAGCGTACAGTCGGAAACACGCGGTGTCAGAATGTGAAAGAAAAACGGGTCGGGACCTTGGTTGCCCAAGATAAAGGCAATGCGCTCTTCATCGGACGTGATGACGCCCTGCGGAAGACGGTCGATGCTTTCCTCGCCAAACAGATGATGGGTGATAAGCGCGGGCATAATGATCCTTTCGATTTCATTCGATGCCACCCATTATGCCCACCGCGCGCCCATGCCAAACCTGCGATGGTAAACGACAGCACGCAAGCCTCTTACGCAAGCCCCAGGTGCGACTTGACCTCGGCGGCACGACGACGGGACACCGGTACCGTCGAGTTCACGCGGTCGAGCCTGAGCTCCATCAACCCCGTGGAGCCAATCTCAACATTGTGCACGTCTTCCAAATTGACCAGGTAGCTGCGATGAACGCGAATAAAGCCCTCGGAGTCCAAGCGACGCTCGAGCGAAGAGATCGACTCATTGATCAGATATGTTCCCTCGGCGCAGATGGCGTTGCAAAAATCGGCGCGCGCCTCAAAGTAGCAGACGTCTGCGGCAGGAATGAACACCTTTTTGCCCCCGCGGTCCACCGTCAGACGCAAAGGCTGGCGCGGAGCGTGGATAACACGACGGACACCCAAGGCTGCCTCGATCTTGTCGAGTGCCTTTGACAGGCGTGCGTCCTCGACCGGCTTGACGACATAGTCGACAGCATCGAGGTTATACGCATCGGCGGCAAACTCGGCAAACGCCGTCACAAACACCACGACCGGCGGCGTCTTTAGGTTCTGCAGCGTCTCGGCAAGCTCAATTCCCGAGCGACCGGGCATGGTAATGTCTAAAAACAACACGTCGGGCTTGTTCGACAGAATCGACTCCACGGCTTCGGTGACATTGCCCGCCTCGGCAATCTGGCCCACACGCGCATCCTTTTCCAACAGATAGCGTAGCTCAGCCCTAATGGGAGGCTCGTCATCAACCACCAAGATGTTCCAGCCTTCGGACATATGTGCTTCCCCTCTTTTTCTCTCAATCCAACCGCGTGCTACGCCGTCAACGGCGCGGGCTCATGCGGCTCGCCGTTCAGCTCGACGATGACCTGCGTTCCCACGCCCTCCTGGGACTTCACGCGCATGCCGGAATCTTCTCCGTAAAAGAAATGGATGCGCTGAAGCACGTTGAAGAGCGCCAGGCCGCAACCTCGCTTGATGGAGCCGTCGGCGGTAATGCTCTCGGGCTCCTCTCGGCGATGTTGCTCAAACAGATGCGCGCAGACTTCTTCGCTCATACCGATGCCGTCATCTTCGACGATGATCTCCAAGCCGTCATCGGTCTCAAAAGCCCTAACACGAATAGAAAGCGGCTCGGTCTCGCGCTGCGCATGCTTGATGCAGTTTTCGAGCAGCGGCTGCAAGATAAACGGCGGCACCAGGCTGTCGCGCACCTCAAAGTCGATGTCGACCGAAACGCGCAGACGGCCGTCGCCATAACGAGCCTGCATTAGATTGATATAGCGAGTGCCCTGTTCCACCTCGTGCTCGAGCGTTGTGAGGGTATCGGAATCAGAAAGCGTCTGACGATAGTAATTGGAAAAGTCGATCAGCAGCGACCGCGCCTTGTCGGGCTCGGTTCGAACGAGCGACACGATGGTACTGATGGTGTTAAACAGAAAATGGGGATCGACCTGCGATTGCAAGGCGCGCAGCTCCACGCGGGCCGTGAGCTCGTCCTGGCGCTCGAGCTCAAAGCTCGCAAGCTGCGTGGAAATGAGGTCGGCAAAGCCCGAGGCAAGCGCCGTCTGGCGCATATCGATGCTGCTCAGACGGGGATAATACAGCTCGAGCGTGCCCACGCAATGCCCGCGCACGGTAAGCGGTGCGACAATACCGGCGCGCAGGCGCGGAAAGTAGCCACCCGTCTCATTGGAGGCGTCGCGCGAAAACACGCTTTGCTCACCGCTGTTGATCACGTTGAGCGTGGTCTTGAGCACCACCGGGGTGCCGGCGGGACACTTTGCCGAATCCTCGCCCCAGCTTGCCAACACCTGCTTGCCGTCGGTAAAGCAGATGGCAGAGGCGATAGTTTCAGACAGGATGATCTTAGAGGCGCCCAGGGCAGCTTCGGGCGTAAGGCCGCGCGACGTGTAGGCGAATATTTTTGAAGCGATGGCGAGCGTGCGGTCGGTTGCACTCGATGTGAGGTCGTCGGGAACGACAAAGACATACGAGAAGAAGAAGCACAGCATGACCAAGCCGGCAATGACGACAACGGCCGGAACGGGATTGGGATTATCGGTTAGATCCCAGATGAGCAGCAGGATAAGCAGCGGAACGACAATACCGAGCAAGATGGCTTGAACCACATGCTGAGCGGTACGAAAGACCTTGGTAGAGTTGTAGCTCTTGCCCAGAATCAGCCTATTGAGATCCACCGTCATCCCCTTCTTACTGACGCACCCATAGCAATAAAGAGGGCCGCAAGCGACCCTCTCCATTGCATTATGCAATCAAATACTGTGTTTTACATCAAGCCATCGATGAACGGTAGCTTAGGCGCTGTACTTGTTTGCCTCGCCGAAGCTGCCGGCCTCGACAATCCAGCCGTCCTTCATGATGACGTCCATGTTGTCGGTGTTGAGCACGTGGATGTCGGCGGCGACGTCACCGTTGACGACCAGCAGGTCGGCGCACTTGCCGGCCTCGATGGAACCGGTCTCGTCCTCGATGTGGCACATCTTGGCACCGTTGAGGGTGGCACAGGTGATGGTCTCGACCGGGGTGAAGCCGATCTTGTCGACGAACTCGTACATCTCCTCGATGGAGCAGGTGCCGTACGGGGTGACGAAGGAGAAGGAGTCGGAGCCGATCGTCATGACGACGCCGCGCTTCTTGGCCTCGCGCAGGCAGTCGTAGTTGCGCTGCAGCTCCTTCTCGACCAGGGTGCCCTCGTACTTGTCGTGCAGCTCGGGAACGTAGACGGGCGGATAGGTGGCGTACCAGGTGGGCAGGAAGGCGATCGTCGGGGTGAAGAAGGTGCCCTGCTCGGCCATGAGGTCCATGGTGCGCTCATCGATATCGAAGCCGTGAATCAGCTGCTCGCAGCCAAAGCGAACGGAATCGTAGGCAGCGGCGTGGTTGTTGTAGCAGTGGCTCCACACGGGGATTCCGACCATCTTGGCCTCTTCGACCACGGCCTGAATCTCCTCGGAGCAGTAGTGCTGGTCGCGGCCGGAGTCCCAGCGCCAGATGCCGCCACCGGTAGCCCAGATCTTGATGGCATCGGGGTTTTCGCGCAGGCGACGACGGACGGCCTTGCGCAGATCCCAAGGACCGTCGACCTGATCGCCCCAGGGGTGCGATTCCTTGTTGAGCTCCTGGCTGCAGTGGTGAGAGTCGCCGTGGCCGGCAACGCGGCAGAAGCCAAGGCCGGTGGCCAGAACGCGCGGGCCCTTGAAGACGCCCTTGTCGATGCAGTCACGGATCTGGATACCAAAGCGGCCGATCTCGCAGACGGTGGTGAGGCCGTGGGTGAGGCAGTCGTAGGCCTGCTTGACGGCGACGGCCTGCTTCTCGAGGAGCGGCTGCATGACCCAGTCGGTGTCATCGTCGGTCAGGTTGCCCGAGAAGTGCAGGTGGGTGTCGATCAGGCCGGGCAGGACAGTCTTGCCGGCGGCGTCGATGACCTCAACGCCCTCGGGAAGGTCCTGCATGGCGCCGGCGTACTCGATCTTGCCGTTGTCGTCGACGAGAACGAGGGAGTTCTCGACCGGCTCGGCACCGGTACCGTCGATGAGCTTGCCGCCAACGATTGCATACTTAGTGGACATGGTTCCTCCTTATGGATCCATATAGTGGGCGAGGCCGCGTTGGGTTAAGGCCTCACAAAACTACCCAAGTGGTGCCGGGTTCGGTGCGCGGGAGAGAGGATTCCGCGCACCCGATCCGCCCCGGCTAGGCGTTATTTTTTGCGCGAATTGGTGAAGGCCATGAGGGCCAGGCCAACAGCCAGCCAGCCGATCACGATGCTCCACTCCACCATGTTGAGGGAGGCGGGAGAGAACGGGATCACGAGCAGGCCAATGATGGTGCCGCAGGCAACGATAGCGAGGCTGATGCCAAACTTGCCGCCGGGCACCTCGTAGGGACGAGGCAGGTCGGGCTCGGTGAAGCGCATGCGCAGGCAAGCGAGGGCGACCATGCCGCAGGAGAAGATGAAGGCGAGAGCCGACACGTTGGTCAGAGGGATGAGCATGTTCTTGCCCAGGAACGGACCGACGACGGTGATGACGCCCAGAACGACGCAGGCGAGCTTGGGAGCGCCGGACTTGGGATCGACCTCGGCGAACTTCTCGGGCAGCTGGCCCTTTCGGCCCATGGCGAGCATGATGCGGCTCGTGGCGCCGTAGAAGGAGTTCATCGGGCCCATGGGTCCAAGCGTGGCGATGACGAGCATGGCCAGGTACAGGAGCATGTTGATGCCCTTGAGACAGGCAAGCGCGGGAACCGGGCTCTTAACAAACTCATGCCAGTCGAGGATGGTGCCGAACGAGTAGATGCAGACCATGTAGAAGCCGCCGGCGGCCAGCAGGGCCAGGGAGATGATCTTACCGAACTTGTTCCAGTTGAGGCCCTCGGCTGCTTCCTCAGCCTGCTGAGGAATGGTGTCGAAGCCGGCATAGAAGAACGGGGTCAGAACCAGGACCGAAACGATGCCTGCGAACAGGCTGGTGCCCTCGGTAGCAGGCTTGCCGCCGCCAGCACCGGTGACCTGGGAGAACACGGGCATGGCGTTGTCAGGCGAGCCGGTGAACAGCGAGACACCCATGGCGAGCAGCATGCCGCAGAGCAGGGCCTTGGTCAGGAAGGCCTGCAGCTTGGCGGCCGAGCTGGCACCGCGGAAATTGAGGAAGATGACGTAGGCTGCAAAGCCGAGCGCGATCAGCGTCGGGAACAGGTAAACGTCGGCGCCCAGGATGGTGTAGAGCTTGACGGCGCGCAGCCACTCAAGGCCGGGCAGGCTGCCGAACATCTCGGACACGAGAGTCGAGATGGCGATGGCCTCCCACGGGCACAGGATGCCGTTGCCCAGGGCCAGGAGCCAGCCGGTGATGTAGCTCATCGTACGGCCAAAGCTACGATCGACATACTCGACGATGCCGCCCGAAATGGGGATAGCAGCCGTGAGCTCACCGAAAACAGCTCCGACGGGCACGAGGAAGATTGCGCCCAAGAGGAATGCAATCATAGCGGGAACGGGACCGCCGCCCACGACCATCCAGTCGCCGACCTGCAGAACCCAACCGGTACCGATGATGGCACCGAAACCGATGGTGAAGAAGTTCCAGAGCGAAAGCGTTTTCTTCATGCCGCCGTTGTCCTCGACTGCAACTTCTGCGTTCTTGTCCGCCATTGTTCCCCTCCTTTCCTTTTTGACGCCCCCCGGCGTCACCCCTTGCGCGGTCTGTTTTGCCGCGCGCTTTTATTTCGTGGCTTTACAATACGGCCTTGGCACAGCAGCGCCGCTTGTGGCTCGACCGAAGGCAGAACTGCAAAACGAGCGGCGCCGTTTTTGGGACGAACGGCACGGTTTGCCGCTCATTGTTGTCGCCCGTCCGACGGGCGTACGCTCATCGGACGCATATAGAGATGTTTTTGAGGCCGTGTGTTTTGCGCCTTTCGTACCGTTTACCGAGCTTTTGACGCACGGACCCATTTGTTGCACATCTTTTTTGTAGGATAGACAGGTTATACATGAGACAAGGCGGTACGAATGGCATACGGATACAACGACGGTGATCAACGGCGACAAAGCGTTCGCCTTGCTGGCCGCACCACGCCGACGCCCAGAAGTGCCACGAGCAGCAATCCGCAACGCCCTCAAGAGCAACCCAGGCCTTCGTCTCGGCAGCAGACAAACAGAACACGGCAGAGTGGCCGTCCGAGCACGGGCACAAGCGCACAGCAAGATAGCCGCTTGGGCGCGCGCACTCGACAGCGCCAAGCCGAGGTTCCGCAACTGCGCCGCAACGGCGCACGTCAGCCCGGCAGCCATATCAACCGCTTCTTTTCGCATCCCCAAGGCGGACGCGACGGCAAGCCCTACCGCTCGACATCGTACGTGAATGCCCCCGCCCTGCCGGCTCGTCGGCTTTGCCTCGCACTGTGCTCTATCCTCATCTGTCTGGTCTTTGTGCTTATGAGCTCCTGTATGTCCCACGGCTCGGCCGGTCTCGAGCCCACCGCCGAAGACAAGCTGCTCAAGGCCCCCGTCGCGCCCGGTTATTCTTTCGCCTTTTCGACCCCGCGCTCGCAATGGCAAGCCGGCACGATGCCCCATATCTATCAGATCGACCCTGCATGGTCGGAGCTGCCTTACGCCGGCGGTACCATCCGCCAAAATGCCTGCGGGCCTACGTGCCTCACCATGGTCTATATCTTTAAGACGGGACGCACCGATATGACTCCCGTCGATATGTGCGCGCTTTCCGAGGCAGGCAATTACGCCCCCACCGGTGCAACCGAATGGTCGTTTATGACGAGCGGTGCGTGGCAGTTGGGACTTAACGGAACGGAGCTTCATAACGATCGCGACTCGATGACTCAGGCGCTGCGTTCGGGAGCGCCCGTCATCGCCGCCGTTCGGCCGGGCACCTTTACCAACGTGGGCCACTACATTGTACTTTACGGTATTGACGACGCCGACCAGATTGAAGTCTTCGATCCCAACTCGGCCAGCCGCAGCGCCCGCCGCTGGGGCGTCGTAGAGGTCCTCAACGAAGTCGAAGCCATGTGGGCCTACTACTAGTCATTGGGCACTCATTGGGGACAGACTTAAATGAGTGGTCGTCGGGGACAGTCTTACGGACGCCGGCCGAGAGCAGACGAAAAGGGCCATCCCGAACTGCTTGGAACTGCCAGCACGGAAAGCGCATCCTGCTTTGGGGCCCAATAGCGGGGTGCGCTTTCCGTTAGCGGCCCGTTTGGGAAACTAGGGACCGCTTTTCGACAATAATCCGGGATGCATTTTCCGATTGAGGGCCTCAAGGGAAACCGCACCCCATGTTGGACGCTCATTCTGGGATGTGCTTTCCGCAGTTGATCGATGCGGCCTTTAAGGACTGTCCCAAGCTGCCGGCAGGAAAGGAACGTCCCCAAGTGCCGGGTTTCCGCAGCCTGCAATGCTCCTCATGAACAGCCGCCTCAATAACAAAAGCCCCCGCGGCCGAAGCGGACCGCGGGGGCAACAGACCTGCAAGAGTTAACTCAAGTCCTCGCCATTTGATGCAATGACCTTTTGGTACCAGCAGAAGCTGTCCTTTCGGTAGCGATCGAACGTGCCTTTGCCCATATCATCGGCATCAACATAAACAAAGCCATAGCGCTTCTTCATCTGCCCCGTCGAGGCCGACACCAAATCGATACAGCCCCACGGCGTGTATCCCATCAGGTCAACACCGTCCTCGACAATTGCATCGCGCAGCGCAAGAATATGCCTTCGCAGGTAATCAATATGATACGCATCGTGGACTTTGCCGTCTTCCAGCGCATCGAGTCCGCCCACACCGTTCTCGGCGATAAAGAGCGGAAGATGGTAACGATCGTGGTAGCCGGCAAGCGTCACGCGCAAACCCAGCGCATCGATCTGCCACTTCCAGGCAGTTTCTTTATCCTTGAGGTACGGATTGCGCAACGTCGGGAACACGTTGCCCTCCGCCTTCTCGGCGATCACCTGATCATCGGCGCACACCAAGCGCGAGCAATAGTACGAGAACGAGATGAAGTCGACCGTATGCTCTGCCAGATACTCCGTATCGCCCGGCTCAAAGGGCACGTGAACACCCTCTTTCTCGAGTGCACGCAGCTTCCAAGCAGGATAGGCGCCCGCAGCCATCACGTCTGTGTAGAAGTAGCGGCCGCGGTCCTCCTCATACGCAAGCCATACGTCCTCGGGCGCACAACGGTACGGATAGGTCGCACCGGCAGCGACCATGCAACCCACCTTGTTTGCGGGATCGATCTTGTGCAGAATCTCGACAGCGCGAGCGCTCGCCATAAACATATGGTGCGAGAACGCCGCGGTCACGGCTGCACGGTCACGCTCATCCTCGAGCGTGACACCCGCGTTGAGATAGGACAGCGCCACGCTGTTGATCTCGTTGAACGTAAGCCAATAACGCACGAGGCCCTGGTACGCGCGTCCGACGGTCTCGACGTAGTGCGCATACCGCTCGATCATCTCTCGGCTTTGCCAGCCACCATAGCGCTCGACCAGAGCCAACGGATAGTCGTAGTGCGACAGCGTCACAAGCGGCTCGATTCCATGCTCGCGCAGCGCCTCGAATACCTGACGGTAAAACTCCAAGCCCTCGCCGTTGGGCTCGGTCTCCATCCCTGTGGGAAAAATACGGCTCCAGCAAATTGAAAGACGCAGGCACTTAAAGCCCATCTCGGCAAAGAGCTCGACATCCTCGTGCCAATGATGGAAGAAGTCGTTGCCCCAGCGGCATGGATACAGCCTGTCCGGATCGTCCACGGGCTTTTGCCTGCCAAACATTACATCCCAGCGGTCGGAACCCTGTGGGATCAGGTCGGAGTGCGACATGCCGCGGCCGCCCTCGTTCCAGCCCCCTTCGGCCTGGTTGGCGGCGAGGGCACCACCCCACAAAAAGCCCTCGGGCATACCGGCGGCAGACGTTCTGTCAAAGTAACTCATGCTACTCAGCATCCTCGGCAGAAGCTGCCGCGGCGTTCTCCTGCTCCTGAGCCAGGAGCTGGTTATCGTACACCTTAAAGAACGGGTACCAGACCACAGCCATGACCACGATCAAAACGATCGTAAACACCCAGATGCGCGGGTCGAGGCACTGGACAAAGCCCTGAACGAAGATGGGGAACGTGCCGCTCACCAAGATGTAGAAGTTAGAGACAAGACCCAGTGAGACCGCACCCCAATACAGCAGGGCCGAGATCATGCCGCCTAGCACAAACGGAATCATGAGGATCGGGTTGAAGATGATGGGCGCGCCGAAGATCGCGGGCTCGGAGATACGGAAGAAGCTCGGCACGATCGATGCCCTGCCAAATGCCTTGAGCTGCTGCGACTTTGCCCTAAACGCGCAGAGCGCCACAAAAGAGAACGTATTACCCGTGCCGCCGATGAGGTTGATGGCCAACGACATGAGCACCGGGTGGAACTCAAGCGGCTGCCCGGCAGCATAGAGCGAGGCGTTGGCGGCAAAGGCGGCAAGCGAGACCGGGGCGGTGATGGGCATTACGATCATGTTGCCGTGGACGCCAAAGCACCAAAACAGCAGCGTCATGAAGCAGATAAGCAGTGCGCCGGGCACAGAGTCAACTGCGACGGAAAGCGGGGCAGCGAGCAGCTTCTCGATAACCGAGGGGATGGACAGCGCGGGATCGATCATCTGGATCAGCAGGTTGCCGCCAAAGAAGATGAGGATGTTGGCGAGCATAGGTACGATGGCGCCAAAGGTTTCGGACAAAAACGGCGGCACGCCATCGGGCATCTTGATGGTGATGCCCTTGGTCTGGCAGAAGCGCGTGACCTCGACGGAGACCAAGGCAACGATGATGGCGGTAAACAGGCCCTGCGCACCCAGATAGGTGCAGGGGACCGCCTGGAGCACGGACTCGTCAGCAAGCTGGTAGTAGGACGACGGCGCCGCGGCGATCAGGAACATCACCAGCGAGGTCATGCCGGCGTTAAGCTTGGGCATCTTGTAGGTGCCCGCCAGGTTATAGGCGATTGCGAACGTCACGATCACCGACAGTATGCCCATCGTCATATTGAAGGGGATGAGCAGCGTGAGCTTATTGGCCGTCGCAAAATCGAGCCAAGGGCCAAAGACGGACCAGAACCCGCCCTGCGCCACCAGGTCGGCCGTGACCGGCGGGTTGGCGAGGATCATAAAGACGGCAGATACCAAGATGAAGCTGATCGCGCTCATAAAGCCCTTTTGCATGGAGGCAAAGTGGCGCTCGGTGCCGCAGAAATTGGCGATAGGGGTCAGTTTTTCCTGAAGCAGGGTCATGAACTTCTCCATGGTTGCCTCCTAACCCAACAGCGACTGGGCGAGTGCCAGCACGTTGGCGGCGTTGCCCATGCCGTAGTCCTGTGCGGGGATGACCGCGGTCGGCTTACCGCTCCCCTGCTTGACGGTGTTGAGCTGGTAGGACACCTGCGGCCCCAAGAGCAGCACGTCATAATTGGCGCACGTCTCCTGATACTCGCCGATACCCACCGCATCGATATCGAGCTCGATGCCGTTTTGCTCCGCATATTTCTCGAGTTTCTTCATCAGAATGCTTGTAGACAGACCAGCTGCGCAAACAAGAAGGATCTTCATAAGGGATTCCCTTCGCATTGATTGGTTGGATAGTCACCGCACGCCGCTAGGCGTTCTTGGTTGCAGTGCACTCATACAGGCAGATCAGCTCCTGCACGAGCTCCTGAGCAAGCATGGAGCACATGAGGTGGTCCTGAGCATGGACCAGCAACACATCCACCGACAGATGCTCGCCCGCTGCCTCAGTCGAAAGCAGCTGCGTTTGGATGTGGTGAGCCTTGATTCCCGCATCCTTTGACTGCTTCATGAGTTTGGCGGCGGCGTCAAAATCCCCCGCTTTTGCCTTTTCAAGGGCTTCGAAGGCAAGGCTGCGTGCCTCTCCCGCTGCAGCGACCAGCTGAAACGAAACCATCTCGGTTCCCTGATCGTCCATAACGGTCTCCTCTCCCGTGATGTTTGGTTTGTACTTGAATATTCGAAACGCCTATCTCCCGCCCGCAATCCTCGAGGTTTATTGCAGGTAGACAGACAGGGTTATCGACAAAAGAAGTCTTAAGCCGTATGCGCTTGCACAAGCGCCATCAGCTCATGCCAGGACCGGCGCTCGCGTAGGCGCTCGACCCCCTGGCGGTCCATAAAGATCTCGGCGAGCAGTGAGCTCAAGATCCGCGCCTCATCGCCGCCCGACCGGGCAAACGACACCATAAAGACGATATCGACCTCATGGCCGTATTCGTCCCAAAGAATGGGATGTTCGAGCAGGCCCACGGTAACAAAGGCCTCGGCGCTCAAGGGATGCATCCCATGGGGCATGGCTACCCCATTGCCAAACGAGGTGGCACTCGCGCTCTCGCGCTCGGCGACCTCTTGGGCAAACTGGGCATCGACACGGCCGCTCTCGACGGCGCGCTCGGAGAGATATCGGAGAACGGCCTGCTTCGACGGCGCCTCAACGCGGTTGAAGAACAGGGCACGGCTAAAGAAAGAGCTTACGGAGTCCGATTGCGCAGTGTCGTCGCTCAGCACCTTGCGGATAGCGTTGACATCGCTCGTCTCCAAGAAGAAATCGGCCTCGCGGACGGGCACGGGCAACTTGACGTTGAGCGGCACCGTTGTGAACACGTAGTCGATGTGCGAAAAATCGAACGTTCCCACGCGGGCGACATCGCATGTCTCAATCGAATCGATATACATGCCAAACTGCTTGCGGTACTGGTGCTCGAGCATACGGGCGCTTCCCGCTCCCGAGGCGCACACGATCAGGATGCGCTTGCGACGCGGCTGGTCGGCTTGCTGCTCGAGGGCCAGGGCAAATGCCATGGCGATGTAGCCGAGCTCTTCATCAGAGGGCTGGCTGCCAAAATGACGCTCGAGTACCTGCGAGGTGCCAGCTGCCATCGAATAGGCCAACGGAAACCTCGTCTTGATATCGGGCAGCATGGGGTTATCCATATGCATGTGATATTCAAGGCGATAGCCCAGAGGGCCGATATGCCGAGCAAGGTTCATGCGAAGTTCAAGATCGCCGCTAAAGTCAAACCTAAACTCATCGTTGACCGCACGTACCATCTCGGAAGCAATCTCCCACATCTCGTCCGAGATAACGGCAGAGCCCTTCTCGGGCACGCCCGTGCCCCTGCCGAGCAAATGGATTGCGATAAAGGCAACCTCTTCTCGGGGCATGCTCACGCCCAGGGCATCCTTGATGTTTGCGGCAATCTGGAAAGCCGCGGCGTATTCGCGCGTTCCCTCCAGTTTTTGAACGTCCGATTCTGCAGCTGGGACATAGCAGCCCTGCTCGATGCGGCCAAGAGCAATGTAAAGATGCATGATGAGATTGCGGGATGCCAGCGAGCTCACCGTGACGGGCGAGGCCGTCAGGGCATCGTCCACACATGCGGCGATGGCCCGCAGGCGCTCGGCGAGCTTTGCATCGTCGGTGTCGGGCAACACGGGCCTCACCAGCGAGGCCAGGCACAGGCGCCGTTGTGACTCCCCGCCCGCAACGCGGATTCCGTAGCGTGGGCGCTTTTCGAGCGTTAAGTCAAATTGGGCGAGTTTCTGCTCTACCAGACGCATGTCATTGGACAGAGTCCGCGCCGAAACGTAGAGTAAATCCGCATACTCCTCAATCGTCACCCACTGGGACCGCATGAGGAGGTCGTTAAGAAGGAAGGACACACGGCCATCGCGCGTATCAGGAATGCCCGGATGGGCCAGAGCCACACCGTCTAGCAAGCGAGCAAGCTCATCTGCACGTGCAACATCGATACGATACTGCCCCTTGCTGCCAACGATGCGTGCAACCCCTGCAAGGCTGTCGTTTGCGCGATGGATATAGTTTCTCACGGCGCGCTCGCTTACCTCGAGACGCTTGGCAAGTACCGCGACAGCGACAGGCTGAGCGTCCTCGATCATATTTACAAGCTGCTTGACGCGAGCATCCATGTCCTCCTCCTTTCCCTGCGTCTAGTCTAACGCGGTAAAGAATGACACTCCACGTCGCGCTCGTTCCGCCAACTCGGAACAGGTTGCGGGGAGTCCAGCTGAGCTATGGAGAGCCTGGGGAGAGGGCCCGAAGGCAATGCGTCGGTGTGGGATGCGCCTTCCCAGCCATTGGGCAGTCATTGGGGACAGACTTAAATGAGTAGTCGTTGGGGACGTTCTTGTTTGACTAGTCGTTTAAGAACGTCCCCAATGACTATTAAGGACTGTCCCAAGCTGCCGGCAGGAAAGGACCGTCCCCAAGTGCCGGGTTTGTCCCCAATGACTAGGTGAATAGCAAAAGCCCCGCAGCCGGAGCGGGCTGCGGGGCTCATGAAGAGAGGCTAGTTTGTGGGCGTCTTGCCTGGCGCCCACGGGAGAGGCAACGGAGTAGGGGCTACTCGTGGATGCGGGTGCCGGAGAGGCCGGCCATGGTCTCGGCGGCCTTGTCCAGGGCGCCG
Organism: uncultured Collinsella sp.; assembly: GCA_900541695.1. Lineage (GTDB taxonomy): Bacteria > Actinomycetota > Coriobacteriia > Coriobacteriales > Coriobacteriaceae > Collinsella. Next base: position 54,502 of record UQKL01000004.1, on the reverse strand, counting down.
ATGATGCAGGTGCGGCCCTTGCGGGAGCGGGCGAACTTGATGGCGGCGCGGACCTTGGGCTCCATGGAACCCTTGCCGAACTGGCCCTCGTCGGCCAGGCGCTCGGCCTCGTCGGCGGTGAGGTCCTCGAGCTCCTCCTGGTTGGGCTTGCCGAAGTTGATGGCGACATGCTCGACGGCGGTCAGCAGGAACAGGACGTCGGCGTCGCAGTCCTCGGCCAGCAGCTCGCCGCCCAGGTCCTTGTCGATGACGGCGGGAACGCCCTTGTAGCAGCCCTTGTTCTCGTAGTCGCGGACGACGGGGATGCCGCCGCCACCGCAGGCGATGACGATGAACTCGTTGTCGAGCAGGTTGAGGATGGAGTCGGCCTCGACGATCTTCTTGGGATCGGGGGAGGCGACGACGCGACGCCAGCCGCGGCCGGAATCCTCGACGAAGACCTTGGAGGGGTCCTCGGCCATGAACTCCTTGGCCTGCTCCTCGGTGTAGAAGGGGCCGATCGGCTTGGTCGGGTTCTTGAACGCGGGATCGTCCGGGTCGCACTCGATCTGGGTGACGACGGTGGCGGCGTGCCAACGCTTATAGCGCTTGTGCATCTCGCGGCCGATGCCCTGCTGCAGGTGATAGCCGATGTAGCCCTGGGACATGGCGCCGCACTCGGGCAGCGGCATCTCGGGGGTGCCGATGGCGTCGTGGGCAGCGGCGAAGGCGTTCTGGATCATGCCGACCTGCGGGCCGTTGCCGTGGGTGATGATGATCTCGTTACCCTGCTCGATCAGGCCAAGAAGAGCGTGAGCGGTGTTGCTCACGGCCTGGATCTGCTCGACGGGGTTGTTGCCGAGGGCGTTGCCGCCAAGGGCGACGACAATACGATCGGGCTTGCCAAGAGGCTTAGACATTGCTGGAATCCTTTCTGTAAAAGGCCTACAACCCATTAATAACCCGCGTCCGTGCGATACGCGAGTTTATTAAGGTTTATATTCCTGTTATCCCTCATTTTATTCATTTTGAAAACACTTGAACGGTGAACGGTCATTTTTACCCGCCCAGCGTAAAGAAGTCCAGCTTAGGCATATCTACGCCATTTACGTGCGACTTTATTTTAATAGAGCAGGGATTCGACCAGATTATGCAAACTATATCTCTGCTAAACACAAAACAGACAGCGCTAAATCTTACTCGCACTATACGAGATTCTATGCACTTATAGGACGAGTATGCATCCCTGCAAAAACAAGGGGCTTTTCATCCAGCAATAGGAATAAAGAGGGGCTCCGAAAGGGCACCCAGCCCGCAAAGCACGGGGATAGAAGGCGACAACAGCCAAATCCTCCATCCATCCCCAAAGTGGCGCGAGGTTTCGCGGCAAAGCCGCGAAACAGCGAAGGGGACGGAATACCCGACCAACTACGTCCTTCATCCGCCCCCACAATCCGAGGACGTAGTCGTAGCAGGATCTGAGGGCTAACCTTCGCGGACACTCCGCAGGACGAAAGAACCCCCGCCGCACGTAGTGTGCGCAGCGGGGGTTCTTTCATGTCCGAGGACGTCCGCGAAGGTTAGCCCTCAGATCCTGCGGTGGGAGACCTAGGCCTCGTTGTACACCGTCTTGAGCTTCAGCAGGTGAGCGTAGCGGTCCATGGCGGCCTGCTCGTTCTCCTTGAAGAGCTCCTCGGCGCGCTCGGGGAAGGAACGCGTCAGCGAAGCGTAACGGGCCTCGTTCATCAGGAACTCCTGATAACCGCCCGCGGGCTCCTTGGAATCGAGCGAGAACTTCTTGCCGGCAGCAGCCTCGGGGTTGAAGCGGAAGAGGTTCCAGTAACCGCACTCGACAGCCTTCTTCATCTCGGCCTGGCAGTTCTGCATGCCGCCCTTCTTGATGGAGTGCATCTCGCAGGGGCTGTAGCCGATGATGAGGGACGGGCCGTCGTAGGCCTCGGCCTCGTGGATGGCCTTGAGGGTCTGAGCCGGGTTGGCGCCCATGGCGACCTGCGCCACATAGACGTAGCCGTAGCTCATGGCAATCTCGGCCAGGGACTTCTTCTTGGTCACCTTGCCGGCAGCGGCGAACTGAGCGACCTGGCCCAGGTTCGAGGCCTTGGAGGCCTGGCCACCGGTGTTGGAGTAAACCTCGGTGTCGAAGACGAAGACGTTGACATTGTGGCCGGAAGCCAGGACGTGGTCCAGGCCACCGAAGCCGATGTCGTAGGCCCAACCGTCGCCGCCGAAGATCCAGAAGGACTTCTTGGTGAGGTAAGCCTTGTCGGCGAGGATTGCCTTGGAAGCCTCGCAGCCGCACTTCTCGAGCTCGGCAACGTAGGCAGCGGCAGCGGTCTTGGAGGCCTCGGCGTCGTTGACAGAGTCAATCCAAGCCTGGCCGGCAGCCTTGAGCTCGTCGGACGGACCATCGGCGGCGATGATCTCCTGGGTGGCGGCAATCAGCTTGTGCTGAACAGCCTCATAGCCCACGGCCATGCCCAGACCGTGCTCGGCATTGTCCTCGAACAGGGAGTTGTTCCACGCCGGGCCGTGACCGTCCTTGTCCTTGCAGTAAGGAGCGGTGGCAGCGGGGTTGCCCCAAATGGAGGAGCAGCCGGTGGCGTTGGAGATGAACATGCGGTCGCCGGCAACCTGGGTCACCAGGCGCGCATAGGCGGTCTCGGCGCAGCCGGCGCAGGAGCCAGAGAACTCCAGGTAGGGCTGCTTAAACTGGCTGCCCTTGACGTTGGCCGCGATGAGTTCCTTCTTCTCGGAGACGTTCTCGACCATGTAGTCCCAAACGGGCTGCTGGTCCATCTCCTGCTCGGTGGGAACCATCTCGAGGGCGCCCTTGGGGCAAACCTTGACGCAGTTGGTGCAGCCCATGCAGTCGAGCGGGGACACGGCCATGGTGAACTTCATGCCCTTGGCCTTGGGGCCCATGGCGTCGAGCGTGCGGGTAGCCTCGGGCGCGGCGGCAGCCTCGTCCTCGGTCATCGCGAACGGACGGATGGTGGCATGCGGGCACACATAGGCGCACTGGTTGCACTGGATGCACTTGGTCTCGTCCCAGTGAGGAACGACCACGGCGACGCCGCGCTTCTCGTATGCGGAGGCGCCCAGCTCAAACTGGCCGTCGGCGCAACCGACGAAGGCGGAAACGGGCAGGCTGTCGCCATCCATGCGATCGATGGGCTCGAGCAGGTTCTTGACCTGCTGGGCGATGGCGGACTTGGTCTCCTCGGAGAGCTCGACGGGAGCGGCATCCTCGGCGGTAGCCCAGTCGGCCGGAACCTCGAACTTACGGAAGGCGGTAGCGCCGGCATCGATGGCCTTGTGGTTGGCGTCGACGATGGCCTGGCCCTTCTTCATGTAGGACTTGGTGGCCGCGTCCTTCATGTACTGCAGGGCGTCCTCGGCGGGCAGGACCTTGGCCAGCGCGAAGAAGGCGGACTGGAGCACCGTGTTGGTGCGCTTGCCCATGCCGACCTTGGCGGCCAGGTCGATAGCGTCGATCAGGTAGACGTTGACGTTGTTGTTCGCGATGTAGCGCTTGGCCACGGCGGGCATGTGCTCGGCGAACTCCTCGTCGCTCCACTGGCAGTTGACCAGGAAGGTGCCGCCCGGCTTGACGTCGCGGACCATCTTGAAGCCCTTGACGATATAGCTGGGGTTATGGCAAGCGACAAAGTCGGCCTTGGTCACGTAGTACGGCGAGCGGATCGGGGAATCACCAAAGCGCAGGTGCGAGACGGTGACGCCGCCGGTCTTCTTGGAGTCATACTGGAAGTAGGCCTGAACGTACTTGTCGGTGTGATCGCCGATGATCTTGATCGAGTTCTTGTTGGCGCCGACGGTACCGTCGCCACCCAGACCCCAGAACTTGCACTCGATGGTGCCGGGGGCTGCGGTGTTGGGCGCATCCTCGGCCTCGGGCAGGCTCAGGTTGGTCACGTCATCGACGATGCCGATGGTGAACTCGCGCTTGGGCTCGTCCTTCTTGAGCTCCTCGAAGACAGCGAACGCGGACGCGGGAGGCGTGTCCTTGCTGCCCAGGCCGTAACGGCCGCCGACGACCTTGATACCCGTCTTGCCGGCCTCGTAGAGAGCGGAGACGACGTCCTGGTAGAGCGGCTCGCCGATGGAACCCGGCTCCTTGGTGCGGTCCATGACGGCAATCTTTTTGACGGTCTCGGGGAGAACGTCGACAAAGTGCTTGATGGAGAACGGACGGAACAGGCGAACCTTGACCAGGCCGACCTTCTCGCCGTGAGCGTTGAGGTAGTCGATGACTTCCTCGAGCACGTCGCAGAAGGAGCCCATGCACACGACGACGCGATCGGCATCGGGAGCGCCGTAGTAGTTGAACAGGCCGTAATCGGTGCCGAGCTTCTCGTTGATCTTCTTCATGTAGCCCTCGACGACGGCGGGAAGCTCGTCGTAGACCTTGTTGCAGGCCTCACGGTTCTGGAAGAAGATATCGCCGTTCTCATGGCTGCCGCGGGTGTGCGGGTGCTCAGGGTTGAGCGCGTGGTCGCGGAAAGCCTGGACGGCGTCCATGTCGCACATATCGGCAAGATCCTTGTAGTCCCACATGGCGACCTTCTGGATCTCGTGGCTGGTGCGGAAGCCGTCGAAGAAGTTGAGGAACGGGGTCTTACCCTCGATGGCGGCAAGGTGAGCCACCGGCGAGAGGTCCATGACCTCCTGGACGTTGCCCTCGGCGAGCATGGCAAAGCCGGTCTGACGACAAGCCATGACGTCGGAGTGATCGCCAAAAATGTTCAGGGCGTGGGAAGCGACGCAACGCGCGGAGACGTGGAAGACGCCCGGGAGCTGCTCGCCCGCGATCTTGTACATGTTCGGGATCATCAGGAGCAGACCCTGAGAAGCCGTGTAGGTGGTGGTCAGAGCACCGGCGCCCAGCGAACCGTGAACGGTACCGGCTGCACCTGCCTCGGACTCCATCTCGACGACCTTGACCGGGGTGCCGAAGATGTTCTTGCGACCCTGGGCCGCCCACTGGTCGACATGGTCGGCCATCGGGCTGGACGGCGTAATGGGATAAATTCCCGCTACCTCGGTGTACGCATACGAAACATATGCGGCCGCCTCGTTGCCGTCCATAGACTTAAACTTACGCGCCATATACCCCTCTCCTCTCATATAGGTATACAGGCCCCGGCGATCGCCGGGATATTGGCGTGATGGGATTTTCGCTGTTGCTTCCAATCATCTGGCAGGCAGGCTCAGCAGCAGGTACATGGCGTGGAGAGAAGGCATGCCGAGGCGAGGAGGGCTGCACGCACTCCACAGGCCCAGCTGCCCGTCTTGCACATGACCGAGCGCCGCAAAGGCCGCATGCCGGATGCTCCCGGGCACGCCCCGGCGATGGGAGGCACCCGCAACGGAAATCCGCATGCGGGTTTATTGTACCCCGCCGCCAAGTGTAATTTCGACAAATATAGGTGGGCGGTGAAGGTTTACCTCGGGTGACCGCCAAGGGCCAAAATGAACGCTTCGTCCCCGGGCGATTGGCCCTGGCGCGCCATGGAGTGTCCCGGAGTGCCGGCATAAAAGGAACGTCCCCATCTGCCGACTAGAGGGCGCCGACGCCGAGGAGGATAGCGTAGGTGGTGGATTCGCCAAGTCTGAGCTCGTCGCCGGGGTTGAGCTGAGCGGAGCGGCCGGGCTCGACCTGGATGCAGACGTTCGTCGCGCCGTTTACCACCATGGTTCCGTTGGTGGACGACAAGTCCTCGACGTGCCAGATATTTTGAGCATCGCACCAGATATGGGCATGGCGGGCCGAGACGTCGTCGGTGATGCCGCCCTCCCCCGTTGCCAGCGCGCCGATCTCAACGCCTTCCTCACTCGGCTGAATCCAGCGCGGGACGCTCACCACGTAGCCGTTTTGCACGCACAGCAGTCCCAGCGGATGCGCCGGCGCGACCTCGTGCTCGCCCGCGACCGAAGATGTGCTCAGCGAGCGCGGCGTCGACGTGTCGCCGCCACGGGTCGCATGAGCGCGGCGGCTCGCCCGACTTGGAACTAAGGCGGGCGTGAGAGCAAACGGCATAGGGAACGAATCTTGCGGATGTACTCCTCGACGTCAGGCAGGTAAGCCCCACGAAGTCACCGGGGAGGCCCAAGCGGCCCGGCACCACTTCCAGATTCTGACCAGGGCGAGTCGTTCGCCGGTGGCTGAAGGCTCGCTCCCACCCAAAAGGGGAGATTCGCGTTGTTCCCCAATCGCTCTCGCATCTTTCATTTTGCTCGAGGTGGGCTATAAAAACTTTCCTGGTGAAAGGCGGCGATTGGTTTCCTTTCTTTCTAGAGGAGCGCGCCTGTAATCTGTTTTCATCCTAAATCAAGTTAAGATCGGACCTTCCAGAGGCAAGTCGACTCAAACTGCGAGGCTCCATGTTGGAATAAAGAGCGCTGTCGAAGTGCCAACAACACAAAGCTTGCCAGTCTCAAATAGAACCTTTTGGGAGTCCGATTGGGCCGCACACCGAATCCCCGCTGGTGGTTTTTTATAGCTGCGCAACAATAAACAAGGTTAGTGCCAGTCCAGCATGAAATTGAGGAACGTATGCATTTTTCTCAGTAAGTGATCGTCGTTACTGCTTCGATGAGGTCACTCGCAATTGCTTTCAGGTTGACCAAGCATCAGAAGATGCGCTTCGCATATTTGAAGCATCGGGAAGAACGGTCAACTCGAAGTTGCTAACAAAGTCACTTGCTGCGAAAGGCTACGACCAAACGACCATAGCAGAACTTGAAGACGACATTGATGAGTATCAACGATTGTCTGAGCGGACTTTCTTAACAAAAGACACGCCTCGAAAACTTAGATCCATCGAACTCCACGTTTCACATGCATGCAACCTTGGTTGTAGTTACTGTTTTGCCGGTAAAGGAGATTATGGAACGTCTCCTCTGCTGATGACAGACGAGATAGCCTTCAAGGCGGTCGACTACCTCGTCGCAAGTTCATCGGAAAACGAAACGCTTGCGATCGTCTTTTTTGGTGGGGAACCCATGATTAACGAGCCGCTGATATGGAAAACGGTCGACTATTCAAAAAGAATATACCCCAATAGAAACTTTACCTATTCTATTACGACCAACGGAACGCTTTTGAATGACACTGCTGTGAATTCTTTCAAGGAGCACGGGTTTTCTGTTCTGATTAGTCTCGATGGTACAGGATGCAAGCACGATGCATCGCGCCCGTACAAGACGGGAGGCGGCTCTTTCTCCGATATCGACAAAAACGTTCGTCGTTTTTCCGAGTCGTTCCCCTTCGGCGCAAGAGCGACCTTAACAAATAATAACTGTAACCTTGTTGAAGACTATCTTCAGTTTAAAGAGATGGGCTTCAGAAGGATTTACTTCTCGCCCGTGAGCTCATTCGATGAGAATATCAAACTCGACGAACACTCATTAAACAAAATCAGGGCGGGCCTAATAGATTTGGCGGATCAATATCTCAAACAGATTGATCAAGGGGAAAAGCCCTTGTTTAGAACATTGAAAACTGCAGTTGATTTGATTATGAGCAACAGGATCGCCTTTGTCGGATGCGGGGCTGGCAGGCGTTTTATTTCCGTGACTCCCGAAGGGGACGTATACCCCTGTCACAGGTTTGTCGGGATGATGCGATTCAAAATGGGCAACATCGTCACCGGAATTGACGAAACTAGGTATATTGAAAACTGGAGTCAGGGTGTCGAAAAAAGAATTGACTGTACGGACTGTTGGGCTCGGTCTTTCTGTGGTGGGGGCTGTAGCTGGGAGGCTGCAGGCGAGCACGGCTACTTGCCCAAGAGTCTACACCCTGCATCATGTGAATATAGAAAAATGTGCTACGAGATGGCTTTTGACCTTATTTCCCGCCACTCATCTTCGCAGGAGAAAAATCAACGAGAAGCTACTGTATCGGAATAAGCGGTTCAGCGCATTGCTGTCACCATTGTGGAGGTGTTCGTTCTTCTGATTACCGTCTGCGAAGCTTATTGCTACGTTCGCCGAAACCATTCTAGAAATATGGTGAACTAGACATCTTGGTTTGTTATACACAATATTGAGGTTTTTCTGCACTCAAAGGGAGATAGTCGTGAAGCATATTCATCCGATTAATCCAGGAAGTGGCGACGAGGCAGGCGTGAAGCCGATGTCTTTTGACTGCCTCTTGGGCATTACTGACATCTGTACTGTTTATGATAAAGCAGATGGCTGTGGTGCATACGATTACTGCGACTATGACATGGATGGCGGCAGCATCTGCGTTGTAGATCACTGTGGCATTGATCAAACGTAGTCTCTAATTGGATTAAGGTGAGGAGCTGTTATGAAGCATATCCATCCTGTTGGTTCAAATGAACATCCTCCCGTTGAGCCTTGTTGTCTTGGAGTTGATATATGCAATTTTTACGACATCGCCGAGTGCCCTGTTGCGGATTGGTGCTATGTCGATAAAGAATCAAGCTGTGTTTTGCCAGCAGATTGGTGCGATCCAGTTGACGAGTAGTTTTGTGGCTAGGAACTATTTGGTCCAATTCAGAATAAGATGGGAACAAATACCAAAATCTCGTGTCTGGGAGGAGTTATGCCATTATTGCAAGGTCTCGTTGGATTAGCCTTTATACTTGCGTTATATCTGGCACCTTTTTTAATTCTATTCTTCATTATCCGACTCTTTCTTCGGAGAAAATAGGAGTGTCACGCAAACATTAGCGTAGCTTTCTTCCAATATGAGCCGAGCATTGGCAAGTGGAATAAGAAGCCCGACCGTTCGCCACATGAAAGTGATCGGACGGGCTTCTCTATTTAACCCGGGCCGCCACCCATAGCGGCTTTCCAAGCGTATTCTCAGTGCAAAGCAATCGTCAGTTTAATCCTATGCGCTGATACCGCATTTCATTTGTTCGGCTCGAATTCTACGGCCTGGCAACCCTCGCACTCTCCGGCAAATGGATTGAACGCGAAGGCAGAGATGATGTGTGCGTGGACATCGAGGCTGCTGTAGGCAACATACTGGGACATGGACCCCCGCTGCGCGTGGTATGCGGCCCGGCATATTCATTGCCGTCCAACCCCGTGTAGTTGCAGCAAAGGGTGGAACCTCAATGCTCAGCTCATGTTGTCCGTGGGACACGAGAATCGTAAGTACACTTTGGTGCGATTCTCACGCTGATACTGAGCCACCTGGAATAAGATACGTCGCGACAACACTTCGCTTCACCTCTGTCTCGACAAGATGACGTAGACTAAAGTTTCCTTTAGTAAGAGAACGAGAACTATATCTGAAAGCGTTGCGATGGCGTGAAGGCACCGAGTCCGAACCGCCTGAATGCTACGTGCATCTGCATCGCCTTTTTGTTATCTCTGCCAGTTGGGTAGCACTACACTTGTCATCATTTACCCTGGTACATGCTGCCTAAATCCACTACCCCTTCTACCGCGCCGACCATCTCGTCATCGTGAGAGACAACGATGATCAGCTGGCTTTGCTTGTTGCGCTTAACATAGGCCGCAAGCTCGGCGCGGCTTACAGCGTCTAACCCAGTCGTGGGCTCGTCGAGTACCAAAACTGACGACTTGCGTGAAATCGCCGACCATAAGTACACTCGGCGCAGCTCACCGCCCGAAAGCGCGGAGCAACGTTTCCCGAGCAACTCCTTCACGCTGTTTTCCAGCGAAAGTAGGCCATCTACACCCCGGTGATAGGAAGAAAAGGGCGTGTCGAAATACTCTAACAGCTCTTTCACCGTTTCGTCCGGCGCGAAGCACGACTGTGGGCAGCACGATATCTCTCTCGCACGTATGTAATCCAAGTCGCATTCTTCGATTGGCACGCCGTTGTATTTTACTTTGCCTTTCGATGAGTATAGCCCGAGCATCAAGTAAAGAAGTGACGTCTTGCCTCTTCCGTTTTCCCCAACTATGCAATATGTACCAGGACCGGAAAACTTGAAAGAAAACCCGCCGAGGACCTCTCGGACAGATCCGTCTGGAAGGGCAACCGAGAATTCCAAATCAGATACCGAAATGTCATTTATTTCATCGAGTTTAGCTAAATCGGTCCGATTCCACCCCGATCTCTCCTTTTCTCTCGTCGCGATAGCCGTCCTATCCCATGATGCTTTGGCATCTTGATAGGATTTGAACAATGACATCATACTTTTCAAAGTCTTAAAGAGAACCGCGAAGTATGTACCGATGATAGTGTACTCGCCTATTGACATAGTTCCGTTAATGATTCGTACTCCGGAAACAACAAGTATCACCGCTTGAAACAACGCTGCGAAAAGACCATCGAGCGATGTCAGAGAATATGATAGCTTTCCGGAGCGCAAAACTTTGGGAAAATAGCTCTAAAACCCAGCGTCGAGCGCTTGTTCGCTCTTGCCGTACGAAGATGTCAGTTGAATGTTGAGAATCTGATTAAGCTGCGATGCAATTGCGGCGTAAAAGGCGCTGTCCGCCTCTTTCTTCTCATACGTGACCCTATACAAAAGTTTCCTCAACCCAGTAATTACACAGAAATACACGATGAGGAGAATGATGGAAAACACCGCGAGAGTTGAATCAATTGACCATATGATAAGCAATACGATGGGAATGGCTACAATGGACAGCGGCGCACTGATAAAATTCGCCAAAACGAAGGATGAGACCACGCTGGAGTCGGAAATAATCCGTTGCGTTGTATAGGCTGGATCGATGGTCCGACTCACCAAGTAATCGTCTCTTTCAAAACGCAAGACGGCCTCCCTGAGAAGATCAAAGGAAAGTCTCGTGGTTATGCGAATGGAAAGTGTTCCTGCAAAATAAGTAAAGAGGGTGGAGAAAACTCCTATTGACGCAACCAGGAGCGCGAAGAGTACGGCGTCTCTTTCGCTGCGGTTACCGAGAAGAAAATCTAAGAATTTCCCGTTCACGTATGGCATGGCATAGGAGAGAGCGGTTCCAATCACCGTGATAGCAATGAAGACGAAAGCCCCTTTTGCTCTGATGAACCTCGAGAGAACGCATCGAATCAAGGAAGGCCCCAATCTACCCGCCACAAAACATCAATCACTGATACCTTACACCTCAACACAACAGGAGCGAAGATTTGCCAATGAGACTGCTTTAAGATTGCCTTGGGCCAATACGATCTCAAGCTCTTCCTACAAGAGAGTCGGAATCGGACATCTCCTCCGACGAACCTGGCAATCGGGCGGTTGAAATATCTTTTTCAACCGCCCGATTGCCACAATAGATTTGAGCATCCGCCCACAAACGTCCGCGTTTTATACCCATCAAATCCTTTGCCTTTTGTCGTCTAGACTAGAAAAATCGCTCGAAATAACGCAACCGGCCTGCTCGCTTGAAGAAACCTAAGCCCGTAACGTAGATGTGCAAACTTCCGAAACGCCTTGCGCGGCATAGTGCGTATAAACTTCGTCAACCGCCTCAGAAATATCTGAGTATCGCGCCGGGTCAAAAGCATACGATGTCGCAGCTATACCCTGCACCCATTCGGAACGCGGATTAATTGAATAGCCACACAGCATCATCATACATGCATCTAGACCTGATTTCCCAAGTATCCGACGTATTGATGAGAGCATCGCGGGTCGCCCCCGCACCATCGTCGTCACCCCTATTAGCAGTATTTACCGTTTTTCTCTAAATGCGTATCGCCACCCTTAAGAATACGAAGTGTTTTATCCAGACCCGATTGTCCTCCATCTCAAACGAAGGGATAAGGAATCTCATCCGGAATCGGCAGTAACGGAGGATTCACAACGACAAGCGAAAAACATGAGTCATCTCTCAGAGGGGAGTAAAGGCTCCCCTCAAGCACCCTAGTTTCGTCATCCAAAGAGTTGATGGCAGTGTTTTTCTTACAAAGGTCGACAACAAAAGGGTTGATTTCTACAGATGTTACATCCATGCCACAGTTGGTAAGTATCAGGCCCTGTATTCTGGGGCCAGAACACAAATCGAGAGCCTTCCGTGCGCTCTGCGGTGTAAGGCGCCAATCTCAGCAAATCTGTCCCACAATACTGCGCTGAAGAACAAGACGGAACCCCTGAGCCAAACTCCCCTATACCTTATTAAGGCTAAGACAGGCAAGTTCACGCACCCGGCATATTCCAGAATAACATCCTATTGTTTTAGATGCTCTACAAGCATGAACAGCCGCGAATCGGAAAGATCTTCTAGTTTCGCCCCGACTGACCGCCAAGGGCCAAAATGGCCCCTCCATCCCCGGGCGACTGGCTCTGGCGCGCCGAGGAGTGTCCCCAAGTGCCGGCAGAAAAGAAACGTCCCTATCTGCCGGCTAGAGGGCACCGAAGAGGATGGCGTAGGTAGTGGATTCGCCGAGCTTGAGCTCGTCGCCGGGATTGAGTTGGGCGGAACGGCCGGGCTCGACCTGAATGCAGACGCGCGTGGCCCCGTTTACCACCACGGTTCCGTTGGTGGACGACAAGTCCTCGACGTGCCAGATATTTTGAGCATCGCACCAGATATGGGCATGGCGGGCCGAGACATCGTCGCCGACGTCGGTAATATCGCCCTCGCCAGTGGCCAGCGCACCAATCTCAACACCCTGCTCACTCGGCTGAATCCAGCGCGGGGCGCTCACGACAAAACTGTTTTGTACGCGCAGCAAGCCCAAGGGGTGCGCCGGAGCGGGTTCGCGTTCGCCCGCGGTCATCGACATGCCAAGCGAACGCGGCGTGGAGGTGCCTCCGCCACAGGTCGCGTGCGCGTAGTCGATGGCATAGTTCACCGAGGACCGCACATCCGCCGAACAACCGACGGCGACAAACAGCACCAGCACGGCCTCGGCGCGCTCGGCGGGCATGAGTTCCGCCGCCTGGGACAGGCGATCGAGCGCGTTGCGATAGAGATTCGTGTCCTGATGGCACTCTTCGAGCGCGCGTACCATCGGTTCACCTGCAGGACCGCACACCATATTGATCACAGCCGTGGAGTCCATGGGATTTCGCTGGCGCAGGGCCAGTTGCGACATAATACGCGCAGCCGAGGTACCGTATTCGGCAAAGTAGCGCTGCTGAAGCGTGCCGACCGGCGCGCGAACGATAAAGCGGGAAACCCAAGAGCGATCGGCGGCTCGGCTCTGCGGGCTGCGGCCGTCGGCGAGCGGACGGGACGAAAGCACCAGGCCGCACAGCTCGATATGGCTCAGATGCGCCGCGCGCTTAAAGATGTCAAACATGGCCCCGCATGGGGTGAGCTCAACTTGAGATGCCATGACCTAGGCCTCCTTGGTCGTAGAAATAGAATCGGACGATACTTCGACAGGTCCGCCAAAAGTACGGGCAGCTGCGGCTCCACCGGCAAGCGGAGTCGCCATCTGGGCTTTTGTGCGTCGCGGTGCCGAAACGGGAAGTTCAAAGGCAAAGCCCATCGCAAGCAAAAACCACGTAAGCGTATAGGTTGCAACCAGAGCGGCAACAAGGCCGCCCATCACGGCGCGTTGGGAAAATACGCTACATGCAGCCACAACCAGTACTGGAACCTCGCAGGCAGAAAGCGCAAGCACACCCTGCAGGAACCCCGAGCGCCGATTGCGCGCAAGTGCCCCCGCGGTAACGCCGGCTATGCCCGGCAGCGTCAACGCCAGTGCGGCAATAATACCCGGTAGCGTCCCAGACCACACGAGCGATCCCAAAGTCGCCGTCACGCGAGCGCCCGACGCCAGCAGCGCGGCCGAAACCACGACCACAGCCCAAACCACGCCACAGACGACCGTCGCGCCGACCATCAGCGCGCGACGAACCGCACGGCCAGACGCATCCATGGGGCACGGCGTGAGCGGCTCGCCGCGGAGCGAACGACCGACATTTTGCGCATAGTGGTCACAAAACGCCGAGAGCGCCGCCTCGACCGCCGCCGGCTCGGGACGATCTTTTTGATGGCTGGACAGACAGGCCATCACCACGTCGAACAGCTGGGCATCGACAAACGCCAGCGCATCGCGTAGCTCTTCGGAATCCGGCTCAAGCCCTAGCTGCTGGGCCTGCTCGGCCGCGGCGAGCGCCACATCGGGCTCACGACGAAGCAGCTGAGTCAAATCACAACCGGGCGCATGGGCACCAATGGGATAGTCGGGCCGCGTGTCCATCTTGAGACGGTAGGGGCTCGCGATGTCGCGCGTCTTTTTGCGCGAACCCGAGGTGCCCGAAGTGCTCGGCGCGGCTTCGTATGGCGCGACGCCGGCAATGAGCTCGTAAACCGTGCTTGCCGCGGCATAGACGTCAATCGCCGGCGACATACGCAAAGCGCGCAGATCGGGAATATCGTCGGTGAGCATCTCGGGTGGGGCATAGGCAACCGTCGCGCGACGCAGCGTGGCATAGCGCTCCGTAAACGACGCCTTGCCGCCGGTACCGGCCACGGCCGACGCAGGCTCGAGCGCCAGCGACGAGCCAAAGTCGATCAGGCACAGGTCAAAGGTGCCCTCGGCAAGCTGCCGGTCAAGCGGTAGACGCGCCGTACGCACCATAATATTAGCGGGCGAGATATCGCGATGGACAAAGCCCTCACCCACCAGGCTCATACGGCAGAGCAGATCGAACAGGTCGCGACCCAGACGCGCCGCCACAAGCGGCGACAGGCGTCCGGCATCGTCCACGGCGAGTCGCGAACGCAAGCGGGCAAGCGTCTCGCCCTCGACCCATTCCATGACAATTGCAGGCACACCGTCGACCTCGCCCCAGCCATAGAGGCGGGGAAAGCCCTTAAGGCCCGAAAGGGCGCGATGGCATTCATATTCCTCGCGAAATGCCGCTTTGAACTTGGCGACCAGCGCCTCGTGAGTTGCATCGTCGTCAAACTCATCGCGCGTCGGCAAGATGAGCTGTTTGAGTGCCATGGCCTCGCCTTGGGCGTTGACGGCACGCGTCACGCGGCCGATACCGCCACGGCGCATGGTGGCATCGTCGGCAAACAGCATCGTAAAACGACGCAGATAGGCAGGCAGTTCGTCCTGACCGAGCGCAATGGCCGGCTCAAACCCGTCGACACGCGCCAGGCGCAAGCCGACCATGGGATCGCGACCGAGCGATTGTGGCGTGGTGGATGCAAGATCGGTCATCATAGGGCAAGCGCCGCCACGTTATTGTTGAAGTTACCGAGCGCGACGTCATCATCGCCGTAATGGCCGACCCATTGACATAGGTTGGTGTAACAGCCCCACAGATTGGCATACTGCTGATACCACTTTGACCGGGGCGAGAATGTCTGACGACCGAACTCAGCTCGAATGACAAACATCTCCCCGACCAGGCTGTCGCACGGCCTGGGATCTCCCGTAGAGTTATAGGTCGAAACCACGTCATTGGCACGAGAAACATAGCCGTCGAGCATGTTGTACTTGGTTACAAGCCAACGGTGAATGCTCTCTTCCTCAGCAGCGGAAAGGCCACCGGAGTTTGCATCGTTGTCAGTGTTGCCGCCCGTCGAGCCGCCGTTTCCAGACCCTCCGGCAGAGGAACCCGACCCAGAGCCGCCGCCCGAACTCGACGAATCCGAGCCGGAGCCAGAAGTATCCGAGCTACCGGGCTTTCCGGACTGCTGGGCGTCCTGCTCCTTCTGCTGCTCGACCTTATTCACCGTTGCCGCCACGCTATTGTTGGACAACCGATCGATGATCTTGGTGTTGGTGAGCACGATGGTTTTGCCATTGGCAAGCGTGACTTCGTTGTCCGGGGCCTCGGCGCCGTCCGCGTCGTCAGTGCCAAACACAATATGCGCGACCACACTTGCCCAAGCATATCCAGTCGTGGTGCCCAGGTCACTTTTGACCTCATGCCCCACGCGCGGTTCGCGTGCGGCATGTGCCTGCATCATGGACGGCACGGTCATGCCATAGGCAGAAACGCCAGCTATGACCAGCACCAGCGAGCAAGACAGCAGTGCGTACGCCCGCGGCGCCAAGCCCAGTCGGCGTCGCATGCGCACCGCGGCGCCGCGCTTTGTCTGAGTGCCACCGGGCCGCATGCGTTCTCCTCCAACAAAAACACGCCGCTCGGGAGCGGCGCATTCATTCGAATCCATATTTGAGTGTATCAGCGAACCCAAAAGGTTGCGCAACGAATGGGCAAATTAAGGATGCGAGTGGAAGCATCCATGCGATAAGCGGATACAAAGCATCTTTGTTGCACAACAAACTTACAGTCGCACGGGGAAATTATGGCTACCCCGTGCGTCGCGATGAAGACATACGGCAGGAGCAGGCTCGCCACCTAAATCGTGCGACGGGCCTCGATGGCGCGCCCAAGCGTAAGCTCGTCGGCATACTCCAGGTCGCCGCCCACGGGAAGGCCGCTCGCCAGACGCGATACCTCAACGCCCAGCGGCTTGATAGTGCGGGCCAGGTAGCTCGCCGTGGTCTCGCCCTCGATATTGGGGTTGGTGGCGATGATGACCTCGTGGATGTCCTCGTGGCCCAAGCGTGCCAGCAGCTCACGAATGTGCAACTGCTCGGGACCAATCTTGTCCATGGGACTGATCACGCCGCCCAATACGTGGTAGAGACCGTGGTAGCTGCCCGTGCGCTCAATCGCCTGGACATCGCGCGGCTCGCCCACCACGCAAATGCGAGTGGTATCGCGCATCGAATCCTGGCAGATGGAGCACTCGTCGGCCGTGGCGTAGTTAAAGCAGCGGCTGCAAAAGTGAACCTCCTGCTTAACCTCCAGGATAGCCTCGGCCAGGCGGCGCGCCTCCTCGGCATCGGCCTCGAGCAGGTAATAGGCGATGCGCTGGGCCGACTTGGGACCAATGCCCGGCAGACGACCCAGCTCATCGAGCAATTTTTGCAGACTATGGTTGGCACTCATATATATGCGTGTCTTAGAACGGCATGCCCGGGATGTTGAGGCCGCCGGTGATGGCGCCCATCTGCTTGTTGGCAAGCTCGTTGACACCGCGGACGGCCTCGTTGACGGCAGCCATGATCATGTCCTGCAGCATATCGACGTCCTCGGGATCGAGGGCATCGGGGTCGATGGTGAGGTTGACGAGCTCCATCTCGCCGTTAACGGTCACCTTGACCATGCCGCCGCCGGCAGAGGCGTCGACGGTCTGGGACTTAAGGTTTTCCTGCGCGGCGGCAAGCTGCTCCTGCATCTTGCGAGCCTGCTTCATCATTTGCTGCATGTTCATACCGGCCATGATGGCTCCTTTACGTGCGGCCGCGCGACAAGCTGCAAGGGCAGCCGGAGCGCGACGGGACTTTCAAACTCAAAAATCG
Organism: uncultured Collinsella sp.; assembly: GCA_900541695.1. Taxonomy (GTDB): domain Bacteria; phylum Actinomycetota; class Coriobacteriia; order Coriobacteriales; family Coriobacteriaceae; genus Collinsella. The sequence continues at coordinate 37,239 of UQKL01000004.1, read as the reverse complement.
TACCACGGCGCGGGGCAAGCAAGCGGGGCGGACACGCTACCTCAGTCGATATACATGTCCTCCAATACAAACCACGCGCAAAGATTATGCAAGGCCGAATTATGCAAGGTTGCATAATATCGCATACTCAATCTAGTAGAGCCGAATCCGGCATTTCATGTGTGCCACTAAATAGCTAAATGCCAAACCGCTGCTCGAGGCGGAGCACATGGCGGCAGGGTATAATTTGATTGTCATAGATTGCAATTTGGAGGTGCCCCATGAATGCCCCCGACGCGCTCCAAAACATCCGCTCAAAACACCCCGTTGCATATGTGGTTCTCTATCTCTTTGTCGACTGGGCATTGCTGGTTGTCATCACCCATGCCATAGCTTTTGGAGCAGAACTGCTGATAGCCAGCTCGGACCAGCCCGTCGTCAAATGGGAGACGACCGATGAATGCACCGACGGAACCCGAACCATTTACTACAACAGCCCGTCCCTCTACCAAGAGTTCAAGGTCAAGATAAAGGACTCCAAGATTGTCGATGCCGAACTGGGCTCTTTATTTACAATCGGAGCAACCGTCAACGCCGAGCAAGTCGAGTACACGGACGGCCATGCGACGTATCGTATCGACCTCAGCATCCTAGGCCGACCGTCACGCGCTTGTCTGCTCGAATGCGATATACGCGGCACCACACTACACATGTCCGAAATACAGATGCGCCCGGACAAAAGAAAGTGATATATGGCCGAGTCGGAAGAGACTAGGCATAGACTCGTCCGCCTTCGTAGGCAAAACGCAGGATGAGCGGGGCATTGTTGCGCACGAAATCATCGAGTTCTTTGAGGTTCGCTTCGCTAAAGCCCTCGTGTGACACCCAATTGAATGCCGGCAAGATACACTCCGCCGTGTCAAAACCCCAATCGCGCGGGCGCTCCACAACAACCTTCACCGTGTTGTCCTCCCGGACTTCGGAATACGAAACCTGCGTATCGTCCTCAAGGCGGACATATTCCCACATCATAAGCTCGCTCCGTTCAAAGGGTTCTCTTCTTGAGCAGTATACCCGCCTGCGCAGCTACTCCACCGGCTTGAAGATGGTGGCCTGACCGAAGACGCTGCGGATGAGGTCTTTGGCCTCGTCCTCGGTCTGCGGGATGCTCGGGGCTGCGCCCTGATGGCCGAAGGGGCTGCCCGCACCGGGGTTGGACTCCCAGGGAGCCGCGGGGGCGTCGTCGCTTGCGGGGGCCGCGGGTGCCTCCGCAGCGGGCTTGGGCGCGGGCGTCGCACCCGGCACGTCGAACGGAGGCAGATCGTCCCCGCTCGCATCGCCAGCGAAGCCGCCGACCATGGCGTCGTCGTAGGGCACCTGCTCGGATTCCCACGGCGCGGACTGCGCGACAGGCTGAGCCTTCGGGGCAGCCGAGCGCTCGGGCGCACGGGGTGCGGGCTCGGTCGGGAGCTTACCCGTGGCAGGAGCGCCGGCGGGGTTGTCGGAGCGTAGCCAGGGTGCTTTGCCCAGGTCAGACGACTTGGGCGCGGGCGAGACGGGCTTGGGCGCGGGTGTCGGAGCAGCCGGTTTGGGTGCCGCGGGCTTAGGCGCCGACGGGGTCGATGCCGCTACCGGCGCCGCTTGCTGCTGCGGCGCGCTGGCGCTCGAGGATACAGGGGCCGCCGAGGACACGGGTTGCGGGTCCGCAGATGCCGCAGCCCGTGCAGATGGAGAATGCTCCTCATGTTGAGGAGCCGGCGTGCCACCCCCACCCAGGACATAGTCGACGGTACGACGACCGAAGACCGCGCAGACCGTCGGCAGGACCACCGACTGCGTATCGGCGCGACCGAGCATCTTAATGGCAAAAGTCGAACCCGCGGGGAACGAGACCGTGAGCTTGGAGCCGTCGTCGGCCGTGGCGCGGGCGTTGAGCAAAAGCCCTGCGTAGGAAGCCTGACGCGCCTTGACACGCTCGACAACCTCGGCCCATTTGCGCTGCAGCTCTCCGGCGTCCTCGACCGCGGAGGTCTCGGCAGCACCGGCGGCGGCAACCTGGGCGGCGTTGTTGGACTGGGGCTTAGGTGCCGGAGCGGTGGCAGGCGCGGGGGCCGCAACGGGCTGAGGCGTCGGAGTCGGCGCAGGCTGAGCAGCCGGAACAGCAGCACCACGGTCCCAAGGCATACCGCCCTGGCGCGCGGACGTAGCAGCGGGGGCAGCGGATGCCGCCGGAGCGGCAGCACGAGCGCCCGAAATGAGCGTCGGCTGTTGGGCAGCAGCGGGTACGGATGCTGCAGGCGCGGCGGCCTGAGCAGCAGCCACGCTCGCCGGCACCGCGGCATTGGCAACCATGGCCTCCAGGCGTGCCACGCGCTCGGCCAATGCCTCAATCGTTAAATCAGCCTCGGGACGTGCCAGACGCGTACAGGCAATCTCGAGCACCAGGCGCACGTCGCTCGCGCCCCTCATCTCCAGTGCGGCATCGTCGAGCACCGTCAGCACGCGGGCCAGGCGGTCGGCAGGATGCTCGCCAAAGGCAGCGGCCTCGGCAGCAAGCGCCTCGGCCTGCTCGGCGCCGCCCTCAAACAGCTCGGCACGGGCGCCGGCAACGCAGGCCACATACACGTCGCGCACATGCGCCACCAAGTCGCGCGTCAGCTCAAGCAGGTCATTGCCCTCCTCGACCTGTGCGCGAATAAGCCCATAGAGCTCGGCGACATCACGATCGGCAATGGCGCGCGCAAACTCGCCCAGGATCTGGTCCGAAACCTCGCCCAAAAGCGAGCGGGCATCGTCCGCATGCACGGCGCCGTTGCCAAAAACGCTCAGCTGCTCCAGCGTGGAAAGCGCGTCGCGCATACCGCCCTTGGCATGGCGTGCCACGATGGCAAGCGCCTCGTCGTCGTAGTCGAAACCCTCCTGCTCGCACACGTATGCCAGGCGATGTTCGATATCCTCGTTGCCGATGCGATGGAAATCGAAGCGCTGGCAGCGCGAGAGGATGGTCTCCAGAATCTTTTGCGGGTCGGTGGTGCACAGCACGAAGATCACGTGTGCCGGCGGCTCCTCGAGCGTCTTGAGCAGCGCGTTGAACGCCGCCGTCGTAAGCATGTGGACCTCGTCGATGATATAGATCTTGTACTTGCCGCGCACCGGGGCAAAGTTGACGGAGTTGATGATCTCCTCGCGCACATTGTCCACGCCCGTGCGGCTTGCGGCATCGAGCTCGTAGACATCGGGGTGGTTGCCCTCGGCGATGAGCTCGCACTCCTCACAGGTGCCGTCGGGCATGCACCCGCTTGCGCCCTCGGCGCGCGCTGCCTCGGCATTACGGCACAGCAGCGCCTTGGCAAGGATGCGCGCCATGGTGGTCTTGCCCGTGCCGCGCGGTCCGCAGAACAGGTATGCGTGGGACAGGCGCCCCTCGGTGATGGCGTGCTCGAGCGTCGAGACGATATGCTGCTGGCCCACCACGGAGTCGAAGGTGAGCGGGCGATACTTTCGGTACAACGATTCCATGGGTGCTCCCCCGGGTATACTGAGTCTTGTTGCCGCGACGGCCATGCGGTCGCACGGCATACTGCATTCATAATAACCCGTACGGCGAGCCCGCCGCGATAGGAGTCCAAAGAGCATGGCAGACGCAGAGAGCAACCTCGTCCCCTCCGAAGCAGCCGACCAGGTCGAGGTCGCGCTCGAGGAGCAGGCCGCAGCCGACGACGGCATCCTGTACCTCAACGAGTACCAGTACGAAAACGACCTGGTCACCGACTTCGCCCGTCTGGTCGCCTCGCCCAGGCGTCGCGGCTCGCTGTATGTCGCCGCGGCAATTGCCGCGCTCATCGGCATCGGCATGCTGGTGGCCGGCGGCAACTGGATCAAGTTTGGCGTCGTGCTGATCGTATTCGGCGCCTTTTTGGCCTGGTGGAGCAAGAACCTTCACCACACGCTCGCCCGCGACTTTATCGACGCCGTCGAGGCCGACGAGTCCATGGGTGGCCGCTATCGCCGCGTCGCCGCCAACGAGGACGGCCTGATGGTTTGGGGCAAGAGCGGCAAGTCGCAGTTCTTCCCGTTTGAGAAGCTCGACCACGTACTCGACGGCGAGCGCATCTTTGTAGCCATGTTCGCCGACCAGGGCGTGACTATCCCTAAGGACACCTTTATCCGCGGCGATGCCGAGCAGTTTGGCCCCTTCCTTAAGGCGCGCATCAACAAAAAGCTCCGCATCGAGACCAAGAAGAAGAAAATGAAGGCCGAGAAGGCTGCCGCCGAGGCCAAGCGGGGCGACAAGGCCGACAAGCCCCAGGACAACAAGGGCAAGCAGCGCAAGCAGAAGAAGAGCAAGAAGAAGCGCTAGGGCCGAGCGCCACTGCGAAGGGAATCTCATCCCGCTTCAGCGTAGGATGAGGCTCCCCCAACAGGGCCTTCGAGCTATTTAACTTCAAACCTGAAGAGCCTTCGCTCCGGCAGATCGGTCATCTTCATCGTATAGGTCCCGGGAAACGCTTTCTCAAAACGGACGGTCTCGTAACCTTCGAAATAGTCGTTGGTGTTTTGCATCATGAATGGGACGAGCAACTCGTTCTCCGCCCCAACCTGTACAGCAAACGCAGCAGAACCGCCCAGCACCGGCATTGCCTGCGTTATCAGATCGGTATTGACCACAAAGTCATAGTTTGGCGCAGACTCCGGCACCAAATGCCAAACATACGCTTTAATTCCGCCTTCGACATTGTCCTTATTCCTGACACGCATCTTTACGGCGATAACACACGTGATGTCGGCGTCCTTCAATTTCGTTTTCGTATCTACGATGCCATATTTTGAATAATCATCATGCGCACGCTTGAGATACTCGCGCGGCGTGAGCAGCTCTGCCCCGTCTATGCAAAACGAATACCCGTCAGTCGCCACATCCTTCGACCCCAGAAACGCCCCATCCATCGAGAGCCATTCGCCCTCCGCGTAATATTTTTCAGGAATGACTGTCCGGTTCCCGTTAACGACGCTCACCCTCATGCCCGCAAGGCCGGTAACAGCACAGCCAAAAAGCGCGAGCATCGACCTTCTCGTCAACAGGGCCTTCTTCATCGCGCTCACGACCTTTCCCGAACTTTCACAACGGCACCGTCGCGCATGCAGTAAACACGATCGGCTAGCTCCTCGAGCACCTCTCCGTCATGGCTAGACAGAAGAACCTCGCGACCCGTTGATGCCGCCATCGCCACAACGCGCTTGAGCATTTCCACGCCCGCTTCGTCGAGGGCATTCGTTGGCTCATCGAGAACAAGCAGCTTCGGCTTTTCCATAATTGCCGCAGCTATTCCCAGACGCTGCTTCATCCCAAGCGAGTATGCTCGAAACTTCTTTTTTTCGTCTGCATCGAGCCCCACGAGCCGCAGGGCAGAGCGAATGTCCTCGGGGGTGGCAACGCCATTGATTTGAGCTATGAGCTCCAGATTGTCGTAACCAGACAGATATCCTAAAAAGGAAGGCGCCTCTATCAACATCCCCAGACTCGGCGGAAACGAGATATCCGCCCCAAGTCTTTGGCCATCGATAATAATCTCGCCCTCGGTGGGTCTAATCAATCCGCAGACCGCTCGCATGAGCATGGTCTTACCCGAACCGTTTATCCCCTGAAGCCCGACCACAGTCCCAGGGTCAACCTCGATAGACACGTTGCGCAGGACATCGTTTTTGCCCATGCGCTTCGATACGTCCCTAACGATCACACTCATATCTTGTCCCTCTTTTCGATAAGGTCGGCCCTTCGAAACCACAGTCCACCCAACGATAGGCATAACGACATAATCACAATTGAAAACAAGCCACTCGAGCCCGTCGCAATTCCTTCTTTGACGATTCCACCCCAGCGCAACAGCATCAAGGCATTTCCCAGTAGCGCCCAATGCCGCGCATATGCCGAACAGATCAGGTAGCTCATTACAACCGCAAATGAAACTGACGGCCCAAGCACAAACCCAACCGTTGCCTGCACAAACGCAAGCGCCTCAAAAGCAAGAAAGAGACCTGCGAAAAACGGCAGTGCACCTGCTTCGCTCGCCTTGAGAAACCACGGCGCCAAATTAGCCAGCTGAAGCGACTCGCCATGGATGACCGCGCTGAACGAGGCACTCACCATCAAGCTCCAAATCACAACAGAGCAAACCACCACGAGCAGCGAAAATGCTGTTATCGCCGCCACTGAGATAAAACGCGAGACCCACCAAAGGGTTCTCGCCCGGCATCGGACAAGCGTTTGCAAACCAAACCCGTGCAACGATTCGGCGGGATAATCGAGTGTTGTATAGAGAATAAGCAGAATGAGAAATAGCCATCCTAGCGGAGGCACAAACATGACCCCGGGCCTAGGCTCAAACGGAGCAGATCCGGCAAACACGAGCGCAAGATTGTCCGCAAACCCCAAGGCATCCGTCCTGACCCCATACACAGAAGACAAACCGTAGGCGTACACCAGGTTCGCAACGGTCACTGCCGCAATCGCAATAAAGGTAATGATGTTCTTCTTCAAAACGGTCCTCAGGTCCGCGGCGACCAGCCTAAACAGCATCAGACCATCTCCCGCCTTTTCCACGCCCCAGAAAAAGCCAACGAAGCAAGGGTCAATAATATGATTTCCGCAAAACCGGCTCGAATGTCTGGCCAGTTATTCAGCGATTCCGACCTGATGCTGTTGAAGATATTGCAGTTAAACCCCACACAAGCCATTACGCCGAAGATCCAGCCATTTGCAAAATGCCACGCAACCATTAGCAGATACGGGACAATTATCGCTTTGATTCTGCTACGAAACAAAATTGAGAAGCCAGTTACAGCCATGGATAAAGTCCCGAGCGTGACCGCATCGAACAGCGTGTATGCAAGCACATATAACAAAGGATGTGAATAAAATAGACCGGAGAAATAGCTATGTAGGTAAAGCCCTACGTAGGTCGACTCATCGACCCGAGGAAGATACGCAGGAAAAAGCATCGAGACAATCAGGAAATTGACGAGCAGAGGAATGGCAGTCACTGTAAACGCGGAGAGGAAAGCAGACAGCACCTTTACGTTCACGTATGCCTTTCTGGAAACGCGCGTGCATATCTGCATGTCATAACCACTCAAACGCTCAAAGAGGCACGACCAAGATCCGGCCAACATTGCAAGCAGGGGCAGTGCATAGAAAAACACCGACGCAGACAGTGGCGCGTTCGCGCTCACAACAATCCAGTTACCGAAGCTGCTTTCACGTGTTTGACCGAGATAGTTTTTGGCTTGCATGCCAACGCCGTAACCAAAAGAAAGAAGGTTGTGACGTTCTTTTTCCAAATTTGCCCACGGCTCCAGCGCAGCAGCTATTGCAACTGCGACTGCAATCAAGAGAGCAAAGATAAAAGCTGGGCGTCTTATCGTTTTCGACAGCTCATATCTTACGAGCCTTTGGTTCATACGTCCTCCTCCCCCTTCCGACCCAGAAAGCCGGAAGGGAGCCAATTCAAACAACTATGCGGGAAGCTTGCGGAAATGCCCGACGCAGTCGGGGCTCCATACACCAATAACAGTGCCGTAGCCAGACTCCGCCCATGCAGTCAGTCGCGCCGCAGATCGCCCGTTCTCACGGACGAGGTTATACATTTCCCACTGTCCCTTGTGATTCGAACGATACGTTCCCTGAGTACAATTCATGCTGCCGCTACCGCTTGTGTTATACGCACCGTCTGTATATAACCGAAGCGGATTTCCCGTATAGCCCTGGATATCCAGATAGAGCGATGAGGAATCATCCTTTTGACGGTAGCCAGTTGCACTCGTCCCGGCACATTGAAAACTAAATGCCCTATCGGCATTGTTCGTACAGGTCGTAATTCCCGTATCGGCGTTTTGAGTAATGCTGGAAACCTGAGAGGTGTCAAACTCCTCTTGCGCGAACGATGCAGCGGGAACCCCTAGGGACAGACCCGCAGCAATCGCCAACCCGACTCCGATTCGAGTAATAGCGCTCCTTGGCTTAATCATGGCCTTCTCCAATCAAAAGCGGCTAACAATGCGTCGACGCACAGCAACCTTTGCATGAATGGAGAAAGATGTCTGTAAACACTCGCTATTGAGTTGATAATCCAGGCGTTTACACGTTATCTACCTGCGATAACAATGAAATAAGCTCTGCTTTGTTCTTGATCTTCAACTGGCGATAGGACGCGGATCGCAGCGCTTGCACCGTAGATGCAGCGTAACCGACATCCTGCGCAATGGTCTTTGTCGTTGTGCCCTCCGCCGTCATCAACAATATTCGGGCCTGAACATCGGACAGGGCGCGCGACGTAAGCAGAGCCAGCCGGCGCACGTGAGCTGCTTCGGTGGACCCGTTCGCACGGTACTTCAAGACGGCCTTCTCGTCCTCAACCGAGCGTACGAGCACGATGTGCGTAACGAGCATGGGCACAGACCAGCAAACAATCACCGTTGCCACGACGACATTGACGGCCGAACTTTGCCCCAGCAACGACGCAAGGAACAGAGGCTCGAAAACCGTCAGATCCTGCACCATGTTGAGCAAGACAACCCAGACAGGAGCCGCCGCCCCAAAGCAAAGCATCCATATCCCAAGCATTTTGCGCTGCGGACAGCTACGCAGCACTATGTATGTGAGCAACATCCCCGTCAGCACCGCGAACCCATGGATTCGCCCCCTAGTGGCCGCATGGATTAAAGTAGCCGCACCTATTGACACCAACGGCACGATAGCCCGGACACGGGCATGCACCTTAAACGGACGCAGCCCAACAGCGAGCGAGACCGTAGATGCCACGCCGCACAGCAGGACCGGCGCAGCCATCAACGGATCGCATATACACCTCCATGCCGCGATATAGACAAAAGACCATTCCACGGCAGACAGCACCGCCCATACGCACGGGCTTCCGAGCCCAATCGCCCCATCCGTTCTAGTCAGCGCAACTTCACGATTCAGTTTTTCACCCGCGTAGTGCAGCGACAGAAGCAGTCCGAGACCCAATGCATAGCTTGCGAGAGAAAAGGCGACTGCCCGCGAAACACCGGATCCCCAATCGCTATCCGCCATTACCAAGGGGCCCGCCGCAAGGAGGATAAAAAATGTTGTGAGCAGGTATCGAAACAGCCGGCGCGTCCGAACTGATGTCAACATATCACCAGCATGCCGCTGCAGCAGACCAGGCCCTGTAGCATCACCCTCACCCGCAAACAATGCCACGAGCTCGCGTGAGCCCGCAACCGATGCCTTCCCGTATGCTCGGTGAAGCGTTGTTCGCACCGTCGATGGCTTCGTACCCGTCTCCCTGGCAATTTCCGCCGGCGTTTTCCCTTTGAGCAGCAGTCGAACAAACTGCTCTTCTCGAGGCGACAGGGCAGGGGAAAACACCCCCGCATCGAATGGGTCGGACGTGCGAGGGGTATCCGAATTGTTGTCCCGTTTCTCCCTTAGCAATGTGCATACGAAGGCGGCAACAGCAATAGCGGACCCCATCGACAGTGATGCAATGACTGCGGCATCGCTTGCAAAGTATGCCACCTCGACAGCCGGAACAAGGCCAATGGGAACTGCTACAAGCACAGAACGGGCAAACACGTCGCCCTGCCCCCGACCAAAGGCGCGGGGACAGCAAAGCAGCGGGACCGCAGCCAATACGAGATAGACCAGCGGAATTAAAAGCACGAGGCCAATTGATGCGGCCGTTACAGAGGGCATCCCCCATGGCTCGGGAACGACTCTCCATGAAATTCGACAGCAAAACAGCAGGCAAGACAGGACAACTATTGTTTCTGCAAAAAGCGTGCTCTGCGATCGGCGGGTCCCCCTTTCGCCGTCCCGCGCCGCCCCCCGTATCAAAGGAGAGCCCGCCGTATCCCAAATTACATATGAGAGGAGCAACGACCCAGTGAAGCACAAGGCACACGAAACACGATGCAACAACCAGATTGGTGCAAACACGATTGGAATAGAATCTCCGCGAGCATAGAAGGCCAAGTCGACCCATTCGGGAACCACCGCAATAGCAGCAAGGAAAACACCGAAGACGCCAAGGCGACCCGGCCGTCTTATTTCTCTCCCCTTGCGGAGCGCAACACCGTGACCAAACGCCGCGAGGCATGCGCCAAGGATAACGAGCCAGGTCATTGCACCTGATGCCAAGCCGATTGAAGATGAAAACCGGTGATAAGGGGTAACCGCCATTACGACGAGCGCAATGGCGAAAGCAGATGTGGCAGAACAGCGGGAAAAGAGCATATGACCTCCATAGCGTGTCATTATATCGCTCGGGCTGCTCGTTTATCTCCACGCCCACACCAGCCAGCATCAACGATTCAGGCGAACTCCAATCCGAGCCAGATCACGGTTCAGCTTTTGTCCGCAGTCCCCGCATCAAAGCGGGATGCGGTTTCCTTTTGAGCGTCGATCTGGAAACTGTATCCCGTTCTGAGTCAATATTCTGGGACGCAGTTTCCGCAGCACACCCCATTCGGAAAGCGTGTCCCAGTATTTGGCCGCAAACTGGGGCGCGCTTTCCGGATGGGTCGAGACGAAGGCCAAGCCAGACAGGCAGCCTCACATCCCGTTATCCTCGCCATCCGCCCGAGCGTGCTACACTAGCAGCATCTATGCCACCGCGAACGGCTCGGCTCCGCGCCCGCCACTCGCAAACGAACTTTAAACGCACGAGGGTTGGCCATGCCGCTTTTCTCGCAACATACCGCCCGGTTCTCGCCGGACGTTCCTTTGGAGGGCACCAGCTCTCGCGAGCTGCTCAAGCGGTACCAGCCGCTCGAGACACTTGCGACCGGCGGTTTTGGCTCCATCGAGATTTGCCGCGACACGCACCTGCGCCGCCGCGTCGCCATTAAGCGCATCCCCCTTATCAACGGCGCCGGCATGCCCGCCAGCGACATCATGGATGTCCTGCGCGAGGCGCACACTGCCGCCATGCTTCAACATCCCAATATCGTGCAGGTCATCGACTTTACGCATGACACCGCCTATGCCTACCTGGTCATGGAGTATGTCGACGGTATGTCGCTGGCCGAGTTTTTGCATCGCGTGGACGGCCACTCGCTCACCTTTGACGAGGCCGCGGCCATTGCCGATGCCCTGGGCCAGGCGCTCACCTTCGCCCATAGCAATGGCGTACTCCACCTGGACATTAAGCCCGCCAACGTGCTCATCGACCACTCGGGCAATGTAAAGCTCACCGACTTTGGCATGGCGCGACTGTCGTCCGCCGGTGGCTTTGGCGGCTCGCGCGGCGGCACCATCGGCTACATGCCGCCCGAGCAGCTCGATATCGAGACCGGCACGGTCGACGAACGCGCCGATGTCTTTGCCCTTGCCTGCGTTATCTATGAGGGCTTGTGCGGCAGCGCTCCCTTTATGGCGGCCACGCCCGCCGACTCGCTCGACCGCATCATCGGCGGCGCCACCTATCCCAGCGAGCTGATACCACACTTTCCCCCGGGAGCCGAGGCCGCGCTCATGAGCGCGCTCTCCCCCATGCCGCAGGACCGCCCCAACAGCATCGAGGCATTTTGCGACCAACTCCTTGCCGGTCTGGGCAGCGTGCGCGAGGGCCGTCGCAGTCTGGAGCAAATGGTTGGCGAGCTTTCGGATGACGAGCAGGAGCTCGACGATATCGAGCCGTCGTACTACGAGGACGACGCCATCGAGGTCGACCCCGCGCTCGGCTGGGCGGGCACGCGCTGGAGCCATGCGCGCGACTACACCATGCACGCTATCTCGGCGCTAACGTGCGGCGCCTTTAGCTTTTTGCTGATGCAAACGGCCGGGGTCGCGGCGCTTCCCGGACTTATTGCCGCGGCCATCGCGATTGGGGCGGCCGCCGGCCTGGCCCCGCAGATTGGCTCGGCCATCTCGGCTGTGGGCTTTTTGGTGCTCATGGCAAACGCCACCATGCAGGCACAGGGCATCCTGTCGATGTTGCCCGTCGCGGTGATCTTTGCCGCCGCCATGTCCGGTTGGTGGATCGCCTGGGGTCGCACCGAGGCCGCCGCGAGCGCCGCACTCACCTGTGCACTCGCGCTTGGCTGTCTGACCGGCAATACCTTCCTGGCAGCTGGGGTCACCGCCGGCGTCGCGTCATTTTGGCTCGGCCCGGCAAGCGCCGCCGCGGCAACGGGCATGGGCGCACTTTTTGCCCGTCTGGCCACGGTCGCGCTTTCAGCCGGAGGCGTGCTGGGGCTCGGTAACGTTGCCGCAGCGCTGGGAGACCCACTCCTTTGGGCTGCCTTTGTGCTGGTAGCGGCAACTGCCGCGGCGTCATCTGCGCTGCTCAATGCCCATGCCAAGCGTGCCGATCAGGGCTCAAACCTTGCCGCAATCGCCGCCATCGCTGTCGCCGGCATCGGCTGCGCAGCGGCGTCCTGTCTTGCACACCATATGGAAATTGCCAGCCTTGCAGCCGCGGTCGTCGCCAAGGCGGCGGTTGCGGGAACCCTATCCTCTATAATCGTTGGGATATGCCTATATTTGCTCGGATACCAAAGAACCTATACGGAGAGTGATCTTTCGTGAACTTCCTGAACATCTTCGAGGACCACGTGGCCGGCATCTTCGGTGCCACCCGTGCCCCGTTCTCCTTTAAGAAGCTTGCCAAGCAGGCCGCTCGCGACATGGAGGATCAGACTCTGGTGATCAACGGCGTCAACACGGCGCCGGCACTCTATACCATCCTGATCGCCGCCGACGACGATCCCATGCTCGCCCCGTTCTACCCCGAGCTTTCGCGCGAGGTCCGCGAGTTTGTGAAGGCGCAGGCCGAAAAGCGGCGCTATGTCTTTGTCGGCGAGCCCCTCGTGCGCTTTATGATCGATCCGCAGCTGCGCGCCGGCAAGTTCTCGGTCTTTGCCGAGAACGTCGATGCCCCCACGCTCGGCCGCCTGTACGAAGAAGAGCGCGCCTATCAAAACGGCCTGGGCCAGAACAACTCCGCGGCAAGCCGTGCCGCCAGCGCCCCGCGCGCCGGCCAGCAGCAGTTTGCTGCCCCGCAGCAGCGCCCCGCCGCCATGCCCCAGCAGCAGCCGACGCCTCGCGCCGCCGCTCCCGACCCGCTTGCCATGGCAGACCCCTTCGCGCCTAGCGTCCCCGACCCCGCCGCCGCACCCATCCCGGTGCCGCAGACCGTCTCGCGCGACGCGCTTGCCGGCATGGGCGGAGCCGCCGCGACCGGCGCCGCCGTGGGCCTAGGCGCCGCAGCCGGCATCGCCTCCAACATGGCGAGCACTCGCGCCCCACAGCGCCCGCTCGCCCAGCTCGTCGACGTCGTGAGCGGCGAGAGCCATAGCATCACCTCCGCACAGGTGACTATCGGTCGCGAGCGCTCAGTTTCCGATATTGCCCTGCGCGACCCCAACGTGTCGCGCCGCCACGCCCAGCTCACCTTTACCGGCTCGGACTGGTCGATCGAGGACCTCAACTCCACCAACGGCACGCTCGTCAACAACCGTCGCATCACGCGCTGCCCGCTGCGCAACGGCGACCTGCTGACGTTTGGCCTGAGCACGTTCGAATTTAGGGGATAGTCGCTTATGAACATCGATATCGTCCTGTTTGCAGGCCGCATCGTCCTGGTCGTCCTGCTTTATATCTTCCTGTTTGCCGTCATGAAGACCGGCGTGGGGCTCGTCCGCGGCCAGCGCCGCGACTCGGCCATCTGGACGATCGATGTGGACAAGGGCCCGCGCGGCATCCGCGGCATCCACGTGGATATGCTCGGCCCCGTCATCGTCGGCCGTTCGCCGTCGTCGGACATCTGCATCAACGAACCGTTTGTCTCGGCCTCGCATGCGCGTTTTTCGCTGCAGGGTCCGGCACTTATTATCGAGGACCTCAACTCGCTTAACGGCACGCTCGTCAACGGCCGCCAGCTGGTGGAACCCGCAACGCTGCGCGAGGGCGACGAAGTCCAGATTGGCGACGTGGTCATGAAGGTGAACCGTCGATGATCGACGAGGAGAACAAGTCCGCAACCATGCCAGAGACGTCGGCCGCCCCCGCGACCGCGCCGGTTCATGCCGCCCCGGCGGGCCATGCGCCCGTGGAGCCCGAGGACACTGTGTTCTCCCTGCCTCTTTCGCATGTAACGCAAGAATATCCGACGCTGACCGACGACGAGGATACCGAGGACAACGCTGACGGCGGTAACACCCCCATCGGCGTGCACGCCGCTACCGAGCAGCCCGCGGTCCCGCAAGACATGCCCGCGCCGGCTCACTTTGCCGAACCCGTCGCCACGGCGATTACCGAGAGCTCCGCGGTATTTGCGGCTCCCGAGCCCGCGGCACCGGTGTTTCCCGTAGCGCCGGCACCCGCCGCAGCACCCGAGTCCGCATCTGCACCGGAACCCGCGGCGGCGCCCGAAGCCATGCAGTCTGTAACCGAAGACGTACCCGCAGCAACGACGGAGGATGTCTCCCAATCCCACGGCACGCCCGCGCCCGCGCACTTCGCGACGCCCGAGTCTGCAGCCGTCGCCCCGCAAGACGACGAGCCTGTCGACCGTACAACCGAAGAGCCCGCCACGCCCAACGTCAACGACCCGAGCAACGATGCCGACACCGTCTCGCCCGGCGATACGGCCGAGATTGACGTTGCCGCCGTGGAGGCCAAGCTTAAGGACCCCGGCTCGACCATGAGTTTTGAGCCGCTGACCGACGAGCGCGTCGAGACTGACTCGACCTACGACGCCGGCACGACCACGCAGCTCATGTGGGGCGCCCGCTCCGATGTTGGCTGTGTGCGCCCGCATAACGAAGACTCCTATCTGGTGCAATCGCCGCTCTTTTGCGTATGCGACGGCATGGGCGGCCACGCCGCCGGTGAGGTAGCCTCCTCCATCGCCGTCGAGACCATTGCCAAGACAGCGCCGCAGGCAGCCGACGCCGCACGACTGGCGGCCGCCGTCGAAGCTGCAAACGCCGCGGTCATCGAGGCTGCGCTCAACGGGCTTGGCAAGCCTGGCATGGGCTGCACGGCAACCTGCGCCTATATCGAAAACGACATGCTCGCTATCGCCCACGTGGGCGACTCGCGCGCCTATCTGCTCCACGAGGGCACGCTCATCCGCGTGACCCGCGACCACTCCTATGTGGAGGAGCTCGTGGACGCCGGCGAGATTACGGCAGACGAGGCTCGCGTCCACCCCAACCGCTCGGTCATCACCCGCGCGCTGGGCTCGGATCCCGCAATGTATGCCGACCACTTTACCCTGCATATCGAGGAAGGCGACCGCCTGATCCTGTGCTCGGACGGTCTTTCGAGCATGATTCCCGATAGCGATATCGAAAACATCGCCACACAGTCCTCGACCGCGCAGATTTGCGTCGACAACCTGGTGGACGCGGCACTGGTCGCCGGCGGGCATGACAACGTCACCGTGCTTGTCGTTGACCTGGTCGACGATGGCGTCATGCGCGAGGCAAAGCGCGTCCGCCGCCGCAACATCACCATTGCCACCGTACTGGGCATCGCTTTTGTGCTGGCGGCAGCCATCTGGGCCTACGCAGGCATCACCGGCTCGTACTACCTGGGCACCTACAAGGACACCGTCGCGGTCTACCGGGGCATTCCCGGCAAGCCGCTCGGCCTTAAGCTGCACTGGCTCGACAGCACGACCACCATCAAACTGTCCGACCTGCCCGAAGACACACAAAATCGCCTTAAGGCAGGTATTCAGCAGACGAGCATCGACGACGCACAGGACACCATCTCCAAGTACCGCCATCAGATCGACGAGGAGCAGACCCGTCAGGTGATCGACGCGCAAACGATCCGCAATAACACCGACCAGGGTTCGACCTCCGAATCGGATTCCGAGAATACCGCCGAACAGTCCGCCGAGGCCGAAGCCTCCGATAAGAATTAGAAAGGGAGTGCCGCTTATGAGTCGCCGTAATACCGAACTGCTCTTACTCATCGCCTCGGCGTTCCCCGTCATCCTGCTGTATGCGATGTACGTGCTCACCGCAGGCGCCGCCATCTCGTTTGAGACACTTGCCGTTCCGATCGGTCTCTTTGCCGCCTTCGCCGCGGCGCATATCGCCGTGCGCATTCTGGCACCCGGCGCCGACCCGGCCATCCTGCCCATCGTCTTTGTTCTTTCGGGCATTGGCATCACGTTTGTGACGCGCTTGGCGCCCACGCTCGCCATCTCGCAGCTCGTCATCCTGTTTATCTCGGTGGCGTTGATGGTGGGGACGCTTGCGCTGGTCAAAAACCTCGACGTGGTCATGCGCTACAAGTACACCTTTGGCATCATCGGCATCATCTTGCTGATGCTGCCCATCTTTATCGGCACCACGATCTCGGGCTCTAAACTGTGGATTCGCATCGCCGGCTTTACCATTCAGCCCGGCGAGTTCGCCAAGGTCTTTATCGTGCTGTTCCTAGCCGGTTACCTGGCCGAGAACCGCGAACTGCTCTCTATCTCCAACCGCAAGATCTTGGGTCTTAAGATTCCGCGTCTGCGCCTGCTGCTGCCGCTGTTCGCAGTCTGGGGCGTATGCCTGCTCGTCGTTGTCTTCGAACGTGACCTGGGCTCGGCCTTGCTGTTCTACACCATCTTCTTGCTGATGCTCTACGTTGCCACGGGTCGCTTCTCGTATGTCATCATCGGCCTTGTGCTCTTGGCCGTGGGGGCCGTGGGCGCTTACAAGTTCCTGTCGCACGTCCAGGTTCGTTTCCAGATCTGGGCCGATCCCTTTAAGGATGCACAGGGCCAGGGCTACCAGATTGTCCAGTCCCTCTTCTCGCTGGCCGACGGCGGCCTTGTTGGCGTCGGCATTGGCAACGGCATGGCCAACAACATCCCCGTCGTCGAGTCCGACTTTATCTTCTCGGCTATCGGCGAGGAGATGGGCCTTTTGGGCGGTGGCGCCGTTCTTATCCTGTTTATGCTCTTTGCCGTACGTGGCCTGACCACGGCAGCCCGTGCCAAGTCCGACCTTGCCGCCTTTAGCGCCACCGGTCTTACGGCCGCTATCAGCTTCCAAGCGTTCTTGATCGTTGGCGGCGTTACCCGCCTGATCCCGCTGACCGGCGTCACCCTGCCCTTTATGAGCCAGGGTGGCTCCTCGCTGCTGGCAAGCTTTATCATCGTCGCGCTGCTGCTGCGCGCCGGTGACGAGGCAACCGGTCGCGAGGCCGAGCTCACCGGCACCGGCACCATGGCCGCCATCACCGACGACCAGGTCGCCTCGGCGTCCTCCCCGGCCGGCACGCGCTTCGCCACTTCGTCTTCGTATGCCCGCGGCAGCCACTCCGCCGGCTCGCGCATGCGTCGTCGCCTGCTCGACACGCCCGAATCCGGTGTGCTCGGCCGCGTGGCGCTCGCCAATCGACTGACCCGCGCCGTGCTCGCCTTTACGGCACTATTCGCCATCCTTATCGGCAACCTCACCTATGTCCAGGTCATCAAGGCCAAGGACTATCAGGACATGCCGACCAACAACCACACCATCGCCCGCTCCAAGTACATCCAGCGCGGCTCCATCATCACGTCCGACGGCGTGACGCTGGCCGAGTCGCTGCAACAGGAAGACGGCACCTACGCCCGCTCCTACCCCAACGGAAACATGGCCGCTCACGTGGTGGGCTATGTAAGCCAGCAGTACGGCACCGCTGGTGTCGAGAGCGTCATGAACGAAACGCTCACCGGCTCCAAGGATTACTCCAGCTGGGACAACGCCCTCGCGTCGCTCGCGGGCCAAAACCAACCGGGCAACACCGCCAAGCTCACCATCGACTCGCGCATCCAGACGGCTGCCGAGCAGGCACTCAAGGGCTTTAAGGGTGCCGTGGTGGTTATGGATCCGCGCACCGGCGCGGTCCTCGCATGCGCAAGCTCGCCCACCTATGACAACACCAACATCGATGCCCTGATGCAGTCGGGCGGTGGCGAGGACGGCTCCATGTACGACCGCGCCATGGACGCTCTCTATACCCCGGGCTCGACCTTTAAGGTCGTCACACTCTCCGCGGCGCTCGAAACCGGCACCGCCAGCCTTACCAGCACGTACCAGGCGCCCGGCTCCATGGATATCGGCAACGCGCCGGTCACCAATTACGCCAACGAGAGCTACGGTACCATCAGCCTGCAACAGGCCTTTGCCGTGTCGTCCAACGTCGTCTTTGGCCAGGTGGCCAACGAGATCGGCGCCAGCTCGCTCGTCCAGTTTGCCAACGCCTTTGGTTACGGCCAAAAGCTCGGTCAGGACCTGACCACCGCGGCCTCCATCATGGCCGACCCCTCGCTCATGACCGAGTGGGAGACCGCCTGGGCAGGCGCCGGCCAGCCTGTCGGCATGGACCACACGCCAGGTCCGCAGACCACCGTCATGCAAAACTGCGTGATAGCAGCGGCCATCGCCAACAGCGGCGTGGTCATGGACCCGTTCTTCGTGGCCCAGGTGCTCGCCCCCGACGGAACCGTGGTCAAGACCACGCAATCCCGCTCGCTCGGCCAGGCCGTCAGCGCCACCACGGCCGATCAGGTCAAGCAGGCCATGCTCGCGGTTGTCCAGTCCGGCACCGGCACCGATGCCCAGATTCCGGGCGTCAAGGTCGCCGGCAAGACTGGATCGGCCGAGACCGGCGGCACCAACGTCAACTCGATGTTCGTCGGCTTCGCACCTTACGATTCACCCACGGTCGCCATCTCGGTGGCCTTGGAGGATTACGACAAACACGACGTCGAGGCAGCCAAGATCGCCGGCATCGTCCTGACCGCGGCACTTGCCGCCCAAGGAGCGTGATGCCTGTGATCGAAGCGGATACTTGGGGCGCGCCACGGCCGATGAGCTAGCGGCAAGGCGCCACGCGGTCCCAGCGACCATAGATTTGGTACTACACACATCGTTGAGCGAATAAGTTAGTTAGGAGCAGGAATGGAACAGAGGGTCCTCGGGGGAAGATACCTCCTCAAGGATAAGGTGGGAACGGGCGGCATGGCGACCGTCTTCCGTGCGCAAGATCAGGTCCTCGACCGCACGGTTGCCGTCAAGATCATGCTGCCGCAGTATGCCGGCGACGCCACCTTCGCCGCCCGCTTTAAGCAGGAGGCCCAGGCAGCAGCAGGTCTCTCCTCCCCCTATATCGTGGGCGTCTACGATTGGGGCAAGGATGGCGATACCTACTACATCGTCATGGAGTACCTGCGCGGTACCGACCTTAAGAGCGGCATCAAGAGCCACGGCGCCCTCGATCCAAAGAAGGTCGCGCAGATCGGCTCGCAGATCAGCTCCGCGCTTTCGGTCGCCCACAAGCACGAGATCATCCACCGCGACATTAAGCCGCAAAACATCATGGTGCTGCCCGACGGCAACATCAAGGTCATGGACTTTGGCATCGCGCGCGCAAAGAACAGCCACCTCACGCAGGACAACAATGTACTGGGCACCGCCCACTACGTAAGCCCCGAGCAAACGCGCGGCCAGGACCTCGGTCCCACTTCGGATATCTACTCCCTGGGCGTCGTGATGTACGAGTGCGCCACCGGTCGCGTCCCCTTTGACGGTGACGACGCCATCTCGGTTGCGCTCAAGCAGGTAAACGAACTGCCGGTTCCGCCGAGCCAGATCAACTCCGGCGTCGACGCCGATCTGGAGCGCATCATCCTCAAGTGCATGGAAAAGGACCCGTCGAACCGCTTCCAGACGGCAGACGAGCTGCGCCAGGTGCTCAACAACTACCTGTCCGGCCGCGCCGTCAACGTCTCCGAGCCCACGCGCATCATCGGTGCCGCGGGCGACCTGGGCGCCACCAAGACCCGTGAGCTGTCTGACTCCACGCGCGCTATGGTTCGCCCCGTATCGGGCGTAAGCGGACAGACCAACCCCCGCAGCGCCGTCTCGGGTTCCACCGGTTCCTACGAGGTCGATCAGCCCAAGTCCAACAAGAACAAGATTATCGCCGCCGTAGTCGCCGCAATCGCCGTGGTTGGCGTTGTGGTGGCCTTCGCCACCGGGCTCTTTGGGGGCGAGCAGGTTACGGTGCCCGATGTGCTTAACAAGGACCAGCAGACCGCTATCGAGCTGATCAAGGAGGCCGGCCTTGAGGTCGGAACTGTCGACCAGAGCTATAACGACGATGTCGACGAGGGCAAGGTTGCCGAGCAGACCCCCAACGGCAACACTAAGAAGCCCAAGGGCTCCAAGGTTAACCTGGTGATCTCCAAGGGCCCCAAGCCCTCCGAGAAAGTTGAGGTTCCGCAGCTCGTCGGCCTAACCAAGGACCAGGCCGAGGCCGCGCTGGCAAGCGTGGGCCTGAAGGGCAACGCAACCGAGGAGGCCAACGAGGCCGACGAAGGCCAGGTCTTTGAGCAGGGCACTGATGCCGGCAAGGAAGTCGAGAAGGGCACGACCATCTCGTATAAGGTCTCCAGCGGTCCTGACACCACCTCCGTCCCCGATCTGACCGACATGACCGAGGCCCAGGCACGCAACGCTCTCGACATGGCCGGTTTTGGCGTCAACGTGAGCTACCAGGAGAACGATTCCGTCACCGAGGGCACCGTCATTAGCTGGAACCCCAGCGGCAAGCAGAAGCCCGGCGCCACGATCACCGTCGTCATCGCCAAGAAGTCTGGCAAGGCCAGCGTTCCGGGCAACCTGTACGGCAAGAGCATCTCCGCCGCCGTCACCGCGCTCAACAACGCCGGGTTCTACAACATCGCATTCTGCGATCAGAACGGCAATCCCGTGAGTGGCAACGAAAACGCCACCGTGACGGGCGTCTCCCCCACTGGCAAGCAGTCCACCGACAGCACGATCACGCTGACGGTTTCGGTTTCTGGCTCTGGTACTGATTCAGGTGACGACGCCGGTACAAGCAACTAGTCGGCTGCTTATTATCTGCGCAGCGAACGCCGCAAACATATTCGCTCAGAAGCGCCCGCTTGCTCCCCCGGCAAGCGGGCGCTTTGCTTTTGATGCGACCCGCTAGCATGGAAAGGCGCAGCTCTAACACCAAAAGAGCCCGGCACCGTGGTGGTACCGGGCTCGATATTCCTCTGGTGCCCCCGGGCGAATTCGAAAACTCCCCCCGCGGGGAAATTGGCGACGCGGGTGTCGACGGTCCGAATCCGCCGGCGGTCCCCACAAACCAGAAACGGCGCCGCTATCGCGACGCCGTCATATTCTCTGGTGCCCCCGGGCGGATTCGAACCGTCGACACCCGCTTTAGGAGAGCGGTGCTCTATCCCCTGAGCTACGGAGGCATGTTGTACTAGTGTAGCAGATTTACTGCATCGCCATACGTCGCATGACTAGACTTCGAAGTTGCGGTGGAATAGTTCCTGTCTGAAGCATCTAAAGCCGTATTTAGAAACTATTTCACCGCAACTTATGAGGAGCTAGTTGCCTTTGTGGAAGAGGCCTTTGATGACGGAGGGGATGCTCTTGGCGCCCTTAGCCGTCACATCGATAAAGTCAGGCGAACGCACGAGCTTATCCTCGTCGACGTACTTGCGGACCGCGCGCAACGTCTCTTTGTCGTCGCGCGTCGAAAACGTAAAGTGACCGTTGTCCTTGGTGAAGATGGCAAAACGCGTAATCTTCTTGGTGCCGCGCAAAACCTCGGCGGCAATATAGTCGACCTCGTCCCACGGGATTTGAATATAATCCTCGGGATTGCGCTCGTTATAGTACTCGAACGCCTTATTGCCCACCATCACGTTACCGTGGCTGGTAAGCCCCATCAGGCAGGTTGCCGGCGTTGCCAGATCGACCGTGCTGTTCTGAGATTGCGCCATACGCGCCTCGCCCTCCAACTAAAACAATCGGACCGCATCCAGTGTACCCACCGGGTGCGGTCCGTTTCAATGGCTCAAAAGCCCTTACCTAGCAACTCTCGGTCTTAAGCCGAAGCGTGCTTACATGAAGCCGCAGAAGCGACCGATGATGCCGACGGCGAAGAGAGCCAGGATGATGACGATCGGGCTAACCTTCTTCTTGAGGAGCTTGCAGACCAGCAGGGTCAGGCACACGGCGGCAAGGCCGGGGATGAGCTGATCGAGGTTACCCTGGAGCGTGGTGACCTTCATCTGATCAAGGGCGGTAGCACCGACGGAGTTGTACATCGTCAGCGCTTCCTTGATACCCTCGGAACCGGAAGGCAGGCTAGCCCAGTCGATAAAGGCGCCAGCAGACTGCTTGACCGTGGAGACGATCGGGGTGAAGGAAATGGACACCCAGCGCTCGACCAGGGCGCCGATGATGAACATACCCAGGATGGAAGCGCCCTCGGTGACCTTGCCCATCAGACCGCCGGAGAGGTCCTTGGCGATAGAGGAGCCGACCTTGTAGCCAAACTCCTGCGTGTACCACAGGAAAGCGTAACGGATGATGTTCCACG
Source organism: uncultured Collinsella sp. (assembly GCA_900541695.1). Taxonomy (GTDB): domain Bacteria; phylum Actinomycetota; class Coriobacteriia; order Coriobacteriales; family Coriobacteriaceae; genus Collinsella. The sequence goes on along the minus strand of UQKL01000004.1, from coordinate 14,855 downwards.
CGAAGAAGAACAGCAACGGACCGACGATGCTGCCGGACATGGCCAGGGAAGCGCCCAGAGCGCCCAGAATCGGGCGAAGGGTGAACCAGAAGACGGGGTCACCGACGCCGGCGAGCGGGCCCATCATACCGACCTTGACGCCCTGGATGGCGACGTCATCGATCGGAGCACCGTTGGCGCGCTCCTCCTCGAGGGCGAGGGTAACGCCAATGACGGGGGCGGAAACATAGGGGTGGGTGTTATAGAACTCCAGGTGGCGCTTAAGCGCGGCAATCTGGTCATCCTTGCTGGTGTAGAGCTTCTTGATCGCAGGGATCATTGCGAAGCACCAGCCGCCGTTCTGCATACGCTCGTAGTTCCACGAGCCCTGAAGGAACTGATGACGGAAGCAAACCTTCTTACGGTCAGCCTTGGTGAGCTGAATCTTGTTCTCTGCCATATGTATCACTCCCCTCCTACTCGTAATCGTTCAGAATGTCGCCGAGCGGGTCGCCGGAGCCACCGCCCGTGCCGCCACCCTGCTTGGCCAGATCCTTAAGGCCAAGGTAGATGAGGGCAAGGGAGATGCCGATGAGGCCAAGGGCGATCAGCGTGAGCTGAGGGATGGCAGCAAGGACAAAGCCGAGAATGAAGAACGGCCAGGTCTCCTTGGTGGCCATCATGTTGATGACCATGGCGTAACCGACGGAAGCGACCATGCCGCCGCCGACGGCCATGCCGCCGGACAGCCAGTCGGGCATAGCGTTAAGCGCGTTGGTAACAGCCTCGGCCGGGATAACGCACAGAAGTACTGCCGGGATGGCGATACGAAGGCCCTGCATGAGGATGGCAGCGTACTGCCAGCGCTCGATGCCGGAGAAGTCGCCCTTCTCGGCGCAACCGTCCATGGCGTGAGCGATAGCGGTAGCAATGGTACGGCAGATCATGGTCAGGAACAGACCAGCGACCGACAGCGGGACGGCGACGGCGATGGCCGCGGTAACGGCCTTGGCCGAATCAGTGGCGCCGCCGTTGAGGGCGAGCACCATGATGATCGAAGAAGCGACCGAGGCCAGAGCGGCGTCAGGCGCGACGGCGGCGCCGACGTTAGCCCAGCCAAGGGCCATCATCTGGAGCGAACCGCCCAGGAGGATGCCCTCCTGAAGGTGACCGGTTACGAGACCGATAAGTGTGCATGCCACGAGCGGCTGATGGAACTGGAACTCATCCAGAATGCCTTCCATACCGGCAAGCAACGCGACAATCGCAACAAGCAGAATAGTGATTGCAGACATGTATCGGACCCTCCTTTACTATGCTTGAGCGGCCAGTTCGGCCTTAGCTTTCTTCAACATGGCGTCGAGATCCTCGGAGGCATCCGAAGGAACCTTGCGGACCTCGAACTTGACGCCCTTGGCCTTGAGGGCCTCGAGGGTCTTAACGTCGTCATCGCCCATAGCGACGGCGTTGGTGACGACGACCTTGCCCTTGGAGTGAGCCATGGAACCGATGTTGACTTCCTTGATGTCGACGCCGGCCTCGATGGCCTTGAGCAGATCCTGCGGGTTCTCGAAGAGCAGCATGGCCTTGGTGTCACCAAAACGCGTGTCCTTGACGACCTCGGCCATCTTCTTGATAGGCACGACGTTGGCATGGACTCCCGGAGGGGCAGCCTGCTCGATCATGGTCTTGCGGAGCTCGTCGTGAGCAACGCCGTCGGAAACCACGATGATGCGGTTGGGGTTGATCTGCTTGGTCCACGTGGTGGCCACCTGACCATGCAGCAGACGGGTGTCGATACGGACGTGGGCGATCTTGATGTGCCCATCGCCGATGACCGTTCCCGGAGGGATGGCACCTGCAGGAGCAGCGGCGGCCGCAGCCGGCTTCTTCTCCTCGGGCTCCAGAGACTCGGGCTTGACGCGCACGCCAGCCTTAGCCTCAGTCACGAGATGTTTTGCGATCGCATGTGCAGTGTTCTTTGCGTCAAAGCGCTGCGAATATGCCTCGATGAGCATAGGCAGGTTGACACCGGTGACGATAGCCCAGGAATCGTGGCCCTCGATGAGCCCGCTGATCTGGTTGAACGGCGTGCCGCCCCACAGATCAACGAGGAAGAGCACCTGCTCCTGGTCTTCGAAGGAAGCGATTGCTTCCTCGACCTTGGCACGGAAGTCGTCGGGGCCCATGCTCGGCTCGAGCGAGACCACGGCAACAGACGGCTGATCGCCAAAGACCATCGAGCCCGTCTGCTTGATTCCAGCTGCCAAGTCCCCGTGGCTAGCAAGAACAATACTTACCATCACATAACCTCCTTTTTGTCTACGTATTTCCTACACGACATGAAAGGAGTATAGCCGTTTGGTTTGTGGAATTATAGCTAAATCCGCAAAAGGTTGGATTATTTGTTTAAACGTCTAGGTTTGTTACAAGTTGATTACGTTACTGCTTTTTGACTCATTACACGACAAGGCGTCGCTCATCAAGCCATGCATTTTACAGATACAAGCAGGCTGTTCATTAATATCGATTTTAGGCAAGCGCGAATGCGCTTGTACTGCCGCTATTTTGTTTAAACAGACATGGCTTGACTATTTTCGTGACTTATGTTCTATGAAACCACTCAAAATAGTTGCGGTGGAATAGTTCTTGTTTAAGAGCCAGAAGGCTGAATTTAGGAACTATTTCACCGCAACTTATAGGGAATCCTAGGCGATGTGGAGGGGGTTGGCGGCGTCGACGGCATCGGGGGCGTCGGAAAGGCCGTCGGGAGTAGCGTCTGCCGGGTCCTCGTCGGGGGTCTCGATCTGCTTGATCATGACCTCCTGACCCTGGAGCAGGTACGTCTCGCCGCTGCCGCAATGGGGGCAGGTCTTGCCGTGCTCGACCGTCGCATAGTCGTGGCCGCACGTCTCGCAATGCGTCACGGCGTTGACGGGCTCCACGATAAGCTCCGCGCCCTCGGTGATAGGCTTTTTATCTGCCGCCCAGCGCCAAGCGTCGAGCAGCAAGTCGGGAACGACGCCCGAGACCTCGCCCAGCAGCAACGTCACGCTCGAAACGCGACGCACGCCATGAGCGCGCGCCACGTTCTCAACATCGCGAATGATGTGATAGACGATTCCCAATTCATGCACTTTTTCTTCCGCCGTTCACTTACTTGTTAGGTCTCTTACTTCTTCCCAAATTTGATTTTAATTGCGCGCTTTAGAGCATACTTGCCGAGGCTTGGGAGCTTTTGCTCGTATTTGACCATCGTTGAGCACTCGGGGCGGTCGCGATCAAGATGGATGGCGTCGAACGCACACTTGGTGGTGCACAGACCGCAGCCGATGCACTTGTTGGGGTCGACGATCGAGGCACCGCAGCCCAGGCAGCGGGCGGTCTCGGCGCGCACCTGCTCCTCGGTAAAGGTCTCGACGTACTCGCTAAACGGCGCAGCCTTCTCGCGCTCGCGGTCGACATGCGCCACCTCGCGGCTCGCGTTGTCGTAGCTCTCGATCACGACATCGTCGCGGTCGAGCGCGATGTAACGACGCTGGTTGCGGCCGATGGTGAGCGTGGATCCCGGCTGCACAAAGCGATGGATGGACACGGCGGCCTCGTGACCGGCGGCGATGGCGTCGATGGCAAAGCTCGGACCGGTGTAGACGTCGCCGCCCACAAAGATGTCGGGCTCGGCGGTCTGATAGGTCTGGGGGTCGGCAAGAGCACCCTGGCCGCGGCCGAGCTCCACCTTGGAGCCAGCCAGCAGGTCGCCCCACGCAATGGACTGGCCAATCGACATGACCACGCGGTCGGCATCGACGCGGCGCAGATCGTTCTCGTCGTACTCGGGCGCAAACCGGCCCTCGTCGTCAAAGACACGCGTACAGCGCTTGAAGGTGATACCGCACACACGACCGGCCTCGTCCAGGTGAACCTCCTTGGGGCCCCAGCCGCAGCTGATGTGAGCGCCGTCCTCAACGGCCTCGCGACGCTCCTCTTCGCTGGCGGGCATCTGGGCCTCGCTCTCCAGGCAGAACATCTCAACGTGCTCGGAGCCCAGACGGCAGGCGTTGCGCGTGACATCAATAGCAACGTTGCCGCCGCCCACCACGATGGTGCGGCCGGGCAGCGCGTCGATCTTGCCACTGTTGACCTCGTGCAAAAAGTCGACGGCTACGGTCACGTCCTCGGCATCCTCACCCGGAATACCGGCGAGGCGGCCGCCCTGGCAGCCGATGGCAACATAAAAGGCCTTAAAGCCCTGCTCGCGCAGCTCGTCGAGCGTCACATCGCGACCGACCTCCACGCCATAGCGGAACTCGGCGCCCATCAGGCGAATGATCTCGACCTCTGCCTCGATAACGTCCTTCTCCAGCTTAAAGCTGGGAACACCGTAGGTGAGCATGCCGCCCGGGCGCTCGTTCTTCTCGAACACGACGGGCTTGTAGCCCTTCTCGGCCAGATAGAAGGCACAGGACAGACCGGCCGGGCCGGCACCGATGATGGCGATCTTCTGATCGAAGCCGCCAGCGCGCGTCGGCGTCACCACGGGCGGGACATAGCGGGTCGCAGCATCAAGATCACGCTGGGCGATAAACTTCTTGACCTCGTCGATAGCCACGGCGGCATCCACGCGGCCACGGGTGCAGGCATCCTCGCAGCGGCGGTTGCACACGCGGCCGCAGACAGCGGGCAGCGGGTTCTCGCGCTTGATGAGCGCCAGCGCCTCGTCATAGCGACCCTGCGCCGCGAGCTTTAAGTAGCCCTGAACGGCGACATGCGCGGGGCAGGCCGTCTTGCAGGGCGCGGTGCCGGACTCGTGCGTCTCGATACGGTTGTCGTTGCGGTAGTTGGGCGACCACTTGGTGTGGTCCCACTTGGTGGCATCGGGCAGCTCCTGGCGCGGATACTCGGGCATCTGTCCGCCGGCCTTTTTGCTGCAGAGCTTCTGGCCGAGCTTGGCGGCACCGGCCGGGCACACCTCAACGCAGCGACCGCAGGCCACGCACTTGTCCTTCTCAACCTTGGCGACATAGGCCGAGCGCGACAGGTTGGGCGTATTGAACAGCTGCGAGGTGCGCAGGGCATAGCACACGTTGACGTTGCAGTTGCAGATGGCAAAGATCTTGTTCTCGCCGTCGATGTTGGTGATCTGGTGCACAAAGCCGTTGTCCTCGGCCTGGCGCAAAATGTCGTAGACCTCCTCGCGCGTCACATAGTGGCCGCGATCGGTCTCGACCACGTAGTCGGCCATATCGCCCACGGCGATGCACCAGTCGGCGGGGTCATCGGCGCAGCCCTCGCCCATCACGCGACGGCTCGCGCGGCAGCTGCAGGTGCTGGCGGCATACTTACCCTCGTATTTGTCGAGCCAATGCTCGATATGCTCGATCGGCACCGAGGTGCTCGTGGCGTCGATGGCCTTCTCGACCGGAATGACGTGCATGCCGATGCCGGCGCCTCCGGGCGGCACCATCGGCGTGGCCTTGGACAGCGGCCCCTTGGACGCCTGCTCAAAAAACTTGGCATAGACCGGATGCTCTTCGAGCTGGCTCACGCGCATGTTGAGGAACTCGGCGGAACCCGGTACCAGCATGGGCAGCGCCCACTGCTTGGCGCGCTCGGGATTTTCCCAGTTGTACTCGAGCAAGCCCGTGTAGCTCATGTCGTCGAGCATCTTCTCGATCTGGGCCTCGGGCATGCCGGTGAGCTTGACCATCTCGGGCAGCGTGTAGGGACGGCGCATCTTCATCTTGCAGAGTACCTCGGCCTGCTCGTCAGTCGCGGCCTCGGCAAACGACCAGTACTCGTAGCCCAGCAGCTCGTCGCGATGCAGCAGGCGGTTAGTGCAGTGCTCGCACAGTTTGACGATGGCCTCGCGCGGATGCTCCGGCAGCGGCGGCACAAACTCCGCACCGATATCGGGCTCGGTGTAGCTAATCCCCGGTCCGTTGAGAATCATAGTCGTCCCTTCTCTTGCCGCAGCCTGGCAGGCACGCAGCGCCCCTCTTTTTACGGGCTCGACATGCCCCCACACCGTTCACCCGTTATTGTTGACATTGTGTCAAAAACAGTATTGACGAACCGTCAACAATATTCAAGACTGTTAGGCGAACGGTCAGGCTCAAACGGATGAAAGGCGGCAAGCACATGAGCAGTAACGCAGCGAACACCTCTGTGGCCGACGCCGTCCCCGCGCCCGACAGCACGGCAAAGCGCTTGACGGGCGACGAACGCCGTCGCGAGATCCTCGATGCCGTGCGCACCGTGAGCTCCGAGCTGGGCGTGTCTCATCTTTCGGTGTCGGCCGTGACCAAGCGAGCCGGCTGCACGCGCTCGCTGTTCTACCACTACTTCGCCGATATGGACGCCGCCGTCACCGCCGTCATGGACGAAGCGATCGACGGTTTTATCGCCGAGCTCGAGCGGTGGAACGCCGGCCGCATCGTCGGTGATATCGAGGGCGCACTCGACACCGTCGCCCCGCTCTTTAAGCGTCTGGTCGTGAGCGGCCACGAGCTGCCGAGCACGCTCACCTCGAGCAGCGGTGCGCTCTACGGCGGCTTTTTGCACAACGTGGTCCAGCGCGTGGCGCAGTATATCTGCGACACCACCGTGGTGGATTTTGTCGCCCATCATGAGCTACGCATCGACCATGTCTACGAGACGTTCTACACCCTCATCATGGGGTTGTTGATGTATATCCGCACACACCCCGATGTGCCCGACGAGACGGTCAAGGAAATCATCGCCTCGACACTCCACATCGAGGGCTATACCGCCAAGTATCCGGAGCGCAAGCCCCAGAACTGACGACATTTGGCCAAACTGCCCGCGATCAGAAGAGGGGCCGCGGGCGTGTGAAAGGAGAGCAGCATGCTGTTCGACGTTTGGGGTAGCGATACCCTTATCCACTGGGCTGGCTGGGCCATGGTCTTTATTGGCCTGATCGTGCTCAACGAGGTCGGCCGCCGCACCAAGCTGGGCGCGGCCATCATCTTTGGCGTGGCTCCGCTGGCCATGACCATTTACTGCGTCGCTATCGCCGTGGGCGTTTCGCAGGGTGCCGAGTGGGCGCTCACCAACCCCACCCACGTGTACCAGAACAGCTGGTTCCACTACGCCAAGGTATACGCGGCGCTGGCCGGTTGCTGGGGCTTCATTGCCATTAAGTACCAGTGGGGCAAGATCGGCAAGGCGCATTGGTTCCGCGCGTGGCCGTTTGTGATCGTCGCCATCAACATCATGATCGCCGTCGTGTCCGACTTTGAGAGCGCCTATCACTTCTTTGTCCTGGGCCAGTCCACCTGGGTCACCTCCGAAGGTGCTACACAGCTGGCCGGCTGGAACAACGTGTTCAACGGCATCGCCGGTATCATCAATATCTTCTGCATGACCGGCTGGTGGAGCGTCTACGCCTCCGAGGATCAGACCGATATGCTGTGGCCCGACATGACCTGGGTCTACATCATCGCCTACGATATCTGGAACTTCTGCTACACCTACAACTGCCTGCCCACCCACTCCTGGTTCTGCGGCTTTGCGCTGCTGCTGGCGCCAACCGTCGCCGCCTTTATCTGGAACAAGGGCAGCTGGATCCAGAACCGCGCCTTTACGCTGGCAATTTGGTGCATGTTTGCCCAGGTGTTCCCATACTTCCAGGAGGAGTCCATCTTTGTGACCCACTCCACGCTCGACCCCGGCGCCGCCACCGCGGTCTCGATCGCCGCGCTGGTCGCCAACGTCGCCGCAATCATCTACATCGCCTACCGCGCCAAGAAGCTCGGCCGCAATCCCTACAAGCAGGATGTCTTTGAGGGCACCAGCGATTGGGAGAAGGCTACCGCTCGCCGCGCCAAGGTTGATTACGCACACGCCGAGTAACGTGTTGGTCGCTGTTGGCGCCTGGGCATAGGCCCGCTCGCCAGGCATTCAACCCAATGTCTCGCAGAGCCCCCGAAAAGCGTTTCACTCGCTTTCCGGGGGCTTTTGTCATTGCGTCTCTATTCATCTATTCAAAAACATGCGCATATATAAAATCGGATTTCAAATCATGCGGCGGCTCTATGGGGTCCCGTTTTTGGGTACAGTGTTGTCCCGATATTGAGCTTGGGGGATATATGAAAGATGAGACGATGGGCCAAGAGGATGCGGCCCAAGATGCAGAAGCATGCGCCGAGGCCCTGGAGAGCCTTGACCGGATTTCACTCGATGAGATTGCGTTTGACGATTCGGGCGTTGATGTGCAGGATGAGCCGGAAACCGAGGCGCAATCCGATGATCAGGATGCAGGCGACGTTGAGCCTGCCGAGGATGAGGCAGATCACGAAGACACCGAAAGCGAGGCCGGCAACCAGCCCGAATCCGACACGGGCGAGGAAACCGTCTTGCTCGACAGCTTACCGGCCGAGGATTCGCTGACCCGCGAGCTTCCTGGCCTGGGTTCCGCACCAGCCGTGGACGAGACCATCGCCATGGGCGATATTCCCCTACCATCCGTTCCCTCGGCACGCGAGGCCGAGGTTCGCCATCGCAAGATGTCGCCCAAGCGCCGCAACCTGATGGTTGCCGGCGTTGTGGCCGTCGCGCTCGTCGCCGGCGGCGCAGGCTATGCTGCCTGGAACGGATATCAGCAAGAGCAGGCTGCCACTGTCGCCGCCAATGCCCACACGATGATGTCAGTGCAGATTGGCGTGCAGGCCGCGGGCCTCGACTGTTCCACTGGCTCAAAGATCCCCGTGCAGGTGAGTGGCCAGGACTCCGACGGCTCTTCTGTGAGCGAAACACTCTACGTTGACGAGCACGGCCGCGGCATCAAACTGCTGCCCGGCGATTACACGCTCTCCATCGCTGCCTCCCCCATCGCGGCCGACGGCACCATCTATACCGTCCCGACCACCAAGGCCCAGGTTACGGTCAAGAATGACGGGCAGGATCTGCGCGCTCAAGCCACCTTTAAGCTTAAGGTGCCCTCAGCCGACACGGTGACCGACGACCAGATCGATGCCGCCGCCAAGTACGCCGAAGAAGGCGGCGCGAGCTCTGCCGCCGCGGCAAAGATACTCCAGCAGGCGGCAATTACGCGCCGCGATGCCGCCGCCAACGCCGTAAGCGCAAGCGAGGCTCAGTCCGCCCGCGATGCCGACGCTCGGCACAAGGCGACGAACCTGTATCAGCTCGATATTCCGGTTGAGTGGTATGGCAAGGTCGCAACCTGGCAGAACGGCAACACGCTGTGCATTTATCTGGACGGCGACACCAACACACCGCTCGTGACGCTCGTCGCGGTGCGCGATGGCGAGACCTTTACGCCCGACGACGGCGATACGGTTTTGGGCACGGTCAGCCTAGGCAACGGCTACACCGTCTACGCCAGCGGCCCTGTCTATCCGTACGTGATTCCGCAAACCGTTAATGGGCACACGCAGAACCCCGTGTCGACCTACCCCATGGATACGGCGATTGAGCTTGTCGAGCTCACGACCGGCAACCGCTACACATACAGCCAGATCAAAAACGACCTGGTCGGTAAAGACGGCAAGGCCGACGCCGCGACCAAACTCGAGACCGACTACCTCGCCCAGATTCTCCTGCCGAGCATCAAAGCCCAGGACTAGCTGGCCCGAAGACAGCCGCCCAACACCCCATCCCTAACGCAGTTGCGGTGAAATAGGGACTGTTTTTGCTGGTCAAACCGCAAAACAATCCCTATTTCACCGCAACTTATTGGTGGCCTTTTGGGTGGCACTCAGCGCCACGGATCGGCTTCGAACATTGGCTCGCGCTCGGGGCGGCGATCGCTGTAGGGATCGTAGCCGTCATCGTCCTCGTTCTCGGCACGGATGTAGGGGTCGCGCGGCTTGGGTGCCGGTTTAGACGGAGTCTTCGGTGCGGCGGGCGCCGCCTCAGCCACCGGTGCGTTCGTCTTGTTCTCGTCTTTCATCTGCATAGCTCCTTGCCATGTGCTCACGTTCAACACCATCGATTGTCGCACGAAAAAGGGCGGCGGACCCAATCGGATCCGCCGCCCTTGGCGTTCGGCTCAAAAGGCAGATTTTAAGGCATGGCCCAAAATCTACTCGGCGTCGGGGACCTCGTAGGTGGCCGCCGGCGTATTGTCGCACACGACGGTAAAGCCGCCGTCCTTGTCGACATCGACCGTCACCTGATCGCCCTCGCGCACCGTGCCGTCGATGATAGCGGCGGCGATGGCATCCACGACCTCGCGCTGGACCAGACGCTTGAGCGGACGGGCGCCAAAGACCGGGTCCAGGCCGCCCACGGCGAGCATCTGCTTGGCCGCCGGGGTGATGGCAAGCGTCATGCGCTCCTTGGCCAGACGCGCGCGGACGTCGGCGAGCTGGATGTCGACGATCTTCTCGATCTGCGCCATGCCGAGCGGATGGAACACCACGATATCGTCGATACGGTTGAGGAACTCGGGGCGGAAGGTCTGAGCCATGGCCGCGTTGACCTGATGGCGCATCTCCTCCTCGTCCTTGCCGGAAAGCTCGGCGATGGCCTTGGAACCCACGTTAGACGTCATGATGATGATCGTGTTCTTGAAGGACACCTGGCGACCCTGACCGTCAGTCAGACGGCCGTCGTCAAGCACCTGCAGCAGCACGTTAAAGACATCCGGATGGGCCTTCTCCATCTCGTCGAGCAAGATCACGGAGTACGGACGACGGCGCACGGCCTCGGTGAGCTGGCCGCCCTCGTCGTAGCCCACGTATCCCGGAGGCGCACCGATCAGACGCTGGACGCTGAACTTCTCCATGTACTCAGACATGTCGATACGCACGAGCGCACGCTCGTCATCGAACAGGCACTCGGCCAGCGCCTTGGCGAGCTCGGTCTTGCCCACGCCGGTGGGGCCCAGGAAGAAGAAGCTGCCGATGGGCTTGTCCGGATCGGAGAGACCCGCACGGCTGCGACGCACGGCCGCGGCGACAGCGGAGACCGCCTCGTCCTGGCCGATGACGCGCTTATGCAGCTCGCCCTCCAGGCCCTTCAGCTTGTCGAGCTCGCCCTGCATCATCTTGGAGACGGGCACACCGGTCCAAGCGCTCACGACCTCGGCGATCTCATCGGAGGTCACCTGCTCGTTCAGGCCCTCGCCGTCCTGCTGCTTTTGCGCCTCGAGCGCGGCCTCGGAATCCTGAATCTGCTGCTGCAAGCCCGGGATCACGGAGTAGCGCAGCTCGGACGCACGGCCCAGGTCGCCATTGCGCGTCGCGCGCTCCTCTTCGCTCTTGGCCTCATCGAGCTGGCCCTTGAGCTCCTGCACGTGGTCGATGGCGTTCTTCTGGTTGAGCCAGCCGGCCTTTTGCACGTTGAGCTTTTCCTGAACCTCGGCAATCTCCTGGCGCAAGGCCTCCAGACGCTCCTTGGAAGCGTCGTCGGTCTCCTTCATGAGTGCCTGCTCCTCGATCTGCAGCTGGGTGAGCTGACGCGTGGTGGCATCGATCTCGACCGGCATGCTGTCGAGCTCCATGCGCAGGCGGCTTGCCGCCTCATCGACCAGGTCGATGGCCTTGTCGGGCAGGAAACGGTCGGCGATGTAGCGATCGGAGAGGTCGGCAGCTGCCACGAGCGCGCTATCGGTGATATGCACGCCGTGGAAGATCTCGTACTTCTCCTTCAAGCCACGCAGGATCGAAATGGTGTCCTCGACGGTGGGCTCGCTGACCATCACGGTCTGGAAACGACGGGCGAGCGCCGCGTCCTTCTCGATGTACTTGCGGTATTCGTCGAGCGTGGTCGCGCCGATCGCATGCAGGTCGCCACGGGCGAGCGCAGGCTTGAGGATGTTGCCGGCGTCCATGGAGCCCTCGGTGGCACCCGCGCCCACGATGGTGTGGAGCTCATCGATGAACAGGATGACCTTGCCTTCCGATTTTTGCACTTCCTTGAGCACGGCCTTCAAGCGGTCCTCGAACTCACCACGGTACTTGGCGCCGGCGACCAGCGCGCTCATGTCGAGCTCGATGAGGTCGCGGTCGCGCAGGGTGCTCGGCACGTCGCCGGCCACGATACGCTGGGCGATGCCCTCGACGATGGCCGTCTTGCCGACGCCCGGCTCACCGATGAGCACGGGGTTGTTCTTGGTGCGACGGGACAGGACCTGGATGGTGCGGCGAATCTCATCGGTACGGCCGATGACCGGGTCGAGCTTGCCGGCGCGGGCCAGGTCGCAGATGTTACGTCCGTACTGCTCCAGCGCCTCAAACTGGGTCTTGTCCTCGGCAGACGTCACGCGGTCATCGCCGCGCAGCTCCTCGTAGACTTGCTCGATGCGCTCCTTGGTCACGCCGGCATCGCGCAGCACGCGGCCCGCCTCGCCCTTGTCCTCGGCAAGCGCCATCAGCAGATGCTCGGTCACCACAAAGCTGTCGCCCATCTTGGTGGCCTTCTTCTCGGCCTTCTCGATGACACGGACGAGCTCGTTGGACAGGCCCATCTGCTGGCCCTCGCCCGAAACCTTGGGCGCATGGTCGATAGCATCCTGCGTGGAGCGCGCAAGCTGGGCCGGATCGGCACCGATGCGCTCGATGATCACGGAGATATTGCGCTCGCCGGCACCGAGCAGGGCAGACAGCAGGTGAATCGGCTCCACCGCGCCGGCCTGTGCATCGGCAGCCGTGCTCATGGCGGTCTGCAGCGCCTCACGCGACGTCATTGCTAGCTTATCGATTCTCATGGAATCACCTCTCTTGGGGCGGCCGCCCTACGGGGCGGCTTCACGTTGTTCGAGATGTATTGTTGCCAGCTTTGCGCGATCTTATACACAAATCTAAGTCTCTATATATAAGATTTTCTGAGTGATTGAGGGATAGGGGGCAGGTGCGCTCACCCGCTACGGCCTCGTCCCCTTACTATCTCAATCTGTAACATCTAGCGACTGTTTATGGCTCCAGATGTTACAGATCGAGATGAAATGACCAGCGGCACCCGTTTATCTAAATCTGTAACATCTGGTCAGCAAATAGAGCTCTATCTGTTACAAATCGAGACGAACAGAAAACACCCGGATCAAAAATCTAAATCTGTAACACCAGGCCCACTTTTAGCGGCCAAGATGTTACAGATCGAGACAGACCGAAAACCACCACAAAGAGGACAGGCACCTTTGTGGCGGTCGCGGTCTCTACTCCTTCGCCGAACCCGTACTTCCCGATTCGACGGTCCAGGGCATCTCATCCTCGAACAGCCATGTACGGGCAGACCCACTATCGCGTGCAGTCTGCGGGTCAGGCAAGCAGGTCTGTTTATAGGCATCTTGGATACACTGACCCATAAAATCGTTGAGCTCGGTCTGGTCGCCCTCCATGACATAGGCGACATCGCCGTCCATGATGTAGATGCCCGGACCCTCATTGCCCTCGTAGCCCGGATCGTACGAGACATCACATAACTTTGCGCCGTTTGCAGTGTCCAGCTCGATGGAAGAGTGGCATCCGCCAACCATGTCGTTCGCTTTTGCCCGATAGGACGCATATCCGTACCAACGCTTAAATGTTTTGCCCTTGAGTAGCTCGGACGCCCTATCGATCAGGCTTGTATCCGTGGTATAGCGCATGGCCCCAAGCTGAATACGCGGATAATTGCTAATACCCAGCACAGCCGGCTGCTCATCAAAATCAACGGTAATGGTCTCGGGCTTGTCGTCGCCGGTCAGAAGTTCGACAGATTGAGTCACAGGCTTGACCACCGGCTCCGTCACCGCAGCAGGTAGAAATGCCATACCGACAGCACCCGCGCCAACCACAGCGATCGCAAGCACCAAGACAATCAATCCAATACGGGCAGGACTTCTCACAGCAAAGCACCTCACAATGCAAGCCTTCGCCATCTGTACTAATGATACCGCCAGCTAACACTATTACCAAAAGAAGCCGCGCGCTCCTCACCACCACAAAGGGGACAGGCACCTTTGTGATGGTTCTCGGTTTCGACGGCCAGCTGTCACACGTTATGAGATTAAAATTGAATTGTTAGCTGAGATTATTCATTTGTCATCGAGCTTGCCTGCTCTTTGTCTCGAGGAGCGCATATGAAGCCGCCTCATTCCACCGGTCGCAACGTCATCGCCATTCTCGCCGTACCCATCGTGATGCTCTTCCTTATCGTCATCACGCCCTTTTCCCTTGGCATCGCCTCGCCCTTCGATTTACGCGGAATGGTCGACGCCGGCTCGCGTGCCACCTCGCTTTCCTTTATCTGTCGCGGCGTGTTTTACGAAGATGGAATTCCCACCGGAATTTGGCGGTCAAAGTTGCCACTGCTCGGTCAGATCGACGGACGGCCTCCTTATTTCTGCCTTGAACCTCAGGCGATGAATTATTTGATCGACGACCAGCCCCTCGATTCCATCACCCTCGCCTACGACTATGCTCCAAACACCGACGAGCGCCACATGAACCAAGTCCTCGACAAGCTACTTGGACAGTGCGGGCTCACCGAGGAGACCGGTCGAACCATCTATAGCAACCAGAAATTAAAGCGAACAGAACTCCGCCGTGTCGGAAAAATCAAAGGGCGAAACGGGGCCGCCTACTGGGATGCCTGGGCAACACGCGACAAGGGCGAATTCGGACACAGCACCTATATGGTCACTGTCTACACCAAAGACGGAATTAAGGACAATGTTGACGATTTCGCGTCATCCAAACTCGGCATCCCCAAAACAACCAAACCCGCCAGCCCGGATGAAATTCTGTAGAGGCGCTCATTGGAATGTCGCTCAACGCGCACACCGACATTGAGCTCACCCCCACCGCCACAAAGGTGCCTGTCCCCTTTGTGGCGGTTTTCCACCAAAAGAAACCCCCCCCATAACAGAGGCAGCATCCAGCAAGTCTCTTTATTTGCGTCCCTCAAGAACC
>UQKL01000003.1 GCA_900541695.1 uncultured Collinsella sp. | reverse complement strand
AGGCCCCGCCGACCGATTGCAAGCGGTCGGCGGGGCCATTGTGGCTCTTGACAGCGGATTGGGTCATATGAGCGAAAACCCGCCAGAGCGAGCAAGGTGCCTTGAAACAAGGCGGCATTGATCTTCTGGTCATGCCGCCGAAGTTGAAAGGCAGATTGCCGCTCTGGCGGGTTTGCAGCGTCAACTGGTTACGCGGTTCGTAGAACCGCGTAACTGTTAGGGCCGCTGACCCATGCCACCCTCGAGGGTGACGGTCTCACCGTTCATGTACTTAAAGTCGGGGCCGCAGAGCTGAACGACCACGCGGCCGATCTCCTTCTCGACGTCGCCGTAATGACCCGCCGGCGGCATATGGACGTTGGCCTTGAACGCCTCGGGATAGGCATCCTGGAAGTTCTCGAGCGCAGCGGTCCAAGCAAGCGGGCACACGATGTTGACGTTGATGCCGTCCTTGCCCCACTCGTTGGCGGCAACGCGGGTCAAGCCGCGGATGCCTTCCTTGGCGGCGGCGTAGCTGCACTGGCCGTAGTTGCCAAACAGACCGGCGCCCGAGGCAAAGTTGACCACGGAACCCTTGGTCTCCTTCAGGTGCGGATAGGCCTTCTGCATGTACAGATAGGTGGCATACAGGCCGGAGTAAATGGCCAGGTTAAACTGGTCCATGGTGTGATCGGCAATGGTCACGCCCGAAGCGCTGGCCTGGGCATTGTTGACGACGGCGTCGATGCGGCCGAACTCCTCGATGGCCTTGTCGATGACGTTCTGGACGACGGCCTCGTTGTCCTGACCAGCCGAGACATCGGCCTGAACAGGCAGAACCTTGACGCCGTAGTCGGCCTCGAGGGACTCCTTGGCAGCCTCGAGCTTGGCAACGTTGCGGCCGGTAATGACGAGGTTTGCGCCCTCCTTGGCAAAAGCGATATCGATGCCGTAACCGATGGAGCCAGCGGAACCGTCCTTGAGCGTGGCCTTGCCGCCGCCGGTGACGATCACGGTCTTACCAGTGAAAAGTCCCATACAAAGTCCTTTCGAATCGCGACGGGCACACCCGCCGACTGCGCGTATCCAACTTCACGCGCCAAAAGCTGAAATGCAACTTTAGCGTGTTCAAGTGAAAAATAAAGACCGCAGCAGGCGAACGGCGCAACGTCATTCGGCGAAGGGAATGTCAAGCGTAAACTGACTTTAGAGGATGAATTTTTGCTATCCAAGCGAGTCATCGAACACGTTTTGAAACTTTGCTGCGGGGCGCGGGATGTCGGCGCGAGACTTTATCATAGGGTGACAAACAACGATGAGGAGCACATGCCTATGACAGACGAGCTGGACCCCCAGACTCAACAGCATATTGATGATTCAGCAGACGTCGCCGCAGATACTGACGCTGCGACCTGCAATGATACCGACGTCGACGACGCCACTCTAGATAACGGCGCTGCGACGGAAATCCCTACGGCCGAAGATGCCGGCGAGCAAAACGACGATTCGGCCGCTCAGGACGACGCCCCCGAAAAGGACGCCGCCCCGCAAGCAGAAGGCCCTATCGAGGTGTCTTCGGAAGAAGAGCTCGATGCCGTCATGGACTCCATGATGGATGCCGTCAAAGCGATGAAAAACGCCGTGGCCGACGCCGATATTGACGCCGAAGAAGAGGAGGCCGCCGAGGCCGCCTCGACCTTCGTGCCCGGCGAGACCCCCGTTGCCGACCAAGGCAGCACCCTGCCCTCGTTCCTGCAGCTTGAGCACCCCACCATTGGTGCCGATGCAGTCGACCCGCACGCTGCCGGCTTTTCCGTAGTCGAGGGCGGCACCGGCAGCATCGCCACGCCGCAGACGCCCGATGCGGGCACGGCGAACGCCGCTCACCCGACCGCCCTGCACACCCCAGCAGCCAGCCGCGATCTGGGAGGCGCCGTCTCAAACACCGCCAGCGCCGTGGGCGCCTTTATCGCCCAGGGTGCCTCGGCCATGCGCGAGATGAACGCCGCAAAGAAGGCACTCGCGGACGCCCGTGCCCACCTGGCCGAACTTGAGCAGCGCATCGCCGATCAAGGCGAGGAGCTCAAGACACGCCAGGACATCGCAGGCCGCTACGACCAAATCGTCGCCGAGCAGCGCCAGACTATCGACACGGCACAAAAGGCCGCCGCGGCGGCAGAAATCGGCCGCGATACCCATGCTGCCAAGGCAACAGAGCTCAAGGCGCAGCTCGAGCAAATAAAAGAAGAGGACGATGCCACCGAGCGGCGTCTCAAAGCCGCACTCGATGCCGTGGAGGCGCGCGAAGCCAGCTCGCGCGAGACCGGTAACCGCCTCGTTCGCCGCCTCGAGGATTCCAAGCGCATCCGCGACAAGGTGCAGGCCGAGCGCGACGCCGGCGTTGCCGCAGCGCAGCAAACCGTCGATGCCACGCGCGCTCAACTCGAAACGCTGCGCCGCGAGTATGCCGAGCTGCAGCGCAATCCTTCGGCGAATCCCGCCAATTACACGGTGCGCACCAGCGAGCTTTCGATGCAGATCTCCGACACGGCCGATGCCCTGCGCAAAGCCGAGGAAGATGTCCCGCACATCACCGCCGATCTTGAGCACTCACTCGCGGCCGCCGAGCACGCCGTCGAGCAGGCACAAGCCCCCATCGCTGACGCCAGGCGTGCCCATCAGGCCGTGACGGCCGAGGCCGATGCCGCGCGCGACGAGCTGCAGACCGCAAAAGCCGCCGCCGCAACGCGCCAACGCGAACTGCGCGAGAAGATCGCCGTCGAGGACAAGGCGCGTCGAGAGCAGGAGCAGGCTATTGCCAATGCCCAGGCGGATGTAGCGCATGCGCAGTCGATCATCGAGCAGGCGACCGAGGTGCACGACCATCCCGAGATTACCGAATCGCTCGCAGGCTCCTTGGCCCGCGATAAGGCCGAGCACGCCGAAACCGAGCGCGAAGTGGCTCAACTCGAAGCCGCCGAGGACGACGTGCGCGAGCGTACCCGCGACTCACGCATCAAATTCACCGGAGCCATCGTCTGCATCATCGCCGTAATCCTCGTGATCGTCCTGATCGGGCTCTTCGCGAGCAAGTAAACTAGCTGCCAAAAAACACTCAAGGCAGTTGCGGTGAGATAGTTCCTGTTTAGCCATCAAAAAGGCCAATTCAAGAACTATCTCACCGCAACTTTTTTATTGGTGCAAAGGGGTCAGGCTACTTTGCACCAACTTGGTGTATATAGACCAGTCCCCATTGCACCAACAACGTTTGCCCAGATAAAACCCGCCAAAATAAACCTGTCCCTTTTTGGCAGGTTGAATCACGGCAACGCCACTGTTTAGGCGAAGTCAGCGAAAACGCCCCTAAGCGAGCAAGGTGACGTGAAAGAGGAGGGCATTGACCTTCTGGTCATGCCCGACGATTGAACGTCAGATTGCCGCTTAGGGGCGTTTGCAGCGTCGAGCAGTTACGCGGTTCGTAGAACCACGCAACTAACAAATGAGCATGGCGTCGCCAAAGCTGAAGAAGCGGTAGCGCTCCTCGATGGCGGCAGCGTAGGCATCCATGATCTGGTCGCGGGTGGCAAGCGCACTCACGAGCATCATGAGCGTGGAGCGCGGCACGTGGAAGTTCGTGATCAGCGCATCGACCACGTGATAGGTCGAGCCGGGCATGAGGTAGAGTTGCGTCGTCGCGTTCTCGCGCACCACGATGTCACCGCGGCCGAGCGTGTCGGCGCCGTCCTCACGGCCCTCAAAATAGCGCGCCGTCACAGCCGGATCGGACACCGGCGCGTCAGCGTCAAACGCGCTCTCGAGCGAGCGCACCGCAGTGGTACCAACGGCGATCACGCGATGCCCCTCGGCCTTCGCCTTATGCACGGCGTCGACCACCTCCTGCGACACGTGGTAGCGCTCGGTATGCATCACATGCTGCGTGGGGTCGTCCTCCTCCACCAGGCGGAAGGTATCGATGCCCACCTCGAGCTCAACGGCGGCAAACTTTGCGCCCTTGGCCTCGATGGCAGCCATGAGCTCGGGCGTGAAGTGCAGGCCAGCCGTGGGAGCAGCGGCCGAGTGCTCCTCCTTCATGGCGTAGACGGTCTGGTACTTCTCGGGATCGCCCTCGTAATCGGTGATGTAGGGCGGCAACGGCACGTGACCGGCGGCGTGAATGGCCTCGTCGAGCGTGCGCGGGTCGCCGGCGGCGTTGCAGCCCGCCGGCTCAAAACGCACCAGGCGGCCGCCGCGGCTATCGGTGACAAAGTCGACAACCTCGGCCGTCAGCACCACGGGAGCCCCCTCGGGCGCATGGGCGCCACCGGCGCGATACTCAATCTGAGCACCGGGCTTCAGACGCTTGCCCGGCTTGACCAGGCACTCCCAAACGTGACCCAGCGGATCAACATCCTCGCGGCGCTTAAGCAGCAGCGTCTCCACCACGCCGCCCGAGCCGGCCTTGCGACCGATCAGGCGAGCCGGCATGACACGCGTCTGGTTGATGACGAGCACGTCGCCCGGCTCGATATAGTCGATGATGTCACGGAAGATGCGGTGCTCAACGGTACCGCCGTGCTCCAGCGGCGTTCCCGCCTCGGATCCCTTGCGATCCACCACCAGCAGGCGGCAGGAGTCGCGCGGCTCGGCAGGAGCCTGGGCGATGAGCTCTTCGGGCAAGTTATAGTCAAAATCATCAGTACGCATAGACACGTCGGATTCTCCTTATATAGTCAAAGTCCGCTCTACATCCTAGCAGGCTGCCAGCTCAAAAGAACTACTTTTTGGACGCTTTGCGCTCGTCGCGGATGCGGGCGCGGTCCATGGCCGCCTCGACGGCCGAGAATCGGCAGCCGCAGTAATTCTGCCGATACATGCCCAGCTCGCGCGAACGGCGTGTCGCCTCAGGGTAATACGGGCGAAAATCGCGAATCACCGGAGTGAGACCGCGAGCGGCAGCCAAACGCTCAAGCACGTCATTGCAGGTATCGAACAGCTGATACGGCGAGACGGCAAGCGTCGTGCCCACATATTCAAACCCGTGCTCCTGGGCCACACGGCATGCCTCGGCCAGACGCAAGGCATAGCACGCGCGACAGCGACGGGGCCGATCGGCACCCAGCGGGGCCACGCCGGCCTCCCAGCGCTCGCGGTCCTCCCCTGCCTCTATGAGCTCGATGCTACCGTCGGCACACCACCGGCGCAGCTCGTCCAGGCGGCGCTGCCATTCATCGCGCGGCTGAATATTGGGATTGGTCCAGCAAATCGTGGGCTCAAACCCCTCCTCGCGCAGCAGGCGAACCGGCTCGAGCGAGCACGGCGCACAGCAAGCGTGCAACAACAACGGCCTCATCAACATCCCCGTCCCAGAAAAATCATCCCAAAAAGACTACCTTGCGAAAAAGCGAACGCCAAAGGACGTGTCCTCGCAGGCGACAATGCGGCGGTCGCGCAAAATGGTCCGCACGTAATACCAGTCGCCCACACAGCCCGACAAATGCAAGCCAGCCGCCAGGTAGCACAGCAGCGGATAACCAAAAAGCGCAAGCCCCAGGGCAAACGCCACCGTCAGAATCACCGTAGGCGCCAGGCAAATGACCATGTACCGCCGGCGCGAATACACAACGCCCTCGGCGCAGGCGTAAATCATGCACGTCTCGAGATTTGCCCCAAAGGTCACCCGAGCGCCGGCGGGCGCAAACAGCTTAAAGAACACCGCGTGCACCAGCTCGTGCACGGCAAATGACGCCGCCGAAACCGCAGCCAAGCCGACTATCCAGCCCAAGACAGCCGTCCAGCCACCCGCGTCAGCCGCATCCAGACCCGCGGGCCCACCCAGCAGCATAAACACCGGCACCAGGCACACAGCAAATGCGCCAAGCACGGCCATCCCCCACACAAAGCAGGCGTGCAGGAAATCCTCGTCTTCAAACACATGTATGTTGGAAATCTCATTCATAGCATCTTAGGATAGCGCCCCCATCACGCACCCGCCCGCATGTGCGATAATGTCGAACGATATGCACGAATTGACCACCGCGCCGCCAAGCCCCGCGCCCGGCCGCGCCCTCACCATATGCGAAGGAGTCCCATGGCATCCAAATACTCCATGAACGACCGTCCCAGCTGGCCTCGCCGCGCCATCGTTACCGCCGGCGAGCCCTACGGCAACAAGGGCCTTCACTTTGGCCACGTCGGTGGCGTCTTTGTCCCGGCCGACTTCTTCGCCCGCTTCCTGCGCGACCGTCTGGGCCGCGAGAACGTCATCTTCACCTCGGGCACCGACTGCTATGGCTCGCCCATCATGGAGAGCTACCGCAAGCTCAAGGAGAACGAGGGCTACGACAAGTCCATCGGCGAGTATGTCGAGTCCAATCACTCCCGCCAGGCCGCGACCCTCAACAACTACAACATCAGTTGCGACATCTACGGCGGCTCGGGTCTTGAGCCGGCTGCACAGATTCACAACGAGGTGACCGCCGAGATTATCGAGCGCCTGCACGAGCAGGGCACTATCTCCAAGCGCTCCACGCTGCAGTTCTACGATGCTAAGGCCGGCACGTTCCTCAACGGCCGCCAGGTCATCGGCCGCTGCCCCATCCAGGGCTGCAAGTCCGAGAAGGCCTACGCCGACGAGTGCGACCTGGGTCACCAGTTTGAGCCCGAGGAACTCATCGCGCCCAAGAGCCAGCTCACCGGCGAGGTGCCCGAGCTGCGCCCAGTCGACAACCTCTACTTTGACCTTCCGGCCTACCTCGACTTTATGAAGACCTACACCGCCAAGCTCGCCCAGAACCCGCAGGTTCGTTCCGTGGTCTCCAAGACCATGGAGGAGTGGCTGCTGCCGGCACAGCTCTATATTCAGAACAAGTTCCGCGAGGCTTTCGACGCCGTCGAGAACCAACTGCCCGAGCACACTGTGCTGGAGCCCGAGGGCAACAAGAGCAGCTTTACCGTCACCTTCCCCAGCTGGAAGGAGCGCGACGACGCCCACGCAGTGCTCGCCAACGGCGGCGTGCGCTTCCGCAGCGGCAAGGCGCTCGTGCCCTTCCGCATCACCGGCAACATCGACTGGGGCGTTCCGGTGCCCGAGGTCGACGGCGTTTCCGACGTCACCTGCTGGTGCTGGCCCGAGAGCCTGTGGGCGCCCATCAGCTACACCCGCACCGTACTCGCCCGCGACGCCCGTGCCGCCGGCGTGACCGAGGGTGTCGCCGCCCAGGACGCCGCCCTCATGGGCGAGCCCGCCGCCGATTCCACGCAGGTCCCCGCGCCCGCCTACCAGCACAGCTCACTCGACTGGCGCGACTGGTGGTGCTCGGACGACGCACAGATCTACCAGTTCATCGGTCAGGACAACATCTACTTCTACTGCATCGCGCAGACCGCCATGTGGGAGGCCCTGGGCTGGGACCTCACGCAGAGCACCGTCAGCGCCTGCTATCACCTGCTCTACATGGGCAAAAAGGCAAGTTCGTCCTCGCAGACGCCTCCCCCGCCGGCAGACGACCTGCTCAACCACTACACCTGCGAGCAGATGCGCGCGCATTGGCTGTCACTTGGCCTGTCCGAGAAGCCGGTAAGCTTTAGCCCCAAGGCATACGACACCCGCGTGACCGGCAAGGACAAGGACGGCAACGAGGTGCGCGCCTGTGACGACAAGCGCGTCATCGACCCCGCCCTTAAGGAGAGCGCCCTTTTGACCGGCGTGTTCAACCGCCTGGCCCGCAGCTGCTTCTACGGCGTCGCCGTCAAGGAAGGCGACGAGAGCCCCTATCGCAACGGCTGCATCCCCGCCGGTGCCGCCTCCGCCACCGTGGTCGAGGCTGCCGAGCAGGCTGCCCTCGCGTTTGAGCAGGCTATGTACAAGTTCGAGACGCACCACGCGCTCGCCGTGTGCGACGACTACCTGCGCGCCGCCAACAAGCGCTGGAGCGACGCCTCAAAGGCCGCCAACAAACTTGAGGGCGAGCCGGCCAACGCCGCCATGACGCAGGCCCTGGTCGATGCCTTCACCGAGCTGCGCGTGGCGACCGTGCTCATGCACGGCATCGTCCCGGCCGGCTGCGAGCTCATCTGCGAGTACTTCGACGTTGACCCGGTCGCCTTCTTTAGCTGGGATAACATCTTTGCCTCCACGGACGAGTTTGTGGAGAGCCTGGGCGAGAAGCCCGGCGAGCACCGCGTGAAGCCGCTGCCCCCGCGCTTCGACTTCTTCAGCAAGCACGAGAGCCAGTACTAAAGCACGCCAGCAGCGGCGTGCCCGGAAAGTAGTCAATTTGGAACGGGAAGGAAAGACGGATGTCCAAGCCGCGTCGTCGTAAGCAGAAAAAGCAGGTTAAGCCCGAGCTCAAGCTCAGGCAGTTTGCCGCCACCGAGCTTTCCGACCAGCTTGCCGCCCAACCCTCCGCCGCCGACCTGCCGCGCTTTATGGTCGACACGGTCGCCGGCGCCTATGCACCCGCCGATGCCCAGCTCATGATCGAGGGCTTCGGTGCCGCTGCCACGCGCCCGGTCACGCTGCGCGCCAACACGCTCAAGGCGACCGCCGAGGACATCGCCGCCGCACTCGACGCAGCCGGCATCGCCCACCGCCCCGTCGCATGGTACCCGGACGCTTTCATCCTGCCCGAGGCCCAGGTTTCCGACCTATGGGACCTCGACATCTACCGCGACGGCAAAATCTACTTGCAAAGCCTGTCGTCCATGATGCCGCCGTTGGTCCTGGGCGCCCAGGCAGGCGAGGACATCCTGGACATGTGCGCAGCCCCCGGTGGCAAGACGACGCAGATCGCCGCCCTCACCCAGGGCCAGGCACACCTCACGGCCTGCGAGATGAGCATTCCCCGCGCCGAAAAGCTTGAGTCCAACCTCCACCGCCAGGGCGCCAAAAACGTGCCCGTCATGCGCATCGACGCACGCGAGCTCGACGAATTCTTCCGCTTTGACCGTATTCTGCTCGACGCCCCCTGCACCGGCACGGGCACCGTCATCAGCGGCAACGAAAAGAGCCTGCGTGGTCTCACCGAGCAGCTGCTCGTCAAGTGCGCCCGCTCGCAGCGCGCGCTTCTGGACCGCGCCATGGGCGCCCTCAAGCCGGGTGGCATGCTCGTCTATTCCACCTGTTCGATCATGCCGCAGGAAAACGAGGATGCCCTGCAGGAGGTCCTCGACAAGCACATGGACTGCGAGCTCATCCCCCTCGACGGCACGCCGAGCGAAAGCGAAGCGCGTCGCGCACAGGATACCGGCGAGGAGCCGCATATCGAGCGCAACGCCCTCACCGAGGCCATCGCCGCCGGCCATGTCTCAGCTATCGCCAGCGGCATGCCCGGCACGCTGACCATTCCGCCCAGTCGCGACTTTGAGGGCTTCTACATGGCCCTGGTTCGAAAACGCAGCTAGCGCACGGATCAAAAACTCAACAAGCTATCTCCGTGCGCGTTTATCCTGCTGGTCCTTATGCCGCGCAAGCGCTTCACGCTCCTTGCGCTCGGCCTTTTTGCCCTTAATGGCCGTGACCGCAAAGTAGATGACCGCGGCGGCAACGATTGCGCCCACGCATAGGCCAATCGAGCCCAACATTGCCGAGAATTCCATACCGCGTCACCTCTCTTTTGTATACGGGACATTCAAGATAGCACCTCGATTCCCGCCACCACAGCTCCTTCACGTTCGCCGGCCCTTCAGTCTAACGGATGGCGCAGCGGGGAAAAATCAACTCGTCAAACGATTTAGCACTCGCAACGCCGGTCGTACACTGCCGACCGCAGAACATAGAAACGGACCGCCATGGATTCTCTCAACGATTTGAACGAGCGCGTCGACGCCTTTGTCGGCACCAGCTCCTTCGAGACGCCTGCCGCGACTAACGACCAAGCCCCCATCGATTTTCCCGCCGAGGTTCACGAGGACATCGTCGCCTCGGTCGACTTCTCCGAGGTTGAGCTTGCAGACGAATTTACCGAGCCCCAGGTGGCCGTAACTCCCAACGGCCTTTTGCCCATGGAGCCGCTGCCCATCGACGGGCGTCTGCGCAAGGCAGCCCTCCGTATGCCCGATGAGATCGAGGAGGCCAGCGGCTTTACGCTCTTTGGCCGCCGCATCAAATCGCTCATCTACACCACCGACGTGGCGGTCATCCGCAACTCCAATGCCGACGCCGTGTTTGCCGTCTACCCCTTCACGCCGCAGCCCGCCATTACGCAAGCGTTGCTGACCGTTGCCGAGTGCCCGGTCTTTGTGGGCGTTGGCGGCGGCACCACCACCGGCAAGCGTTCCGTGCAGATGGCGGCCGTCTCCGAGATGCAGGGCGCGGCGGGCTGCGTGGTCAATTCCCCCGCTACCGCCGAGATGGTCGAGCATATCACCAACATCGCCGACATCCCCGTCATCGCCACGGTCGTACGTTGCGACGACGATGCTCACGCCAAGGTGCGCGCCGGAGCCAAGATCCTCAACATCGCGGCCGGCAAGAACACGCCGCAGGTCCTGCGTGAACTGCGCGAGCACTATCCCAACCTGCCGCTCATCGCACCGGGCGGGAAAACGCCCGAGAGCATCCGTGAGACCATCGCCGCCGGCGCCAACGCCATCATCTGGACGCCGCCATCGGCCCAGCAGCTGCAGACCGACATGATGCAGCGCTATCGCAAGATGAAGGAAGACGCCACGCCCGTCATCTCGCGCGACGATGTGCCCATTATCGACCAAGTTGCCGCCGCCGAGGTCAGCCAGGTCGAGAACATGAATCCCGATGTGCCGATCCCCGACGAAGTCATCGAACGCGTCGCTTCGATCCACGATCATATCGAGGAACGTCGCGCCAACCGCGGACTCAAGCCCTCGCTGCACGGCTTCTTCTTCCGCGGAAA
Source organism: uncultured Collinsella sp. (assembly GCA_900541695.1). Taxonomy (GTDB): domain Bacteria; phylum Actinomycetota; class Coriobacteriia; order Coriobacteriales; family Coriobacteriaceae; genus Collinsella. The sequence continues at coordinate 127,889 of UQKL01000003.1, read as the reverse complement.
GAAACGCTAGCCGCAACAGCAAGGCCCGTTCCGCAAACAATGGGACGGGCCTTTTTCTGTTATCGAATGTCAGGAGAACAGGCGTAGCCGTTAAAACCGTCAGCCAGCCCACAAACGTTAGTCCACGCGCTTGTCGCCCATAAAGAAGACGGCCACCGTGCCGGGGCCGGTATGCGAGCCAATCAGAGCACCGATGCTATTGATCTCAATCTTGCCTTTGAGCTGCGGAACCTGTTCCTCTATCAGTGCCGCAACGGCCTCGGCGTCCTCGCGGCACGCCGAGTGCGACATGATGCACTTGCCCGAATAGTTCGCGCCGTCCTGCACATGCGCCATCACGGTCTTGGCCATCTCGGAGATCGCGCGCTTCTTGGTGCGAATCTTCTCGCGTGGCGCCAGCTCACCTTCGCAATCGACCGTCATGAGCGGGCAAATCTTGAGCGCCGTGCCGATGATCGCGCTCGCGGCCGAAATGCGACCGCCGCGCAGGTAACTCGACAGATCGGTCGAGAAGAACCAGTGGTGCAGGTTGAGTTTATGCTCCTCAATCCAAGCGGCCGTCTCGTCGAGCGAAGCGCCGCTATCGCGAACGTCGGCGGCACACTCCACCAGCAGGCCAAAGCCCGAAGACGCCGCCAACGAATCGATGACGCGCACCTTACCGCCCTGGGGATAGCGATCTGCGAGCATCTGCGCCGCAACGCAGGCCGATCCATATGTGCCCGAAATACCCGACGACAACGTCAGGTGCAGCACGTCTTTACCCTCGGCAACAAACGGCTCCCAAAACTCCTCGTACTCACCCACGCTCACCTGAGACGTCTTGGGCATAGCGCCCGCGGCAATCTGGGCAAAAAACTCGTCCGGCGTAATCGACTGATACAGATCGTCCGTATAGACAACATCGTCGATCTCGTAATGAAAACACACGACAGGGATATTGCGCGATGCAAAGAACTCACGGGTTCGATCGGCGGCGGATTCACAGGTCAGGACAAAATCACTCATATGAGGCTCCTTACTCATTGCTGCGCAAATTATCGCACAGCAAGTGTGAATACGGTACAAATGTCCGCTATTTACCAAATTGAACCAAAGGTAGTGAACATCTTTACCGTCATCATCTCTATCGATCCCGGAGGTATGCGCCTGCAAAAAAACGACCCTACGTCTCCACCCAACCGACACATCAACCTCAACTAAATCGATTTACCAAACCGTTCAGCCGACAATTCAGCCGCCGGCGCAAAATCGAAACAAAGCCGGCGCATACTGATAAACGTTTGACGCTGTTTATCAGTTTTACCAACCACATCGGAAGGTGCTTCATGGTCGCATTCGATCGCAATCCGCAAGACTTCAAGTATCTGCGTCTGCTGTCGAGACAGTTCCCCACCGAGCAATCCGCATTTACCGAAATCATCAACCTCTCGGCCATCCTCAACCTGCCCAAGGGCACCGAGCATTTTATGAGCGATGTGCATGGCGAATACGAAGCCTTTATGCACATCCTCAACAACTGCTCGGGCGTCGTGCGCGAGCATGTCGACGAGATCTTTGGCGACACGCTCTCCTTTGACGAAAAGGGCGAGCTGTGCACGCTCATCTACTATCCGCGCGAGAAGATCGATCTTGTCCGCAGCCGGCGCGAGGACTCGCCCACCTGGTACAAGACCATGCTCGACCAGCTCATTGTGGTTGCCCGCTCGCTTTCGAGTCGCTACACCCGCTCCAAGGTGCGTAAGGCCATCCCGCGTGATTACGCCTACATCATCGACGAGTTGCTGCACACGCATCCAGACGAGAACAACTACCGCGTGCGTTATCACGAGCGCATCATTGAGTCCATCCTGGAGACCGCCAGCGCCGACGACTTTATCGAGTCGCTTGCCTCGCTCATCAAGCGGCTCGCCGTCGACCACCTGCACTTGGTGGGCGACATCTTCGACCGCGGCGGCGGTGCGGCCAAGATTATGGACCGCCTGCTCACCTATCATTCGCTCGATATTCAGTGGGGTAACCACGATCTGCTGTGGATGGGCGCTGCGGCCGGTGAGCCCGCCTGCATCGCCACGGTGCTGCGCAACAACCTGCGCTACGACAATTACGAGATCCTCGAGAACGATTACGGCATCTCGCTGCGCGAGCTTGTCGCCTTCGCCGACGCCACCTATACCGCCGGCGAGTCCATCACCCCGCTGATCAAGGCCATCAACGTGCTGCTCTTTAAACTCGAGGGCCAGATTATCCAGCGTCACCCCGAGTTCGACATGACCGACCGCCTGCTGCTCGACAAGATCGACCACGACACCGGCACGGTCACGCTCGCCGACGGCAGCGTGTGGCCGCTCGCGACCAACGACTTCCCCACCGTCGACCCGACGGACCCTTACACGCTCACGCCCCAGGAGCAACACATCATCGACAAGCTCGTGTCCGAATTTGTCACCGCCGATCACCTGCATCGCCATATCGATTTTCTCTACACCCACGGCTCGATGTACAAGGTCACCAACGGCAACCTGCTGTTCCATGGCTGCGTGCCGCTCAACGAAGACGGCACCTTTAGCAGCATGAACTGCCTGGGTACCTGGCACGCCGGCCGTGATTATCTCGATTTTTGCGACCACATCGCCCGCCGCGCCTGGCGCGTAGGCGACCGCGACGCCCTCGACTGGATGTGGTACCTGTGGATCGGCTTTAACTCACCCGCCAGCGGACGCCTGGTGCGTACCTTTGAGCGCGCCTATATCGCCGATAAGAGCACCTGGGCCGAGCCGATGGACCCATACTTTACGCTTACCAAGTCGCCCTCGGTCTGCGACGACATCATGCGCGAGTTCGGCGTCGCACCCATGGCATGTTCGCCGACCGGCCACATCATCAACGGCCACACACCCGTTAAAACCACCAAGGGCGAGCAGCCCATCCGCGCCGAAGGCAAGCTGCTGGTCATCGATGGCGGCTTCTGCCGCGCCTACCACCCCAAAACGGGCATCGCCGGCTACACGCTTATCTCGAGCTCGCGCGGATGCCGTCTTAAGTCGCACCGGGCCTTTACCACCGTTGCCGAGGCGCTCACCCGCAACGTGGACATCGAAAGCGAGACCAACCGCTTTGACGAGGCCGACCGCCGCCGCATGGTAAGCGATACCGACACTGGCGCCAAGATCCGCAGCCAAATCCAGGACCTACGCCAGCTGCTCGATGCATATAGAAACGGTGCTATCGAGGAGCGCGCCTAGCTCCACCCGCGGGGATTGGCTAAACTTGCTGAGTTTGTCATCCCCGCGGCGCTCCGGCGCCACTCTAAGGCAGGTACCATGCAAAAGCTCCTTGCGCAGATCATGAAGTTTGGCGTCGTCGGCGTCATTGCCACCGTCATCGACTTTGGCATCATGAATCTGCTCCACTACGGTCTGGGCCTCAACATCCTGATCGCCAACACCAGCGGCTTTATCGTCTCGCTCATCTTTAACTACGTCGCGAGCATGAAGTACGTGTTTGCGCACAAGGAGGGCATGAGCCGCCACCGCGAGTTCATCATCTTTGTCGTGCTGTCCGTGATCGGCTTGGCGCTCAACGACGGCATCGTGCTGGCGCTCAACGCCGGCCTGGGGCTCGAGGCCAATATCGCCAAGATTTGCGCCACCGCGCTGGTCATGGTCTACAACTTTGTGACCCGAAAGATCTTCCTGGAGGGCGACGAGACCAAGTAGCTCGACCTCCTCGTTGCACTACGGGGCCCACGGACGATGCGCATCGAGTGCTGCGTTGTTCGTGGGCCCTGCTCGTTTGCGGGAAGATTTGCAACGTTTGCGGATTACCTCTTGAATATTTGGCGAGTTCGTATAGTTCTTGCCAAAGACCTTACGTTTCCCTTGCAAAAGCTCTAAAGTATCTCGTTGCTCGATTCGTCAACGCATTGGATGTGATTACGTGCGCAAGGCACTGGCACAACCTCATACCAAGCAGTTCCTCAAGTTCGCTGTCGTGGGTCTTATCTCCTTTGGCATCGACTGGGGCATGCTCATTGCACTCGTCGAGCTGTTCCACCTCGACTTTTTGATGAGCACCACGATCTCGTTTATCACGTCCGTCGTGGTCAACTACTGGCTCAGCATGAAGTACGTGTTCGACCATCGCGAGGGCATGAGCCGCAAGCGCGAGTTTACGATCTTCACCATCCTGTCGGTGATTGGTTTGGGCCTTAACGATCTGTACATGTTTGTGGGCGTCACGTTTTTGAGCATCGGCTACCAGGCCATGAAGGCCATCGCCACGTTCCTGGTCACCTGGTACAACTACTTCAGCCGCCGCTTCTTCCTCGAAGGCGCGCAGTCATAGTCGATTCGACATTTGCTTGAATATATAACCGGTTGGAATTCACGTTCCAGCCGGTTTTTTTGTTTGACGAGGCTGTCGAGGAAGACGTACGGGACGGGCCACGGTGCCGAAATGGGACGCGCCTTCCCCATGGGCGCCGTTCCGGAAAGCGCGTCCCAGATTGAGGCCTCAAAGCGGGACACAGTTTCCGCAACGCCACTCAAGCGGAAAGTGCATCCCGGAATCCGACCTCGGAACGGGATGCGGTTTCCCAATGGCCATCGAAGCGGAAACTGCATCCCGGAATCCGCCTCCAGAGTGGGACGCGCTTTCCGGTTGAGCCTCGATTGGGAAACTCCGTCCCATTCGCATCAAAAAACGGGCGGCCTGGATGTTTGTCCGAGCTGCCCGTTCCGTGCGTTATGTTGAGATCCCTAGCCTGTTACGTAATACCAGACGACGTTGTCGCCGTTGGAGAGAACGTAGTTGCTGCAGGCCGTCATGGGCGTCGAGCCGTTGACAGAGTACATCCAACCGCTCGTGCCGCCATACTGCTTCTCGGCCAAACCGCCGATCGCGGCGACATACGTGCCGTACGATGAGCCGTGTGCGTTGACGGAAAGCCCGAGCGCGCATAGGGCGTCGTAGACGGTGGCACCTTCGTTAAAGGTATAGGTGCCGCCGGCGGACACAGGATTGCCCACGGCACTCGACGTAACCGAGACCGACACAGTAACGTATCCAGACTCCTGCGAGCCACCCTGGCCGCCCGTGGAAGCGCCTCCGCCGTTAGAGGCCGTGGCCCCGCCAGACGACTGGCCACCGCCCGAAGAGGCACCGCCAGACGTGTTGGTCGTATCGGCAGCTCCGGTATTCTGAGAAACCGATGCTTCGCCAGACTTCTTGCCATCCTGCTCTTCGGACTTTTTGCCTTCCGAGTTTTTATCCGAGCTCTTGTTCGAAGACTCGGAATCGCCCTTGGCGTCACCCGAGTCCTTGGACTTATCTTTCGCATCGCCCGAAACCTTGGAATTCTTGGAGTCGGCCTTGCTAGAAGCAGCAGCCGAACCAGGCACCTTGGCATCATTGGCGACGACGCTCTCCCCCGTCACGGTCTGGACGATCCAATCAATGGACCAGGCGCCGCTCTCGGAGGGGTGGACAAAGCCCAGCGATACGACGATCAACGCGATACAAACCGCGGTCAGAGCGCCAAGCATCGCCTTGCGCCGCGGGGCGGACGCCGCCGAAGCGGCGCCCTTTTGCTTTGCATCGTCGAGCTGGATAAACGAGGAGTCGGGCTGCTGCCCGTTGGTCCCCTTGGGCTTATCGGGCATTACCGTCACCCTTGCCGCGCTTGGTCAGCATGAAGACGGCGATGAGCGCGAGGCCGATCACGCCGGCCGCGATGCCGACAATAGCGAGCGGGTTGAGGCCAGACTCCTGCGCGGAAGCCTCAGTGGACTTCTTGGCAGTGGTCGTGGAAGCGGATGCCTTGTCGGACTTGCCGTCCTTCTTGTCAGACTTCTTCTCGTCCTTCTTGTCGGACTTGTCGGAGTCCTTCTTGTCGGACTTGTTGTCCTTGGTCCCGCTCTTGGTCGACACCGTCGTCTTGGTCACCGGCTTCTGACCCGGGGCGACAGCGCCACCCTTCGAGCCGGAGCCAGTGCCCGCGCCGGTACCAGCACCAGTGCCGGAGCCGCTGCCACCGTTAGAGCCAGAACCGCCATTGCCGTCAGGGTTAACGGCGTTCTTGGTCCACTTGGCATACAGCGTCATATCGGCCGTCACCGGCGTGCTGAAGTCATACGCCTCCGTGCAAGCCTCATCGGTGTACCAGCCACCGAAGGTGTAGCCCTCACGCGTCGGATCGGCAGGCTTAACCAGCTTGCCGTCGGCCGTAGTCTGGAAATCGACCTTGGAACCCTCGCCAGTCTCGAACGAGACCTTAACGCCACCATTCAGCTTGAACAACGTGCCGGAATCGTTGATGTAGTAGAGGTTGCCCTTGGCGTCGCAGGCAATCGGCGAGTCGCAGTAGTTGTTGTGTCCCGTTGCGCTAAACGCACCGGTCGCCTGCGCGTCACCCAGCTTGTAGCGATAGACACCGCCGCCCGAGGTGTAGTTCACATAGTCGGAAGTCGCACCGTAGTTAACCGTGAAGTAGACATACGTGCCATCTGCCTGGGCGCTCACGAGCGGTGCGCCCTTGATGCCGCCGATGGGAAGCGCGGAGCCATCAGCAGACGAAACCAACGTCGTAGCAAAGTCATTATCAAGGTCGACAATCGCCAGCGCAGAGCCACCGGAAACCTCGCCGCCGACAATCAGCTTGTTGCCATACAGCGTAGGCATGCAGGCGCATCCCGTAAGACCCAGGTCGACGACGCGCTCTTCGGAAATGCGCGAAGCGGCATCCGCATCACGCGAACTACCGTCAGAAATCGCCAAAACGTGCAGCTTGCCATCGCGCGAAATCAGATAAGCATGGCTACCGTCGGCGGAGAGCACACAGGAGGAGTTAACGATAGCCCCAACGGAAACGCTTCCAAGCACAGCGCCCGAAGACTTGCTGAGCATCTCAACGGTACCGGCGCTGGTGGGAACCAGAATAAAGCCGTCACCCACGGTAGCGCCCGTCCAGTAATAACCCTCATCGGCGTTGACGTGCTGCCAGGAAACGGCACCGGTCAGGATATTGATGCGCGTCAGATGGCCGTTGTTATACACGCCCTTACCATAGTCGACATCAACGGTGCCGACATAGAGATAGTTGCCATCGACCGTCAGCTGAGAATTCGACTGAGCAGTTTTGCTCACAGGGTCGGTAACCCAAACCGTCGTGAGCGTATCGGCCGTCAGAGCCTGGACCGCACCGCCATCGAGCGGGACGATGACCAAGCCGTTCGTATAAATCGGACGCGTCGTGTAGCCAATCGCAGTCTTAAGATTCGACTCGGCCAGCACCTTGCCCGACTCGGCATCGATCTTAAGCAGGCGCTTGTTGACGGCGAGATACACATTGCCGTTTACGACAATCGGCTCGCTCGCGTTGGGGTACGTGGCGCCCGAATAGGCCTTCCAATCAAACGTCCAAGAGCTTGCCAGCGCGCCCGTAGGCGTGGACACGTTCTCGACCACCGCATTGGAATTGCCGCTCCAGTCGGCTTTCCAATCGGTCGGGCGCGAAGCGCTCGGATCAACTACGACTTCATCGGGATTAGGAACGGTATCGCCAGCAGCATAAGCCCAGACGATCTTGTCACCCGACTTGAGCACATAGTCGCTATCGAGCTGAGACCCAGGAACGCCGTTGACAAAGAACGACCAAGCACCCGACAGCTCGGTGCCATCAAGCGGAGAGACAAGAGTGTGAACGCCCCAATAACCAAATTGGTCGTACATCTTGGACTTGACGCCAACGGCATCGAAGTAGGCAGCAGAGGCATCCTTGATCGTCGTGCCCTCGACAAACACCTGCATCGAAGGATCAGTCCAGCGCTGAGCCTTATCGTCCTTCTTGCCGATGATCTCCATCGAAACGGAGACCTGACCAGGCATGGTGCCGTCGGAGCCATAGACCCAAGCAATCTCGTCGCTTGCCTTAAGCGTATAGGCGCCCGCACCAACATCAACAGGCTTGCCATTGACAAAGAACTGCCAATATTTCCAGGTGTTTTCGTCAACCTTCTCGCTCGAGAGGGTCACGTTCTTTTCGAACGGCGAGGTCAGCGACTCGAGATACCAGCCAAACGAGCTCTCCCCCGTTTTGGCGCCAATGCCAGACTTTTTAAAGATCTGCTCGGAAAGGTCAGCAGCGGTTGTTCCCTCGTCCACGAGAGCTGTCGTAGGCTGTGCCCACGTCTGCCGGGCGCCCGAAGCATCCTGGCCGATAACGGTGCAGCTTACCGAAAGCTGATCGGCAGGAGCGGGGTCGTTGTACTTCGAGTAGTACCAGACGACGGAGTCGCCGGCCTTGAGCGTGTAGCCGCCGGCGCCGACCATGGAGGACTTGCCGTTGATGAACAGCTGCCAGTACGCTTCGGTCGTCGGGTCGTAGGCGAGCGTGCGGCCGGAGTCGAAGGGCGACGTGATCGAATTGAGCGCCCAGCCCCAGGAGCCGTTGGGGTCGTAGTCCGCCTTGAGGCCGGTCTGCTTGAAGAGCTGCTCGGAGAGGTCGGCCGCGGTCGAGCCCTTCTTCAGCGTAATGCTCTGAGCGGCGGCCCAGGTCTGCTGAGCACCCTTGGCGTCGGTGCCGACGACCGAACACGTCGCGGAAACCTGCGTGGAAACCGTGCCCGTGGGATCCTCGTACACGAGCTCGAGCGTGTCGCCATCGCTCGGGTAGTAGCCCGTGGCATAAGAGTTGGCAGCCTTGCCATTAATATCAAAACGCCAGTACTTATAGCCGGACGCCGTGTTTTCCATCGCGAGCGTCTGGGACTTATCGGGGTTCGTAACCGAATAGGGAACGCCGCCGTCCGTGCTATAGCTATAGCCGGCGTCGTCAAGCACCTTGGCAAAGATGTCCCAGGCAGACATTTTTTGGGTACTCGACCACTCAAACGAGGCCGTCGGCACCCAGTCCACAAGGTCATAGGACTGACCGACATCGTGCTTGCTTACGCCTACAACCCTGACGTTAACGGAAAGAGACTTTTCGTCGGAAGAATTAACGAGCCAAGCGGTGCTCTTGACATCGTTGTTGCCGGCGTTTGCCACGACATAGGCGTATTTGCCCTCAGCCGAGGCGGGAAGCGTGATCGCGCCGGTCGTTTCGTCGGCGCCAAACAGCTCGTGGGCATTTGTGCCCTCAGCGTCATCGGCGAGATACCAGCGGTAATCGACGAGGGAGCCCTCGGGGAGTGCCGTCTCGTAATCGCCCCAATCGCCCGTTGCCATGTAATTGGCAGTAGGGGTAAGCGTTCCGCCGACCTGTGCAAGGTTGCCGCTCGAAGCGACATTAACCGATGTCAGGGTATACGCCTTGGCATCTTCGCCCTTGACGATGGCATAACGCGTGGAGGCATAGTCGGTGTTGTAGCCACCGTCGACGATGCACTTGAGGTACTTGCCGACGTACTTTTGCGAAATTACGAACGACGGCCTGTGCGCGTTCTCATCCGTCAGCGTCGTGAACGGACCCTGGGCGCTATCGGCAATCTGCCACGTATACGTCAGTTGATCAGATGTAAGCTCGGCACCCTTTGTTCCTGCAGACGTCTTCTCGAATGCAGTAACACCGATCTTTTCGCCACTCTTGTAGACAAACTTGGCGTCATCGCTCTGATCGCCGACGATCTTTTTGAGATACGCCAGGAACAGCTCGTGCGAGCCTGCGGCCTTAACGGCCACAGCAGTAGTCGCCTCTACGGTGTTATCGCCCGCAGTGGCCGACACGCTCACCCAGCGCTTGGCGTAGTCATCGGGAATCGTAAAGCTGCTGTCGGTTTTGCCCTCGACCACATGCCAGTCGGTCTTCGCATCAAACGCAGAGGAAGACGGGTCGACAGAGGACCAACGCCACGTGTAGGTAACGCCCTCGGTAACCGGCTCAGACGAGTAATCGACCGCCTTGTAGGCGCACGCCTCAATCGTAGAGCCAGTGTCCTTGGCGCCCTTGCTCGCATTGGTAAATGCAACTGAATCGAGCGTCGTCGCGCCCTTGGGCAGAATGCGGCCCGCCTTGGTCTCACAGCTATCGGAGCCGGGGATACCCTTCTTGGCCTTTGCGACCACCTTGAGGTAGCGGTTCGCGCACTCCTTGGTAACCGTGAAGGTATCACCAGTTGCAACCTGCTCGAACGTGCCGTCAGCAGAATCGGCCACCCACCAAGAAAAATCGACCTTGTCGGAGCCATAGAGGTCAGTCGGCGTGTCGTAGTTAAGGTAGTAGGCGGCAGCCTTAATCGTGTCACCGACGTTAGCGTTGGGGACGTTCTCATAATCGTCGCCAAATTCGGCGCCGTTATAGGCGAGAACGATGTGGCCTAACGCGATCTGGTCACTCGCGGCAACAGGACCCGGCGTATTGTAGCCAACAGACGCGGGCGTCCCGAAAGAGCTGCTCGGACCGTACAGCTCCTGGCCATCGCCGACAACCTTAACGCGAATGTACTTGCCCGCAAGCTGCGAGGCGAGTTCGTCCGTAATCGTTAGCGACTGGCCGGTCTGACCGGGAATCACCTGATAGGCAGAGTCCTCGGCATCGCGCGTATCGGACGCAAGCCACTGATAGGTCCAGCCACCCTGCGCCGCAATACGCTTATTGGGGACCGCTTCGCCGTCGTAGGCATTCGCCCAAAGTGTAGTGCCAGGGTTCAGTATCTCGGCCTTGACGGACGAATACGAGCTCGAATCGTCTGCCGAAGACTGGATGAGGACATAAGACTTTGCATCCAGGGCCGTCTTGGTAGGAACGGGTGCCTTGATGGTGTTCGTCGCCGTCAGCTTTTGGTTGTTGGCGCCCTTGGTCGGGCCGTAGATGACGTTACCGCTTGCATCGGTAATGCGTACGCGCAGGCACTTGCCGTTAAGCTGAGTACGCAGGGCATCGTCCAAAACGATCGATGCGCCCGTCTGGCCCTCGACAGGAACAAATGCGGAATTGTCCGCATCGCTCTTGTTGCTGATGTCGGCAGCAAGCCACTGATAGGTGCAGCCCGAAGCGCTGGCGCGCTTGCTGGACGAAGTCCAAACATTCGCATAGAGCGTAGTATTGCTCTGGATAAAAGCGGTGAAGTTAGAGCCAGCCCAACGAGAAGGCGACTGGCTTTTTCCGACGCTGACACCATTATTCGAGGAAAACGTATCAGCGGCACGAGACGCGGCCTTGGCAACACTGGGCTCGCTGGCCACCGCAGTCGCGTCGCCGGTCTCGGCGGTGGTGTCAGACGCCTCGCTCGCCGGGGTGGCCGAAGCAGGGTCTGACGCAGCGGGGTCGTCCGATGCATCATCGCTCACGTTGTCAGGCGCGGCCGAACCCGTATCCCCAGTTTCGGAGGAGCCACCTGCAGCCGAATCGTTTGCGTCGGCAGCAGCCGCGGTAGTATCTGCAGTACCGTCCGTGGCCTGCGCGCCCTCGCTCGGCATTGTGGCCTGAGCCACGGCCTCGGCAATGCCCTCGGCGCCATCGGCCCACAGCTGGGCCGGTGTGGTGCCAAAGGCCATCGCGAAGGCCAGGAATGCCACCAGGCCGCGCTTGGCTACGCCGCGCGCGATCGCCCCATGGCGACGCAACGAGGCGCGCTTGCGCTCGTCCTCAAACATATCCATTTGTCCCCCATTGTCTGTACTTGGAGCGTTGCCCTGAGGCTGCCCCACGTCATCGCGCATGCTGCGCTCGAGTTCCCCCATCGGGGTCCCCCTTCCCTCCAGAGCCCTATGCACACCGGCGGCATACGCCGCAGCCGCATGCAAGATGGGAGGCGATCCGACTTAACCTTAACGGCTCGGGTACGTCGTCCGATCTGCGACGCGAGCATCCCGAGCCAAGAGGAATTACGGTTACTGGTACAGCCGGGGACTTGCACCCCGATTCTCCCAAATGCGCAGGAAAACCACGCATTCGTGCGTCTCCGCACCACCATCTAGGCCATTGATTATTACTGTCAGTATGGTATCACGCAAAAGGGCCCCGTACGCAGGCGAAGCCCAAGGTAAAAGCTATTGTTTGCGATAGGAAAGAGTTGGGTATGGAAGGGCGCCGTGGGACAAGACACCGTGCAGCTACGCTAGTGCTTGCCGCCGTGACTGTTGCGCCAGATATTGCGGCCCAGCATGAGCGCCAAAACCAGCGCGCTCACATAGCCAACAAAGCCGATGATCGGAATACCGAGCACAACAGGCTCGATGCGCGCATAGTAGACCACCGAGGAACCGATAAACAGGCCGGCAATGACAATGGCCATTGACATGCGGTCGACGATGCCGCCTATCTGACGCAGCGCCTTGTCGCTACTCATGAGCTGCAAGTTCAGCTTGAGCTGGCCGCGCGTGAGCATACGCGACGCCAAGCCCAGATACTCGGCCGCCTCGAGCGAGCCTTTTGCCGCGCGATAGCTGCTCGCCGCAAAGTCGCGCCCCATTTCGCGGACGCGCGCATAGGCGCTCTTCTCGTTTTTGATGTGCGCTTGGATGATCTGGATCATGTTGACGTTGGGCATGTACTCGGTCAGCAGACCCTCGAGCGTCACCATGCCGCGGGCGAACATCGTCACCACGCTCGGCAGCTCAACGTCATTCTTACGCGCGAGGTTTAACAGCGAGGTCAAAAACTCGCCGATATCCAGGTCCTTAAGATCGAGTCCTGCAAAGTCGGCTACGATAAAGTCCAAATCGGACAAAAAGGCCGAATGGTCGAGCTCGGCCGAATCACCGCGCGTCACGGCAAAACGCATGAGCGAATCCTTGAGCTTGGGCACATCGCCCTCGGCCACGGCAAAGATCATATCCTTGACGATACCGCGGTCGTGGCTCGACATGCGCCCGACCATGCCCAGGTCAATAAAGTAGACAATGCCGTCCTTGAGGATGATGTTTCCCGCATGCGGGTCGGCATGGAAAAAGCCGTCGTCGAGCACCTGCGTCGAATAGTCCTCGACGATCGCCGAGCCGATCTTTTCCAGGTCATAGCCCTCGGCCACCAGGCGCTCGGGATCGGCAATGGAGATGCCGTCGATGTAGTCCATGACCACGACGTGTTCGGTGCAAAGGTCCAGGTAGGATTTGGGACACGAAACGCCATGCACGCTTTTGTGGAAGTCATAGAAATCGTTGAGATTTTTTGCCTCGGCCAAAAAGTTGGTCTCCTCGCGAAACGAGGTCCACAGCTCTTCGACCACGCCGTGTAAGTCAACAAACTGGTCGGTGTTGACGAACTTGGAAACGATGCGCACCACCGAACGGATGATGTCGATGTCCTGTGCCATGACCTGTTGCGCGCCGGGGCGCTGCACCTTAACGGCCACGTCCTCGCCCGTCACCAGGCGGGCACGGTGTACCTGCGCGAGCGACGCGCTTCCGAGCGGGTTGGGGTCGATCGCGTCGAACATCTGCCCCAGGCGCTGGCCGTACTCCTCTTCCAGACAGCGGAGCACTACCTCATACGGCACCGGGTCTACGTCGGAGCGCAGGCGGCGCAGCTCGTCGCAAAACCGCTGCGGCAAAATCTCGGACCGGTTGGCCAGGATCTGCCCCATCTTGACGAACATGGGGCCGAGCTCTTCGAGCAGACGACGCAGGCGCACCGGCGTGAGGTTATCCCATACGCGGTACTTTTTGATCAGGCGAACGATCTGCCCAATGCGTTCGCGGCGGCCTGCCGGCGTGAGCTGGTATTCCTCGTCCGGCGCCATCGCGTCGGGCTCTTCGGGAACCATATCGACAGCACGCGGCTTCTTGCGAGCGCCCGAGACGGCGGCATCGACCTCATCGACAACCGCCGCCTCGTCACCCAAGGGATCTAGATTGTTGTAATCGGTGGTGGAATCTGCCATCTGCGCTGCTACTCGGCCTCTTCGGTGTCCTCTGCATCGTCGGGCTCAACGGACTCGACGGGCACCGAAGTCACGTTGTCCTCGACCGAATCGACGATGTCGCGCACATGGGCCAAAAAGGCCGTGCGCTCGGGGGCGGTCATAACGCGGACGCGGGCCAGGATGAGCTCGTCGAGCACGCGCTGCGCCGCAGTCTCACCCTGCATGCCCAGACGCTCGGTCAGGTCGGAAATGGTGCCACCGGCCTGCTCGAACATGTCGGACACGCTGCGGGCGATATCGGGAGTGCCGGCGTCCTTGCGAACCTGCTCGCCTTTGGTATTGAGGTCGTCGAGGACCTTCTTGCCGCCCTCGACGGCAACGGCGGCGGCGCCGAAGCCCACGTTGATGGCACCGTTAACAAGCTGATCGAATTTCATAACCATGGTTGGCTCCAATCGTGAACAACTGCATTGGCCTTCTTGTACCCAAGATTGAGCGAACGACACAAAATCGTTTTGCCGCCAAGATAGAAATCGAGCGGGGCAAAGCCTTTGACGGCGTTTGCCCCGCTCGCTCGCTGCAAGGCCGTCTTTACCTTACGTTATCGTTCATCGCGAAGGAATTCTTCATGGCACAGCTCGTGGTGTAGAGCACCTTGCCCAACAGAGCATCGGTCTCCACGCGCACGAGCTCGGCAAAGGCCTCGTTGGCGCGGGCGAGCTCGGCAGGCACCTCAGTCTCGGGCAGTGCGGCTACGACAGCGTCAACGTCGTGAATCTGCTTGTGGCCCATGCCGCCGACCTTCTCCTGATAATCCTCGACCGCGCGACCACACTCGTGGAAGCGAACATCGGCCAAGGCACCGATCAGGCGATTTGCCCAATAGAAATTCTCCGACGTCACGCGGGCCTGCGTGTCGGCATAGTACTCGGGCATGGTCTCGACATTGGCGTACAGCGGCACGAGCGCGTTAAACGAGTTAGAGCCAAAGGCCATCCACTGTACGGCGCGATACGCCGGCTGTGCATAGGGGCGCAGTTGCAGCACGGCGAGCTGACCGTTGCGGTTGATGCCGATGGGACGATAGGCGCCGCGCGTGGCGGGCGTGCCCTTGCTGCCGTAGCAGTCGTACTCCGTACCCTGGTAGTGGCTCGAAAGCACGTACTTGATATCCTCGATGGTCACCTTGCGCTCGGGCACGCGGCTCCAGGGGATATCGTCGCTCTCGGGCGTGTAGTCGGCCTCGGGACCGTCCCACACATCGCTGGGGTTGAGGCAGCGCTGCATATACCAGGCGCGCGGCGTGTTGTAGACGTGGTCGCTGTCGCTGTGCGAGCCAAAGGCCTCGCGCGGGTTAAAGACCGCAGCGGGACCGTCGCCCTCGACGCCCAGCGTCAGGTCCAGATGCCACTCGGCCATCCAGGAGCGCAGGTCGGCGGAGCACATATGGTCGACCTGGGCGCCCTCGGCATCGTCCAGGTCAAAGCTATCGATACCCAGCTGGTTAGGCATGGTCACATAGGCGTCATCGGGCACGCGCTTGGCGATCCAGTGGTGGCCGCCGATGGTCTCGAGCCACCAGATCTCGTCCACGTCACTAAAGGCGATGCCGTTGTTCTCGTAGGTGCCGTAGCGCTCGAGCAGGTCACCCAGGATACGCACGCCATCGCGGGCAGACTTGGCGTACGGCAGCACCAGGGTCACCATATCCTCCTCGCCCAGGCCACCGGGCTGCGCCGGAACATAGCCGTCCTCGCCCTCGTTACCCTTGGCGGGCACGTAGTCCACGAGCGGATCGGCGCCGCGGACGCGCTCGTTGGTGGTAAGCGTCTCGGTTGCGGACATGCCAACGTTGAGCTCGTTGAAGCCGGCCTCGGCCCAAATGCCATGACCCGGGACAACGTCGGGGACGCTTGTATAACGCATGGGATTATCGGGCAGCTCAACGGTCAGGTGGCTCAAAACGCTCGTGTAGACACGCGGCTGCTCGTCGGGGTGCACAACACGCATGCGCTTGGGCTCAAACACCCCGTTGGACGAGTCCTCGTTGCGGGCAACCAGCGTCGACCCGTCGTAGCTCGCGTTCTTACCAACCAAAATCGTTGTGCACGGCATGCGCATCCTCCTTGAGCGAAGAAATCAAACGGCAACAGTGTATCGCTTCGGCGCAAAAAGGGCGAAACAGCCGCCCCGGCAACCCCTGTGGTCAAAAACGACTATTTCGATGCGCGCTCCGCCGCCTCGATCACGTGCTTGGCGAGAATCGCGGTGGTCACAGCCCCCACGCCGCCCGGCACCGGAGTAATTGCGCCAGCGATCGGTTCCGCAGCATCAAAATCGACATCGCCGACCAGCTTGCCAGCGGCCTCGTCCCAGTTAATGCCGACATCGATGATCGTCTGGCCCTCGCGAACCGCATCCGCGCCAATCGTGCGTGCGCGTCCAACGGCCGCAACCACAATATCAGCCGCACGGCACTCGGCAGCCAAGTCGCGCGTATGCGTATGGCACATCGTCACCGTGGCATTGCGAGCCGTAAGCATGGCGGCAACGGGACGACCAATTACCAGCGACCGACCAACAACCGTGACCTTTGCCCCATCCAGCTCAACACCGTAATGGTCCAGCAACGCAAACACGGCCTCGGCCGTGCAGGGAGCAAAGCCCTCGCCACGACCCGAAAGCGTGGTGAGCAGCGAGGCCGGTGTCATGGAGTCAACATCCTTGGCGGGATCGAGTGCCGCGGCAACCGCATCCTCGTCAAGCCCAGCGGGCAACGGACGAAACATCAGGCAGCCATGAACAGCGGGGTCGGCATTGATGTCCTTAATAGCCGCCAGTAGCTCATCCTGCGAAACATCGACAGGGAGTAAAACGCGGCGAGCCTCAACGCCAACCTTCTCACAGCGCTTGAGGGCGCCGCGCTCGTAGGATAGATCGTCCTCGCGCTCGCCCACGCGAACGATGGCCAGCGTCGGCACGATGCCCTGTTCGCGCAGGGCGACGCAACGAGCGGCAAGTTCCTCGGTCAAAGCACGGGCAACGGGAGCACCCTTGAGCAGCTCGGCCATGGCTATCTCCTCTTCCTTGCGGCGTCGGCAGCGCGGCGCGCCAGTGCATCGGCGCGCGGCAGCCACGTATCTAGTAGTTCATCGCACGCCGCCTCGAGTTCCTCGGCGCGCGCCCGGTCTTTCATAGATGTGGTGTTGGCAAAGAGCGTCAGGCTCGCGCCTTGCATGGCGGCGCGGCAGAACACGGCGCCGCATGCCACGTCGGACAGCAACTGGCGCGAACCCTTGTCGGCCATGTCCTCGAGCAGCGCCAGCGCGCGGGCGCAGGCATCCATGATCCGATACGGTGGCATGGCCGCCACGCGCAACGCGTCCTGAATCGCCACGGGTCGAGCCGGGTCATCACAAGGAATACCGTATGCCGCAGACACCTGGCCGTACGCGCGCACATCCTCGGCAACCAGACCCACTAGTTCCTGCGCCAGCTCATCAGCCTGGGCAAACGCGCGCGTCAGGTCATCCGCACGATCAGCAAGCGCGGGATTGGTCGCACCGTAGCGGGCAACCATTCCACACAGCGAGGCGCCCAGCGCGCCCACAAAGGCGCTCGCGCTGCCACCGCCAGGAACCGGCTCGCGCGCGGCCAGCGCCTCGGCAAACCCGCGACAGGTCTTGTCCATCATCTCTTGGCTCATACGCATGCACCTTCAAGTCATATAGATCGGTCGGGCGGCAACCGCCGGCCAACCGCATCAAACACGTAATGATGCTAAGTCTAGCCCATAAGCACATTAGCGTCAGTACACCTGGCCATCGCGGATTTCTATGGCACACGATAGGCCATGCCAACGCAAACATGGGACACATGGCCCACCTTTCGGGACTTCCGGACGTCACAAACTGGGGCATATCTATAAACAAGGAATCTGTTGGGGCAACGCCCACGTACGCGCGCCCCATTAAAACAACGGGCACCCAACCCCGGGGAGGGCCGACAACATCGGCCCTCCCCTCTTTTGCGCCCGAACATATTGCCACTTAACGGCGCAAATCCGGCCCTCAGAATGGGACACATGGCCCACCCTAGCGAGCCGTCAACGCGTACAGTAAAAGCAGGTAATCCATGGGCGGTTACAGATCGAGGAGGACACGACCATGAAAAAGAAGGCCTTTGCGATTCTCACCCTCTGCATCAGCCTCTTTGCCGCAGTTGCCCTGGTGGGCTGCGGTGGCAGCGGCGGCGCTACCGGAAGTGGCGGTGGCGGCGGAGCTGAAAAGCCAGCCGTGGATATGAGGACCGACTTCATTTGGTTTAAGGTCGAGGTTCCCGAGGGCGTCGAGATTACCGACGTTGCCGGCGACACGGCCGACAGGGCCCAGTTTAAGTTCACCGAGAGCGAACACGCCAGCGACCGCTTCATCCCCGTCTTCGATCCTGACAAGAAGGCCGATGAACTGTTTGACTACGAGGCAAAGTGGAAGGCCAACTCCGGATGGACCGAGAGCGATCCCGTTAAGTACAACGGCAAGACCTGGCGCAGCGCCTACTTTACGCACTCGGGCGGCGTGACGACCGAGTACTTCACCGACGTTGACGGCGGCAGCGTGTACGTGCGCATCGACAACGTCGAGGAACACAAGGACGCCGTCGAGACCATGATGGAGTCTCTGGAATTTGCCGACGACATCGCCAAAGCCAAGACCGAGGCCATGGACGTTAAGCTCGAGGATATCGAGATCAAGCGCTAAAGCTCCAACGGCATGCAGCAGCGCCGTTTTAGCTCAGCCGGGATGCAAGGTGTGACTCCTTGCATCCCGGCTTTTTGTGTTCGAAAGCGCCCGGTCACATCACCATATTGAGCACGTTGACGAATTCCTGAGCCCGGGAGCGGCTGCTCAGGCAAAAGACACAGGCAGTCAACAACCTGTTGCGCAGAAAAACATTGCGGCCCTTGATCCTGTTAACGCCCGTGATGTCCTTAAGGTAGACAATCTCGATATGCTTGCCGCCGAAAGTGCCCTTCTTGAGCACCTCGATGCGGTTGGGGTAGATCCTGACGTCTTTAAACCCGCCCGAACCTTTGTCCTGGAACAGCAAGGTGTTGTTGTCCATGCGCGTCACCCCCATGGGGTTCGTTAAAACTGTCTCTATGGCCACATTTTAACCACCTCAAGGCCCCATGCGAAGATGTCAGACAGCACAGCAATTCGTGTCCGCGCGAGGCTTTAAACTAAATGCGATAAAGATGCATTCCACAAGAGGAAAGTGGGGCGACAGTGATGGGCGAACTGGTAAACCGTGGAGAATCGGCAATCGTGCCCGAAGGTTTTTACAAGCAGGTTTCCTCGATTCTCAACGCCGCTCGCGACAAGGCCTATACCGCCGTTAACTTTGCGATGGTTGAGGCATATTGGGAAATCGGCAAGAGTATTGTTGATGAACAGGGTGGAGAGGAGCGCGCAGCATATGGAGAGGCATTGATTGCGGGCCTCTCCAGAAGGCTTACAGCGGATTTCGGAAGAGGCTTTGGCATCGCAAACCTTCGCAATATGCGTCAGTTCTTTCTTGCGTTTCCAATTCGCGACGCACTGCGTAGCGAATTGAGCTGGACTCATTACCGCAGGCTGATGCGCATTCCCGACCCCGAAGCTCGCGCCTGGTACATGAACGAATGCGCTGACTCTCGCTGGAGCACGCGTCAGCTCGAGCGCCAGATCAACACCATGTTCCGCGAGCGCCTGCTTGCCAGCAAGGACAAGGAGGCCGCCGCCCAAGAAATCCAGAAGAGCGCCCCGGCTCGTCGCCCCGAGGATATCATCCGCGACCCATATGTACTGGAGTTTTTAGGTTTCTCGGACGATACTGCGTTTCGCGAGAGCGATCTAGAGCAGGCGCTCATCACACATCTTCAGAAGTTCCTACTGGAGCTTGGCCGTGGCTTCGCTTTCGAGGCGCGCCAAAAGCGCATCACCTTTGATGGGCGCCATTTCTATATTGACCTTGTGTTTTACAACTATCTGATGCGCTGCTTCGTGCTTATCGACCTTAAGACGGACGATCTTACGCACCAGGACTTGGGCCAGATGCAAATGTATGTGAACTACTACACGCGCGAGCTCATGAACGAAGGCGACAATCCGCCCATAGGCATCGTGCTCTGCGCGGACAAAAGCGATTCGATTGTCGAGTACACGCTGCCCGAAGACAACGACCAAGTGTTTGCCGCCAAATACCTGCCGTATCTTCCAAGTAAGGAAGAGCTGGCGCGCGAGCTGAGTGCCGAGTACCGCGCCATCAACGAAGCGACTAATGGCGAAGCACAAGGATAGCAATACGTTGCGACCGACACCACCGATGGCGCTCCACATCACCTGGGATAAGAGGAGCTTTCCATGACAGACAGACCGAAAACAACACTGCGCGACTGCATCTATGGGCTCGCCGTCGGCGACGCACTGGGCGTTCCCTACGAGTTCAGGCCCCGCGGCACGTTCGAATGCACCGACATGATCGGCTACGGCACGCATGGGCAGCCCGCCGGCACCTGGAGCGATGACACGTCCATGACGCTTGCTACCTGCGACTCGATTAGGGAGCTTGGGCACATCGACACCGCGGACATGCGCGACAAGTTCGTAAGTTGGATTGCCCGTGGCGAGTATACGATCGACGGCGTTTTCGATTACGGCGGCACGACCGCCCGCGCTTTGCACACCGGCAAAGGAGGCTCCGGCGAGCGCGACAACGGCAACGGATCGCTCATGCGCATCGCTCCCCTAGCGTTCACCGATGCGACGGACAACGAGATCCGCGAGGTCTCGGCAATCACGCACGCCCACAGAACATCAACCGATGCATGCATCATATTTGTTGAGCTGATGAGGAATGTGATGAACGACGCGCTCCCCTCGTGGGCACTCCATCTGAAAGGCATGCCTGAGCAGGAGATCAAGTCAGGTGGCTTCGTGCGCGACACGCTTAAGGCAGCCACCTGGTGCTTCGTCAACACTAACAGCTACGAAGAT
Organism: uncultured Collinsella sp.; assembly: GCA_900541695.1. Classification (GTDB taxonomy): domain Bacteria; phylum Actinomycetota; class Coriobacteriia; order Coriobacteriales; family Coriobacteriaceae; genus Collinsella. Next base: position 107,047 of record UQKL01000003.1, on the reverse strand, counting down.
TGCGTGCTTGCCGCCGTCAACCTAGGCGACGACACCGATACCACCGCAGCCGTTGCCGGCGCCCTCGCCGGCACGGTATACGGCATCGACGCAATTCCGCAGGAGTGGACCGACGCCTTGCGCGGTAAAGAGCTGATAGAGCAGTGTTTGTTTTAGGGCGCACTTACGATAGAAACTGACCAGGAGGCACCACGGAAAGAAAGATCGCAAATATAGACGAGTTCCAAGTGGACGAAAACGGGATTCCGCTATTTCCAGCAGGACTGAAGGAAGAAGCCAACCTCTATGTTCTCCCCGACGGGCGTTACCTCCCCTGCGGGGTCTACCGAACCGAAGATGGCGGCTCACTCATTTATGAGCCATCCGGGCTCAGCTTCTTCGGGCAGATGCTTGCTCAATTCAAAGAGTGCTAGGGGTTTGATTGCCCGTTAGATCGACACTGTTCCAAACCATGGAATGGGCAGGATGTCTCCCACCGCGGCCTGTGAGGTAAAATCTTGACTGCCGCGGAATCCGCCTGCGGGCAACGCTCCGATCTCCGATTGGGGTGAAGCCTATGAACTTGTTTCTTGAAATCCTGCGCCTCTCGATGTATGTGACCGGCATTGCCCGGAACCTCTACTCGATCTGGCGGGAATATAAGCAGTAACGGATAGCGAAGGGAGTCATAAAAAGGGCCGGTTGCAGCCGGCCCTTTAGACGATAATACCTGCGTTGCCCGCGCTTCCGAAGTGTGACTAGCTGAGGAGCGGGTTCCGCGGCACATCCTGATTTTACCCAGCGAGACGGCTCTTTTGCAGCCGCTCCACCGATTATTTACATCTGGCACCCTCAAACAATCAGACGACAGTCCGCACTCCTGCGAGCTGCCCCGTTCCTCTAGCTATCGGATCGCAGCGCCAACTGACACCACTCCCCTACTTACCAAATAGCGCACCCAGCAGGCCGCGACGTTTGGGCTTTTCTTCTCGGTAGGAACCCTCGGCAACCGCTGCCACCTGACGCGGTTGCTCGCCGCCTCCACGGCGCACGATCTGGTACAGAAACGGCGACTTAACGTATTTGACCTCGATGGGCGTGGCATGCACGGTACTTTCGCCGGACAGATGCAGGCTCGGGTTGAGCGGCGCCACGATATGCGTCTCGCGCTTGTCGCTAAACACCACCGCGGCCGCGCGGCCCGTCTGGCCGTTTACGGCAATGCGCACCTGCTCGCCGTCGCGGCCGTCCGTTGCCGGACGGTCGACAAAGTACACCGGCACCATAACTAGGCCGTCCTTGTGCTTGCGGGCCTTGCATGCCCACGTGCGGATACTCTTTTTATTGAGCCCCAGTACCGCCTCGGCATCGTTGCCCGCAACGTCGAGTGCCAACTTATCAATGACCACCTGGTCCTTGGTAGACGCACCGACAGAGACAACGCGGAAGTCGCCTTCCTGCATGGCGGGATCGAACGGGCCGACCTTGGCAAAGTCCCATGGCTCCAAAATGCCCATGAGGCGAACGTCCAGGTAGTTTGCCCTGGGATATGCCCAGTCGAGCACCTCGTAGTACACCAGGGTCTCCTTGCTCAGGCCCTTGCCCGGGAAGCTCGCCATCATGCGCAGGTCCGCCAGCGCCATGGGGAAGTAGAAGAGCATCATGTCGTTTTGGATCGCATCTTCTACATCGTGCCCGGCAAAGGCATCCGGATACTGACGCACCAGCTGCAGCGCGTTGGCACGTGCCTGCTGCGGCGAGATTTCGCAAGGAATACCCTGCTCAGGCACATACTCCGCACCTACGCCCATGGTCAGGCGCTTGCTAAACGTCCCCGGCTTGAGCAGGTCGGCAATGCCGATCTTGTTGCCGCAGGACGGGCACTCAAACACGCGCTGGGTCGACTCGCCCTCAAAGGACGCACCACAGAAGGGGCAAGGAATGCTCACATGCGTGGCCTCTTGGAACTCCTGCGCCGTGCCGCGATCCTCCCACAGCAGATGTTCCAGGACCGACTGATTGCGCCAGTGCGAATTGAAGAAATACCAGTCCGGGTCCTCCGGGCGCTCGAGTTGCGACACATGCGTGAGCTTGAGCAGTCCATCCACCACCGTCAACGGCGTATGGCGAATGCCCAGGGCGCTCTTGGGCTCCCCCGCATCAGCCTGCCACGGAACCACCGTGCCGCAATAGGCGCACTCAAAGCTGCGCTTAGCCTGGTGCGAGTACATAGGGCCGCCGCAGTTTTGACATTTAATGGCAAACATCTCGTCCATGGAAACGTCCTCCTTTGCACAGGGGCTGTCGACATTAAGTATGTCGAGCAAACAGGCACATGCCCATACCCATGTGGCCCAAAATGGACCACTCAGGCAGACGAGAAGGCTCGCTCGTTAGCACAGGCAGACTATTACTGCATTTTCTGAGCATCGGTGCACGACGCCCCCGCGCGAGCTACACTATCCCCTTAAACATGATTGTGAGGACGACCGCTATGCTATTTGTAAATCGGCTGGTACATACGCTTGTTCCCGGCGGCGAGGGCGAGCCGGTCGATACCTCCTGCCGCACCAACGCGGGCTTTGCCGCAAGCCTCATCTGCATTGGCCTCAACATCACCCTGTGCCTAGCCAAGGGCATCGCGGGCCTGCTCGCCGGCTCTGTCTCGCTCATCGCCGACGCTTTCAACAACCTCTCCGATGCCTCGAGCAACATTGTGAGCCTGCTCGGTTTCCGCCTTGCCAGCCGCCCGGCAGACGAAGGCCACCCCTATGGTCACGGCCGCTACGAGTACCTAGCCGGCCTGTTCGTCGCCGTCCTGGTTTGCGCCGTCGGCATCAATCTGATCCTCGAGTCGGTCACCAAAATCATCAAACCTTCCCCCACTGCATATTCGGCGCTCTCCTTAGCCGCCCTCGTCTTGTCCATGCTCGTCAAATTCTGGATGGCAGCGTTCAACCGCACGCTGGGCGATCGCATCGACTCGGAGACGCTCATCGCCACAGCGCAGGACTCCAAAAACGACGTCATTACCTCGGGCTCGGTCTTGGTGGCGGCGCTTGTTTCGCAGACGACCGGCTTTGACCTCGACGGCTGGGCGGGCCTGGGCGTGGGCATCTTCATTTGCATCAGCGGCATGGGCCTGGTGCGCGACGCCATCAGCCCGTTGCTGGGGCAAGCGCCCGACCCCAAGCTCGTCCAGGCAATCCGCGACAAGATCATGTCCTATCCGCAGGTCTTGGGCACACACGACCTGATGGTGCATGACTATGGCCCCGGTCGTCAGTTTGCCAGCGCCCACGTGGAGATGCCCGGCGAGGGCGACGCGTTTGAGCACCACGAGATTCTGGACACCATCGAGCACGACATCAAGCGCCAGATGGGCATTGGTATCACGCTGCACTGCGACCCCATCGCCACCACCGGCGACGACCTGCGCGGCTGGGTCAAGCGCGGCATCATGCAGATCGACCCCGCACTCTCCATCCACGACCTGCACGAGCACGACGGGTTCGTTTCGTTTGACCTGGTGCGTCCCGACGGCTTTAATATATCCGACGAGGAGCTGCTGGAGCTCGTCACGCGCATCGTGCACGAGCGCCGGCCCAACGTCTCGTGCGTCGTCACATTTGATTCGGGCTTCAGCTCGCCCGAGCGTCCGGCCGAGCAGCTGTAGCCCGCTTAACAGCTAGTTTCCCTGCGCGCCCGAGATGCCGTTTTGTAGGGCGTTCCAGGCATCCGTCGCCATGTCGCCCAAGTTCTGAGCGGTGTCGCCCAGGTTCTGGGCCGTATCACCCAGCTCTTGGGCCTTATCCCCAAGCTCCTGTGCCTTGTTGCTCAAGTCCTCCAGCGTATTGGAGCTCGAGCCGTCGGTACCGCTTTGGCCGTCGGACGAGTTGCCCGAGCTGTTCTTGTGCGTGAGCTGAATTTCGAGGTTGCCGCTGTCGTTATAGTAAGCAGAAGTAACGATCCAGTTGGCATCGACGACGGGCGTTGAGCCATCATCAGTCAGGACCACGGCATTCGAAAGATCGGCGCCGCGCGACTTAAGGAGCTTCTTGGCGTTGGACCAGTACTGCCCCGGGATATCGCTCAGATCGACGGTGCTAGACGAGGCGGACTCGGTTTGCTCGGCAGCGGTATCGGCCGTTGAACTCCCTCGCTTGTTGAGCATGCCCGACACAATGGCAAACACAACCGACAGCGCAAAGAAGATCGCCAGTACGATGAGGATCTTCTTGATCACGCTCGACGAACGCGACGGCTTCTTCTCCTCGTCCTCGCCATATTGCGGAATCGACTTGGGGTACTCGCGATACGGCTCGCGCGACTCGTAGCGAGGCTGCGCCGTGCGAGGCATATACGTCGTCTGCTGAGGCTGCGGAATGGGATTCTGCGGCAGGTTGTCATAGGGATTCGGCGTCGAGGCAGCATAAGAATCCTGCGGCGCGTAATCAAACGGATCCGGAGCTGCGTTGCCATAGGGGCCTTGCGAAGATGTAGCGTAAGAATCCTGCGCCGTGTCGCCATAGCCCATAACCCGGGTGGGCTCGGCAGAAGGCTGCGTCGCGGCGGGGTCGGTATAACCGAGGTTGGGAACAACGCGGGTCGCATCGGCGCTATCGCCAGCCTGCGCGGAACCGTAGCCGCCCATCACGGTTGTCTTGTCCTGATCCATGCAACGATTCCTTTCCGTCGCGCGTGAGCATCAAGTTATCCATGCATTCTACCCGCGCAAAAGCCTATGATGGGCAGAGCCCGTCGGTATCTACAAGACATGCGCGGGCCTAAGGATAAAAAAGCCCCGCCGGGCCTTGGGGGCACGGCGGGGCGGGCAGGCAGCTAGGGGCAACAGGCTTAGAACAGGCCGGTGATGTTGCCGTCGCTGTCGACGTCGATGTTCTCAGCCGCGGGGACCTTGGGCAAGCCCGGCATGGTCAGAACACTGCCAGTCAATGCGACCACAAAGTGGGCACCGGCGGAAACCTTGAGCTCGCGCACCGTGATGCGGAAGTTCTCGGGAGCGCCCAGGGCCTTGGCGTTGTCGCTAAAGCTGTACTGCGTCTTGGCCACGCACACCGGCAGGTTGCCAAAGCCGTTCTCGCGCAGCTCGGCGAGCTGGCGCTTGGCGGCCGGCGTAAAGTCGACGCCGTCGGCGCGGTAGACCTTGATGGCAATGGCCTCAAGAGCGTCGGCCACATCGGCGCCGTCCTCATAGGCAAACTTGAGCTCGCTCGGCTGCTCAATCAGACGCATGACCTCATCGGCAAGCTCGAGCGCGCCCTCGCCGCCCTTGGCCCAGACCTCGGAAAGCTTAACGTTGACGCCGAGCTTCTGACACTCGGACTCGATGAGCGCAAGCTCGGCCTCGGTGTCCGTCGGGAAGCGGTTGATGGCGACCACGCAGGGCAGACCATAAACGTTCTGGATGTTGTCGACGTGACGCAGCAGGTTGGGCATGCCGGCCTTGAGTGCCTCGAGGTTCTCCTCGTTGAGGTCGGCCTTGGCGACGCCACCGTTGTACTTCAGCGCACGAGCGGTCGCGACGACCACGACGGCGCTGGGGCGAACGCCCGTCATACGGCACTTGATGTCGAGGAACTTCTCGGCACCCAGATCGGCACCGAAGCCGGCCTCGGTAATGGCAACATCGCCAAAGCGCATCGCCATACGCGTGGCCATGATAGAGTTGCAGCCGTGGGCGATGTTGGCGAAGGGGCCGCCGTGGACAAACGCGGGCGTGCCCTCGAGCGTTTGCACCAGGTTGGGCTTGAGCGCGTCCTTAAGCAACGCGGCCATGGCACCCTGGGCCTTAAGGTCGCGGGCACGGACAGGCTCGCCGGCAAAGCTGTAGCCGACGACGATCTCGCCCAGGCGCTCCTTGAGGTCGTTAATGCTCGTAGACAGGCACAGGATTGCCATGACCTCGGAGGCGACGGTGATATCGAAGCCGTCCTCGCGCGGCACGCCCTGGGCCTTACCGCCAATACCGTCGATGACGTGGCGCAGCTGACGGTCGTTCATATCGACGACGCGCTTCCAAGTGATGCGTTTAACGTCGATGCCAAGCTGGTTGCCCTGCTGAATATGGTTGTCGAGCATGGCGGCCAGCAGGTTGTTGGCAGCACCGATGGCATGGAAGTCGCCGGTAAAGTGCAGGTTGATATCCTCCATGGGGATGACCTGAGCCCAGCCGCCGCCGGCAGCGCCGCCCTTAACGCCAAAGACGGGGCCAAGCGAAGGCTCGCGCAGGGCCACGGCGCTCTTGACGCCGCGACGGCGCAGGCCGTCGGCCAGACCGATGGTCGTGGTGGTCTTGCCCTCGCCCGCAGGCGTTGGGTTGATAGCGGTCACGAGGACGAGCTTGGCCTGGTGATCAGTCGGCTCGTTGAGCAGTGAATAATCGACCTTAGCCTTGTCGAAGCCGTACGGAATCAGGTGCTTAACGTCGACGCCGGCGTTCTTGGCCACCTCGGTAATAGGCAGCGGCGTGACAGAACGTGCGATTTCGATGTCAGTAGGCATGGGCGGTCCTTTCGTTACCGAATGAGAAAAAGACCAATTCAGCATAGCACGGGCGCGCAATAGTAAAACACCCGTAACCGATGAATGGCGATATGTTTATCCAATGCTCAGCGATAGCTTAACAGCCCGCCAAAACAAAGCGCCCTAAATGGTAGGTTCAATCCCCAAGTGCTCAAAGGTGCGAAGCGTTGCCTGACGGCCCTGGGGCGTGCGAATCATCAAGCCGCACTGCAGCAGATAGGGCTCATAGACATCCTCGAGCGTACCCGGGTCCTCGCCCACCGCGCTGGCAAGGGTCGTCAGGCCCACGGCACGGCCGGAGAACGTCTTGGCGAGCGTCTCCAAGATGCGAATATCCATCCAGTCCAGACCAAGCTCATCAATCTCGAAGAACTCGAGTGCCTGACGGCAAATATCAAGCTCAATAGGACCGTTGCCGCGCACCTGCGCATAGTCGCGCACGCGTTTGAGCAGACGGTTGGCCAGGCGCGGCGTGCCACGCGAACGCGAGCCGATCTCGAGCGCACTCGGATGGTCTATCGTCACGCCCAAGATGGTCGCCGAGCGGGTCACGATCTGGGCAAGCTCCTCGACCGTGTAGTAATCCAGGCGATACGAAATGCCAAAGCGGTCGCGCAGCGGGCCGGTCAGCATGCCCGAGCGAGTCGTTGCCGCCACCAGCGTGAACTTAGGGATATCCAGGCGAATCGAGCGCGCCGCCGGACCCTTACCGATAACGATATCGAGCGCAAAGTCCTCCATCGCGGGATACAGAACTTCCTCGACCGAACGGTTGAGTCGGTGGATCTCGTCGATAAACAGTACGTCACCCGGCTGCAAGTTAGTCAGGATAGCCGCGAGGTCGCCGGTACGCGCAATGGCCGGGCCACTCGTCGTCTTGATCTGAGCGCCCAGCTCGTTGGCGATAACGGTAGCCAGCGTGGTCTTGCCCAGGCCCGGAGGACCCGAGAAGATCACGTGGTCGAGCGTCTCGCCACGGCTCTGCGCCGCCTCGATCAGCACGCGAAGGCTCTGCTTGATATGCTCCTGACCGCAGTAGTCGTCCAGGCGCTGGGGACGCAGGGTACGGTCGACATCGAGGTCTTCGGGCGTCAGCTCCGAGCCCACCATGCGCTCACCGTGCGCCATGGATGCCGCCGGCGAGTTGCCGGGCGTCGCCCACAGGTCCTGAGAGTCATCGGCTTCCCACATCACGCATCCATTCCGAGTCGCTTAAGCGCCGCGCCGAGCAGATCCTCGACACGCATATCCTGCCCATCATACCCGCTCAGGGCAACCTCGGTCTCCTGAGGGCTAAAGCCCATGGAAAGGAGCGCCGCGCGGGCGTCATCGATCGCCGAGGGAGCGGCGGCGGGAACCGGCATCGCAACCTGACCGGGAATTACGTCGACCGGAACAAAGCCCTTGTCCTTGGCAAAGGTACTCTTGAGCTCCAAGATGAGGCGTTGGGCGGTCTTTTTGCCCACACCGGGCACCTTGGCCATGCCCTTGTCATCCTCGGCCATTACCAGGGAATACAGCTGTCCCACGGTATAGGTGGAAAGCACGGCAAGCGCCAGGCGTGGACCGACGCCCGAGACAGAAACGAGCCGATCGAACATCGTGCGCTCGTCCTTGGAAGCAAAGCCAAAAAGCGTCATGGCGTCCTCGCGCACCTGCATGCGGGTATAGAGGCGAACCTCACCGCCGGGCGTAGGCAGCGTGGCGGCAGTGCTGCCCGAAATACCGAGCTCAAAGCCCACGCCCGACACATCGACGACGGCCGAGCTCATCGTGGCCTCGATAAGCGTTCCATGGAGCTGGGAGATCATCAGTATCCGGTTCCTCTCTGTTGATAGAACTCGCCGCCGGTAAGCGCCCGGGTGCGGCTTAGGTTAACGTGACAGATGGCGCAAGCTAGGGCATCGGCGGCATGGTCTGGGTGAGGGTCGTGATCGAGCTGCGTGAGCGTGCGCACCATGTAGGCAACCTGCCGCTTGTCTGCGGCACCCGTGCCCACCACGGCCTGCTTAATCTGCATGGGCGTGTATTCGCCAATCTCGAGCGCGCATTCCGAAAGCGCCACGAGCGCGGCACCGCGGGCATGCGCCGTGGGGATGGCCGAGCGGACGTTAGCGCCAAAGTAGATGCTCTCGATAGCCGCGGTATCGGGACGGTAGCGTTCGACGACGCCCTTGAGGTCGTGGGCGATATGCGACAGGCGCACCGCGAGCGGGCTGCCCGCGCTGGTCTCGATACAACCGTAGGCACGGCAGCGAACCTCGCCACGTCGCTCCTCGATAATCCCCCAGCCCGTATGGGCCAAACCGGGGTCGATACCCAAGATAACCAAGCCGACCTCCCCTCGTCTTTTGCCAAGCACAAGGCAAGGCCCCGCGCACTATTCACGAACGTCTGTTCTAGAATAACACAACGGGGCCAAGACGCTTAGTTGAAGTATCGGGGTTGGGAGCGAATCCCATCCCATAGTTAGTTCTGCGAGAAGAACGGGAACTGTCGGGGATCCACCGGCGGATGCGGCATCGGACCTCCCTGGGGCCCACCCTGCGGTCCGCCCTGGCCGCCCATCATCTTGTCGATGGCGTCCTGGACCTCACCCTCAAACTTTTTCATGCCCTCATGCAGACGACGCTGACCGTCCTCGGAGCGCAGCTCTTCCATCTGCTCGGGCGAAATACCCAACAGCTCGCCCAATATGCCCATCATCTCGCCGCGCATACGGTCACTCGTATCGTCGTCGGCAAAGCGGCGCACCTCGGCGCGTGCCAGAGAATCAACCGTCATGCGCTCCTTACCGTTGAGCCCCAGATCGGACCACGCAAGCATGTACGGCCAGGCGCGCTCGACAAACGAACGGGCCGAAACGATCGGCGCCGTCGGTAGCATGCGACGGGCAGCCTCACCCTGGCGCACAAGCATCAGCAGCAGCGAGCAGGCCTCGGGCTTGGCGGCGGCCATCGGGATGTCGTCAAAGGGACGGCTGCGGTCCACGTGCGACTCGAGCGCACCATCGACCTCGCCCGGCTCAAGCCCGCCCAGCAGCTGCGCCGCGCGATCGAGCATATCAACCGGGCCGGCGAGCATCGAGAGTGCCTGCGCCAGCACGCGATCCATGCAATCCTCTACCGCGTTGAGCGTCACGAGCTCTTGGGGCACCACGGCCGAAGCACGGTTGCGCACGCGTGCCACAAACTCGAGCGTCGACAGATACACATCCCCAAAGGGCGCAAAGTCGCCCTGGTAGCCGCCGGACAGCGCGGGCGCCGCCAGCGCGTACTCGGTCTTGGAAAGCGGGCTCAACGCCATGGCGCCCAGCTCGAGCGCCGTATCCTCGAGCATCAGGCCCAGCGCACGCGAACGCAGGCGTTCGGCATCGCCCGCCGACACGTCGCGGTCGAACACGCGCGCCGCATCTGGCGCATCGCGCTCGACGGTGCGAATGTGCAAGCGCTCGGCGATTGAGCGCACAGCAGAACAACGGGCGGCTTCGGCCTCCTCCTGCGCCGGCGTAAAGATGCGATTGCGCCCCAGCACCAGGCCAATCACATTACGCGGACCCAAGGCATCGACGGCAAGCGCCGCCAACAGGGACGACGGCAAATCGCCCTCGAGCGCCACCACGGCACGCGAGGCGCCGCGAGCGCGGGCATTGTCGCGTACGGCAAGCACCAGCGCCTGCCACAGCCACTCCTCGGAACGAAACTCGGGCAGCTCGTGGTCCTCCAGGGCATCGAGCATCACGCCGCGCTGAATCTCCTGAACCAGCAGGCTCTCCTCAAAGCACGGCGCCTGGGCCACCACGCGGCCGCAATCGTCGAGCACAAACGATCCGCCGGTATACACCGACTCGTCATAGGCACCAATCGGCGCCATGCAGGCAAACCATACGCTGCGCTTGGACGCGATCTTGCGGTAGACACCGCTGCGCACGGCGGCAATGGCGGCTGTCTCGCGATCGGTCATGTCAAACGCGTTGAACTGGAAATAGGCGATGAGGTCGACGCCGGTCGGCAGCATCTCGAGCTCGCGATCTAGGTCAAACACCACGGCGATGCGCACGCCGTCCACGTCAAACACCGGCGGTGCCCAACGCGCGTCGTTGCTCTCGCCACGCTGCAGGGCGATGCTTGCGCGCGCGGGCACCACGCGACCATCCTTAAGCATCATGTAGTCGAGCAGAGGCTGGCCCTCAAACGAAACCGCAGAGGGCACGATGCAGATCATGTCGAGCTCTTGGATGCGCTCGGCAACGCCCGTCAAGCCCGTCAGCATATCGTGCTCAAAATCGGCAGCGCCCACCAGGCTGCCCGGCATGGCGCCCATAAAGAGCGGGGCCGGAACGCACAGCACGCGCGCGCCGCGCTCATGAGCCAGGCGAGCCTGGTCCTCGATGCGGCCGCAAATGCCCTCGATGTCACCCAGGCGCATATCGATCTGTGCAAGTGCGAGCTTCATGGCCCAGCCTTTCCGTCGTAAATCGTCGTTGCCGTAGTAAAAGCGCCGGCCGCATAATGCAGCCGGCGCTCGCATGTGCATATGCTAGCTATGATACCCCGAGCGGGGGCGCGCTCCTAGAACGTCGCGGACCACAGCCCATGCAGGTTGCAGTAGGCATAGACGGTACCAGTCTTGGAGCCGCCAGCGAAAAACGTCGTGGGCTTCATGCCGGGCTCAAGGTAATGGACCTCCAGGCGGCCCTCGGCCTCAAGCGCGATCCACTCGATGTAGTGCTCGGGCAGCATGGGGTGCTCCGTCGAGCCCACGCGCGCGCGAATGACGTGGCCGTCGCGCTCGATCTCGACAACGGGCACATGCTTCTCGTGCGCCGCGTCCTCGGTGTTCGCCGTCAACTCCGTGCAGCCGGCAGGGGTCGCAACGTCGTCGCCAAGGGCAGCAACAAGCTTGCCATCGGAGTCCTTAAAGAATTTCGCCATGATGTTCTCCTTTGCTGATGTGCCAATGTTCTTGACGGTTCTTATGCCCAAAGGCAGACAAACCATCCACGACATTGCAAATGAACACATAACGGGCGGGGACGATGGGGCAGCGTGTGCCATCCGTCCTGGCGGCCCCACCCGAGCGGGTTAGCGCCCGTCGCCGCCCAGCAGCGCCAGAACATCTTCGCGGGTAAAAAGCGCCGAGGAGATGCCGTCGCCGCCGAGCACGCTGTTGACCAGGTCGCGTTTGGACTCCTGCATCTGCATGATGCGTTCCTCGATCGTGTCCTTGGCGATGAGCTTGTACACGGTCACGGTGTGCTGCTGGCCAATGCGGTGGGCGCGGTCGGTCGCCTGGTCCTGCGCCGCCACGTTCCACCACGGGTCGTAGTGGATGACCACGTCGGCAGCCGTCAAATTAAGGCCCACGCCGCCCGCCTTGAGCGAAATCAAGAACACCGGCACCTCGCCCGCTTGGAACTGCGCAACCATCTTGGCGCGACTCTCCTTAGACGATGCGCCCGTAAGCTTAAGAAAGGCGATATCCTCCTTGACCAGGCGCTTGCCAATGATATCGAGCATGCCCGTAAACTGGCTGAACAGCAAGATGCGGTGACCGCCGTCAAGCGCGCCGTGAACGAGCTCCATGCACGTATCGAGCTTGGCGCTTCCCGCCTTGTAGTCCGCATAGTGCAGATGCGGGTCGCAGCAGATCTGACGCAGCTTGGTGAGCTCGGCAAGTACCTTGAGCTTGTCTTTCTTAAACTCCCCGGCCTCGCGGTGCTGCACTTGCTGGGCAATGCGGTCCTGGTTGGCCAGGTAGAGCTTGCGCTGCTCGCCGGTAAGCTGCGCCATCACCGTATCCTCGATCTTCTCGGGCAGATCGGCCACCACCTCTTCCTTGACGCGACGCAGCACAAACGGCGATACGAGCGCCTGCAGACGAGCGGCACTATCGCCCTCAGCATGCTCGACGGGACTCTCAAAGCGCTTGGCAAATGAGTCGCGCGTGCCCAGAAGACCCGGCATCAAAAAGTCGAAGATACTCCAGAGCTCGGACAGGCGGTTTTCGATGGGCGTTCCCGTCAAGGCAAAGCGCACGCCGGCCGGCAGGCGCTTGGCGGCGCGCGCCACCTGGGTGAGCGGGTTTTTAATGTACTGGGCCTCGTCGAGCACCACGCGGGTAAAGTCCTGCTCGATGTATTCGTCGATGTCGCGGCGCATGAGGTCATACGACGTCACGACCACGTTGTGCTCGGCTGCGCCGGCAATTTGCACGCGACGCTGGGCTTTGGCGCCCACGATGGCGCACACATCAAGCGAGGGGGCAAAGCGCTCCAACTCGGCAGCCCAGTTGTACACGAGCGACGCGGGGCATACCACGAGCGTGGGCTTGGTATCCCCCGCCTCCACGCGCGCCAGGATATGTGCGATCATCTGCAGCGTTTTGCCCAAGCCCATATCGTCGGCCAAGATGCCGCCGAGGCCCAAGTGCTCAAGCGAGCCGAGCCACTGATAGCCGTCGACCTGGTAGCCACGCAGCGTAGCCTTGAGCGAGGCGGGCACCGTAAAGTCCATCTTGCCGAGCGTGTCCAGACGCTCGACGGTGCGGCGGAACGCGGCGTCGCGATCGGCCTCGAGCGCCGGCGTGCGCGCGAGCATGCTGTCGACAAAAAGGGTGCTCGAGGCGGGAAGCGACACGCCGTCGAGCAGGTCGACGGCATCGACGCCCAGGTCCTCGGCAAGACCAAACGCGGCACGAGCGCCCTCGTCCAGGCGAACGATGTCACCGGACGTAAGGCGCGCAAACGTCTGGTGGCGCTTATACGAATCGAGATAGATGGCAAGGTCAGCCGCTGAAAGCCCGCTCGCACCCAGCTCGACGTCGAGCAAGTTGCTCTTGACGGTCGCACGCACCGAAAGCTTGGGCGCAGGACGGACCGAGATCTGGCGCAGGCGATCGCTGAGCATGATCTCGCCCAGTTCGGACAGGGCAGACAGGCCCTCGGTCAGCAAGTGGAACAGGCGGGCGTCATCGCGCTCCTCAAATGCCAGGCCGCCCTCGTAGAAATCGAAGTACAGGGCAGCCGTGTCCATAACGCGAAACTCCGCCACCGTATCGCGGGGCGGAACGCCGGGGCGTTGTTCTTCGAAGGGACTGCCCGGAGCACCAAGACTAAAGAGATCTGCCGACCAATCGCCGTAGGTCACCGTAATCTTGCAGGTCACAAGACCATCGTCGACGCCGATCGCCATGGCAAAGCTCGGCTCGGGCGCCACGGCGTCGAGCGCGGCGGGAGCGGTCAGGTCGGTGTAGTCGCGCAAGATAGGCAGCGCCATGCGGCAGAACTCGCCCACCTGGTCGGCGGCGATATGGACCGGCGTGCGGCAGGGCAACAAGTGCGATAGGAACGGTGCCGCATGCTGGGCAAACGCCGTGTCGCTACGGCGTGCGCGGCGCGTATCGACCAGATAGGCTGCGTCACCAGCGACAAAGCAATACGTATCGGCCGGCAGACGCAAGTCGTAGCTGCCTCCCGCCGCCGGTGCAATCTTGGCGGCAAGGAGCGGCGGGCGCTTGGCCGGGACTTCGCCCTCCCCCTGCGGCGACGGCTCGACCGCCACCTCGTAGGCGCGATGCGTCGTCGTCCCCCGCGACCAAGCAGGCTCAAAGGACAGGGTCCTGCCACGCAGCAGGTCCAGCACGGACACGACGGAATACTCGGATACCGGCAACTGACGCTCGGCGACAAAGCCGCTGCGGGCAAAGTCGTACGATGCCGAGCGCGAGCTCGTAATATCACCTAGGTAGGCGACCGTCATTGCAACAAAGTCAAGCAGCTTTGTCGACACGTCATCGAATGCCTCGGGCACATGGACAAACGTAAGCTTCTTGCCATAGGAGAACGTACCGCCGCGCACATAGGCATCGGCCATGCCGTCGATATCCTTAACCACGTAGGACACCGAACCGCAGCGAATGCGAAACTCGAGTGCCCAGTTAAAACGATCGGCAAACAGCGGATTGTAGTACGGCACCAGCGAGGGCTCCAGCACTGCCTTGGGCGCATCGGGGTCAATGGTGCCGGCGAACTTGCGACGCATAGCCACGAGCTCGTCCATGCGCGCGTCCGAAAGATCGGAAAGCGCCGCCACAAGGCTCGGGCTCGTGGGGACGGGTGCCGGGAAGGGAAAATTGGGGTTGACCGCAGATGCGGTGGGCGCGGGGTGTGTGGGCTGCTTTGACTGTGCGGGCGGTGCCGTAAACGTGCGGACCGGCGTACGCAAGCCCTCGACGGGCTCGGCGCCACTGGCATCCAGATACGCCAGCGCCGTGGCGATAGCGTGCTTGCACATGCCGGAATAGCGGAAGGCGGCGGGGCAATCGCAGTCGTAGTCGACAACCTCGTGCTCGTCCATGTCGAGCGCCACGTGCGTCTTGTACAGGTCGCCGCGCGAGCCGCGCACCGTGCCCTCAATAGTCACATTTTTGGAGAAGCGCGAGCCGGAGTCCTCAAACGACAGCACGGCGCCGTTGAGCATGAGCGAGCGCCCCTTCATAAAGGTACTGCTGAGCGCCGCCTCCTTACGAAGCGCCTGCGCAAACGTCCCCTGCTCCATCACTTCCTCCAATCTCGCGCGGACCAGCAACGCCGTCCCTAGATCACCGTCACGCGGCCTTGGTTGCCGACGATGGCCTTGGCCTCTGCCAGCAGCGGAATCGAGCGTGCGTTGACCTTGGCCGGCACCTCGGCACGCAGTACGCGCCCGTCCACCTGCTCGATAAAGATCTCCACGCGGTCGCCGCCCGGGTTGGCGGTAAGCACCGTGGCAAGACGCGCCATATTGCCCTGGCTAAAGCGGCTGTTGGGCACCATGACCTCAAACACCTTGGGCTTGTTGTTCTCCTCGTTAAGCTCAAGCGGCACGATCTCCTGCGCGATGATCTGGTCGCCGCGGTCCGAACGCTCGAGCTTGCCCTTAATGCGAACAAACGCATCAGACAGCTGCGCACCGGTCTCGGGATCGACCTCGCCGTACAGGTACCCCTCGGCCTCCTTGTAGGTCTTGGGGAACACCACGACCGTGGCCTCGCCTTCCATGTCCTCGAGCTGCACAATACCCATGGGGTCGCCGTTTTTGGTCACGCGCTTGGATACGCTCGAGACCATACCGGCCCACCACAGCGCCTTGCCCTCGGGAATCTCCTGGTTGATGGTACCGCCCGTGGGGTTTTGCACCTCGTAGCCGGTGTCGATCTGCGAGAACGAGAAGTCGCGCGCTTTGCTGAGCGCATACTCAAACGGGCGCAGCGGGTGGTCCGAGACGTAGATGCCCAGAACCTCCTTCTCCTGGCTCAGCTTAAGGTGGCGGTCCCACTCCTGGCCGTCCGGATCGGGCACGCTCACCTCAAAGCCCGAGCCCTCGACATCGCCGAACATGTCGAAGAAGGACGTCTGGCCGCTCGCACGATCCTTTTGGCGCTTCACGGCGGCATCGATGATGTTCTCGGGGTTGTTCTTATCCACAAAGTGCATCATCTGGCGGCGCGGATACCCCGTGGAGTCGAAGGCGCCTGCCTTGATGAGCGATTCAATCACGCGACGGTTCGCCTGGCTGGAGTCCACGCGCTCGACAAAATCGTGCAGCGTCTTGAACGGGCCGCCCGCCTCGCGCTCGGCGATAATCGCCTGCGCCACGCCGGTGCCCACGCCGCGGATGCCGGCCAGACCAAAGCGTACGCCCTCCTTGGTAGCCGTGAACTCGGTACCGGACTCGTTGACATCTGGCGACAGCACGGGGATGCCGTCGTGACGGCATGCCGAGACGTAGTGCACGATCTTGTCGGTCTTGCCCGTATAGGACGTCAAAACGGCCGCCATGTACTCGTGCGGATAGTGCGCCTTGAGCCACGCCGTCTGCATAACCAGAATGGCGTAGCCGGCGGAGTGCGACTTGTTGAAGGCGTAAGATGCGAACTCGAGAACATCGTCCCAAATCTTCTGGGCGACCTCGCGCGTGTAGTTGTTCTTGATAGCGCCGTTCATCCAGTGGTCGTAGGTGGTCTCGTCCGAGCCATCCTCCCAGTGCAGCACCGTCGACGTGAGCAGCTTGATCTTTTTCTTAGCCACGGGCTTACGGATACGCGAGTCCGATTCGCCCTTGGAGAAGCCGCACATCTCGACGGAGATGAGCATAACCTGCTCCTGGTAGACCATGGTGCCGTAGGTTTCGCCTAGGATGTCGTCCAGGCGGTCGTCATAGGAGACCGCCGGCTCCTTGCCGTTCATACGGTTGATGTAGGACGAAACCATGCCGGCGCCCAGCGGGCCCGGGCGGTACAGGGCGATCAATGCCACGACGTGCTTGTACTCGGTGGGCTTCATGTTCTTGATCGTGGCCGTCATGCCGGCGGACTCGACCTGGAAGACGCCGGCGGTGTGGCCGGAGCCCATGAGCTTAAAGATCTCGGGGTCGTCAAAGGGAATCTCTTCCTCTTTGATGTCGATGCCGAAGTTCTTCTTGATGTTGGCCTTGGCCTTGGAGATAACCGTCAGCGTGCGTAGGCCCAAGAAGTCCATCTTGAGCAGGCCCATATCGGCAACGGTATGGCCCTCGTACTGGGTAATCTCGACGCCGCCCTTGGTGTCGAGCTTGGTGGGCACGTGCTCGTTGACGGGGTCGCGACAGATCAGAACGGCGCACGCGTGCACGCCCTCGCCACGGGTGAGGCCCTCGATTGAGAGCGCCGTGTCGATGATGCGGCGGGCGTCGTCGTCCTTTTTATATGCCTCGGCAAAATCGGGGTTAAACAGGTCCTCTTTGCCGGGTTGCTTTTCGAGCACCTGCTTGAGCTTGACCTTGGGGTCGCTCGAGACCATCTTGGACAGACGCTGGCCCATGTAGACCGGGTAGTCCAGGACGCGAGCGGCGTCGTTGATGGCCTGCTTGGCCTTAATGGTCGAGTAGGTGATGACGTGGGTGACCTTCTCGGGGCCGTAGAGCTGGCGAACGTGCTCCACGACCTCGAGGCGCCGCTCATCGTCGAAGTCCATATCGATATCGGGCATCTCGGTACGCTGCGGGGACAGGAACCTCTCGAACATCAGGCCGTTCTCGAGCGGATCGAACGCGGTGATGTTCATGGCGTAGGCGACGATAGCGCCGGCAGCCGAGCCACGGCCGGGGCCGACGCCGATGCCGTTGTCCTTGGCCCATTGCACGTACTCGGCAACAATCAAAAAGTAGGCGGCAAAGCCCTTGTCGCAGATGACTTTGTATTCGTACTCAAAGCGCTCTTTGATGTTGACGCCACCGATCTCGCGCGTGGCCCAGTCGTCACCGTAGTGCTGGCGCAGGCCCTTCTCGCACTCGCGGCGAAACTGACTCTCGTGCGTCTCGCCGGGGTCGAGCAACGGGAAGCGCGGCAGGATGATGGAGTCCCAGTCCAGCTCGACGTAGCACTTGTCGGCGATCTCGAGCGTGTTGTCGCAGGCCTCGGGGCAATACGGGAACATCGCCCGCATCTCCTCCTCGGTCTTCATGTAAAACTCCGAGCCAGTCATGCGCATGCGATTGGGGTCGTCGACCTTGGCGTTCATGCCGATGCACATGATGACGTCCTGCACGGGAGCGTCCTCGCGGCGCAGGTAGTGGAAGTCGTTGGTGGCGATGACCTTGACGCCTACCTGCTTGGCGATGTCGATGAGCGTGCGGTCCATCTGCTCATCGGTCAGGCCGTTGTCGGTGGTGATGCCGTGTTCCTGGATCTCGATATAAAAGTCGCCAGGTTCGAAGGTATCACGGAAGGTCTCGGCCCACTTGATGGCGCCCTCCATGTCACCGCGGTCGATGTATTTGGGAATGATGCCGGCGATGCAGGCGCTGGTGCAGATCATGCCCTTGGCGTGGCGGCGTAGGTTGTCGAGCGTCACGCGGGGCTTGTAGTAAAAGCCCTGCACGGCTGCCTCGGAGACCGTCTGCATCAGGTTGACGTAGCCCTCCTGGTCCTTGGCCAGAAGGATCATGTGGTAGAGCTCGGGCTTATGGTCGCGAGCAAGGGTCTCGTCCGGCGTAAAGTAGACCTCGCAGCCAAAGATGGGCTTGATGACCAGAGGCGGCTTGAGCTCGTCGATGTTGCCCTTCTCGTCCCACATGGCCATGTCCTTCACATACTGGGCATGCTCGCGCGGGTTTTCCTCGGGATCGGGCTCCACCAGCTCGTCGCGGCGATCCTTTTCCAAAAAGGCCTTGTCGTGACTCCAGGTTTTGTACTCAGGCGTGTTGTGGTTGACGGCGTCGCAGGCCAGCGCCAGGTCGGGCACGCCATACATGTAGCCGTGGTCGGTAATGGCGACGGCGGGCATGCCCAGCTCTACGGCGCGGTTGACCATATCCTGGATACGGGTTGCGCCGTCGAGCATGGAGAAAACAGTGTGATTGTGCAGATGGACGAATGCCATGTGATGAGCTCCGATGCGGGTTCGTGTTCTGACTGAACGATTTTACCGCACGGCGCGGACGGCACCCGAACCTAGCCAAACCCACACGGGTAGTCAATTTGGGACCTTCAAAAAGGGAATGAGGGCATCCCGATGCATCGAGTATTACTGGAACCCCGGCGATGCGCGGAATGATTTGTGACGAATAGTCATGTCCATCAAGAAGGCTCGACGCTTCGGATAGCTCGTCAATCGATATATCAATTCTTGGAGACCTGTATTCCAACCATTTTTAATGAAACAACGGCGGTAATTGCTATCGCGATTGCACCAATAATACCGAGCGCTATCTGAATGGGATATAACCCCAACACATGTCCAAATATGGAGAAAAACACTGCAGAAAAGAGAGCCCTTACCAGAGACGCGACGGAAAGGATCGTCGCGCGGAGATCGTCCGCTATCGCGTCTTGGATTAAGTTTTCCGAAGTGATGTACACCACTTCTGGGAGAAAACAAAGCACCATGCTAAGGCCAAACAAACACAGCGGATTTGAAGCGAACCACGGAAGAATCATGAAAAGGCCAGCCTCGATTAGCATCGAGCCGAGCATGGTATTTCTTTTCCCGAAACGCAATGAGAAGAAATCTGCTGCAATGTAGGCCGTCGCATTTACTGCATAGGATGCACCGAAAAAGATTCCTATTATGGAGACGGGAGCATCAAATGCGTCGAATACCAACTGATTCAAGTTGTAATAACTCCCATAGAATCCATCGAGCATGCTTGTGCCGATTAGAAGAAGCAACACCGCAAAAGCGGATTCTCCAATGCACCAGGTTTCGCGTCTGAAGATCTTGGCTACGTCAAACCTTCCCTTTTCAGAGCTTTCAGAACGGGTCGCTTCCGTCCTCTCAATGGGATACAGAAGGAAAAGCTGCAGGAGATAGAAAACGGAGACACATACGTAGAGGGCGCTCCAAGATACTTGGGCAATGAAAGATCCGAGCACAATTGCCATTCCCGTAGCGATTGATTGTGCGGCAAGCAGCCGAGCATTGATAGTGAGGAAGCGCTCTCCTTGACCGGCATTCCGGGCAATTTCATATAAAAGTGCTTGTTCGGATCCCGATTGAAGGGAGTAGGCGAGTGCCTCAACAAGGGAAAGCACGACAAGAAAGGGACCTGAGAGCAACAGCATGCCAGCCGTATGGAAGAAAAGCAGCAGCACGCCCACTTGAATCGAAAACTTCTTTCCAAAGAAATCGCCTATCAGCCCTGTTGGCAGCTCGAGGACGACCGTTGTAATGTTAAACAGGGCTTGATAAAGCGCGATTTCCGTGACAGACATTCCTTTCTCCGCAAGGAAAAGTAGAAACACTCCCCGATTTAAAACAAATCCCGCGAGAACGAAAAAGGCGGAATAGATGTGCAGTTGCGTAGCGGCATTCTTATTCATTTGGCACTTCCATCAACTACTTTTGTCGGGCCGCTCGCTACTGACTCGAAGCCTGAAGTGTTCACAGTTGATGTGAAGAGCGGTAAAGCTTTTGCACAGGGTATCAATGGAATACATCCGAAGCGTTTTCGGCAGCATCATCGGCGAAGGCGGGATTAGCCTTTACGCGGCGCTCACCCTCGATGTATTTGACGATTTGATCAATCGTCTGGTTGGCGTGGCTCTTGAGCTTGCGCTCATAGAAGAAGAGGCCGAGCTTGCCGCGCGTGCCAGACGTGTTGCCACCCACACCCTGAAAATCCTCGGTATAGGTGAGCTCGCAGGCACCATCGCCAGCAGGTGCAACCTCATAGCGCATAGTATTGATGCCCGCCGCATACTGAAAACGGACCTCATAGAGACACGGGTAGTCAAAGTGCTTGATTTTAACCTTGATCGCCATGCCCTTGGCCTTGCCTTTTGCGGACTGGGCGCGCTTCTCGTACTTATAGCCGTTGAGCTTGTTGCGGCTGGGACGCTTGCCCGTGGCGTTCTCGATATCCTGCATGATGGACCCCGCCAGAGCGTCAAAAAGCTCCTCCGGCGTCACCTTAAGCGTTTTGGCGAGCTGCATGATGGCTCCTTATTCGTTTGAACCGTTCGAGCCATTGTACCGCCCCAGGCTCTCCCATGCGTTGCGGTGAAATGCGGACTGTTTGGCGGCTTTTTTGGCCAAAACAGTCCGTATTCCACCGCAAGTTATTGAGGGCTAGAGGCTGTAGGTGACCACCTGAGGCTCGCACGGGTTGGCGAGGTCGACTTGCTCCACGCGGACGAACTTGACGGTCACGGCCTCAAAGCCCGTCTTGTGCAGAACATCGGCGTAGACACGCGCCTGCAGGGCGTGCTTCTCCTGCAGCTGTTCCGACGTCTCGTCCGGTGTGCCGCCTGTCTTGTAATCGATGACCAGTGCGCGTGACGGATCGGCCGGGTCGGTGGCCAGTGCATCGATGGCGCCCTCGGCATAGGCACCGTAGCGAGCGATGTCCTCATCCTCGCAGCCCAGCGAAAAGAACGGCACCTCGGCGCGAACGCACGGCCAGGCAAGCAGCTCGGCACGGACCGCCGACTTGAGCCAGCGATCCAGGGCAACGTCGAAGCGTTCGCGCTGTTCCAGCGTCAGGCGCCACAGGCGAGCCAGGGCGTCGGCACGCTCGGCGGGCAGCGCATCGGCACCCATCTCGATCAGCCACTGGCAGGCGGCATGGAACGCCGAGCCCAGCGCCATGGGGTTGCCGGCAGGCTCGACGGCGGCCACGTCTGCATCCGTCATCTCGGAACCATCCGACTCCGCATCATCGCCGGCCTCGTCCATGGGCACGTGTGCCTCGGCGGCACGGTCCTCGGACTCGGCATGAAGCGCCGCGGCAATTGACGAGTAGCTGTACGAATCGCGCTCCGGATACGGGCAGGTGCCCATGCGCACGCCCACCGCCTGGGGATACACGAGCTCAAACGCATCGGGCTCGGGGTCGGCAGGACCGGGAACGGCGGCGCGGGCATCTGCATCGGCACTCTCCGGCTCCGCATCGCCGCGGACAAGCCTGCCCTCGGCATCCAGTGAAGCGTTGGCCTCAAACGCCTGCTCGCCAAAGGTAAAGTTCGCGAGCGAGATAAGCTCGTAGTCGCCCGGCCGGGAGTTGTCGAACACCAGGCGGTCGGCATCGAGCTGCGGCATGTCCAGAGCGTCGGTCGGCAAAATACGGCGCAGAACGTCGTAGGTCAGATCGGTCTCAACGTCGAAGGTCGGCGCACACACCTTGCCACGGCTCACGCCGGCATCCATCGCCAAGATCACCAGCTCTCGCGCACGCGTCATGGCAACATAGAGCAAGCGGGCCCGCTCCTCGAGCGAAAGCTGCAGGTCGTCGTCGCGCAGGCGGGCAAATGCCTCGGCGGGAGAGCCCGTCGCACAGACGTCCTCCATGAGCTCTGGCGGCAGCCACAACGACGTGCCCTTGCCCTTAAACGCATGCTCAAACTGCTTTTTGACGTCGTCGCCCTTCACAAAGGTTCCGTCGGCGAGCTTAACGCCGTCGAAGCGTGCCGGCAGCGCCACGATCTGCGCTCCGCCCTCGACGCGACCCATCTGTGCCGCACCCGAGGACTTACGAACGCCAAAACACTCGGCAACCGCTACGACCGGATACTCCAGACCCTTGGACGCATGCACCGTCATGATGCGCACCGCGCCGCCGCCTTCCTCGTTAAGCGCGCCCGGCGCCTCCTTGCCCGCCAAGAAGCGGTCGAAAGCGAGCGCAATGGAGCGCGGCGAGTTGCCGAGCTCGGCCTCCGCCTCGGCAACGGCATCGAGCGCCTTGAGCACGTTGGCGGCAATCGCCTTGCCCTCGGGGCCGCGCTTTGTCAGGCGTACAAACCAGCCCGAGGCATTGACGGCATCGCGCGCGATGACGGCGAACGAATCGCGCCCCACCCGACGAAGCGCATGGCGCAACACCTCGCGGGCGCGCGTCAGCAGCGGCAGGTCCCGCAGCCCCGGCACGTCACAATCGCTCATGATGCCCGCGTCGATGTTGCGGCGCGAGGTCTCCCCCGTCTGGTCGTCCAGCTTGGTCGCCAGCGCCAAAAACTCCTGGGCGCCCAGCGCAAACATCGGCGATGCCAGCAGCGGCATGAGGCCCTGCGCCGTATCGGCCGGATTGGCAAGCGCGCACACCAGAGCACGCACCGTCTGCACCTCGGCTGCCTGGGCAAAGACAGAGCCACCCGCGATCACGCAGTCGAGCCCCTGATCGCGGAAAGCCTGTGCGTAGACGTCTGCGTTGGTCATGCGGCCCAGTAGCAGCACCATGCCGCCCTGGGGCTGGCCGGCATCGGCAAGCGCGCGGAATCGCTCGGCGATCGCACGGGCCTTGGCCTGTGTACGTTCCTGCGTACTGCCGCCGGCAACAAAGAGGGCCTGGCGACGCGAGGCGTCTGCCACCAGCGTGTCCTTGCGGCCGTCGCTCGCCTCAAGATCCAAAAAGCCCTGCATCAGGCCGCCGTCATCGCCGTCGAAGACGCGTGCCACATAGCGCAGCACCTCGTCGTGGCTGCGGAAGTTGCGCACGAGCTTAACGAGCTCGCCAGCAGGGGCGTCGGCGACGGCAGTCGCCTCGGGCGCAGCAGACGAGCCCACCTTGCGCTCCTGGCGACGGAACACCTCGACCTCGGCGCCGCGGAAGCGATAGATCGACTGCTGCGCATCGCCCACGGTACACAGCGCACGCTCCCCCGCACCCGTCAGATAGCGAATCAAATCGACCTGCATCTGGTCGGTATCCTGGAACTCGTCGATCATGACCATCTTAAAGCGGCCCTCATATGCCGCTCGAATGGCCGGGTAGTCGCGCAGCGCCTCGTAGGCCATGCGCAGCAGGTCGTTGTTGTCGAGGGCAGACTGGCCGGCCTTCAGTGCGCGGTACTCAGCCTCTACAGAGCGGGCCAAGTCCACCAGTGCATCGAGCGCCGGGCCACCGCAGGCAAGCACGATATTGATAAATGCATCGGCGGCCTCGGCCTTGAGCAGCTCGACCTGCTCCTTGGGGAACGCCTTGCTCGCCCGCGGCATGGTGCACGACATCATGAGCCGCGCCGCATCCTCCATGGTTTTACCGCTCGCCTCAAACGCGTCGATGGCGTCGAGTGCCACTTGTGCCTTCTCGGTCGCGGCCTTGCTCGCACCCAACGCCGCGCGATAGGCGTCGGCAAGCGCCGAAGTGTCAGCTTGGCCGCGCGCCACGCACACATCGTCCATGCCGCCCGGCAACTGGCTCGAGAGCTCCAGCAGGTCGCGTACCAGACCCTTGATGGTCGTGCCGGCGCCAAAGGGGCCGCCCTCGCCCGCCATGGGATACCAGGCGTAGAGGGCCTTGAGCGATGCCGCGAGCTCGGGGGCGGCATCGGGTGCCGTCGCGCGACCCAGCACATGCTCAACAGCCTGGTCCATAAGCTCGTCGGTATCGATGAGCACCGTGAACTCGGGATCGATGCCCAGCTCCAACGCGTGCGCGCGCAGGATACGCGAGCACATGCCGTGAATGGTCGAGATCCATGCGTCGTCGACGGTCAGGGCCTCCTCGTCCATGCCCTCGTCGATGAGCGCGCGGCGCACGCGGTCACGGATCTCGGCCGCGGCATCTTTGGTAAAGGTAATGGCGAGCACCTGGTCCAAATGCTCAACGAACGGACCGGATTCGGGCGAGAGCGCGTAGACGATGCGGCGCGTGAGGGTAAAGGTCTTGCCCGAGCCG
Organism: uncultured Collinsella sp.; assembly: GCA_900541695.1. Classification (GTDB taxonomy): domain Bacteria; phylum Actinomycetota; class Coriobacteriia; order Coriobacteriales; family Coriobacteriaceae; genus Collinsella. Next base: position 82,391 of record UQKL01000003.1, on the reverse strand, counting down.
GCGCCCGCCGAGACAAACAGCGGACGGTCGAGCGTCTTGACGATCTGCAGCTGTTGCGGCATCAAGGTCGAAAGATCCATGGTCTACACGTCCCTCCTTACAAACGTTCCTTCATGGTTATACGAGCAGCGCGCATGCGCGGCCTGCGTCGACGCCGGGTCGACAGCAGCCACGTTGCCCGCCTCGAGTTCGCGCAGGCGCTCGGCGATACCGGTCTCCACGCGATCGAGCAGCGCATCGAAGTCCATGTTGCCGCCCTCGCCGGGAAAGCCCTTCTTAAGGCCTGGGATGCGGCCGTCGCCGCGCTCTTCCTCAAGCAACTCGGCGCTCGCCGCACCGCGCAGCGCGGGCTTGCCGCCCTTGGTCGAAAAATAGAGCGCGGCGCGGGTATCCAGATCCAGCGCCCGACGCATGGCCTGCGCGTAGATGAGTGTCTGGGTATGGGGCGGCAGCCAGCGCGGGTCGTCGATGGGGGCCTCGCCCGACTCCTCGTCGCGCACCGTGGGGTCGGCGAGTTTAAACTCCTCGACACCCGAACGATGCTTGTAGTCGATTACCACGGCGCGATTCTCGGCATCCACGTCAACGCGGTCGATGCGCCCACCGAGTGGCCAACCGGCATACTCGACCCGGAGCTCGTTGAACGCAAACTCCAGGTAGCGCGGCGCGAAGGGCGCGAGCGCCTCGGACTCGTAGGCAAGCACGCCCTCCAGCTGCGGCAAAATCTCGGCCACCTGGCGCTCCTCCACCGGGGAGAGCGGCACCAGCGGGCCCTCGGTACCGCGCTTGCCGGCGTGCTCGGCCAGGGTCTCGGCAAAGACCTCGTGCAGCAGCTCCTTCGCGCGCGGCAGATTCATGGGTGTCACGCGCTCCATGCCCTCCTGGGGCAGGCGGGCATGGAGGTGCTCCAGCACATCGTGGACAAAGTTGCCCTTCTCCATGTTTCCAAAGCCCGCATCAATGGACTGGGGCTTCACGCGATACGACACGAACCAGCATAGCGGGCAGGTCGAATAGGCCTCGATCTGCGAGGCAGACGTCAGGCGCGGCACCAGCGGCGCATCCTCGCCCTCGCCATCGCGACGGCGCAGGACCAGATACGGCACAGCCGCTTCACTCAAATGCTGAGGGGCCTCGCACGCGACGCGCTTGCACTCGATGCCCTCGCCGGCCGCTGGATCAAAATCGGCGACGATACCGCCCTCGCCCACGCACGCAACCTTGGCGGCGCCAGCGGCCTCGGCATGCGCCCGCAACTCGGTCCACACGGCAGCCGGATAGCACTCGCGCGCCTGGCGATCGTGCGTCACGCGCGCAAGCGCAACCGGGCCGCGTGCCGCCTGCATCGCGTGGCCAAAGCGCACGCGCAGCAAGGCCGCGGGCTCAAGCGTCACGCCCTCGCGACCAAGGCTCGCCGTCAGCGTGGCCAGCGGTCCCTCCTCGTGTGAGAGCGGATAGCTGTCCAGATCGACATCGGCAAACAGCACGGCATCGTAGCAGCCAGGACGCAGAACCGACGCATCGGCAAGCGAAGCAAAACGAACCTGAGCACGTGGCGCACGGTCAACCTCGTAGGTCTCGTAATCGTAGGCGGTGCTACGCTTGTCCACCTTGGTGCGAACGCCATCGAGCACGGGCACGGTCGCGGCCTGCGACACGTCGAGCGCGCGAGCATCGTTCATAAGGATATCGATGACATGGCGCAGCAGGGCCACCTCCGCCTGGCGACGGGCTTGGCCATCCAAGCTGCCCAGCGAGCGATCGGGCAACGCCTCGGCAACGGCAAGCATGGCCTTGAGCGCCGTCACGGGCTTGTCACGCCACAGCGCCTGGAACACGTCCGAGACCACACACGGCACATTCTTAAACCAGTTTTCGTCGCTCGCCGCCTTGCGCGCGCCCCTCACCTGGCCCTGAACGCTCTGCAGCAGGCTCTTAACGCCCGCGGTAGTCTTGCTGCGCGAGAGACGCATATTCTTATCGAAGGTACGGGCATTGACGGCATCAGCGCCCGAAAGCGGACTGTAGATCCAGTCGGTAAGCTCCGGCGCGGGCCACCACTCGGTCTTTGACGCCATGCCCTCATCGGCGGCTTTCATACGCTCGATCAGGTTGGCGAGCGCCGTAAACTGCCTGCCTGCGATGGACTGGGAAAACGCCGTGAACTCAGTCGTCTCGGCCGCAATGTGACGCGCCGCCAAACGGGCAGCGAGTTCGCCGAACAGCTGGGGCGCCCGGGCGGACACCACGAGCACGCGCACGGGATCGGCGGGTGCGGAGGCGGCATCGTTGACCTTGGACTCCTCGTGCGCTTTCACCATCTTATCGATGACGTCCGCATAGACACGGGCACGGGCATGGGGCCCGGCGACTTCCACAAAGGCAGGACGTGCGACGGACTTTGGAGCAGTCGCGGGAGCGCCGGCATCCTCATCCAGCGGTGCAACCTCAAACAGCACGCCGCAGGCATCAAGGGCCGTGGCCAGCTCCTCACGCATCGCCGCTTGCTCGCGGGCGAGCAGCACGACAACCTCTCCCCCGTTGTTTGCCACGGCGGACAGCAGCTCGAGCAGGCTATACGTAAATGACGTGACGCCGCGCACGCAAACGGCACGGGTGCACCCCGGCAGGTTATCGGCCAGGGCACCGGCCATCATGTCAGCCGCCTCGCAAGGCTCGACCATGCCTCGGCGGTCCAAACCGCTCGCATAGGCGCACAGAAGCTCGAACACACGGGCCTCGGCGTCGCTTTTGGGCTTTGGCTGGCAAACGTCGCCGCGGCAGCGTTCGTCGCCCGCCCCCGCCACGCCCGGCAACACATCGCGGGCCATACGCGCAAGCATGCGCACCGTGCCCTGGCTGCGCGAGAGCGGCTGCAGAGCGGCGTCGTCGCGGCGGTCGATCATGTCCGAGAACAGCATCTGGCGCTGAAGGTTATCCACAAAGCTGCGGCCATCGCCCATAAGCTCCCACAGCGAACGGAGCCACGACGAAGGGGTCTTGTAATCGATACCCAGTGAAATCCCAGCTTCCGCCGCATCATGACGGCACAGATCGAGCTCGGCAAACGTAGGCACCAGCAAAACGGCACGCCCGTGGCGGGCAACCAGGTCTGCGAGCAGCGCCGCCTCGGCATCGCTCAAATCCGCGCCGGCGTTGGTGGTATAGATTCGAACAGGCATGGTCCTCCACTCAAACCGTTCGCAATAATCAATACTTCCATCCTACCCGCCCACGCGGACAGATTTGCCCCACGCCAACAGATTTCCTCCGTCCCCAAGGGATCAAAAAACCGCCCCCGAAGGGACGGTTCTGCGCAATTCGTTTGTCGCCGATGGCCTACTCGCCATCCTCCAGTTTGATGAGGATCTTGCGATAGCCACCGTACTCGCCATTAAGCGCCTTGGACACGCGGCTCACCGTGGTGGACGAAGCGCCAGTGCGGGCCTGAACCTCAACATAAGGCTCGCCCTCATCCAGATAACGCGCAACCTGCAGACGTTGCGAAAGATCGCAGATCTCGCGCGGCGTGCAGATATCGGTTAAAAACGCCTGGATATCCTTCTCGTCATCCAAAAGACTAAATGCGTGGACTAGCTGCTTGACATCAGGCTTGTCAAACATGTTCTCGATATTCATCGATCACCGCCAAACCCGCCAAAAGGCATCGAAGTTGATACTGACATCGGGCATCGTTCGCCCGTTCTATGCAATAGGGCAACGCCTGTGGCTTTTGCCCGTAGCAGTGTAGCACACCACCAAACTAAAGCGACAAGACTCTCTGTCAGCGGCGCGTTTTTCAGGACGAACGCCGTTTAGAAACCGAATGCGCACGTAAGCTCCACGAATATTTGAGACAATGGGCGCCCAAACACCGCGGCGCACCCGCGCAACCATCCAGGTCGCCGCCGCAAGCCGCTTCACGCGACGCCAGCAACCCCGGCGCAAGAAAGGATTCACGCCATGCGCTTTATGCTTAACTGGCTCTTCACCTCGATCGCTATCGCGATCGCCACGTTCCTCGTTCCCGGCATCCAGCCCTTCGGTTTTGCCGAGGCCTGGGTCTGTTTCGCCTTCGTGGGACTGTTCCTGAACATCGTCGATTCGCTCGTCAAACCGTTCCTGACGGTAATCTCGCTGCCGCTCACCATCATTACGCTGGGCATTTTCCAGCTTGTCGTCAACAGCTTTATGCTCGAGCTCGCGAGTTACCTGTCGGTCAACCTGCTGGGCGTCGGCATCTCCATCGCAAGCTTTGGCTCGGCCTTTATGGGCAGCATCCTGGTGTCCATCATGCGCAGCATCCTCGATGGCGTCGCCGAGGGCTAGAGCCGTTCGATACGAACCGTCATATCGACCCAAAACGAAGGCCGCCCATCGCAAAAATGGGCGGCCTTCTTATTTGTCAAGTCGCAGAGGGCAAGACAATCTACCATTTCTACCCCGTCCCCAAATGGCAGGTGTGGGTTAGATGACGTAGTCGTAGCCTTCGTTGGGAGCGACAAGTTGATCGAGCGTCACACCGTCGAGGTAGTCGTTGATGAGCCTGTCCAGGTTCTTCCACACGTCGAGCGTGGGGCACTCGTCCGAACGCGAACAGCCCTTGCAGTCGCCGTCCAAGCATGCGACCGGTGCCAGGCTGCCCTCGGTCAGGCGCAAGATCTCGCCCACCGTGTACTGCTCGGGCGGGCGCGTGAGCACGTAGCCGCCGCCTTTGCCACGCATGCCCGAGAGCATGTTGGCACGTACGAGCGTCGCCAAGATGTTCTCGAGATATTTCTCGGAAATCCCCTGTCGCGCCGCGATCTCTTTGAGCGGGATGCGACCGGCCGCCTGGTGCTCGGCCAGATCGACCATAACGCGCAGGGCATATCTGCCCTTAGTAGAAACCAACATGTATAGTGCTGCCTTTCGGTCATTTAGTCCGTAGAAATTCTAGCCGAAAAATTGGTTTTGAAAATACCCGTTCCGGTCAAGACGGTTAATCGACTCGTAATAATCTTCTATTTCCTATTGCATTACTAGGCTTTAATGTCTAGTATGCTTCCTAACAGCTAAACGAACAACCTATAAGGTTTATGGGTTTAACTGCTACACGCACCGTGAAACCACACGGCAACCAGCAACTTGAACACTTTGGAGGTTCACCATGAGCAAGGTTTACACGTCTATCGATCAGCTTATCGGCCACACCCCGCTCCTGGAGCTCATCCACTTTGAGGCCGACGAGGACCTCAAGGCCCGCGTGCTCGTCAAGCTGGAATACTTCAACCCCGCGGGGTCCGTTAAAGACCGCGTCGCCAAAAACATGATTGACGAGGCCGAGAAGGCCGGCAAGCTCGTGCGCGGCGGCGACTACACCATCATCGAGCCCACGAGCGGCAACACCGGCGTCGGTATCGCCTCGGTGGCGGCGGCTCGCGGCTACAAGGTGATCATCACCATGCCCGAGACCATGTCCGTCGAGCGCCGCAAGCTTATGCAGGCATATGGCGCAAAGCTCGTGCTCACTGACGGATCCAAGGGCATGAAGGGCGCCATCGCGAAAGCCGAGGAGCTGCAGAAGGAGACCCCCAACAGCATTATCGCCGGCCAGTTTATAAACCCCGCCAACCCCGCCATCCACAAAGCCACGACCGGCCCCGAGATCTGGGATGACACCGACGGCAAGGTCGACATCTTCGTCGCCGGCGTTGGCACCGGCGGCACCGTGACCGGCGTGGGCGAGTTCCTCAAGGAGCAGAACCCACAGATTCAGGTTGTCGCCGTCGAGCCCGCCACCTCCCCGGTGCTCTCTAAGGGCCAGGCCGGCCCGCACAAGATCCAGGGTATCGGCGCCGGCTTTGTGCCCGACGTCCTCGACACCCAGGTCTATGACGAGATCATCCCCGTCGAGAACGACGACGCCTTTGCCACCGGCCGCGCCGTGGGCCACAAGGAGGGCGTGCTCGTGGGCATTTCGTCCGGCGCCGCCGTGTGGGCCGCACTGCAGCTGGCCAAGCGCCCCGAGAACGAGGGCAAGACCATCGTGGCGCTGCTCGCCGACACCGGCGAGCGCTACCTGTCCACGGCGCTCTTCCAGGACTAGGGCCCGTCGCCCATAGGTTGAGCCCAGGGACGAGCCGGTCTCCTCTCTCCCGGCAGTCTGAGCCCATCCCATCAGGGCGTCCCACGAGTCGTCCGAACTTGCTACAATGTCTGCGGCGCGGAACCAGCCTCCCGCGCCGCTTTTCTTTTTTGGCCACATGCCACCAAGGAGAACCTTCCCATGCACAACAAGCGCGTGCTCGTCGCCATGAGCGGCGGCGTCGATTCCAGCGTGACCGCGTACCTGCTCAAAAGCCAGGGCTACGAATGCGTCGGCGCCACCATGCGCCTCACCCGTCCCGCACCCGACCCCGCCACGGGCATGAGCAAAGTCGACCGCGACATCGCCGATGCAAAGGCCGTCGCCGAGCGCCTGGGGATCCCCCACCATGTGCTCGACCTGCAGCAGACCTTCGACCGCAATGTTATCGAGCGCTTCGTGACCGCCTACCAGGAGGGGCTGACGCCCAATCCGTGCATCATCTGCAACCGCCACATTAAGTTTGGCGCGCTGCTCGATACGGCGCTGGACATGGGCTGCGACTACATCGCCACGGGCCATTACGCCAAAACAAGTCAGGCGACAGACGGCACCTGGCAGCTACATCGCGGCGAAGATCCCAAAAAGGACCAAAGCTACTTTTTGTATTCGCTCACGCAGGAGCGGCTGTCGCGCACGATCTTTCCGCTGGCAGGCCTGGACAAGGAGCGCGACGTACGCCGCATAGCCGCCGAACAGGGCTTCATCAACGCCAAGAAGGCCGAAAGCGAGGATATCTGCTTCATCGCGGATGGCGACTATGCGGGCTATATCGAGCGTCGGTGCGGACATCCCGCTACACCGGGCGACATCGTATGGCGCGACGGCAGCGTGGTTGGGCGCCACAACGGCGCGTTGCGCTATACCATCGGCCAGCGCAAGGGCCTGGGCGTCGCAATGGCGCACCCCGTGTATGTGACGGGCGTCGATACCGCCAACAACATTGTGCATCTTGGCGAGGCCGAGGACCTGACGGCCACAGTGCTCACGGCCAACGACTGGATCTGGAGCGCCCCTGCCGACCGCATGGAGGCAGAGCTCGATGCCGGCGGCATTCACGTGGGCGCCAAGTACCGCTACCGTCAAAAGGACCAGGCGGCAGCCCTTACACGTGGCGCCGACGGACAAATGTTGCTGACCTTTGACGAGCCGCAACGAGCCATCGCCCCCGGCCAGGCCGTCGTCGTCTACCACGGCGACGTCGTCTTGGGCGGCGGTACCGTGACCGGCGCGCTTAAGTAGCCGCGGGATTATCGCCGCACGTGTCGAAGTACCTCAACAGCGGCACCAACCTCGATTACGCGACGCTCGAGGCCGCGGCAAATGGCCTCGAGTCGACCCTCCGCCGTCGCCCATTCGCTCTGCGAAAGAATCTCGATCGTCTCATCAACAAATCCGTTGAGCCGCGATGAATCGAACCAATCGAGTGAGTCCGCAAGCGCCAGCTGGACGGAAGGGTCGGGCCCAAACGGCTTAGCGGAAAACCCAAACTCCCCAGCTGCGAGCACGGCAGTTGGCACGTTGTACCACAGGCAGTTGCCGCTATCGAACAGCGGTGCAGGTTTTATCTCCAGGGTGTCAACATTGCGGATGATGCCGAAGTTTCGCCAATGGCGATCGCTGTTGGCCAAAAGGGCATCGCAAACGATCATCTGCGACATAGACCTTCTCACGGCAGCCTCGTCTGCTCTATGCTTACCAAGAAAGCGGCAGTACCGGTCGTACGTCGAGTTTCCCCGCTGGCTACCAAGTGCGCCCTTAACGTAAACGGCCGGAATGTATTCCTCGCGGCCGCCAAGAAAGTCGTCGCACAGGCACACGGGGCCATCGAACATGCGCTCAACCGTGTAAGGAACAAACTCCTCCTTGGAAAGCAAACGACGATGCAAAGCCGTTGCAACCGCCTCGTTAAAGGGACGCTGATCGTCCATCCCGCACCCTTTAGCCAAAACGCGAATGCCGTTCCGGATCATCCACGATTTAGGGAGCTCGCCCTCGGACGTGTTATCCGGATTTTTAAGACCGATGCCTTCCAGCCAACCCGAACGCCCCTCGGGCGCCGATCGCTCAAAATCATTCTCGAAGTAATTGAGGTTTCGCCATTCGAGCCCATCGCATTCTGCCGGCCGCAGCCAATAGCAATCCGAAAGCGAGAGGCCCAGACACTGAACCGGCACCTCAACGCCGTTGACAATCCCCAGCTCGCGGTAGCGCGAGATAAGCCCGGGGCGAACATCGGGCACCGACCGATGCCCCCACCACGCGTTGAGCTCCCGCTTATTCACTGTTGGAGAAGAGCTCGAGTACGTGCCAAACGGCATTCGTTGCGCATCGAGGACCTCGGCGATTTCGAAGGAAAACTCGCGTGTCGGATCAAATGAGACATGCGCGACCTCATGGTCGGCCGACATCAGCGTAAACTTGCGTCCCACATCGGCCGCAGGACGGCGTCCTCGCTTGCGGACCTTTTGATAGGCGATCGCAGAATTGTACTCGACCATCTTCCGGCCGCCCACAATATCGCACACAAGCGTCCCCGATGCGGCAAGTTGCGATATGCGGGCTTTCGTAACGCCCAACAGGCGGGCGGCATCACCCATAGATAAGTACTCAGATGTATTCATATGCCGCATCACCTCGTTAAGTAATTTACGCGTTTAGTTAATAGATTATATACATCATAATACTAAACGGCCAAAAACGAAAAAAGGCCCGAGAAATCGGGCCTTAGCGATTGGTCAGCCGAGTCGCAAGCTGCTCCCCTAGCGCTGAACGTAGGCGCGAACCAGTTCAAAGGTGTTGCGCACGCCGTCGATGTGGCTGCGCTCGTAGTTGTGGCTCGCGTACACGCCGGGGCCGATCAGACCATGGCGAATGTCGTAGCCGGCCGAGAGCGTGGCCTCGACGTCGGAACCGTAGTGCGGGTACACATCGATGGCGTAATCGAGCTCCAGCTCGCGCGCGATATTAGACAGCGTGGTCACCAGGTCGTAGTTGTACGGGCCACCCGAATCCTTGGCGCAAATCGACACCATGCGCTCGGTGCAGCCCAGATCGTCGCCCACGCAGCCCATGTCAACGCTGATCATCTCGCGCGTGTCGGCCGGCACGAAGGCACCACCGTGGCCGACCTCCTCATACACGGTAAAGAGCAGCGACACCTTGCGCGAAAGCGTCACCTCGCCGTCAGCAACGGCGCGGGCCAGACCCAGCAGAATCGACGCCGACAGTTTGTCATCCAGGAAGCGACTCTTAATGTAGCCGCTTTCCGTCACCGTGGTACGCGGATCCATAGCGATGATATCGCCCGTCTGAATGCCCAGCTCGAGCACATCATCTTTGCTGTCGACATTCTCATCGAGCAGGATTTCCATGTTTTTCTCGATGGTCTTGACCGGCTCGTCGGCCACGTGCGCCGAAGGCTCGGTATTGAGGACCACACCCGTGTACACATTGCCGTCACGCGTGAAGACGGTGCAGTTCTCGCCATCGGCCGTAGACCACTGATGCCCGCCGAGCGTCGTGGGACGCAGGCGACCATTGTCCTTAATGGAGCGCACCATGGCGCCAAGCGTGTCGACATGGCTCGCCAACACGAGCGGCTCACCCTCGCCGCCGAGCTCAACCAGCACATTGCCCTTATTGGAGCGCTCGGGCTCAAAGCCCATATCGCGCAGGGTTTCCATCAAATAATCAGTCGCCGCACGAGTAAAGCCCGTAGGCGAGGCAATAGAAGTCAGCGTCTTAAGCTGGTCAGTAATAAAACCAAGCGTAGAATCCATTTGGGGCACCATCCACAACTCCAAAGTCAACATCCCGTAATCAGTAAAAGCCCCAACAACGATACCATCACGCACAAATATTTACCCAGCGAGATGACCCATCGAGCTCTTCCGAACAGCGCCCGCCACGACAACGAGCCGGCGGGCCCCGCCCGTTAGCCCCAGAATCTTTCCGCAGGACAGAAGAAGGCCCCGCCGCACGTAGTGCGCAGCGGGGCCTCCGACATGTCCGAGGACGATTCTGGGGCTAACGGGCGGGGCCCGCCGAACCAGGTTAAGCAGCCGGGCAGATCTTCTTGAAGAGCTCGATGACGTCGTCGAGCGTTGCCTCGCGCGGGTTGCCCGGGAAGCAGGCGTCGGCCATAGCGTCCTTGGCCAGGACCTCAATCTCGTCAGCCTTCATGGCCTCGCAGACGTGCGGGATGTTGACGTCGGCGGAAAGCTGCTTGACGGCGGCGATGGCGGCGTCAGCAGCCTCGTCGGTGCTCATACCCGTGGTGTCAACGCCCATGGCGACGGCAACCTTGGCCAGGCGCTCAGCGCAAACCGGCTTGTTGAACTCCATGGCGATCGGCAGCAGCATGGCGCAAGCGACGCCGTGCGGAGTGTCGTAGTGAGCGGACAGGGTGTGAGCCATGGCATGGTCGATGCCCAGGCCGACGTTGGAGAAGCCCATGCCGGCGACATACTGGCCAAGAGCCATACCCTCGCGGCCGGAGCCGGGCTGACCGGACTTGGCCTCGGCGACAGAGTCGCGCAGGTTCTCGCTGATCAGCTTAATAGCCTCAAAGTGGAACATGTCGGAGAGCTCCCAAGCACCCTTGGTGGTGTAGCCCTCGATGGCGTGGGTCAGAGCGTCCATGCCGGTGGAAGCGGTCAGGCCGGCGGGCATGGAAGCCATCATGTCGGGGTCGACGACGGCGACCTCGGGGGCGTCGTTGGTATCGACGCACACGAACTTGCGGACCTTCTCGGGGTCGGTGATAACGTAGTTGATGGTCACCTCGGCGGCAGTACCGGCGGTCGTCGGCACGGCGATGGTGAACACAGCGTGGTTCTTAGTCGGAGCAACGCCCTCGAGGCTGCGGACATCGGCGAACTCGGGGTTGTTGATGATGATGCCGATAGCCTTGGCGGTGTCCATGGAGGAGCCACCACCGATGGTCACGATAGCGTCAGCCTCGGCGGCCTTAAAGGCCTCGACGCCGTCCTTGACGTTCTGGATGGTGGGGTTGGGCTTGATCTCGGAGTAGAGGCTCCAAGCAATACCGGCGGCGTCGAGCTCGTCGGTCACCTTAGCGGTAACGCCAAACTTGACCAGATCGGGGTCGGAGCAGACGAAGATCTTCTTGTAGCCACGACGCTGGAGCTCGCCGGGGATCTCCTTGATGGCGCCGGAACCATGATAAGAAATGGTGTTGAGAACGAAACGATTAGCCATTGATAGCCTCCCATCGTGTGCGGGGCGCCCATTACGCCCCACGCTATGAGTCCCATCCTAACGCTTTTGAAACAAAAAACGCATGAGAACGTCAAAAGTGTTAAAGCGTTTCAACATAATAACGGAGCCCCAGTCCTTCCCTCCCGACAGCAGCGAAGGCTAGATTATAGGAGCAATCGCCCAAAGAATACGACCAACTCAGTCTATAAATTGTTTCTGTTTTAGCAATATATGTTTGACAATACGTTTATAAAAGGATACTTTATAGTAAATAAAATGCATGCAGCAAATAGCGTCATTCATTTTGTTAGAAATTGCCCATGCGGTTATTGCAGCTGCATATACCGCAACGTACAGCGCAATTCTCCGCACGAAGTAGAAGACGGTTCCAATTCGATCGAGGCGATGACGCGTGATGGCTACTGGTCCTAAATCGAGCAAGACGGCTACAAACGAATATCGAATCTCAATTGAAGGTAATCCTTATCCGCATACTCTGGCTCTCATCAACCCAGCGGGAGACAACCTCAACATCAAAAGACATGGGTTCACGGGTCCACTAGGACAGCTATCGAGTCTTAAATATACCGTTTATGACGATGCGAATGAAAAACTCTTCACTGTCGTCGACGGTGGCTTTAGCAACATGCCCAGGGTTGCGCTCATCATCGAACACAAGGAAGTTGCGGTGTTCGATTATGGTCTAAACAGACTTGAGATGAAGTGCGTAACGAACATACCGAATTACGCAATAAAAGGTAACTTCCTATTTGGAGATTACGATATATTCAGCCAACAGGAAGTGAAGCTATCTTCAGTTATCGTCCTTCAATGTGATAAACAATCGTGCTTTAGCATACAGGTTTTGGATAAAGCCGAATTAGCCGCCGCAATTGGAATACCTACAGCCATTGCCCTTCTTAGGGCTCGGATTGAAGAGCATCTCGAATAAATCGCAAAAAGCAGTTCGTAACAACATTCAGGAGCTAGATAGTTTTTCTGGCTCCTGAATGTTGTTACGAACATGCACCTTAGCGCTTAAGACTCGTGGTCTGCCAGTCAGCTACGATGCGGGCCCATTTCCTGTGCAAGTCGCGTTCGCGATCGATAAACATGATGGCAAACGCGATAAACAGCAGCATGCTCGCCACCGCAATGGCGTGCAGCCCCATGCGCTCAATGCACCAGTTGCCCAGCACGGCGCCAAACACAAAGGTGAAGATCACGCCAAAGTACAGTGCGCCGTTTTCCAAAAAGCCGCGCTTGTGGGTGATGATATAGTCGTCCACGTTTTGCAGGGCGTTGCGCAAGTTGCCGATGCACATGGTCGTAGCGATGCCGTGTCCATGAATCTTGCGGAAGCTCTCGACCTGCATACCGCAAGCAAACGAGGTAAGGCAGTTGGCGAGCAGGTTGAAATCGCCACCGGGGATAAAGCTCACGCCCAGCAAGATGACGGCTTCAAAGAACACCGTCACCTGGCGCCAGTGAATCACGCTGCCAAACCGCTCGTGTACCAGGTCGGCAAGCATAATGCCCACGGCAAACGACACCACGGGGAAGAAGTAGCGCCCCGCAAGTGCCCAATTGCCCTCCGAGATGCTCACGCCCACAAGCAGGATGTTGCCCGTCTGCGCGTTTGCGAAAACATGGTCGCGCCCAATGTACGAATACACATCCATAAAGCCGCCGGCGAGCGCCAGGATAATGCCCAGTTCGATGGACTCCGATATCTGTTTGGCACGCTGCATCGTCGTGCATCCTCCTTGTTGACGACTCTCTCGTGCGTTGGCGGAAACATAGACGCCGTTCATACTGTAACCCATTGACAACATGGCGTGCGCGCGAGACGGCCCCTTCGACACGGGGATACACAGTCTGGAAACAAACGGCATCCGCATCGACACGCCGATCCGCCAGCCCATGTACTCCACCAGTCTTTTTAGCCCCGTCCCAAAAAGACTGGTTACAATTACGTGCAGCATACAAACACCGGGAGGGATCGTGGCAAAAAAGCCTCAGCACGCTCAGAATAACCAGCGCAGTCAGCAGGGCAAACAGGGCCAGCAGCAAAAGCGCGGCGGCAAGGCCCAGGGCGGCCACGCCGCTCATACCCCGGCAGCGCCCGCCCGTCCCTGGCGCCCGGGCCGCGATAAGTTCCTCCCCGTCAGCCGCGCCGATATGGACGCGCGCGGTTGGGACCAGTGTGACTTCGTCTACATCTGCGGCGACGCCTACGTGGACCACCCCAGCTTTGGTATGGCCATCATCAGCCGCGTACTCGACGCGCACGGCTACAAAGTGGGCATCATCTGTCAGCCCGACTGGACCGACCCCGCCAGCATCACGGTGCTCGGCGAGCCTCGCCTGGGCTTTCTCGTCAGTGCCGGTAACATGGACTCCATGGTCAACCACTATTCGGTGACCAAGCACCGCCGCCACACCGACGCCTATACCCCCGGTGGCGAGGAGGGGCACCGCCCCAATCGTGCCGTCACGGTCTACGGCAACCTCATCCGCCAGACGTTCAAGGACGCTCCCATCATCATCGGCGGCATCGAGGCAAGCCTGCGCCGCCTGGCCCACTACGACTACTGGCAGGACAAGCTCAAGCGCTCGGTACTGCTCGACTCGGGCGCCGACATCCTCATCTACGGCATGGGCGAGCACGCGATCGTCGAGATCGCCGACGCGCTCGACGCCGGACTGCCCGTCGATCAGATCACCTATATCAACGGCACCGTCTACCGCACCAGCTCGCTCGACGAGGTCTATGACTACGACCTGCTTCCCAGCTGGGACGACCTTGCCGCCGACAAGCTCAACTACGCGCGCAGCTTTAACGTGCAGCAGCAGAATATGGACCCCATCACCGGACATCGCCTGGTAGAGCCCTACCCCAACAGCGTCTATGTGGTACAGAACCCGCCGTCGGCAACACTCACCACCGATGAGATGGACGAGATGGCCGAGCTCCCCTACGCACGCGATTGGCATCCCGACTACGACGCGGCGGGCGGCGTGCCGGCCTTTGCCGAGATCAAGTTTTCCATTAGCTCCAACCGCGGCTGTTTTGGCGAGTGCTCGTTTTGCGCCCTCACCTTCCACCAGGGCCGCGTGCTGCAGATGCGCAGCCACGACTCGATCATGCGCGAGGCCGAGCTGCTCACACACGACCCCGAGTTTAAGGGCTACATCAACGACGTGGGCGGACCGACGGCCAACTTTAGCCGCCCGGCCTGCGACAAGCAGCTCAAACACGGCGTGTGCAAGAACAAGCGCTGCCTATGGCCAAGCGTGTGCAAGAACATGGTGGTCGACGAGAGCGGCTACACGCAGCTGCTGCGCGACTTGCGCCAGCTGCCGGGCGTCAAGAAGGTCTTTGTACGAAGCGGCATCCGCTTTGACTACACCATGGCCGATGCCTCGGACGAGTTTTTGCGCGAGCTGCTGGAGCACCATGTCTCGGGTCAGCTACGCGTAGCGCCCGAGCACGTGAGCGACGCGGTGCTGTCCGTGATGGGCAAGCCGAGCCGCGCCGTCTATGACGCGTTCTGTCGCAAATTTGAGCGCTTGAACCGTGAATACGGACTCAAGCAGTACGTGGTTCCGTACCTGATCTCGAGCCACCCCGGCTCAACGATGAAGGAAGCCGTGGACCTTGCCGAGGCCGTACGCGACATGGGCTACATGCCCGAGCAGGTGCAGGACTTCTACCCCACCCCGTCCACGATGAGCACCTGCATGTACTACACCGGCGTTGACCCGCGCACCATGCAGCCGATCTATGTGGCGCGCGACCCGCACGAGAAGGCCATGCAGCGCGCGCTCATCCAATATCGCAAGCCCGAGAACTACAAGCTCGTGCGCGAGGCACTGGAGAAAGCCGGCCGCCGCGATCTGATTGGCTACACCAAACATTGCCTGATTCGCCCCGTGCCGCCACGCCCGGGCGAGACGTCTGCTGGCGGCGGGCATGGCAACGGCAAGAAGGGCGGCAAGGCCCACGGTGGCGCCGGCAAGGGCCCCAAGGGCAGCAAGGGGCACGGCGGCATGTCGCGTGCGCAGAACACCGCCGGCCGCAACCGTGCAGCTCAGGGGCGTCAGGGCGCCAACGGAGGCGGACGCCGCAACTAGGGCAGCGGTGCTGTCACTATGCCCATCTCGCATGCGTGGCGCAGCGAGCGCATTGCCTCCACCAGGATGACGCCGGCGATAGCGACCGTAATTGCCACATCGAGCGGCGTGTTCACAAACCAGAGCAACGTCATGAGATACGACCCGGCATTAAAGGCAAAGTGCAGCAGGATCGTGTAGCGGAGCTTTCCGGTCGTCACGAGCACCCAGCCAAAAATGAGGCCGGCAGCGCCCGCATAGCAGCCCTGCACCCAGTTCATGTGCATAAAGCCGAAGATTGCCGCCTGCAGCACAATCGCCGCGGCGATGCCCCAGGTACTCGGGGCCGCCCAGGGCACTATGGCGCTGTCTTGCGCGTTCGCGCGGCGCCGGCGCTTCCAGAGCGGACGGCACTGTGGATTAAACGCTCGGAGCGAAAACTCAAAAATGATGCCGCGCACCAGCAACTCCTCGCAAAACGGAGCGCCGAGCACCGTGGTCAGGACGGCCAGATAGCTCGTGTCACCCATGCCCGTCTCCTCGACAAGTTCGCTGTAGTCGGCCGCGGCCTCCGGCAACAGCGACAGCACGGCGTCGGTCACGTAGCCAACGACCACCTGCAGGGCAAGGCCAATCACGATAACGCAGGCGATGCGCCTCCATGCTTTGCCTGCTCCCCCGCCAAGCGGGCGCTCGCCCTGCCAGCGCGTCATAAACGAGCGCGGCCACAGATAACGCCACCACAGCAGCGCCATCAAAAACGACGCCATCTGCGCGGCAGCCTGAAGCAATTGAATATCGAGGTCGTCAATCGAAAAGCCCATGAACACCGATGCGACGCCCAGAGCTGAGAACAAAACCATGCTCAGGGCGATATCGGCAGCGACGACGCCAAAACAGGCAAGCGCCCAAACCAGCGCATTGAGCATGCCGACCTCCTCCCAACGACTAGTCATTGGGGACGTTCTTCAACGACTAGCTGTTGGGGACAGTCTTTGCCAAAGGCCCCGCTGGGCGAAATGTCGAACGGAAAGGTGCCACAACGATTGAACGCGGCGATAAACATGCGAATGGCGTTGGACGGCGTGGTGCCCACGAGCTGAGTTGCCGCCGCGAAGGCTGCCTTTTCTTCGGGCAAGACCTTCGCGACAACCGGGGTCATGTGTTCTGCCATGGCGCTTCCTTTTTGAAACGACGGTGGTGCGGATAGATGCGGGCCACGCGGCTGGGCGACGGGCTGTGAAGGCAACCCGATTGGCCCGCATCTGGAGTTTGTTTCTACTGTGTTGGTATTACTTGGTAATCCTAAGTATTACCCCGCAGATAGAATACCATACCCAACCCTATGGGGACGGAGAAAAAACGGATCATTTTGTTGCTGAGTAAGTATTTAGAGCGTGATGATGTCCGAGATATTGAGGGCCTGAGCGTCGACGGCATCGTGCGTAGCAAGCAACAGCATGCGGCCGTCGAGCAAGTCGAGCACAGCCTCGGCGCATGCGTCGCGCGCAGCGGTATCTAGGCCGGTAAAGGGCTCGTCCAGAATCACTGCGCCGCCCGGACACAGCAGGGCTCGGGCAATCTCGACGCGACGGCGCTGCCCGCCCGAGAGCTCGGCCACACGAGCATGCACATCGACCCCCGGCACCAGCAGGCGCAACAGGGCCGCGGCACTCGAGGCGTCCACGCGCGCGTCGGCGCACACCAGCACGTTATCCAAAGCCGAGGCGCCCTCTACCAGGCGCACATCCTGAAACACCATGGAGCACGGCGCGCACTCCCCCGCCGCCAGCGCAAGCAGCGTCGACTTGCCCACGCCCGAGGTGCCCATCACGCAGGCGAGCCCACCGGCGGGCACACGAAGCACCAGTCCGTCGAGCGCCGGAGCCCAGGGAGCGCGATCGCCCACGGCGAGCGCAAGCTCCGCAGCAGCCCTGCCGCCAGCAGAGCCGCCTGCACGTCCGCGAGGACAACGCCCATGCGCCCGCACAGCAGCACGCCATGCTGCGGGCCCCGAAGCCCGCAGCAGCCACACCAGCACACGCTCGCATGCCCACGATGCCGCCACGACCAACACGGTCCAAGCCAACAGGTCAGCCGTCTCGATGAGCAGCTTCGCCTGATAGATGCGCTCACCCACGGTGCCCACCGCCATGCCGATCAGCTCCGCCGCCACGCCAGCCTTCCAGCTCATGCCGATCACAGCGCGGGCGCACGAAAGCACAAACGGCAGGACTTCGCGCCAGGTGTGGGCACAAAACAGTCGCCAGCCCCGCACGCCATGCAGACGAAACATCTGCTCCAGCGGTTTATCCGCTTGCATCAAGCCCTCGACCAACGAAAAATACACGCCCGGCAGCGCCATCAAAAAAACAGCGGCGATGCTCACGCGCGCCGATCCCAGCCAAATGAGCAGCAGGACTACCATGCAGGCGACCGGTGTCGCCTTTACAAACGACAGCACCGGAGCCACCAGGTGCGCGAACGCCCGCGACCGTGATGAAATCCCGGCAAGCGCGCCACCACACACCGCGGCAAGCGCCAGCCCGCCCAGTATCCGCGCGCCCGAGCCCACCAAAATCGCCCAGGTACCGCCATCGCACACCAGGCGCAGCAGCGCCAAGGCAACAGCACCCGGCCCCGACAAGATCAGCGGCTGCGCCACCAGCGCCGCCGCGAAGACCCACGCGGCAAGCCAAAAGGCGGCAACGGCACCTGCTGCCGCCACCGCCTTCATACGCTCTATCATTTGTCGAGCAAACGCACGCACGGGCTACTCCATGTAGTAGAAATCGTTAGCCGGGAGCTTGCCGCCCACGGCGCTCGGGTCCGCATCGGCCAGCACCTGCAGGTACCCACCGAGCGCGGCCTTCATATCCTTCCCCGTCTGACACACGAGCATGCACCCGGGAATCGCCTTTTCGGCAATCGTGGCGTAATCCACGATGCCTGCATCGACCACGGCCTGAGCCCAGTCCGCCGGCGCCGCATTGACGGCCTTCACGCTCGCCGCATGGCAGCTCAAGAACTCCGCCACGGCCTCGGGATGTTCCTCGGCAAACGCGCGGCGCACCACGGTCACGCCCGTCAGCAGGCGCGAGCCCGTGTCTCCTGCCAGCTCGTCCCACACATCGGTCAGGCTCACCGGTGCCGACAGCTTGCCCTCGCTCTTGGCGATAGCAGCGGTCTTGAACGGCTCCGGCAGCACGCCCACGGCAGACGAATCGGCAAGCAGGGCCGACAGCACCTCGGTGGGCTCGCTCTTAAACTCGAGCGTCACCTGGCCGGTCAGGCCCGCGCGCTCCAGCAGGAAGTTCATGACATACTCTGGCGTGGTGCCCTTGCCCGTCATGTAGACGGTGCGACCCGCCAGATCGCCAAACGAGGCCACATTCGCGTCGCCCGTCACCACGTTCAGCACACCCAGCGTGTTGATGTCGATGACCTGCACCGCGCCCTCGGTCTTGTTGTAGAGCACGCTCGCCACGTTGGCGGGCACCAGGGCAATGTCGATATCGCCCTGAATGACCTTGGGCACGATCTCGTCGGCGGCAGTGTTGATCGCAAAGTCGAACTCATTGTCCGTCTCGCCATCGGCAGCCTGGTCCATAAACTGCACCAGGCCAATCGAGGTCGGTCCCTTGAGCGAGGCGACGTGCACCGCGACCGGCTCTGCAGCAGCACCGGCGCCGTCCGTGGCAGCCGAGTCCGCGGCGGACCCGGCACCGGCAGCCCCGCCGCCACAGCCCGCGAGCGCAAGCGACAGCGCGCCCGCGGCAAGCGCCGAGGCAAACCCCCGGCGCGACATCTCAAAATCAAACGCGCGCATCGTTAGCACGTCCCTTCGTTAGGCATCGACCAGGCGTGATGATCGGTATGCAGCAGCTCCTCGGCCAGCGGCGAGAGCGGCGCGCCCAGGAACTCGCGGTAGCACGCCTGGACATCGGGATTCTCGTGCGAGAAGCGAATGTCCGCAGCGGCATCCAGGCCCCACAGCACCTGACCGCGCTCGGCTGCCAGCTCGCAGCCGTCGTGGATGGGCTGACCGCCGCCACCGACGCAGCCGCCCGGGCACGCCATGACCTCAACGAAGTCATAGCTCACGCGGCCGTCGCGAATCGCGTCGAGCAGGCGGGCGGCGTTGCCCAGCCCGTGCGCCACGGCGACGCGCACCTTGGTGCCATCGATATCGGCGACGGCTTCCTTCCAGCCATCCAGGCCACGCACGTCGGTAAAGAAATCCGCATCGGGGTTCTTGCCCGTCACCAGGTAGTAGCCCGAGCGCACGGCAGCCTCCATCACGCCGCCCGTGGCACCAAAGATCACGCCCGCGCCCGTGCCAAAGCCCAGCGGCGTATCGAGCGGCTCCTCAACCAGCGTGTCCACGCTCACGTGGCTCGCGCGGATCATGCGCACCATCTCGCGCACCGTCAGCGCAACGTCCACGTCGGGCGCACCGCCCTCGCCCACCATGCTCGGCAGCGCACACTCGGCCTTCTTGGCCGTACACGGCATAACGGACACCACAAACAGGCGCTCGGGCTCCACGCCCAGCACCTTGGCGTAGTACGTCTTGGCAATGGCGCCGAACATCTGCTGCGGCGACTTGGACGTGGACAGGCTGTCGACAAACGCCGGATAGCGCGCCTTCACAAAGCGCACCCAGCCCGGGCAGCAACTCGTGAACATGGGCCAGCCGCGGCTGTCGCCCTCGCCCTCGGAGGCAGCGCCCAGACGCTCGAGCAGCTCGGAGCCCTCCTCCATAATGGTGAGGTCGGCCGAGAAGTCGGTGTCGAACACGTACTCAAAGCCCACGCGGCGCAGTGCGCAGGCCAAGCGCTCAACGGTGGCTTCCTCGCGCGGAATGCCGAGCTCCTCGCCCCAGGCGCTGCGCACGGCAGGCGCGATCTGCACCAGCACGATCTTGTCGGGATTAGCGAGCGCGTCAAACACGGCCTCGGTATCGTCGCGCTCGCGCAGTGCGCCCGTCGGGCAATGCGTAATGCACTGGCCGCACGCGACGCAATCGGTCTTGCCGATCGGCGCGCGCCCGCGGGTACCCACGGCGGTATGCGTGGCGCGGTTGGTCAGGTCCCAAATCCCTAGTCCCTGCACGCTCTCGCACACCTTGATGCAGCGCATGCATTTAATGCACTTGTCGTTTTCGCGGATGATGGGAAAATCGAAATCCCAGCCCTCGCGCGCCAGGTGCTGCTCGTACGGCAGATAGAAGATACCCAGGTCGTTGGCGATGGTCTGCAGGTTGCAGTTACCACTGCGCACACAGCTCGTACAGCGCGAGTCGTGCTGGGACAGCAGCAGCTGCACGTTGGTGCGACGCGCCTCGCGGGCCTTGGGGCTGTTGGTGTGGACCACCATGCCGTCGAGCACGTAGTTGTTGCAGGCGGCAACCAGCTGGTCGCAGCCCTCAACCTCGACCACGCATACGCGGCAGCCGCCGATCTCGTTTAGATCGCGCAGGTAGCACAGGGTGGGAATCTGGATGCCGGCGGACTTGGCCGCATCCAGGATCGTGGTGTGCTCGGGAACCACGACCTCGCAATTATCGATAGTGAGCTTGACCATGTTATGCGCTCCGTTTTCGGTGTTGTCGCTGACGGTGGTGTTGTTGGGCTCTACCATTCCAGGTTCCTCCCTCCGCGGAACGCGCCAAAGCCAAAGTGATCGCAACGCAGGCAGCGGCTCGCCTCCTGGCGCGCCTCCTGCTCGGTGAAACCCTGCTCGACCAGATCCCAATCGTGAATACGCTCGCCGGCCTCGCGCTCGCCCAGCTCGCAGCGGCCGCACTCATGCTTGCCCTTAAACTGGACGGTCGGCAGCTCGACCTCGAGCTTGATCTTGTGGTCAAAGCCCAGGTAGCGGTCGATATTTGCCGAAGCCACGCGGCCGGCGTTGATGGCACGGATGACGGTGGCGGGACCGGTCTGGCAGTCACCGCCGCTAAAGAGGCCATCGAAGTTGGGCACGGCGCCATCCGAATCGGTGACCACGCAGCCCCACTTACAAGCGATGCCCATGTCCTCAAACGGCTTGGAATCGATGTCCTGGCCAATGGCCACAAACACGCGCTCGCAGGGAATGACGCGCTCGGGCGTGGCGGCGGCACGCGGGGCCGGACGCCCACGACGGGGCTCGCCGATAATCTGCGGCTGCACGCGCAGGCCACTCACGCGACCTTCCTCGCCCGTCTCGATAGCGAGCGGGGCGGTCAACTCCAGCACCTCGCAGCCCTCGGCCTGGGCACCGGCGATCTCGGCGTCCTGGGCCGTCATGTCGCAGATGCGACGGCGGTAGACGATGCTCACCTTTTCGGCACCGCAGCGCACGGCGGAGCGCGCCACGTCCATGGCCACGTTGCCGCCGCCGATGACGCACACGCGCTGGCCGCTCAGGTCGGGCAGCTCGTCGTCGCCGATGGCGCGCAGCATCTTGACGGCCGACTCCACGCCGAGCGCTTCCTCGCCCGGAAGGCCGAGCTTCTTATCGCTGTGGGCGCCAATGGCCAGGTAGACGGCATCGAACTCGTCGCGCAGGCGGGCAAGCTCCTCGCCGTTGACGGAGTGATCGAGCTCAACGTCGATGCCGGCGCTCAAAATCCAGTCGATCTCGGCCTGCAGGCGCTCGCGCGGCAGACGATAGCTGGGGATGCCATAGCGCAGCATGCCGCCCAGGTGGTGGCGCTGCTCAAAGATGGTCACCTTATGGCCCATCACGGCCAGGTAGTAGGCGCAGGAAAGGCCGGCCGGGCCGCCGCCGATCACGGCGACGCGCTTGCCGGTGTTGTCCACTACATGCGGCTTGTGGTCGTTGAGCTCACTGTGCTCGACGGCAAAACGCTTGAGGGCGAGGATGTTCATGGGGTCGTCGACCATGCCACGGCGGCAGTGCATCTCGCAGGGATGCTCGCACACCAGGCCGCAGACGAGCGGCAGCGGATTGTTCTTGCGGATGACCTTGACGGCGTCGGCATAGCGGCCGGCCTCGACCAGCGAAATGTACCCGGGAATGTCGACGTGCGCCGGGCAGCCCGAAACGCACGGGACGCGGGCCTCGCGGTCAAAGCCGCAGGAGCGCTCGCGGATGTGATGCTCAAAATCGTCGCGGAAGCCGCGAATGGCCGTGAGTGCCATGGCGCCAGCTTCGTAGCCGATGGCGCAATCGCTCGAAAGATAGATGGTGCGGGCGGTGCGCTCAATCAAGTTGAGCGTGGACTCATCGGCGCGCCCTTCGAGCACATCGGCGAGCAGGTCGCTCAGCGCGCTCAGGCCCACGCGGCAGGGCGTGCACTTGCCGCAGCTCTGGGTGGAGCACAGATTGACGAGCGCTGCCGTAAACTCAACGGGGCACGGGGCGAGCGAACTCACCGCCAGACGACGTCCGAGCGCATCGTGCAGGTCGTCCATGACGGCCTGAGCGTGGCTGCGTTCCATTACGTGCAGTCGAGCCATAAGATCCCCTCTCACATGGCAGCCCGGAGGCGAGGCCGGGCGAAGTTGCTACACGCACAACACTGACCTAAAAAGTTGTTAGGTCTCCACGCAGTTCGGCAGGCGGTATGAAATGTCACCCTCGGCGGTGAAATAGAACATTACCGCAGATAAATGCCATATTTGGTAAAACGCGTTACCAAATGACAATGCCCCGCCCACGCAATCACGTGGACGGGGCATTGCTCCAGGTATGCGGTCAGCGACCCTGTTGCTTTTACTTAAGCTCGGGCCAGTAACCCTTGTTGGCCTCGATCATGTCGTCGAGAACCTCCTTGGCGACCTTCATCGACGGCACGGTCTTGTTGAGCGTAAAGGCCTTGAGCGCCTTCTCGTACGAACCCTCGATCGTAGCCTCGACCACGAGCTTCTCGGAGTTCAGCTGCTGCATCATGAGACCCTGCTGGAACAGCGGAATGTTGTCGCGGCTGATGACCTCGGGGCCGTTCTTGCCAATGTAGGCAGGCAGCTCGACCATAGCGTCGTAGGGCATGTTGGGGATGGCGCCCTTGTTCTCGCAAATGACCAGGAAGCGCTGCTTGGTGTCGTTCTTCAGAGCGATGGCCAGATCGGCGATCCAGTCGCCGTGGCTGCCCGCATAGAACGTGCTCTCGTCGATCTCGCCCGTCTTCTCGTAGTGGTCGATGCCGTCGAAGAGGTTCTTCTCGCGCGTCTCCTCAACCTCGTTCGCACGGGTGCGCTCGGGGTTTGAGTGCTCGACGAATTCCTTCTGCTGCAGGTAGTAGTTCAGATACGTGTTTGGCAGGTACTCCGGGAAGCACTCCATGATCTCGTACTCGCCCTTCCAGACGTAGTACCAGCTGCCCTTGGTGTGGCGGTTCTGCTCGGGGTGCTCGTCGGCGGTCTCCTCGGGCTTCTTTGCCATGAGCGAGCCCATGCCCTTGAGGTAGGAGTCGGGCAGCAGAATCTCATGCTCCTTGATGTACTCGCGCAGCTGCGGGAGCACCTCCTCGCCCTTGTGGCGGATCGAGGTGAACCAACCAAAGTGGTTGAGGCCAAAGTAATCGTACTCGACATCCTTCTTGTCGATATCGAGTGCGGCGCAAACCACGTCGATGATCGCAATCGGCATGTCGCAGATGTTGATGATACGAGCGTTGGGACGCAGCACACGGCAGCCCTCGGAGACGATGGCAGCAGGGTTGGAGTAGTTGAGAATCCAGTAATCCTTCTTGGCGTACTTCTCAACGTCATCGATCAGCTCGACCATGGGGAAGATGGTGCGCATGCCGTAGGCAAGGCCGCCGCAACCGCAAGTCTCCTGGCCCACGCAGCCGTGACGCAGCGGAATCTTCTCGTCCTGCTCGCGCATGGCGTAGCCGCCCACGCGCATCTGGGCAAACACGAAGCTCGCGTCGGTAAAAGCCGTCTTTTTGTCGGTGGTCACCGTGAGCTTGATGTCCAGGCCGAGGTCCTCGTGCAAAATCCAGTCCACGAGCACGCCGACCTTGCGCTGGCGCTCCTCGTTGATGTCGTACAGACGAATCTCGTCAACGTCGAGC
Source organism: uncultured Collinsella sp. (assembly GCA_900541695.1). Taxonomy (GTDB): domain Bacteria; phylum Actinomycetota; class Coriobacteriia; order Coriobacteriales; family Coriobacteriaceae; genus Collinsella. The sequence continues at coordinate 57,894 of UQKL01000003.1, read as the reverse complement.
TCGTCCTTGCGCAGGGCGATGGACTTGACGATGCCGGGGGTAAAGGTGGATCCGCCACCACACAGAGTAATGATCATTGTTTACTGCTCCTTCTCAATTGCGTTTTCGACCTTGTCGCGCATCTCGGCGACCTTCATGCCAAAGATGATCTGGATATTATTGCCGTTGCGGTTGATGCCGCTGTTGGGCACGTGGTTGATGAGGTCCTCATTGATGAGGTCCGGGTTCTTAACGTTCACGCGGAGACGCGTAAAGCAGTTCTCGAGCTCCTCGATGTTGTCCTTGCCGCCAAGACCTGCGACCAGGTCGGCAATACCTGCATCGACGCCCTCTGCGGGAGCCGCGGCAACGGCGCCCTGCTTCACTGCGACAGACGCGGCGGCCTCGCCCTCGGCAACGGACTCGGCGAGCTCGGACTCCTCCTCGCGGCCAGGCGTGTGGAGGTTGAGCTTCTTGATAAGGAAGGTGAAGAGGAAGAAGTACAGCGCGGCGTTGACGACTCCAAGCACCAGCATAACCGGCCAGTTGGTCTTATCGACGCCCAGGACCAGGTTGGAGACCACGATGTTGATGATGCCGCCTGCAGTCGAAGCGGGCACGGAGAGGACCTTGAGCAGGACCAGGAAGATGCCGGAAAGAACCGAGTGAACGACAAAGAGCACGGGAGCGGCAAAGACAAAGAGGAAGTCCATGGGCTCGGTCACGCAGGAGAGCACGGCGGTGATGATCAGCGGGATGATAACGGCCTTGGTCTTATCCTTGTTCCCCTTGTAGGCGGTGACGATAAAGGCGAGGCCGATGCCGATGTAGGGCCACAGATTGTTGAAGGTGTAGCTGTTGAAGTAGGTGCTATCGGAGAAGGGCTGACCCGTCATTGCCATCTCGGCAACACGGATGGGATAGGCGCCGGCGATAACCTGACCACCCAGCGTAAGGGTGCCACCCACATCGGAGAACTGGAACGGGGTGTAGATGAGGTGGTGCAGACCGGTAGGAACGAGCAGCTTGTTGAGCATGCCGTAGATAAACAGACCGATGTTGCCCGACTCCTTAATGATGCCGGCAACGGAGGAGATGGCACCCTGAACCGGAGGCCAAACGATGCAGAAGCCAGCGCCCATGATCCAGGAGATGATGATCATGATCAGGAACGGAAAGCGAACGCCCGAGAACATCGAAAGGGCAATGGGGAACTGCTTGTTCGAGTACTTGTTGAACACGGCGCCGGTGATGCAACCGAGAATGATGCCGCCGAACACGCCGGTATCGAGCACCTGGATGCCCATAACGGTGGCCTGGCCGGTTCCGGTAAGGCCGAGCATGCCGCTCGCATCGGCAAGAGAGCCGGTGGCGTTGAGCACGATGTTGTTAGCCTGCAGGAACAGGAAGAACGACATCAGGGCGATCAGCGAAGCATGGCCCTTGTTCTTCTTTGCCATGGCGCCGGCAATGCCCACGCAGAACAGAATCGAGAGGTTGTTGATGATAAACATCAGCGACTGGTAGACAACGGCGCCCACAAGCTGGAACGGACCGGAGCCCAGTACGGGGACCAAAGCGCAAATGGTCTTGTTGGTCAGAATGATGCCCACAATGAGCAGGATGCCGGCAACCGAGAGATACATCATCGGCTGGACGATCGACTTCGCGAACACCTCCAACGGCGCTTTGAAATTGAACTTCTTTTTTGCGGTCATAGCGGTACTCCCCTTCCTTTTCCGCAAATTAAGACAGATGTGCCCTGGACAAGACCGTGAGCCTTGTCTTATATCAATCGATGTGTGGGCACGTTATGCCTAGAGACCAGGTTCTCCAAGCAGGTTAACAATGTGATATGCGAGATAGCTCTTCTCGGCATCGGTAACGACAACGTTATAGGTAGACGACAAGTGGGCGGCTATGGCGTCCGCGCACGAGAATGCGCACGGATACGCCGTTTCATCGATTCGGAACAGCGCGTCGCCATTGATTTGCCCGGCCGTGGGGTCAAGCGCCCGCTGTGCGAAAAACTGCAGGTGGCGGACGAAACGCTCATAGGGCAACGAGGTGTCATCGAGGGTCGTAGCATAGCGCTCGGAAACAATCGCGAGCACGTCGCGAACAAGCTGGACCGAAACAATCAAACGGTCGGAGCGTTGCGGCATGGTGGCGTTGACGATATGCAAGGTAATGAAACCCTGCTCTTCTTCGCTCATCTGGATGCCCATATACTCCTTGATAATCTGCAGCGCACGGCCCGCAAGTGCATACTCCTTGCGATAGAACTGCTGGATCTCGAGCAGCAACGGATTCTCACAGGAGACGCCCTTGCGCTCGCGCTCCAAAGCAAGGCTGATATGGTCTGCGAGAGCAATGAGAATCTTGTCGTTGATATCAACATTGAGCTCTCGACGGAGCATCTGAACAATGTCCTCGGCAATCACGAGGTTGACGGTGGGGATGGACTCCAAAAGATGTGCCAAGCGGTCAATCGTACGCGAGTCCTGAGAAGTTCCCTCCTGCAACGCGTAGGTCTTTTCGATCGACGCCTCGTCGATGGCATCGCCGGCATGACGGCCAAAGCAGAGGCCTCGACCGATGACGATGAGCTCGGAGCCATCGTCCGAAGTGACCATTGCGACGTTGTTGTTAAAAACTCGCTTGATAACCACGGTACCCACCACAAAAATTTACTGGGAAAGCCAGATGACAGGCTCTTTAGCAGCAACAGGGCCGGAAGCATGCTCACGAAGAGTCGAGTTCTCCGAGCGCTCGCACACGATAACGAAGACCGTGGGATCGAAGCCGGCGGCGCGGACCGCGTCGAAATCGACCTCGACGAGGGGCTGGCCCGCGTCGACATGGTCACCCTGGGCAACAAGCGCGTGGAAGCCCTTGCCCTCAAGCTTAACAGTATCGATTCCGATATGCAGCATCACCTGAGCAGAGCTGTCGTCGGACATGATGCCCAGCGCGTGCTCAGTCGGAAACAGCGCCGCGACGGTGCCGGAAACAGGAGCGCACACCGTTCCCTCTTGGGGAACCACGGCAACGCCATCGCCCACGGCACGGCTGCTAAAAGCAGGGTCATTGGTATTTTCCAGATGAACAAGCTCGCCGGAAACGGGAGCGAGGATTTCGAACTCGGAAGCCGCAGTCGTCTGCTCATCCGAACCGCCCATCAGGCGAGAAAAGAAACCCATGGTGGCATGTCCCTTCATAAATATAGCCCAACCAAAATCAATCGAATGCGCCCCTTGAGACGCACGCGATCAAAGACTTTGGTTAGGCCCACGTCCAAGGGACTCGGTAACCTTCCGCATTTCTTTTCACTGAGGTTATTGTAGACAAGCCCAAAGCCGGAACAATCATTATGACCGGCGAACGGTATTTTTTCTCCGATAAACGGTATTTATGCGGCACTTAGGGACGTTCCTTTTCTGCCGGCACCCAGGGACACTCCTCGCTCTGGTGCATTGGGGTCAGGTTACTTTGCACCAATCATGAGTTGCGGTGAAATAGGGACTGAAAAGCCGCTCAAAAGGTCAAAACAGTCCGTATTCCACCGCAACTTCAAGACGTTGGTGCAGATTAACCTGTCCCCCTTGCACCAAAAAGGGCTCCGAGCATAGTCTGCTCGGGGCCCAAATTCATCTCGCCTTACCGCGCGACGCGTATGTTACTTGCGCTTGCCGCCGCCGTCGCCGGGACGACGGGAGCTGCCGCCGCGCTTGCCGCCACGATTGTTACCATAGCTGCCACGGTTATCGCGACCGCCGGCACGACCGCCACGGGAGCCAGCCTGGTTGCCGCCACGCCCACCGCGATAGCCGCCACGGCGCTCCTCGCGGGTGTCATCGTAGTTGCGCCAGTCATCGCGACGATCGCGGCTGGCACGCGGGTCGCGACGATCGCGCGACTCACCCGAGCGACCAGCGCTGCCGCGGCCACCGTTGCCGCGGGCGCCTTCACGACGCTCAGCGCCGCGGCCGCTGTGCTCTTCAAAGCGCTTGCCGCCACGGGACTCCCCGCTGCGGGTACCACGTTCGTCACGCGAACCACGGCCTTCGCCGCCACGGCGCTCATCGCGCCCGCCGCGCTCGCCATCGCGACCGGAACGACGACGGTCGCCCGCACCGCGCTTGCCACCGCGCGAGCCACGGCCCTCATCCTCGCGCTCAACACGGCGACGACCGCCGCGGTCCTCGTCCTCACGACGGCGGCGGTGTGCCTCGCCCTGGAACTGCTTGGCACGACGCTCGGCGCGGTTGCCGCGCGGTCCCTGCTCAACAGCACCGGCCCGCTCCTCGGCAGCTACCTCGCGGGCCACGCTCTCCACAGCCTCGTCCACGCGAGCCTGAACGCCCTCGCGCACGCGGGTCTTGCCGCCGCGCTTGGGACGGCTCGGACGCTCGCCGTCGCTGCGGCGCTCGTCACGACCGCGGTTGGAACGACCGGCCACATCGCCGTAATCGTCGCCGTTGCGCTTGCCGTCGCGACGCGCCTGCTCAAGCTTCTTCTTGCTCTTGGACTTGCCGCGCTTGGTCTTCTTCTTCACCTTAAAGGCCGCAGGGTCGCGCTCGGGGTCAACCGCAGGCGGGTTGGGACCCACATGCAGGTCGCCGGCTTCGTAGATGTCGGCGGTCTTGTCCATGAGCTTCTCGATCTCGTAGAACTCGTCCACGTCCTGCTCGGTCACAAACGTGATGGCCCAGCCCAGCTCGCCGGCACGGCCCGTACGGCCAATACGGTGGATGTAGTCGGTCGGCTCGGCCGGCACGTCAAAGTTCACGACGTAGCGCACGTCGCTAATGTCGATGCCGCGGGCGAGCACGTCGGTTGCCACCAACACGTCGACGGTACCGTCGCGGAAGGCCGAAAGGGCACGCTCGCGCTGGGCCTGGCTGCGGTTGCCGTGAATCGCGGCGGCCTTGATGCCCTTGCGCTCCAGACGACGGCAGCAGCTGTCGGCACGGTGCTTGGTGCGCATAAAGACGATCGTGCGCTCCGGGCCCTCCTTTTTGAGGAACTCGGGCAGCAGGTTGTTCTTGGCCTCGATGGACACCGGGAACACAAACTGATCGACGGTGTCGGCGGTCGACGTGGCGGGCGCGATCTCCACGCGGGCCGGGTCGCTCACCAGATCGGTGATCTCGCCCACGGCCTCCTCGTCGAGGGTCGCCGAGAACAGCAGCGTCTGGCGCTCGGCCGGCGTCTCGCGCACAATGCGGCGAACGGCGGGCAAAAAGCCCATGTCGAGCATGCGATCGGCCTCGTCGAGCACCAGGACCTTGACCTCGTCCAGGTGGCAGGCACCCTGCTCGATCAGATCGACCAGACGGCCCGGCGTGGCGACCAGGATATCGCAGCCGTACTTGAGAGCAGCGGTCTGTGGCTTGTAGCTCACGCCGCCCACGACGGTCACGGCGACATGGCCCGTGACGTCGGCGATCTTGCTCGCGACCTCGTCGATCTGCTGTGCGAGCTCGCGCGTAGGGGTGATGACGAGCATCGCGGGACCGCGGCCGTTGCCCTCGGGCTTCTTGGCACCGCGACGGCGGTTGCGGCCGCCGCGCTCGCGCACGGGTTTGGGAGGAGCAATGTGCTCCAGATTGTTCATGGTCGGCAGCAAGAAGGCGGCCGTCTTGCCGGTGCCAGTCTGAGCGGCGGCAAGCAGGTCGCGGCCCTCGAGCACCACGGGGATCGAGCCAGCCTGGACAGGCGTGGGCGCCGTGTAGCCTAGGTTCTCGATGGCACGAAGCATCTCGTCCGAAAGTCTCAGCTCGTCAAAGGCGGGCAGGTTCTCGGTCGCGGACTCGACGGCCTGGGCAGCATTGGCCTCGTCGGCAGCATCGAAGGCAGCCTGGGTCATGGCCTCGCGGGTCTCGTCCAGAATCTCGGCGTCCGTAACGTCAGATACAGAATTACGCATATGTTGTTGTTCCTTATCTGCACGCGTTATGGGCACGGCATGCAGCCGCGCGGGGCGTGCTTGGTAGTGCGCTAATACATACAAAACAGGTGCGCACAGAGAGGACGTTGCTCAGCACGCTGGCGATCGCTTTGGCAGCCCTATCACGCGCCGTCCAGACGCAGCGGCCCTAAGCGATGGAGCAGATTCGCCGCCGGTTAGTATACCCGCGCTTCGCATGCCCCCACGTAAACCACAGATGACGGGGCGGGTCTGGGCCGATTGTCTCAATCTGTAACAGTTACGAGACAAAACCGGGTCTACACGTTACAGATTGAGACGAACTCAAACATCGCAAAACATAATCTCGATCTGTAACAGTTAGAGGTCATTTTCCCCGCTAGATGTTACAGATCGAGATGTTTGACATGAGCTGCCAACGATTGAGCAGCCACCCGCATCTGTAGCGAAATGTCATACATTCTCATCTCCACTGGACACCCCCTGGGGGTATGGGTGTATAGTATCGGCAGGTTAACAATTCAAACACTACGCCGCAGAAAGGAGAAGCCATGGCTCAAGATAAGTTCGACGTGGGCGGCATGACGTGCGCCGCCTGCCAGGCACATGTGGACCGCGCCGTGAGCAAGCTCGACGGCGTCCAAAGTGTCGCGGTCAACCTACTCGCCGGTTCCATGATGGTCGACTACGACCCCGCGCAGGTCTCCCCCGACGATATCTGCACCGCCGTCGACCGCGCGGGCTATTCGGCCTCGCCCGTCAGCACGGGCACCGATGCCGCCAACTCAAACGGCAACGCGCAAGCCAGGTCCGGCGCCGCCCATATGGAGTCGCCGACCCAAAAGCTGGAGGCCGCCGCCTCTGCCATGCGCACCCGCCTCATCGTCTCGATTGCCTTCCTCATTCCGCTGTTCTACATAGGCATGGGACACATGCTCGGCTGGCCGCTGCCCGGCATCTTCACCGACCACATCCACAGCATGACGCTCGCCCTCACCGAGCTTGTCCTGCTCATCCCCATCGTCTATGTCAACGACGCGTACTTTATCAACGGGTTTAAATCGCTCGTTCACGGCGCGCCCACCATGGACGCGCTCATCGCCGTCGGCGCCACCGCTTCCGTCGCCTGGTCGCTCTATGCCATGTTCATCATGGCCGACCAGTTAGCCGCGGGTCAGGTCCACGAGGCCATGATGACGGGCATGGACAATCTGTATTTTGAGAGCGCCGGCACGATCCTGTCGCTCGTCACCGTGGGTAAATACCTCGAGACGCGCAGCAAATCCAAGACCGGCGGCGCCATCGAGGCGCTGATCGACCTGGCGCCCAAGACCGCGACCGTCGTGGCGGAGGACGGCAGCGAGACCACGGTGGACGTCGACAGCATCCTTCCCGGCCAGGTCCTGCGCGTGCGCCCCGGCGAGTCTATCCCTGTCGACGGCGTGGTACTCGAGGGCGCGTCGGCCGTGGACGAGAGTGCGCTCACCGGCGAGTCCATCCCCGTGGAAAAGACCGCCGGCGACACCGTCAACGCCGCCACCGTCAACCGCACCGGTTCGTTTACCTTCCGTGCCACACGCGTGGGCGCCGACACGTCGCTTGCCAAAATCATCCAGCTCGTCGAGGACGCCAACGCCACCAAGGCGCCCATCTCCCGCATGGCCGATAAGGTCGCCGGCGTGTTTGTGCCCGTGGTGTTTGTGATCTCGGCCGTGACCTTTGTGGTGTGGATGGCACTGACCGGCAGTATGAACGAAGCGCTCACCTCCGCCGTGGCCGTGCTGGTGATCAGCTGTCCGTGCGCACTGGGTCTGGCCACGCCCGTCGCCATTATGGTGGGCACCGGCAAGGGCGCCGAGATGGGCATTCTGTTTAAGAGCGCCGAGGCGCTGGAGAACCTGCGCAGCGTGGGCACCGTGGTGCTCGATAAGACCGGCACCGTCACCCGCGGCAAGCCGGCCGTGACCGACATTGTGGTTGCCGTGCGCGCCGACGGCTCGCCCGCCATGAGCGAAAAAGCGCTGCTCAAACTGGCCGCCGCGTTGGAGCGCTCGAGCGAGCACCCGCTGGCCGAGGCGATTATGGCCGAGTGCGAGGCGCGCGGAATCGTCGCACGCATGGTCGAGGACTTTGCCGCCGTGCCCGGGCGAGGCGTTACCGCGCGCGAGGGACAAAACGTCATCGCTGCCGGCAACGTTCGTCTGATGAGCGAGCTGGGTATCACCGTGCCCGCAGGACTTGCGGAGCGATTTGCCGCCGAGGGCAAAACGCCGCTGTTCTTTGCCAAGAACGACGAGCTTGTCGGTACCATCGCCGTGGCTGACGAGGTCAAAGAAACGAGTGCCGAGGCAATCGCCGCGCTCCGCAAGCTCGGCGTCGACGTGTGCATGCTCACCGGCGACAACCGTGTGACGGCCGAAGCCATCGCCCGCCGCGTAGGGCTGAGCAGCAATCAGGTCATCGCCGACGTTCTCCCCGCCGACAAGGAGCGCCACGTGCGCGAGCTGCAGGATGCGGGCAGCAAGGTCGCCATGGTGGGCGACGGCATCAACGACTCCCCCGCCCTGGCGCGCGCCGACGTGGGCCTTGCAATCGGCGCCGGCGCCGACATCGCCAAAGAAGGGGCAGATGTGGTGCTCATGCGCAGCGACCTCATGGACGTCGCCCGCGCCATCGAGCTGTCGCGCGCCACGATCCGCAACATCAAGCAGGACCTGTTCTGGGCACTGTTCTACAACGGCATCGGCATTCCGCTGGCGGCGGGCGTGTTCTTCCCGCTCACCGGATGGCAGCTCTCGCCGATGTTCGGCGCCGCGGCCATGAGCCTGTCGAGCGTGTGCGTCGTGACCAACGCTTTGCGTCTACGAACCTTTAAGCCTAAAGTGGCAAAATAGGCTCACCATTACGTCCATTTAGAACGGGTTTTCCAGGTGCCCGAGATTGGCCTGAAAGAGGAGCGACGCGTACTTTGGTACGCGAGCGACGGCTTGAAGGTCAAGGTCGGGTGCCTGGGAAAGCCGACACAACAGAGAGGAATACCCATGCGTTACACGATTAAGACTTCGGGCCTTATGTGCGGCCACTGCGACGCCACTGTCGAGACGGCACTGCTCAACGTGGCCGGCGTGACCGACGCCGACGCCGATCACGAGACCCAGACCGTCCAGGTGGAGTGCGCCGAAACCGTGACCGCCGAGCAGCTCGCCGCCGCCGTCGAGGGCGCCGGCGAGAAGTTCCACGCCCTGTCTGTGACCGCCGCGTAACGACCCGCACGTACCCCCCCCGACCAGAAACGAGGACCCGCCATGATGGCAGACCATAAATCGGTGACCCGCATGCTCAAGACGGCACGTGGCCAGATCGACGGCATCCTGCGGATGGTCGAGGAGGACCGCTACTGCGTCGATATTTCCACGCAGCTCATGGCAACGCAGGCGCTCCTCGCGCGCATTAACGCCGACGTGCTCAAGGCTCACATCGAGGGCTGCGTCGCCTCGGCCATCGAATCGGGCGACGAGGAACTCAAGGCCGCCAAGCTCGCCGAGATCGAACACGTCGTCGACAAACTCGCCAAGTAATTGGTGCATTGGGGACAGGTACGTTTGCACCACCTTGGTGCAGATTGACCTGTCCCCAATGCACCAAAAGGGGTATAAAGGCGTGCAGCATATCGAACGAAAGGCAATTCGCATGAATGACTTTATGAAGGGTCGCAACGGCGCCGATGAGCTCACCGTCGTGTTGGGCTTCGCAGGCATTATCATCGCGATGATCGGGTCGATGGCTCGTATCCAGTGGCTCAGCTGGATCGCCATCGCCGTGATCGTGCTCGGCGTGCTGCGCGGTCTATCCAAAAACATCGACGCGCGCCGCAAGGAGAACGACGCCTTTGTCACGGCGACCGCAAACGTCCCCGGCCTAGGCAAGTTCGTCGCCAGCTTGGGCGGCGGGACTGCGGCTGCCAACGCCTCGCGTGCGGCCGGCACCAGCAAGGAAGACTTTGAGCGCGCCAAGCGAACGGCCAAGAAGATGTGGAAGGGCCGCAAGACCACGGCCTACCTTAAATGCCCTAACTGCGGTCAGATGCTGTCCGTCCCCAAGGGTAAGGGCAAGATCCGCGTCACCTGTCCCAAGTGCCACGCCAAGATGGAGACGCGCTCATAGCCGCCATACCATGGGACAAAATAAAAGCCGAGGCCTCGCACTGGGACCTCGGCTTTTTCTGATTATGACAAAAGGATTGTCCCTTTGTCGCATCGCCATATCGCGCGCTTACGCCACGCCGTCGCGGGCGAGCTCCTCGGCCAGCGCCTCGGACGGCATGGCCATAATCGTGTCGAGCTCGGCGTCAACCTCGGGGATACGCTTGACCTTGAGCTTGCGCATCAGATCGCCACGACACATCACGTGCATCGGCTCTCGCAGAGCGCACAGGTCATCGAGCGGGTTCTCGCGCGTCACCAGGATATCGGCGGCCTTACCGCACTCGATTGTGCCGGTCTCGCCGCCCAGCCCCAGCAGCTCGGCATTGACCTGCGTGGCCGTATGCAGCGCGAAGGCGTTGCTCACACCCACGTACTTGGCAAAATAGGCCACCTCGCGCCACATGTCGTACTGGGTCACGAACGGACAGCTCGAATCCGTGCCCAGGCCTACCTTGATACCGGCTTCCAGCGCCGCACAAGCGCTCTCGATAATGCCCGAGCACACGATGTCGCCGTTCTTCTTTTGCGTGTCAGTCGAATGAGTCTTCTCCGGATCGAGCAATACAAACGGCAGTGCGGGGCTGATGGTGCAGGTCACGCTGGGCGCACGCCCCTCAAGCTGCGTGCCCGCGGCGCCGCGGTACAGTTCCAGGATCTCGGGCGTCAACGGAGCGCCGTGCTCAATCGTGTCAACGCCGGCCTCAAGCGCGGCCTTCACGCCCTCGGTACTCTCGACATGAGCCATAACTGGAAGGCCCATATCGTGCGCCGCCTTGCACGCCGCTGCGGCAACCTCCACGGGCATACGCAGCACGCCCGGCTCGCCCACCTCGGTCGCGTCGAACACGCCGCCCGTTACGAATAGCTTAATGACGTCGGCACCGCGAGCATACAGGTCGCGCGCCTGCTCGGCCGCCTCAGCGGGACCGTTGGCCACCTGGGCGAACAAGCCCGCACCATGGCCGCCCGGCACCGTGACGCCCGTTCCCGGCGCCACCAGGCGAGGACCTTGATACCTGCCGGCATCGATAGCATCGCGCACGGCAAGATCGGCAAACAGCGGGTCGCCCGCGCCGCGCACCGTGGTCACGCCGCTTGCCAGCTGCTGCTGTGCGCTGCCCTTAAGAATGTGGCGGACAATGGCACGGCCCACGGGATTATCGAGCTTCTTCATCAGCGCACCCGCATCGCCCGCCGAAACCGGCTTGCCAGAGCCGCACAGATGCACATGCATATTGATGAGGCCCGGCATGAGATACGCACCCGCCAGGTCGATGACCTCGGCACCTGCAGGCGCCTGCGCCACAGCGCTCGGCCCCATCCACGTGATGAGACCGCGCTCAACGGCCACGGCCATGTCGGGCTGCGGCTCCATATGTTCCGAACCATCCAGGACGGTCGCATTGATAAACAACGTGGAACGATCGGCAGACGCCATATCGAGCTCCTCCCTCACGATTAACTTGAACATTTGTCCATTATTATCCAGCGCGGCAAGGTTGCTGCGGACATATCGGCTAACGGGAGGAAGAAAAGGGCGTGAGGATGAACAGACCAGCGCAGCGATGCGTCGGTCGTTCCAGCAAAACGTCTTGATCTGTAACAGTAAGCTCGGTTTTGAGCCGCCAGATGTTGCAGATCGAGATTTTCAGTCGTGCGTCCAACCTTTGTCTCAATCTGTAACAGTTAGGTCGAATTTTGGCCTGTAGATGTTACAGATTGAGATATTCTCCAGCCCCGTCGTCAAACGTCTTAATCTGTAACAAGTAGACAGGTTTTCGGCCTCTAGATGTTACAGATTGAGATTTTTCGTCAGCCGCCAACCTTCCGTCTTGATCTGTAACGGTTACGAGGCCAAACGGTCCTCTGTTGTTACAGATTGAGACGGTCCGCTTCAGCGCCCATACCACTGGTGTCTCCATTCCTCAGCCAAATCGGCCCGCTGCGAAATACCCGCCAGCCTCATCTTTTCAGCTAGCTTTCCCGGGTTCTTGAGTTCATCAAACGTGAACCGAAGCACCTTGTGCCCGAGCATTGTCAGATGAGATTCCCGCTGACGCTCTGCCACGAATGGGCCGACCGACTCCCGACCCTCGCCGCTCTGCAAGGCATACTTCCCCTTCCCGTCCAGCTCGCCAATCACGCACGTCCCGTCCTCGAGCCTCCAGAAATAATCAACGCGAAACACTTGGCCCGAATCAAGCGGATCGCGAAACTCCACCTGCAACTCCGGAACCGGAAAGCCGTATGCAATAAAGAATGCTCGGAACCGAGACTCGCCACCGTTTTCGGACAGCCCGTCCGCATGCGACGCAATCACCTGAGCTCTGCGATACCCTCGCCTGCCCTCGCAATCGGCCTGGAGCCGTTCGCAGAGGTCGTCGCGCGACATGCCCTTCGCCCGCAATGCAGAATCGGCGATCGCCAGACCATACGAAAACGGCGCACGCAGCAGACAATCCTCCACCGTGCGCCAAAACGGCGTCACCCGCACGCCATCGACGCGCTCAAGCGCACCCGCCGCCTGCGGACGCAGCAGTCTACATCCCGTACTCAACGCCACCGAACAACCCGTTTTGACCAAGTAACGCGGCCCGAGCAGATCATTCGGCACCTCCAGACCCCATATCAGCGCGGCGTCATACCCCCAAAACGCCCAATTGGGGTGAAACTCGGCAAGCCCCTTGATGGTCCACCGCGCCCGCTCTGGCGGCGTCAACGCATCCCATTCATGCTGAAAACAGAATAGGTGCGATTCGGGCTCCGCAATATCGTCTGTGCCCACATGGCGCCGCAGCCACATGAGCTCAGCATTGTCGTGCGTCACAAGCAGCACGCCTTGTTCAGCCGCCTCCGTGAGCCTGGCAAGCATCCTATTCCGCGCCAAGGTGTTACGCGTCGCCTGCTCGTGTTTAAGAACGGTATTAGACACTTTCATCACCACCACATCGGACAAATGGACCATCGCCGCTGTTGCCGCCGCTGACAAACGTCTTGATCTGTAACAGGAAGACAGTCTTTGAGCCTCTAGATGTTACAGATCAAGATCTTTCGGCACCGCGTCCAACCTTTGTCTCGATCTGTAACAGTTGGGTCGAGTTTTGGCCTGTAGATGTTACAGATTGAGACATTCCCCCTGCCAGGTTCCAAACATCTCGATCTGTAACAGTTAGGCGTCCTCCAGACCCCTAAACGTTACAGATTTAGACAAATCAGCGGCGCCCAAGTATTCGTCTCGATCTGTAACAGGTAGACCGGTTTTTTGTCCCTAAACGTTACAGACCGAGACTAATAGACGGGCGGCGGCGCTGCGGCTGCCCATCCCCTACTCCCATTCCTGTTCGTAGATGTTGAGGGACTTTACGTAGCGCCCCTGGGCACCCATGGTGTCGCGGACCAACCTCAAAAAGAAGCTGATACACGAGGTGTCGAAACCGTCCTCTAGGTCCTCGGGATGCACCGCGCCGGGCCCGTCGACCGCCGTATCGCTCAGGCGCGCGATGTCATACAGGTAGAGCTGCCCCGCCGTCAGCCAAATATCGTCAACGCACGCGATACGCACCGCAATCGCACCATCGCGCCAGTGCTCTTTTTGCACGATATGTGGGTCGTAGATATCAAAACGACGGTCGGTGCGTGTGTCACGCAGCGCGACCATACCAGTCGCAGGATCCTTGTCCAAAATGCCAAAGCGCGAGAAATACTGCGTGTCGCGCACCTGTTCGAGCCGCCTGAGCGAAGCAGGCGAAAGCGATGCCGGCGGCTCGTCCACATACAGCTCAAGCAGCGTCTTGCCATGGTAATAGGGACGCTCGAACAGCAGCCAATCGGTAAATGCCATGTTATAGGCCATGATTTCGCTTTGCGAAGGCTCCTCGCAATAGCTGAGCCATGGATCGACTATCACTTCGAACTGCGTGCGCGCCGACTCCAAAAACTGAAACTTGCGCAGCATCCAAAACTGGGCCATGTCGGCAATATCGTTACCGACGGCCTCGGTCAGACGTCCCCGGTCCAAAACATGATCGGCCATGGCATCCTCCTCAAACTGATGAACCTCAATTTGAGCTTACGAGGAGGGCCGGTGGTCGCCGCCAGCGCGGGCGAAATGGGCATCAGGCTGCAAACCAGATACTGACCGTATACTTGACGGAACGCTTGACCGATACGTTATACCGAAACAAAACCCCAGTTAAACATAGGCAAATAAACAGAGATTTTGAGCTTGCCAGCCGCAGCCATCACGAAAACAGCAAGGCGCCGCGAGCCCGCACGTCAGCAAATGAGCAGTCAGACGTTAAGAGTGTCCCCGACGACTAGACAAAAAAGCGCGTCCCCAATGACTAGTCGTTGGGGACGCGCTTGAATGACTACCTTACAGTCCCAAGGCCTCGGCAACCTCGGCAGCGCAGGCCAGGGAGTCCGCCATGGCGCTTACCACGAGCGAGCTGCCGTTGCGGGCGTCGCCGGCAACATACACCGGCGCGGCATCCGCAGCAACGCCATCCACGCGGGCCGCGAGGTGCGAGCCCTCGGCAGCCATCGCCGGCAGCGGACGACCAGCGGTAGCAACAGGCACGCTCACCGCATCGAACACACCATGCTCGGGACCCGTAAAGCCGCAGGCGATGAGCACCAGCTGCGCCGGCACTTCGCGCTCGGAGCCCGCAATGCGTTCGGGCTTGCCGGCCGACCAGTCCAGATCGACCACGCGCAGGCCCGCAGCCGCGCCCTTCTTGTCCAGCAGCACCTCGAGCGTATCCACGCCCCAAGCACGCATCTCGCCGCCCATGGCAGCGATAGCCTCCTGCTGACCGTAGTCGGTCTTCTTCACGTTGGGCCACTGCGGCCAGGGGTTGCTCACTGCACGCTTATCGGGCGCGGCCGGCAAGAACTCAAACTGGCGCACGCTGCGCGCACCCTGGCGCACCGCGGTACCCACGCAGTCGTTACCGGTATCGCCGCCGCCAATGACCGCAACGTCCAGGCCGCGCGCGTTCACCGCGGGCTCACCGCCATCGAGCGCCGAGACGGTCGAAGCTGTCAGGTAGTCCACGGCATACACCACGCCCGGGGCATCCACATTCGTAGCCGAAAGACCGCGGGGCGCACGAGCACCGGCAGCCACCACAACGGCGTCAAAGCCATTGAGCTTGGCCGCTACCGCAGGGTTCGTAACATCAGCGCCCAGCTCAAAGACGATGCCCAGCTCGCGCATGAGCGCCACGCGACGCTCGACCACGGACTTCTCGAGCTTCATGTTGGGAATGCCGTACATGAGCAGGCCGCCCGGGCGGTCGTCGCGCTCAAACACCGTCACGCGGGCGCCGCGACGCGCAAGCTCCCATGCCGCCACCAGACCAGCAGGACCGGAGCCTACCACGGCAACCGTGGGTGCGCCCTCCCCTGCCGGCTCAAAGCGACGCGGACCGCCGTTGGCCCACTCATGGTCGCTGATCGCACGCTCGTTGTCGTGAATCGTCGTGGGCTGGCCATCGACCGAACCCAGGTTGCACGCGGCCTCGCACAGCGCCGGGCACACGCGACTCGTGAACTCGGGCATGGGCGAGGTGAGCGACAGACGCTCGGCCGCTTCGTCCCAGCGGCCGCGGTACACCAGCTCATTCCACTCGGGAATCAGGTTGTGCAGCGGGCAGCCGCTCGGACGCGCCTTGCCAAAGCTCGCGCCCATCTGGCAAAACGCCACGCCGCACATCATGCAGCGGCTCGCCTGGGCGCGACGTGCGTCTTCATCGAGCTCCACGTACAGCGGATCAAAATCTTGGCTGCGCTCCTCCACGGGGCGGAACTCGTGGGTCACGCGATCGATATCAAGAAAAGCACCAGGCTTACCCATGGCACTTACGCCTCCTTCTTGGTCGAAGCAGCAGAGCTGGCAGCCACGGACGCAGCGCCCGCAGCACCGCCCGCGGCATCAAAGCGAGCGACATCCGCGGCACTCGCACGACCGGTCACGATGTCAAACGCCAGCTCCTCGGCCTGCGCATGCGACTTGCCGGCAGCCTCGCCCGCGACGACAATCGCCAGCACGCGCTCGTACTCGGTCGGAATGATCTTCACAAAGCGCTTGCTCATCGTCTCAAAGCTGTAGAGCAGCTTAATGCCGCGCGGGCTCTGCGTCGCGTCCACGTGCTTCTGGATGAGCGCACGAATCTGTGCCAGCTCGTCGGCCGTCGGGGCCTTGAGCTCCACGCTCTCGTGGTTCACGCGGGCATCGAGCGTGCCGTACTGGTCAAAGACGTAGGCCACGCCGCCCGTCATACCGGCGGCGAAGTTCTGCCCGACCTCGCCCAGGATGAGCGCCAGACCACCCGTCATGTACTCGCAGCCATGGTTGCCGCAGCCCTCGACCACCACGGTGGCGCCGGAGTTGCGCACGCCAAAGCGCTGGCCGGCCAGGCCGTTAATGAAGCCGCGGCCGCTCGTGGCGCCAAAGAACGCAACGTTGCCCACGATGATGTTCTCGTCGAACTTGTAGGTCGCATGCGGGTTGGGGCGCACCGACACCTCGCCGCCCGAAAGGCCCTTGCCAAAGTAGTCGTTGGCGTCGCCGCACACGTTGAGCGTAATGCCACGCGGCAGGAACGCGCCAAAGCTCTGACCGGCCGAACCATCGCAATCGATGGTAATGGAGCCGGCAGGCAAACCCTCGGGATGCGCCTTGGTCACCGCATTGCCCAGGATGGTGCCCACGCAACGGTTGACGTTGGCGATATCGGCGCGGAAGCGAATCGGACGCAGGTGCGCACGGGCATCGGCCGTATAGGGCACAAACAACGTGGAGTCGAGCGTCTTGTCGAGCTCGCTGTCCGCGGCCATCTGCGGCAGGAAGTGGCGACCGTCGGCACCCGGGATATGAGCGCCGAACTCGCAGGTCGCACTCGCCAGCACGGGCGACAGATCGAGCAGATTGGCCTTGCGGTTGCCCGGGACCTCAATCTGGCGCAAGCACTCGGGATGGCCGACCATCTCATCGATGGTGCGGAAGCCCAGGCTCGCCATGACCTCGCGCAGCTGCTCGGCAACAAAGAGCATAAAGTGCTCGACGTGCTCTGGCTTGCCGCGGAAGCCGCGACGCAGACGGCAGTTTTGCGTCGCGATGCCGGCCGGGCAGGTATCCTGCTGGCAGTCGCGCTGCATGAGGCAGCCCATGGAGATGAGCGGCATGGTTGCAAAGCCAAACTCCTCGGCGCCCAGCAAGCAGGCGACGGCAACATCGGTGCCGTCCATGAGCTTGCCGTCGGCCTCGAGCACCACGCGGGAGCGCAGGCCGTTTTGCAGCAGCGTCTGCTGGGCCTCGGCAAGACCAAGCTCCAGCGGCAGACCCGCATGCCAGATGGAATCGCGCGCCGCGGCACCCGAGCCGCCATTGTGGCCGCTGATCAAGATCTTGTCGGCAGCACCCTTGGCCACACCGGTGGCGATGGTGCCGACGCCGGCCTCGCTGACCAGCTTGACCGACACGCGCGCACCGGGGTTGGCGTTCTTAAGGTCGAAGATCAGCTCTGCCAGGTCCTCGATGGAGTAGATGTCGTGGTGCGGCGGAGGCGAGATCAGGCCGATGCCGGGCGTGGACTGACGGACCTCGGCGATCCAGGGATAGACCTTCTTGCCAGGCAGGTGTCCGCCCTCGCCGGGCTTGGCGCCCTGGGCCATCTTGATCTGAATCTCGAAGGCGCTGCACAGGTAGCGGCTCGTCACGCCAAAGCGCGCGCTTGCCACCTGCTTGATGGCGGAATTCTTGGAGTCACCGTTGGCCAGCGGGGTCTCGCGACGCGGATCCTCGCCGCCCTCGCCCGAGTTGGAACGACCGTGCAGGCGGTTCATGGCGATGGCCATGCACTCGTGTGCCTCTTTGCTGATGGAACCGTACGACATGGCGCCGGTGTTAAAGCGGCGGACGATGTTGAGCGCGGGCTCCACCCCGTCGAGCGAAACCGGCGTGCGGCCGCTGGCATCAAAGTCCAGCAGGTCGCGCAGGCGCACGGCACGGCCGGTGCGGTGCAGGCGGGCGCTGTACTCCTTAAAGGTGTCGTAGCTGTCCTCGCGGCAGGCGGTCTGCAGCAGGTAGACGGTCTGAGGGTCGATCAGGTGATCCTCGCCACCGAGCGGGCGCCACTTGGTCAGACCCAGCGTGGGCAGCTGATCGGGAGCCGGGCTCTTAAGGATAGCGAGCGCAGCGTCGTAGCGCTCGTTTTGCTCGCGCTCGACGTCCTCGACATCCATACCGCCCACACGGCTCACCGTACCGGCAAAGTACGCGTTGACGAACTCCGGCGTAAAGCCCACGGCCTCGAAGATCTGCGCCGAATGGTAGCTCTGCACCGTGGAGATGCCCATCTTGGACATGATGGAGACGATGCCGGCGGTCGCAGCCTTGTTGTAGTTGGCGATGCCCTGCTCGGCCGTCACGTCCAGGTCGCCGCGTGCCGCCAGATCGCGGATGCACGCATGCGCGTTGTACGGATAGATGCCGCTCGCGGAGTAGCCCACCAGTGCCGCAAAGTCGTGCGGGGACACGGCATCGCCGCACTCCACCACGATGTCGGCAAAGGTACGCACGCCGGCGCGGATCAGGTGGTTGTGCACGCAGCCCACGGCGAGCAGCGACGGCACGGGCACCTCGCCCGCAGCGGCACGATCGCTCAGCACCACGATGTTCACACCGTCGCGGACCGCAGCCTCAACGTCCTCGGCAAGCTGTTTAAGCGCAGCCTGCAGCGCGCCCTCGCCGGCGTCGCGGCGGTAGACGGCACGGAAGCGACGGGTCTTAAAGCCCACGCGGTCGATGGCGCAGATACGCTCGAACTCCTCCTCGTTGAGCAACGGGCGCTCCAAGCGTACCAGCTGACAGGCCGTGCGGGAATCCTCGAGTAGGTTGCCGTGGTTGCCCAGGTAGAGCGTGGTCGAAGTGACCATATGCTCGCGAAGGGCATCGATCGGCGGGTTCGTGACCTGGGCGAACAGCTGATAGAAGTAGTCGAAGAACGAACGCGTCTTCTTGGACAGGCAGGCTAGCGGCGCATCGATACCCATCGAGGCGAGCGGAGCCTTGCCCTGCTGGGCCATGGGACGCACAACCTCGTCAACGTCATCCCAGTGGTAGCCGAGCTTGGCCATGCGCACGGCGGCGGGCACCTCAGCGTCCTCGGCGGGCGTTGCCGCAACGGGCCTATCGAGCGCGTCGACGGTCAGCGTCTCCTCGGCGATCCAGTCGCGATAGGGCTTTTCCTTGGCGTAACGGGCGCGCAGCTCGTCGTTGTAGATGACGCGGCCGCGGGCAAAATCGACCTCGAGCATCTGGCCCGGTCCCAGGCAGCCGCTCGTCAGGATGTTCTCGGGGCTCACCTCGATGGTGCCCACCTCGCTTGCCAGCATAAAGCGACCGTCGCGCGTCACATAGTAGCGGGCGGGACGCAAGCCGTTACGGTCGAGGGCGGCACCCAGCGTGCGACCGTCGGTAAAGGCGATAGCGGCAGGACCGTCCCACGGCTCCATGAGCATGGACTGGTAGGCGTCGTAGGCGCGGCGCTCCTCGCTCAGGCTGTCGTTGTGGTCCCACGGCTCGGGCAGCAGCATGGATGCGGCGCGCGTGAGCGGACGGCCGTTCATGACCAAAAACTCGAGCACGTTGTCCAGAATCGCGGAGTCGGAGCCCTCGCGGTTGATGATGGGCATCACGCGCTCAAGATCGTGCTGCAGCACGGGGCTGTACAGGTTGGGCTCGCGGGCGCGAATCCAGTTGACGTTGCCCTTGAGGGTGTTGATCTCGCCGTTGTGGATGATAAAGCGGTTGGGATGTGCACGCTCCCAGCTGGGCGTGGTATTGGTGGAGTAGCGCGAGTGGACGAGCGCCACGGCCGTCTTGACGGCGGCGTCGTTGAGGTCGATGAAGAAGCGGCGCATCTGCGTGGCGACCAGCATGCCCTTGTACACGACAGTGCGCGAGCTCATGGAGCACACGTAGAAGATCTTGTCGCGCAGGGCGAACTCGGCATCGGCCTTCTTCTCGATGGTGCGGCGGCACACATACAGACGGCGCTCGAAGGCATCGCCGGCGGGCGTGTCGTCCGGTCGGCCCAGGAAGGCCTGAAGGATAGTGGGCATGCAGGCGCGGGCTGTCTCGCCCAGGTCGTGCGGGTCGACCGGCACCTCGCGCCAAAAGAGCAGCGGCACGCCAGCCTCGGCGCAGCCCTCCTCAAACACGCGGCGGGCATCCTCTACGCCCTTCTCGTCCTGCGGGAAGAACAGCATGGCCACGCCATAGTCGCCCTCTGCCGGCAGAATCTGGCCACACTTTTGAGCCTCTTTACGGAAAAAGTGATGCGGAACCTGGAACAGGATGCCAGCGCCGTCGCCAGTGTTCTTCTCGAGTCCTGTGCCGCCGCGGTGCTCCAAGTTGACCAGAATGGACAGCGCATCGTCCAGAATCTGGTGATGGCGCTCACCGTTGATATCGGCAAGCGCGCCGATGCCACATGCATCGTGATCGAATTCGGGGCGATAAAGGCCCTGCTGCTGAGCGGAATCTGCCTGCATCGCGATCCTCCCCTAGCTATTAGACAGTCAGTTGACTAGGCATACTAGGTGCATCGCCGGCCCGTTGTGTTTCCCGCCCGTTTCGAAACAATCGCGTAACGCGC
Source organism: uncultured Collinsella sp. (assembly GCA_900541695.1). Classification (GTDB taxonomy): domain Bacteria; phylum Actinomycetota; class Coriobacteriia; order Coriobacteriales; family Coriobacteriaceae; genus Collinsella. The sequence continues at coordinate 37,114 of UQKL01000003.1, read as the reverse complement.
GCCCTACGAGTGGGTGCCGCAGGTGGAGCACGCGCCCGAGGTGTCGATTGAGCCCATCGACAACGCCACGCTCCGCGTGCCGGGCGGTCTGTAAGCTCACTGCATCTAACATCTCAATCTGTAACAGGAGGAGCCGATTTTGGCGCCTAGATGTTACAGATTGAGATTTTCTGCAGGACGGTTTTGGTTTGTCTCGATCTGTAACACGAAGGGTCGGTTTCGGCGGTCAGCTGTTACAGATCGAGATATTCCATAGAACCATTTCTTCCTGTCTTGATCTGTAACAGCTAGGCCCAATTTCCATCCCTAGTTGTTACAGATCAAGACATTTCGGCAGCCCCCTTCCTCATCCTATTCAAATACAGCTATTTTGTTAGTCTTGGTTAACTTCGAGCCTAAAACGGGTATCCTTTGCGGCGTCAAGCAAACGGCACGCAGGAGCGCACCATGATTAACCATCTCAAACATCATTTTGGTTCCCGGCGCACCGGCGGTCACGGAGGCCTAGACATTGCACGGCATATCGGCCCCGGACTGCTCGTGACCGTCGGCTTTGTCGACCCGGGCAATTGGGCCTCCAACATGGCCGCCGGCTCGCAGTTTGGCTACGCGCTGCTGTGGATCGTCACGCTGTCCACGATCATGCTCATCGTGCTGCAGCACAACGCGGCGCACCTGGGCATCGCCACGGGCATGTGTCTCGCCGAGGCCACGACGCGCCACCTGCCCCGCCTCGTCGGGCGTGCGATACTCGGCAGCGCGTATCTAGCCACGGTCGCCACCGCCATGGCCGAAGTCCTGGGCGGTGCGATCGCGCTTCAGATGCTCTTTGGCCTGCCCGTACGCGCCGGCTGCATCATCGTGGCGGCGGCATCGATTGCCATGCTCATGACAAGCTCCTACAAACGCGCCGAGCGATGGATCATCGCCTTCGTGGGCGTGGTGGGACTTTCGTTTTTAGCCGAGCTTGCGCTGGTCAAGGTCGACTGGCCGCAAGCCGCCGCAAGCTGGATCACACCCAGTATGCCCACCGGCTCGGCCGCGATTATCGTAAGTGTCCTAGGCGCGGTCGTTATGCCCCACAACCTCTTCCTGCACTCCGAGGTCATCCAATCCATGCACTTCGAAGGCCAAGGCGAGCAGGTTATCGAAGAACGTCTGCGCTACGAGCTCTTCGACACGCTCTTTTCGATGGGCGTGGGCTGGGCAATCAACTCGGCCATGGTCATCCTGGCCGCAACGACCTTCTTTGCGCACGGCATGGTCGTAGGCGACCTCGCCGTCGCAGCGGCTACACTCTCCCCCATTCTGGGCCCGGCAAGCTCGACCATCTTTGCGGTGGCACTGCTGTTTGCGGGACTATCGAGTAGTGTGACGGCGGGCATGGCGGCGGGAACCATCACCGCGGGCATGTTCGACGAGGAATACGACATCCACGACCGACATTCCTCGATTGGCGTGGCGGCCTGTTTCGTCGGCGCAGTGGCGGCGTGCTTGGTCGTCCCAAATCCTTTTGAGGGTCTCATCTGGAGCCAGGCACTGCTGTCGCTTCAGCTGCCGATTACGGTCTTTGTGCTCATACGGCTCACCAGTTCGCCCCGCGTCATGGGCAAATACGCCAACTCGCGCCCGCTCAACGCGTTGCTCGTAGGGATCGGCGCCATCGTGACGATTCTCGATGTCGTGTTGTTGACAGGGATGTAATGGGACGGGGCACCTACCCAGGCAAATGTCTCGATCTGTAACATCTAGACACGCTTTTGATGTCTAGATGTTACAGATCGAGATCTTCTGCCGGACGGTTTTGGTTTGTCTCGATATGTAACAAGTGGGCCCAATTTCCACTTCTAGATGTTACAGATCGAGACATTTCTTCAGCTCCAACCTTTTGTCTCAATCTGTAACAGATAGACCCGTTTTGAGCCGTTAGATGTTACAGATTGAGACAAAAGGTCGGCCGGACTCACGACAGACAGGATCGGCTAACAGCAGCCGTGATCCCTTGGGGACGGAGGAAAGGGTCCCGGCCGGAATATCCGACCGGGACCCTTGGACAGAGCCATGTGTTGCTGCAAGTCGTGTGCCTGCGAGTTACTCCTCGACGAGCTCAAACTGATCGGGGCCGACGCCGCACACCGGGCACACGTAATCCTCGGGCAGCTCGGGCGTGTCGACCTCAACCTCATAACCGCAAACGGTGCACACGAACTTGTACGTCTTCTTTTCCTCAGCCATGATGTTCTCCTCTCGAACGTGACTGCTGGTGTACTTGCTTATTAGTATATATTCTCAATAATATAATGCAAGTAGTTTTCAACCATTTCTACCCTTGGTACGAAGACGCCTTGGGCGGCGTCTTGCCCTTCAGCACCTTGTGGTAGTAGTCATAGGTCAGCGGGGTCTCGCCGCTCAGACGCTCGGCATCCTCAACCTCGCCGATAAACAGCAGATGCGTGCCCACGTCCACGGTGTCGATCAGACGGCAACTAAACAGCGCCGCCGCGTGTTCGGGCACATAGGGCATGCCAAGGGCAGTCTCGCGGGTCTCGTACTTGGCAAACTTGTCATAATCGCTGCTGGTGCGGAACCCAAAGTTACCGATGTAGAGCATGTCGGCGGTCTGATCGATCACGGTCAGCGCGAACGCTTTGGCCGATGCGATGACGCCCGAGGTGACGTTGTCCTTGTTCACGGCAGCCGAGATGCGCGGCGGCATGGACGTCACCTGCACCGCCGTGTTGATGACGCAGCCGGCACGCATCCCGTCGGCCGCGGCACTCACCACATACAGACCACTCGGCATCGTAAAGAACGCAGTTTTGTCCATAACGACCACTCCCCTAACCCGGGTTGGAACCTCATGGATGTATGTACCCACAAAAAAGGCAACGCCCATAACGGACGCCGCCTTTGAGACATATGTGTCAGAACAGTACGGGAGATGAGACACCCGCAGTTGCGGTGAAATAGGGACTGAATAGCCCCTCAAACAGGCAAAACAGTCCGTATTCCACCGCAACTTATACAGAGCGCCTAGCGGTTACGCTCCTTGAGCGCGCGATCGATCTCGCGCTGAACGTCGCGCTTGGCCATGTCCTCGCGTTTGTCGTAGAGCTTCTTACCGCGACCCAGGCCCAACAGCAGCTTTACGCGACCATCGGCATTAAAGTAGAGCTCCAACGGCACCAGCGCATAGCCGCGGTTGCGCAGTTTGCCGTCAAGAAAATCAATCTCCTTGCGATGCAGCAACAGGCGGCGACGACGATCGGGATCACGGTTCCACACGCCACCGTGGCTGTAAGGGTGAATGTGCAGGCCCACCAGCCAGCACTCGCCGCCACGAATCAGCGCAAAGGTGTCAGTGATCTGACAGGCGCGCTCGCGAATCGACTTGACCTCGGTACCGCTCAGCTCAATGCCGCATTCGAACGTCTCGTCGATAAAGTACTCGTGATGCGCCGAGCGATTCTTGGAAATGAGCTTGCGTTCGCGCTTACTGGGCATCGCCGACCTCCTTGACGCCGTCGGCTCCCTTGTCGGCGCCCGCGCGCTTTGCCTTGCGCTCGGCGTTGAGCTCGGCATCGCTCTCGCGCACCAGCTTAATGATCGCCGCGCATGCCTCCTCGCCCACCAAGTCGCGAGCACGCACCGTCAGGCGCGTCGCCTCCTGCTTGTCGCCGTCGCTCGCAGCGTCGGTCGCACACATGATCAGGCAAATGGCAATCTCGGCCGAAGGCGAGGTCGGCACACCTTGCAGGGCCAGTTCGCCCATCACGTGCTCGTCGCTCTCGTCGGTGGCATCGGGATAGGCGGTATGGATCTTGTTGAGCAGGCGCGTCGTATGCGCATCGCCAGGGGCCAAGCGTAGTGCCAGACGTGCGCAACCCACGGCCGCCGAGACGTTCTCGGTCTCGGGCTCAAGGAAATACTGGCCCAAGTTGGCGTAGGCGCGGGCGGCGCACTTGCCGTCGCTCGCACGCTCTAGCACCGAAAACGAAAGCGATGCCCACTCCTGCTTGTCCTCGAGAGCGCGGAACAGCTCTGCCAGATCCAGGCGGTAGTTGCAGTTCATGGGGTCCCAGCGAACGGCCTGCATCAAGGCGTTGCGAGCACTCACATAATCCTGCTGGCGAATGTAGGCAAACGCCATGTCGGAATACAGGCGATCAAAGGGCACCTCGACCTGCACCAGCTCGCGCGGATCCTTTTCCACACGACGGTAGGCCAGACGCTCAAACTTGCTATCGAAGCTAAAGTACTGGCGGTTCTCCTCTGTCTTGCACTCGGCATCGATATACTCCTCGGCGAGCTCAACCAGACGCTCCAACAGCGGCGTCGCCGTGGCCAAGTCTCCCTGCGCCAGGTAATTCTCGGCATACGTAATGTCTTGTAGGCTGATGGGCAGGTCCATGGCAACTCCTCGGTCCGGGTGAAACGCGGCTCATTCCACACATGCGACGTATACACAAAACCCGGGTCTCTTGCGAGGCCCGGGCGTTCATTTTGTGGTAGCCCGTACCAGATTCGAACTGGTGATCTCCGCCTTGAGAGGGCGGCGTCCTAAACCGCTAGACGAACGGGCCATATGTAGCAAATGCAATGGCTGGGATGGAGGGAGTCGAACCCCCATTGACGGAACCAGAATCCGCTGTCCTGCCATTAGACGACATCCCAATGACTGCATCGCTGCGCTCGGCTGTGCCTTTGCGCAAGAAAGAAATATACGGGAAGTTCTACGGTGACGCAAGCCCCAATTTTGACTTTTTTGAAATTCAGTCAAATTGGCCTAATTTAGTCCAACCCGTGAAGGACCTGTGAAGCCAACCGCTGTACACGAAGGGCAAAACGCCGTGAGCGGTAGCCGTCAACCGTTGGCAGATTCTACCGCGAAAACGATAGCACCAGGCAACACAATCGAAGTATCAATGATCGCGTAGATATCGAGGCACCATGGACGAAGAGCTTGATTACCTATGGGAGACCCTGGGCCTCGAGATCACTGCCGACCTTTGGCCCGAATGGGACAAAATTCACCCCACGTTACGCCCCGCCATTACTGTGGTGCAGGCAAAATACCGCCGTGCATCCTTTTTGATCATGCGGATGTCATGGCACGCGGGACTCCCCGACCTTAAGCGAATCCAGGCAAGCCTCGTCGAGTTGTCCGGTATGCCGACCGTCATATCCGAGGCGCACCTGGAGCAGCGCCAGCGCGAGCGACTGCAACAGCAGCGGATTCCCTTTATCTGCCCCGGCGTTCAGGCATATCTGCCCTTTATGGACGAGGAGTACTGGAGCGGCAAGCCCAACAAACACGTAAAGGTCTACGATCCGCACAAATGGGCACAGCTGGCGGACTGACTGGGGCAGGCCCGCCGGCGGAAAGTGCGTCCCAGATTTCAAGCTCAAACTGGTCCCTACTTTCCCGTCGAGCCCTCAACCGGAAACCGTGTCCCGCAATCGAAGCTCAGAATGGGACGTGCTTTCCGCAACCGGCCACTTTGGGAAAGTGCATCCCATTCTGGAAGCGAATTCCGGGTCGCACTTTCCGCAGCCGCTACAGCAACGCCTCGGCCCAAGCCGATTCCCTAAAGCCGGGAATCGCAAAGTCGTCGCCCACCAGCAGCGGACGCTTGACCAGCATGCCGTCGGTCGCCAGCAGCTCATAGCACTCCCGATCCGTCATGCCCGCATCCAGACGCGCCTTCAGGCCCAGCTCTCGATATTTCATGCCCGACGAATTAAAGAAGCGCCGCACCGGCAGCCCCGAACGAGCAATCCAGGTCGCAAGCTCATCGGCCGTGGGGTTGTCCAAAACGATATCGCGGTCGATATACTCTACCCCATGTTCGTCCAGCCATGCCTTGGCCTTCTTACAGGTCGAGCACTTGGGATATTCAACAAACAGTACGGTCATGGGAATCCTCCGAATATAGATCGGCCAACGCAGGCACACGCCACACGAGGCGCCTTCGTATGATGGGCCAATTGTAGCCCGCGGGTCACACGTTAAACGAACCGTACCCCGAATCCGTGCTTGATAAACGGCAGCAGTTCCATTGCTTCGGGCGTGATATGGCCCGCAACGTTCATGCGCTCGTCACCGGGAAGATCAACCCGCGCAATCTCAAGCTCGCCTTCGTAGCGCCCATATCCGCTATTGCTCACAGCGATCGACCCCGCCTTTCGCGGCAGGCCGGCTCCGGAATCCGTCGGCACGGAATCCGGCTTAAGCGTCGTACGTGACTCCTGAGACCTAAAGATGAGGACGCTCGAGTCGGGCCGGTCGTGATGAATCTGCCCGCGCACATAGGCATAACCGGGCTCAAGCTCGCATTGCAGGTCCACGTATCCGGCGGAAACTTGAGCAAACTGCGCCCAGCCCGCATCGGATAGATCGGGGTCGCCGACCAACACAATGTCGCAATCGGCGCCATGTGCAAGCTCAAGCATATTGAGAGCAACCTTTGACGCGCGACCGCGCTGCGCCTCGACCGTCGGCAGTCCCTCGAAAACCGGCCCGCGAACGTTAGCATCACCCGGCACAAAAGCCATGATTTCGAATCCAAGCGCCGCAAGACGAAGATTCGTCCGAGCAACATCTTCAAGAGCTAAACCGGTATAAGGCTTGGGGTAAAAATTGTGGCAGGCGGCAAAACGAGTCACATCGGCACCGGCCTCACGCCACGATGCGATTTCATCAGAACTCACCGTCGATGCATTGACCACAATGCGAAATACACCGGACAGTTCCGCGACCCGCTGGGCACTAAAGCCATAATCCAAGCGCAGGTACTCCAGTCCCAGATCACGCAAGTCCTCCATGCGCTCAAGGCCCAGCAAATCGCATGTGCGCGGCCCCACATCGGCAATGAGCGCAATACCGCGGGCGGAAAGCAGCAACAGCACCTGACGAACCTTATCGGCATACGCCGCTCCCCCATCCTCGGGAATATGCAGCGAGGTGAACGCGTAGCGCGCACCCGCCGCGGCGCCACGCTCAATCGTCCGCTCAATATCCTGCAAAGGGCTGGAAAGGTAAATCGAAATACCCGTTTTCACGCTTCAACGCTCCTTTAAAAAAGGCCGACGGAGCAGTTAGCCCCGCCGGCACAACCATAGCATCAAGAAATCTTCCGCGCGCCGCGAGCCCTGAGCAACACGGCTCGCGATATCAAACTACTCGCCAAAGAACTCGTTGATCTTCTGCTCGTCGACACCGAAGAACCACGTCAGGACAAAGCCGGCGGCATAGGCAAGCAGCATAGCGGCAACGTAGCCAAGCTGCTGGCCAGGAACGACGATCAGCAGGCCAAACAGACCGGAAACGCCCTGAGAAACCGTGCCGATGCGAAGTAGCGCCGCGAGCGCGCCGCCAAATCCAGCACCCAGGCAGGCCGTCACAAACGGACGAACGAGCGGCAGCGTAACGGCATACATCAGAGGCTCGCCCACACCCAGGATTCCAACGGGAATGGACTCTGCGACGTACTTCTTGAGCTTGGCGTTCTTGGTCTTAAAGTACAGCGCCAGACCGGCACCGACCTGGCCGCCGCCAGCCATCATAAGGATGGGCAGCAGGTAGTTGATGCCCTTGGTAGCGCCGTCGGGATCGTTGAGCATAGCGTGGATCGGCGTGAGCGCCTGATGCAGGCCGACGGACACCAGAGGCAAGAAGCCTGCCGACAGGATATAGCCGCCCAGGACGCCCAGCTTCTCGAAGATAAAGGTGAGGACGCTAAAGATGGCAGTCGTCAGCCATGCGCCAACCGGCTGGATGACGAGCATCAGAGCAAAGGCGCCAATGATGAGCACCAGCAGCGGGGACAAGAACGTGTCGAGTGCGTTGGGCATAACCTTGCGAATCTGACGCTCCATCCAGGCAAAAAATGCGCCAGCGATGAGAGCCGCGATCATGCCGCCCGCTGCGGGGTTGTACTGCGCACTGGTGAGGGGCAGCAGAATAGCAGTGGCAGGATCAGCCGCGCCAGGCGCAAGCAGGGGCATGGCACTGTTGGCGATACACATCATGCCGGCGATGCCGCCCAGCGCAGCGGAGCCACCAAACTCACGTGCCGCGTTATAGCCCACCAAGATGGGCAGATAGGCAAACAGGGCCCAGCCCATGGAACGAATGCCCTGGTACCACCACTCGCCTGCAAGCGCGCCTGCCGTCGAGACGTTAATGACGTTGCAGATACCGTTGATGAGGCCAGCCGCAATGATGCCGGGAAGCAGGGCGACGAAGACATTGGAAATCTTCTTGAGGAAGGCCTGAACCGGCTTAGACTCGTACTTGGCCTTCTGTGCGGCCTTGTTTGTGGCCGCAGCGTCAACCACGCTCTCGTCAGCAACGCCTTTCGCAAGGCCGGTGAGCTTGGAGAACTCCTCGAGCACCTTATTCACCTTGCCCGGACCCAGCACGATCTGCATCGTGTCATCCTCAACCAGGCCCATCACGCCGTCGAGCGCCTTAATACCCTCCGTGTCGACGTTGCCCGTGTCTTTGACGGTCACGCGCAGGCGCGTCATGCACGCCGCGTTTGCGAGCACGTTGTCTTTACCGCCCAAAAGGTCCAGCAGCTTTTGAGCCAGCTCTTTGTTCGTCATAACTCCTCCTTGTATTGGGTGTCTCTTCTTGATGTCATATCTGCTCACGCCGTGCACCTATTGGGCATCGGCATTGCTCTTCTCATGGCCACTCACCGCAGCACGGACATGGCCGCGCGCCCGCTCAAGAGCTACCGCAGCCTGCTCGGCATCGCAGCCCAGCAGCACCGAGACAATAGCGGTTTTAACGTGGCCGCCGGCATCTGCAAGCGCCTGAACGGCGCGCTCTCGTGTGCAGCCGGTCGCTTCCATCACAATGTTCTGGCCGCGCACCACCAGCTTCTCGTTCGTCTGCTGTACATCGACCATCAGGTTTTGGTACACCTTGCCGATCTTGACCATGGCACCGGTCGAAATCATATTGAGAATGAGCTTTTGGACCGTTCCCGCCTTGAGCCTCGTTGAGCCGGTAAGCACCTCGGGGCCGGGCACGGGCTCTATGGCAAGGTCTGCGCTCTCCCCGATCTTCGACCCCTGGTTGCAGGCGATTGCAATGGTCTTGCACCCGGTTGCCTTGGCGTACGCGAGGCCGCCCACCACATAGGGGGTACGACCGCTTGCCGCCAAACCAACGACGAGATCCTTGGAGGAGAGCCCATGTTCCCGCAGGTCACTCGCGCCAAGTTCCTCGCTATCCTCGGCACCTTCGACAGCCCTGGTAAACGCCGTCTCGCCTCCGGCAATGAGCCCGACAATCAGATCGGGCGATACGCCAAACGTGGGTGGGCACTCCGAAGCGTCGAGCACGCCCAAACGACCGCTCGTGCCCGCGCCCATGTAAAAGACGCGTCCGCCGCGCTCGAGCGCCTCGGCAGCCCAGTCGATTGCCGTGGCAACCTGCGGCAACACTTTCGTGACCGACTGGACGGCGCGAAGATCCTCATCGTTCATCGTCGTGACGATTTGCAGCGACGTCATCGTGTCGAGGTCCATTGACTTTTGATTTCGCTGTTCTGTCGTGAATTTTGTTAAATCGAGCATTTTGTTCACCTCATCTTTCCTGTTTCTCGATGTAGTTTTGCTTGATGACATGCGTCGCCCGTTCGTAATCGCTCGCAACGTAAGCAGCGTAGAGGGCATCGACAACCATAAGCTGAGCCATACGCGAGGCCATGGCACCGCTGCGGACCAAGGGCTCGCTTGCAGCAACGCCGAGCACGGCATCGGCCATGGTGGCAAGCTTGGACGATCCATCTACTTTGGTCACGGCCACAACGGGACAGTTGTGGCGTTGGGCCTCGGCGGTGCAGTCCAGCACTTCTTGCGTTAAGCCCGAGTAGCTAATAGCAATGCCGATATCGCCTTCGTGCATGTTCTTGGCGCACAAGAGTTGGTCGTGCCAGTCATCGTACAGATGGCATTCCTTGTCGACACGCATGAGCTTTTGTGCCAGATCGTGTGCAACCAAGCGAGAAGCACCAATACCGAACAGATTGACCATGCGCGCCCGCTTAAGATAGGCTGCACATCGTTCCAAAACGGCGTAATCGAGTGTTCGCGCCGTCGCCTCGATCGTGCGCACGTTGCTTTTCATCACCTTCCCCACGATACGTTCGACGCTGTCATCCACGGAGATGTCCTCGAGGGCAACGTCCTTTCTGTCGCCCAGGAGCGCAAGTTCGGCAATCAGTTCGCGCTGGAACTCCTTGTAGCCCGCAAAACCCAAGCGCTTGCAAAAGCGCAAAATGCTCGAGGGCGAGGAGAACGTGGCATCGGCAAGACCGCGGACGGACAGCCCGACCACCTCATGCGGATGAGCACTCACGTATGCGATGACGTTGCGCTCCGCCGGACTTGCGCTGAGCTCACGCTCGCGAAGCCTTAAAAGCAATCCGTTTGCCATCTCAAACACCTCCGTTGAGAAGAATTAAAGACCAACGAACGATTCGTACCGGATATAAACAGCTTTTACGGTACATTGTGCCGCATCATGGCGCACAAAGGGCGGGCGTTCTACCACTCGCCCCTCAAATCCGACCGCTCGGAAATACGCGCGACACAAAATGATTCATCAAGGTCGCATTATTCGTAACAGGGTTGTTAACAGCGTCTCGCGTGGACGCCAATGGGACAGGTCGTGCGCCGAGCCAGCACGGCCGCCAGCAGCGCCAACAGCCCAACAAAGAAGAACTCTACGGTATGGGCGACACGACGGATGTTGGTGCCCATCCATATGCGAACGAGGGCAAGCGGGTCGGGGTGGGCGACGGTAGTCACTGAGTCCGCATCACCGGCTCCCCTACTCCGTCTCGCGCATCCAGCGATCGAAGGTCCCCACGCACACACCTAGGCGCTTTGCCGCCTGACTCCGAGTAATATTGCCCGCCTCATAGATATCGCGCACTCGTTCAAATTGCGGAGGGCACGGCTTGCGGGGTCGACCAAAACGCACGCCGCGCGCCCGCGCCGCCGCGATTCCCTCCGCCTGACGACGGTGGATGTTCTCTCGTTCCACCTGCGCCACATAGCTCAACAGCTGTAAAACGATATCGGCGATCAGCGTGCTGGTCACATCCGATCCGCCGCAATCTCTCGCACGCGTATCGAGCAACGGCATGTCCAGCACAACGATGGCCGCACCAAGTTCCTTGGTTATACGACGCCATTCCTCGAGTATCTCGCTGTAGTTTCGACCCAGCCGATCGATGGAAAGCACCACCAACACGTCGCCGGAAGCCAAGGCATGAAGCAATTCCCGATACCGCGGGCGATCAAAGTCCTTACCGCTCGCACGGTCGGCAAAGACATTCGCCGACTCCACGCCATAGGCGCTCAGCGCATCCAACTGGCGATTCAAATTTTGATCACGCGTGCTCACCCGCGCATACCCATATACCGTTGCCACAACATCCCCGCTTTCTCGTAAACTTGCCAAAAAGGGACAGGTTTGTTTTGGTAGGTCCTATCTCCCAAAAGCATATGAAGAAGCGGCCGAGCCCATGGCAAGGCAATCAAGAGACGCGCAAAGAGGGCGGCCCCGAAAGACCGCCCTCTACGCTCTGCCGATACTCACTCCGTGCCGGTTAATGAATGAGCTTAAAGTCCAAATGTCCGCGAGTAGTGTTGACGCGCGAGACCTCGATAATCACGCGCTGCCCCAACTCAAAACGACGCCCCGTGTCGGCACCCGTCAACGTGAGCGCGTCCTCGTCAAACTCAAACCACTCGTTGCCCAGGCTCTTAATAGAAACCAGCCCCTCAACCTGCGTCAAATCGAGACGCACGAATAGTCCCATGCTGCTGACCCACGAGACCGTTCCGGCATAGCGCTCGCCCAGGCGGTCCTCGTAGTACTGCGCAATCTTGATTTTTTGCGTCGCATGGCTGGCGGCGTCGGCCGCACGCTCGGCATCGCTGCACGCGCGGCAGATTTGCGGCAGAATGCGCGGCAGGGACTCGCGACCCTTACCGATCAGCCGCGGCGTACGCACCAAGGCGTCCTTGCCGCCCAGCCGCTCGTAGGCCAACTGCAGCTTGAGCACGCGATGCACCACCAGGTCGGGATAGCGGCGAATGGGGCTTGTAAAGTGGCAGTAGCACGGCGCGGCGAGCGCAAAGTGGCCCTCGTTGCGAGGCTTATACAACGCACGCTGCATACTGCGCAAAAGGAGCGTGTTGACGAGCGGCGCGTTAGCCGTACCGGCAGCGGCGTCAACCGTCGCCTGTAACTCGTCGGGACTTCCCAGGGCAATGCCCGCCGCACGGCGATCATCGATGATACCGAGCTGCGCCAGCGCCACAGCAGCACCGTGCAGACTGTCGGGGCTGGGGTCATCGTGCACGCGATAGCACGCCTCGATATCGCGGTCGGCCAGCCACTCGGCGACGCACTCGTTAGCCAGCAGCATTGCCTCCTCGATAAGCGAGGTTGCGCAGGAGCGTTCGCGTGCCACAATCTGCACGGGCACGCCGTCCTCATCCAGCAGCGCGCGAATCTCGGCCGTATCGAAGTCGACCGAACCGCGTGCGCGACGTATGCGGCGCCGAAGCTCCGCGAGTTCGTTTGCAGCGACCAGGAAATCGGCCAGGTCAACGTTACAGCCGCGAGCGGTGTCCTCGCACGCAAGCCCACGCTCAAGTGCTTCCTCGCGCGAGGCTTCAGCCGCAGCGACATCCTCCGCAGCGCCCTCCAACACGGAATACTCAACTGCGCCGGCACGCACCAGCAGCGCCTCGGCGCCGTCGTAGTCCATACGCACACGCGAACGAATCACACTGGGATAGGGGTCGTAATGGCGCACGCGGCCCTGCGCGTCAAGCTCGATGTCGACGGTAAACGCCAGGCGATCCTCATCGGGGCGCAGGGAACACAGGTCACAGGACAGGCGCTCGGGCAGCATGGGGAGCACACGGTCGGCAAGGTATACCGACGTCGTGCGATGGCGGGCCTCCAGGTCGATATGCCCATCCCAGGCAACATAATGCGAAACATCGGCGATATGCACGCCCAGCTTATAGCCGCCCTCGGGCGTGCGCTCGAGCGAGATGGCATCATCAAAGTCGCGTGCATCAACCGGATCGATGGTGATGACAAAGCGATCGCGCAGATCACGACGAAGCGGGTCTTTAAGCGCTGCAGTCACGTCGAGCGAAAGCGCCTCTGCCTCTGCCAGAGCCGCTTCGGGATAGCTGTCGGTATAGCCATAGCGCGCCATAACATATTGGACGCCCAGATCGGGTGCATCGTCACCGCCGATGCGGCGCTCAAGAGTCACCGTGCCCGACTCCAAGCGCGTCGGGTAGGTCAGAATGCGCGCGACGACGACATCGCCAGGACGCACGCCCAGGCGCTCCGCCGAAGTGTCCTCGGGCAAAACAAAGAAATCGGCTTTGAGACGCGAATCGAGCGGTTCGATCACACCAAGCGGGCCGGCCGTCTGATACGTACCCACCACGCTGATGGCGGCACGCTCGATGACGCCCTCGATCACGGCGCGACGATCCCCGCGCGGTCCCGCCTTGATGCTTACGGCCACGGTATCGCCGTCCATAATCTCACGCTTACCGCGACCCATGACCTTGTAATCGCCGTTGTCGGTCACGACATAAGCGCTGTGCTCATGGAGCTGAACGCGGCCAGTCATGCTCGGGCGACGCTCGCTGCGCACCGGCCCGCGTTTATTGCGTGCGCTACGCTTATGTTTGTTATTGCGCCCCATGGCGCCTCCTTACTATCGATAGCCGTTAACACCCCAAGAGTCTACCCAAATGATCCCTAGGGGACGGAGGAAAACGGATCATATAGATAGACCAGCGCCGCGATGATCCGTTTTCCTCCGTCCCCAGGGGATCAAAAAACGGGCCGCCCCTGGAAAGGGACGACCCGTTGCAGACGGCATATCCGCAGCGCTTACACGCGCAGATAACGGCGCATGGCGATGGCAGAACCAAAGAGACCGATAATGACACCGACGAGAATCAGTGCGGCGTAGGTCACCAGATAGTACTGCATCGGCAGCGCAAACGACATCCAGCCGACGCTCGCCTGCAGGCGCGGAACCAGCAGGTTGCGCAGCAACTCCAAAACACCGATGGAAAGCAGCGAGCCCAGAATGGCCTGAAGCACGCCCTCGGTAATGAACGGCCCGCGAATGAAGCCGTTGCTGGCGCCCACCAGGCGCATAATCGCAATCTCGCGACGACGCGCCGTAATGGACAGGCGAATCGTGTTGTTGATAAAGATGAACGCGATAAAGGTCAGCAGACCGACGAGCACCACGGCGGCGATACGGATGTAGTTGGTCACCTGGAACAGGCGGCTCACTTCCTCCTGGCCATACAGCACGCTCGCGTTGACGTCGCCGTCGTCCGCGATCTTTTGGAAGTCGGCATTCTTCTTGAGCTTCTTGGCCGTGCTCTCGACCTGAGACGGATCGTCCATCTCAATCGCGAACGAGGCGGGAAGCGGATTCTGGCCGTCGAGCGCGCTCATGGTGGCGTCGGCGTTGCCCGACATCTTGCTCGTGTACTCGGCCAGCGCGTCGTCCTTATCCTTATAGGTCACGGACTTGACGTTGCTCCACGTCTTGAGCTCGGCCTCAAAGGCCTGAACGTCTGCCTGATCGGCGTCATCGCTAATAAAGGCATTGATGACAACCTGATCCTCGACGGTACCGATCACGGAGTTCAGCATCGCGGAACCCATAATGAACAGGCCGATGATAAACAGCGAAAGGAAGATCGTGATGACGGCGCCGAGCGAGGTGGTCCAGTTACGGAAGAAGTGGCTGATAGCCTCTTTGAGCGAATAGCCCACGTTAGTTGGTGCCATAGTTGCCGTAACCTCCCCTCTCCTGGTCGCGGATTACGTGGCCGCCCTCGAGGGCGATCACGCGACGGTGCATGCTATCGACCATCTCGCGGTCGTGCGTGGCGACGATCACGGTGGTGCCGGTACGGTTAATGCGCTCGAGCAGCTTCATGATGCCCAGCGAAATCGCCGGGTCGAGGTTGCCCGTGGGCTCGTCGCAGATAAGCAGCGGCGGGCGGTTGACCATAGCGCGGGCAACGGCCACGCGCTGCTGCTCGCCACCGGAAAGCTGATCTGGCAGCGAGTCCATCTGGTCGGCCAGACCGACCAGACGCAGCACCTCGGGCACCTGGCTGCGAATGACGCCCTTGGGCTTGCCAATGCACTGCAGGGCAAACGCCACGTTTTCGTAGGCGGTCTTTTGCGGCAGGAGCTTAAAGTCCTGGAACACGGCGCCAATCTGACGACGCAGGAACGGAACCTTGCGGTTCTTGATCTTCATGAGATCCTGGCCGGCGACCAAAATGCGACCGCTCGTCGGCTTGACGTCGCGGTTGAGCGTCGACAGCAGCGTGGTCTTACCCGAGCCGGAGTGACCGACCAAAAAGACGAACTCGCCCGGATAGATCTCGATGTTGATGTCGTCGAGTGCGGGCTTGTTGGGCTGCGCCGGATAGATTTTGGTGACGTGCTCCATAAGGATGACGGGCTCGACACCGGCCTGCTTGGCCATCTTCTTGCGGCTAGCCTGCGGATCGATGGGCGCAAACACCGACGTAAAGTCGGGATTGTTGAGCGCATTGTCGAGGCTTGCGACCTCGGCGGCCTGATCGCTCTCGACTACGGGAGCCGCGGGCTGCGTAGGATCGGGAATACCGGCAAAAAGACCGGACTGCGCAGGCTGTGGCGCCGGAGTCGCAGGAGCCATAGGATCGGGAATACCGGCCATGACAGGTTGCGGCGCGACAGCGTCCGCCTGGGGCTGATCCACGCGAGCGGTCACCTTCTGCACGGGCTCAAAACCCGCGGCCTCGGAAAGCTCGACATCATTGGTGGGATTGTAGGCAAAGGGATCTGACGCCGGCTGTGCCTGATCTGCCGGCTGTGCGGGGATCGGGCTAAACAGCTGATCCTCTGAATCCGGGGTGGCGAAACGAGTGCCCGCGGCGCCTGGCTGCGTCTTGGGGGCGTCATCGCCCGCACCGGAGGTACGGAAGTGGTTACCCACTGGTGCTCCTTATCGTCGTACGTTTAAACTACATGAGCGCTTCGTATTTTAGCAGCATTAGCTTCGCTGCACATAAGAAGCATGGCGGGGTTTTGGTCCCACCGGCCGCGCGCAGGGTTACCTCCCAAATCGTCCTCGGACATGTCGGAGCCCCCGCTGCGCACTACGTGCGGCGGGGGTTCCTCCGTCCTGCGGAAAGATTTGGGAGGTAACCCTGCGCACGGCCTGCGGCTACTAAGGGGCCGCCGCGTTTATCTTAGGGTGCCACATCACCATGCTGGGTGGGCTGAGTGGCACTTTGCTGATATGGGTCCTTTTCCCGGTAGAGACTTTTGCTTGACGCGTTTTTGATTTGATTGTTGCGCAACTTGGATTTGGATTGTCGATTTACAGTGGCCTCGATAGGAACGTCTATGGTTGTGGGGGCTGGTATGAATTGTCCTTATTGTGGAGCTGAGTTGCGCGATGGCGTGAGGTACTGCACGGCGTGCGGGGCTGTCGTCAATAGCATCTCTGCTGATTCTGAGCTTCGGGTAAAGCCTCGGAACCACGTTGCGGTCATCCTTGCCTGCATGCTGGTAATTGGCATTGTCGGCGGTAGCTGTATGGGCCTTCATCTGCGGCAGGTGTTGTCGCACTTCGTATCCGCCCATTCGGAGCACGCCATCGTGCTGGATGTCGCGGCTGCGGGCTGGGACACCGATAACGGGGCATCGCGCGTTCCGATACATATTACGGGCAAGACCATCGACGGAATAACGGTCGACAGGATTGAGTTCGTCGCCTCCGATGGCTCTGGCATCAATCTCATACAAGGTGTCTACACGCTCGAGGCAGCAGGTTCCCCTATCGCTGCGGATGGCACGATCTATCAAATTCCATGCACGAGTGCCACACTCGTCCTCGATGATGCCTTTGCCATGGGTGAAACGATCGATCTGGCCGAGCTTGCAGAACAGGATTCGATTCTCGCCTTCTGCCCCATTGATGCCGCCGATGTGACCAATGATGAAATCTATGATGCCGCTTTGCTCGCCATGACATACCGAGGCGGCGATGCCCCCGATGTCGCCGCACTGTGCCAAGCCGCAATCAATCGTCGCGATGGAGCCAGCACAAGCGGGAACGCCTTCGGAAGTTGCGGTGAAATGCGGATTAATTGAGCCTTTAGGCTGGCAAAACAGTCCTTATTTCACCGCAACTGAAACAGGGGCGCCCTCCAAGAGAGCGCCCCTGCCGGGTTTCCATAGTACTGGCGAAGCAGTTTTATAGTACTGGCGAAGCAATCCTTGAGATCCGCCTTGCCTTATGCCAAGAACTCCTTGGTGGTCGCCACGATGTTGGCGGCGTCCAGGCCGTACCTGTGCAGGAGCTCGGCACCCGGGCCGGACTCGCCGAACGTGTCGTTGACACCGATCTTCTTGAGCGGCGTCGGGCACTGCTCGCACAGGACATCGGCAACGGCGCTGCCCAGGCCGCCGATCACGGAGTGCTCCTCGACGGTCACGACGTGACCGGTCTTGGTGGCGCTCTTGACGATCAGGTCGGCATCGATGGGCTTAATGGTGTGCATGTTGATGACCTCGGCGTCGATACCCTCGGCAGCAAGCTGCTCGGCGGCCTCGAGGGCCTCGCCGACCATCAGGCCGCAGGCAATGATGGTAACGTCGGCGCCCTCGCGCATAACGATGCCGCGGCCCAACTCGAACTTGTAGGTCTCGGGGTCGTTGATGACCGGCGAGGCCAGGCGGGCAAAGCGCATGTACACGGGACCGTCGCACTCGTAGGCGGCGCGCGTCACGGCGCGGGCCTCGACGTCGTCGGCGGGAACGATGACGGTCATGCCGGGAATGACGCGCATAAGGGCGATATCCTCGCAGCACTGGTGCGTGGCGCCGTCCTCGCCCACCGAGATACCGGCGTGCGTGGCACCGATCTTGACGTTGAGGTGCGGGTAGCCAATGGAGTTGCGGACCTGCTCAAAGGCGCGGCCGGCGGCAAACATGGCAAAGCTGCTCGCGAAGGCAACGCGACCGGTGGTTGCGATACCGGCGGCAACACCCATCAGGTTGCTCTCGGCAATGCCCACATCGAAGAAGCGGTCGGGGCAGGCTGCCTTAAACTTGCCGGTCTGCGTGGCGGCGGCCAGGTCGGCGTCGAGGACCACAAAGTCATCGTGCTCGTTGGCGAGCTCGACGAGGGCCTCGCCGTAGCTTACGCGCGTGGCGATTTTCTTGACATCTGCCATCCTAGAGCTCCTCTCCGGCGGCCGTGAGCTCTGCCATGGCCTGCTCAAACTGTTCATCGTTGGGGGCCTTACCGTGCCAACCCACCTGGTTCTCCATAAAGGAGACGCCCTTGCCCTTTGTGGTCTCGGCGATAATGGCGGTCGGCTGGCCCTTGGTGGCGCGGGCCTCGGCAAAGGCGGCGCGAATCTGATCGAAGTCGTTGCCGTCGGCAAGCTCCACCACATGGAACTTAAAGGCGCGGAACTTGTCGGCGAGCGGCATGGGATCGTTGACGTCCTCGACGGGGCCATCGATCTGCAGACCGTTGTGGTCAACAATCACGCAGAGGTTGTCGAGCTGCTGGTTGCCGGCAAACATGGCGGCCTCCCAGACCTGGCCTTCCTCGCTCTCGCCATCGCCCAGCAGGGCGTACGTGCGGTAAGTATCGCCCCAGTGCTTAGCGGCAACGGCCATGCCCACGGCGGCGGAAATGCCCTGGCCGAGCGAGCCAGTGGACATGTCGACGCCCGGGGTGTCGTTCATGTTGGGGTGACCCTGCAGGTGGCTGCCGATATGGCGCAGCGTCTCGAGGTCCTCCTTGGGGAAGAACCCGCGCTCGGCGAGCACGGCGTACAGGCCCGGAGCGCAATGACCCTTGGAAAGCACAAAGCGGTCGCGATCGGCCTTGCGGGGATCGGCCGGGTCGACGTTCATTTCCTCAAAGTACAGATAGGTCATGATGTCGGCAGCGCCGAGCGAACCGCCCGGATGGCCAGACTTGGCAGCGTGCACGCCGGTGACGATGCCCTTCCTTACCTCGTTGGCAACCTTTTTGAGCTCTTCGTCGCTCATTGTGCCTTCCTTTCATCCTCTTAAGACAAGATGCGCACGGCACCGAAGGTAATCCCAACACAGCCGCAATGCACGTACGTCATTCATTATGCTGGAAACCGATGGCTTTACCAGAGTTTTTATCATTATTTGAACAATTTAGCAGGCAGAACCGCTGATGAAACGGTTTATCAATGTGAATGTCTTTTGGATGCGGTGGCTGCCTCTCGCCCCGGCACAAAAATGATCCGCAAACCGAAATTCAGCCTACGCGTTAATGTCCTTGAAACCCTCACCGAAGGCTTCCGTAACGTCGGCGACCGTCACAATGGCGTGAGGATCGCGCTCGCGCACGATCGTTTTGAGGGTGTTGAGCTCTCGACGGCTAACGATCACCATGATCACCGGCTTCTCGACGCCCGAATACATACCGGTCGCCTTTAATTTGGTGCAGCCGCGGCCCAGACCATACATGATGTCGGCCGCGATATCGGGAAAGTTATCCGAGATGATGAGCACCATACGACGCTTATTGCCGCCATCGACCACAGCATCGATCACATAGCCGCTAATCACCATCGAAAGTCCTGCGTATAGAGCATTTTCGAGCGAGAATACCGGAGCAGATGCCGCACATACGGCAACGTCGATTGCCATGACGGTCGAGCCCACCGGCAGCGAGGTGTTACGCGAGATGATTTGGCCAATCGTGTCCGAGCCGCCGGTGTTGGCGCCGGCGCGCAACACCATGCCGTAACCAATGCCCGTGATAATGCCGCCCCACATAGCGGGAAGCATCAGGTCCGCATGTGCCAAAGGCGCTACAAACGGGGCAAACAGATCGGTAAAGAAGCCCAGCAGCACAAAGCCCGTCGCCGTCTGCACTACATAGAACATGCCGCCCTCGCGCATAACGATCAGCAGCAGCAAGGCATTCATCACGATGGTCTGGATACCGACAGGAAGCGACACGCCTCGCGCTGCGCCGACTGCCTGGATAATCGTCGCAAGGCCCGTAACGCCACCGGCTGCAAGACCGTTGGGAATCAAAAACAGGTCGGTCGCGATGGCGGCCAAGGCGCACCCCAACATGATCTGGGGTAGATCGTGAAAGAAGTTCATCGAAAGAATGCGCTTGATGTCCAGACGATATGCCATGCTGCCTCCCTCAAAAAAGCGCACCCCATCGGATGCGCTTTGAACTTCTTCATGTATTCGATTCTACCGATTCGCCAAACAAAAACCACCCCTGTGCAGGGTTTGTTCTGGATACAAAACCGTCCTGCTCGGAAGGCCTTGATCCATTTCCACATAAACCGAGCGGTTTAGGCAGACGGGGCCTCCGCGTCAGCGTTGCCGGTAGCCCAACGGTGATAGCCAATCACAAACGGATCCAGGTCGCCGTCGTCAAGAACTGCCTCGACGTTGCTGGTCTCAACGCCCGTGCGCAGGTCCTTAACCATCTGGTACGGGTAGAGCACGTAGCTGCGGATCTGGTTGCCAAAACCAATTGTGGTCTTGGGTCCGCGAATCTCATCCAGGGCCTCGGCGCGCTTTTCGAGCTCAATCTCGTACAGGCGCGCCTTGAGAATCTGCATGCACGCGGCCTTGTTTTGAATCTGGCTGCGCTCGTTTTGACACGTGACCACGATACCGCTGGGAAAATGCGTCACGCGCACGGCGGAGTCGGTGGTGTTGACGCCCTGACCGCCCGGGCCGCTTGCGTGGTATACGTCGACGCGAATGTCATCGGGATTAATCTCGATATCGATATCGTCGGGTAGCACCGGAATGACCTCGACGCCGGCAAACGTGGTCTGGCGGCGCTTCTTGTCGTCGGTGGGGCTAATGCGCACCAGGCGGTGAACTCCGGCCTCGGCGCGAAGCATGCCAAAGGCATCCTTGCCTTCGACGGTAAAGGTCGCGCGATCGATGCCGATGACCTCGGCCGCGGGGCAATCGTTGATGGTGACCTTCCAACCGCGGCGCTGGCAGTACTTCATGTACATCTTAAAGAGCATGAAGGTCCAGTCCTGGGCCTCCAAGCCACCCTGTCCGGGCTTGATGGTCACAATCGCGTCGCCATGGTCGAACTCCCCGGTAAACCAGCTCGCAAGCTCAAGCTCGTCGATGGCGCGGGATAGGCGCTCCGCCGTGGCGGCAGCCTCCTCACGCAGCGCAGCGGCATCGGGGTCATCGCCCATTTCCTCGGCAAGCTCCAACGCGGCGCGAGCATCGGAAAGCTCTCCGCGCGCGATATCCACGGCGGCGATGTCCTCCTTGGCGCGCGCAATCTCCTCCATCGTGGCGCGAGCGGCATCGGCATCGTCCCAAAAGCCCGGGGCGACGCTTTTGGCCTCGAGCTCCGTTACGCGGGTGCGCTTCTCGTCCAAATGGAGATACGACTCGACCTCGCCGAGTCGGTCCGCAAACGCGTCCAACTCGGCGGGAGTTACCTCTAGAGTCTCGGCCATTAACGATTCCTGCCGTGGCAATACTTAAACTTCTTACCGCTACCGCAAGGGCACGGGTCGTTGCGGCCCACGTTGACATAGGGGTCATCGCTCTCGGACTTGCGGTAGGTCGTCACCTTGCCACCGTTGTTAACGGCAGCCGGACCACCCTGGACGGCGGTGCGGGCCTGCACCTGAGCCTGCTTGCGCAGTACCGAATCGCTGTTGTCGCCATCGACCTCGGCGGGACCAGAGAAGTGCGCGCCCTTAAGGGCGGGGTCCTCCTTGTGCTCCACAGCCTGCGGGGCAGCTTTGAGCTCAATGCGCAGAACAGTGCGCAGGTAATCCTCGTACATGGTATCGACGAGCATCTGGAACGCGCCGTAGGCCTCGGTCTTGTACTCAACCAGCGGGTCGCGCTGGCCAAAGCCGCGCAGGCCGATACCGGTCTTGAGGTAGTCCATTTCCTGCAGGTAGTTCATCCAACGCGTATCGATGACGCGCAGCATGACCTGGGTATTGAGCTCGCGCATCAGGTCCTCGCCCAGGCGCTCGGCCTTCATGTTGTAGCACTTCTCAACATAGGCCAGGACATCGGCGGCCAGGGCCTCAAAGTCCTCGTCGGGGAACTGAGGGGTATCGATATGCCCGGTCAGCTCGACGACCCACTTACGCAGGCCCTCAAGATCGCGCTCGCCCTCGTGGCTGTCCTTGGTGCAGAACTCCTGAACACAGCGGTACACGGTATCGTGCATGACCTCGGTGATGTGGTCGGTCAGGTCCTTGCCGTCCAGGATCTTGTTGCGCTCGGCGTAGATGACCTGGCGCTGCTTGTTCATGACGTCGTCGTACTCAAGAACGCTCTTACGCATGGAGAAGTTGATGCTCTCGACCTTGTGCTGGGCATTCTCGACGGCCTTGGAAATGATCTTGTGCTGGATGGGCATGTCGTCGCCCATGTCGGCCGTGACCATCATCTTGGAGACGCGGTCCATCTTGTCGCCACCGAACAGGCGCATGAGGTCATCCTCGAGCGACAGGTAGAACTGGGTCTCGCCCGGATCGCCCTGACGGCCGGAACGGCCACGCAGCTGGTTGTCGATGCGGCGGGACTCATGGCGCTCGGTGCCGATGACGGTCAGGCCGCCGGCGGCAAGCACGCGCTCGCGCTCGGCCTTGCAGGTCTCCTTGGCTTCGGCGTTAAACTGCTCGAGCTGCTCGGGCGTCACGTCCTCCATGGTCAGGCCCTCGTACTCCAGGCGCTCGCGCACCAGCTCGTCGGGGTTGCCGCCCAGCAGGATGTCGGTACCACGACCGGCCATGTTGGTGGCGATGGTCACGGCGCCGTAGCGTCCGGCCTGGGCAACGATGTGGGCCTCGCGCTCGTGATGCTTAGCGTTGAGGACCTCGTGCGCGATGCCGCGCTTGGTAAGGGCGGCGGACAGCTTCTCGGAGCTCTCGATGGAGACGGTGCCCACCAGGACCGGCTGGCCCTTGGCGTGACGACGCTCAACGTCGTCTGCAACGGCGTTGTATTTAGCCTGAATGGTGCGGTAGACCAGGTCCTCGTGGTCAACGCGCTGCACGGGCCTGTTGGAGGGAATGACCTCGACGGGCAGCTTGTAGATCTCGCGGAACTCGGCATCCTCGGTAAGTGCCGTACCGGTCATGCCGGAGAGCTTGTCATACAGACGGAAGTAGTTCTGCAGGGTGATGGTCGCCAGCGTCTGGTTCTCCTCGCGTACGAGCACGCCCTCTTTGGCCTCGATGGCCTGGTGCAGGCCCTCGGAATAGCGGCGACCCTCCATGATACGACCGGTGAACTCGTCGACGATCTTGACCTCGCCGTTGGTGACCACGTACTGCTTGTCGCGGTGGAACATGTACTGGGCCTTCAGCGCCTGCTGCAGGTGGTTGACCAGCTGGCCGGAGAGATCGGCATAGATGTCATCGATACCCAGGCGGCGCTCAATCTTCTTAAGACCGCGCTCGGTGGCGGCGATGGTGTGCTTAGCCTCGTCCATGACGAAGTCGCCCGTGGGCTCCACGTCCTCGGTGGCGGTGAGCATGTCGTGCGAGACGTCCTCACCGCGCTCAAGGCCGCGCACGGCGCGCGCGAAGTCCTTGTAAGTGCTGGCGGACTTGGTGCCGGCGCCCGAGATGATGAGCGGCGTTCTGGCCTCGTCGATCAGGATGGAGTCGACCTCGTCGACGATGGCGTAGCTGTGGCCGCGCTGAACACGCTGCTCGGGGCGGGTAACCATGTTGTCGCGCAGATAATCGAAACCGAACTCGGAGTTGGTGCCGTACGTGACGTCGGCCTGGTAGGCTGGGCGCTTCAGCTCGAGCGGCATGTTGTTCTGCAGCAGACCGACGGTCATGCCCAAGTACTTGTAGATACGGCCCATCCACTCGGAGTCGCGCTTGGCCAGGTAGTCGTTGACGGTGACGACGTGCACGCCCTTACCGGCGATAGCGTTGAGATAGCCGGCCAGCGTGGAGACGAGGGTCTTGCCTTCGCCGGTCTTCATCTCGGCGATGTGGCCCTCGTGCAGCGCCATGGCGCCGATGAGCTGTACATCAAAGTGACGCATGCCCATGGTGCGCTTGGAAGCTTCGCGCACGGTGGCAAAGGCCTCGGGGAGCATGTCGTCGAGCGACTCGCCGTTGGCGTAGCGCTCACGGAACTTATCGGTCTGGGCGCGGAGCTCCTCCTCGGTCATCTTCTCAAACTGGGGCTCAAGACCGTTGATCTGGTCGACGATCTTGTAGTAGCGCTTAAGGTCCTTATCGGATCCAAAGGACAGCAGCTTTGACATGAATCCCATGTGGTTTTCCTTTTTGGCCATCGCCCACGCCGTGCAGCTGCGGGCGAGTTAAACACAGATAATTGTACTTTAGCCAAACAAGGCGCGCCCCATACGGTCGACCTCGACCGCCACGTAATAACTACGACCAACCTGCCAAAAAGGGACAGGTTTATTTTGGCAGGTTTTATCTGGGCAAACGCCGCCTCTCTGTCATTTGGTGCAAACCAACCTGTCCCCTTCGCACCAATCTGGTGCAATGGGGACAGGTTGGTTTGCACCAATAAAAAGAAAAGGGCCGCGCACCCAAATGGATGCACGGCCCTCATGCCATGAATGCGAGTGATTCCGCGGCGAGCTATTTACTCAGCAGCCTCGGTAGTCTCGGCCTCGGCAGCGGCCTCCTCGACGGGAGCCTCTGCGGGAGCCTCGGCGGCCTGCTTGGCAGCTTCCTCGGCAAACTTAGCGGCACGCTTAGCCTTCTCGGCAGCCTTAGCCTCAGCGGCGGCCTTGCGAGCGGCCTCGGCCTCAGCAGCCTTGGCGGCCTTGGCAGCCTTGGCCTCCTCAGCCTTCTTGAGCTGGGCGGCAGCGGCGCCACCGAACTTGTCGGCGAAGCGCTGGACGCGTCCACCGGTGTCGACGAACTTCTGCTGGCCGGTGTAGAACGGGTGGCACTCGTTGCAAAGCTCGACCTTCATCTCGGACACGGTAGCGTGCGTCTTGAAGGTGTTGCCGCAGGAGCACGTCACCGTGCACTCGACATACTGGGGATGGATACCCTGCTTCATGGTAGGACTCCTTATTAGTCAGGCGCTGGTTACCGATCAGCGCATAAGGCGTCTTGGTTTCCGACCAAGACAACAAACTCGGCTATGGTACCACGGCGTCGAGCGTCCCACAAAAGGTTCACGGTCTTTGTACTGTGCATCGCGCCCAAGACACAGCAGACGACACGACGAATCGCGGCAAACGGGCGCCTTTGCCCCTTCTCCCATGTTGCAGACGTGTAACGCCGCAGCAAAGGTGCCCCTTTTGGCGCCAGACGGGTACAATGATGAACACTGTACCGTAGCGGAGCGCCCCCGCGCGCCGCAACCACGCGAAAGGGTTTCCCATGGCCGAGATCTCGTCCTCCCGCATCGTCATCACCGTCCTTGGCAAGAACCGCCCCGGCATTGTCGCCGGCGTCACCCGCGTTCTGGGCGAGGCCAACGTCGACATCCGCGACATCACGCAGTCCATTATCGAGGACATCTTCACCATGACCATGCTGGCCGACACCGCCGAGTCCAAGCTCGACTTCGCCGAGCTGCAGAAGGCCCTGGCCGAGGCAGGCGAGCTTTCGGGCGTCAACGTGTCCATTCAGCGCGAGGACGTCTTTAACTTTATGTACCGCCTGTAGCGAACAAGCCGCTCGGGGCAGCTTGACGTCATATCGTCCAAGCGCGCCGCCCCAAAGCGGACCGGAGAGGAGCGCACATGGCCTACGACGCCAAGAAAATCTACTACCGCTTCGACGATCACCTGAGCCGCCTGGTTCTGGATTACGAGGCGAGCCGTCAGATTTCGCCCGAAAGCGAAAACCTCTACCACGGCCTGCCGACCGCCCCGTACGACGAGGGCTTGTTCGTAGAGCACAACGTCAAGCGCGGTCTGCGCAATGCCGACGGCTCGGGCGTGGTCGCGGGCCTCACCCGCATCTCGGATGTGCATGGCTACAACAAGGTCGACGGTAAGGTCGTGCCCGATCAGGGCAAACTCACGCTTCGCGGCTACAGCATCGAGGATCTGGTCAATAACGCCCAGGCCGAGAACCGCTACGGCTACGAAGAGGTCGCCTATCTGCTCATTACGGGCTCTCTGCCCACTAAGGAAGAGCTTGACGGTTTTTGCGAACGTCTGGGTGCCTTTAGGCACCTGAGCGACGAATACGTCCGCGAGTTCCCCATGACCACGGTGTCGTCGAGCATCATGAATGTGCTTCAGCGCGCCGTGCTGCTGCTCTACGCCTTCGACGCCGAGCCCGACGCCATTACACCCGAGCACGAAATCGACGTCGCCATCTCCATGCTCGCCCGTCTCCCCCGCATCGCCGCCTTCGCGCATATGGCCTCGGTCGCCAAGCGCCGCGGCTCCGAGGTTCATGTACCGCACCCCACACCCGGTCTCTCCACCGCCGAGACCATCCTGCAGGTGTTGCGCGGCGGCATGGCATTCACCCGCGATGAGGCGATGCTGCTCGATGTGATGCTCATGCTGCATGCCGAGCACGGCGGCGGCAACAACTCCACGTTTGCCTGCCGCGTGCTGTCCTCCTCGGCCACCGACCCGTATTCCGCCTACGCCGCGGCTATCGGCTCGCTCAAGGGCCCGCGCCACGGCGGCGCCAACGCCAAGGTCGTGTCCATGCACGAGGACATCCGTGCGCATGTCTCCAATTGGGAGGACGAGGACGAGGTCGCAGCCTACCTGGGCAAGATTCTCGACAAGCAGGCCTTCGACGGCACGGGTCTCATCTACGGCATGGGCCACGCCGTCTACACGCTCAGCGACCCGCGCGCCGAGGTCTGCCGCCACTACGCACGTTCGCTCGCTGCCAAGAAAGATCTGGGCGATGAGTTCGCGCTCATCGAGCGCATCGAGCGCCTGGCACCGCAGGTGATGCGCGACCACGGCATGACCAAGCCCATCTGCGCCAACATCGACCTGTACACAGGCTTTATCTACAAGATGCTCGGCGTACCCGAGACGCTTTTTACGCCGCTATTCGCCGTCGCCCGCATGGCCGGCTGGTCGGCACACCGCATGGAAGAGCTCTTCTGCGCACACCGTATTATTCGCCCGGCCTATCGTCCGGTGATCGAGCCGCTGGAGTACAAGCCGCTCGCCGACCGCTAGGACGCGGACCGTTATAGAACTCGAGCGTGGCCAGGGCATCACCGCCCTCGGCCACGCTTTTTATGCCAGCAGAAAGGACTACATCAAATGATTGTTTTTTCCGATATGGATGGAACGCTGCTGACGAGCGATAAGCAGATGAGCGATGCCACCTGGGCGATGCTCGACGACCTTGCGCGCCGCGGTATTGAGTTTGTACCCTGCACGGGACGTCCGCTGTCGGGCATCTTTGAACCCATCCTCGCCCATCCCGCCGTGCACTATGCCGTTTGCGCCAATGGCGCCAGCGTCTGGCAGCTCGACGACGATGTGCCCAACGATGCCTCGCGCGCCACGCGCATATTGAGCCGTCCGCTCGATCGCGGCATTGCCCATCGCATCCATCGCATCGCCGCCGGCCACGATGTGACCTTCGATATCTTCGCGGACGGGCAGTGCTTCCTCCCCCGCTCGCTCTACACGCGCCTGGATGAGTTCTGCGGCGGCGACCCCCACATCGCGGCCTCGCTCAAGCGCACACGAACGCCGATTGACCTGGATATCGACAGCAAGATCGACGAGGTCGAGACGCTCGAGCGCATCGCCATGTACTGGCACGACCCGGACGATCGCGACGCCATCGCGGCGGAGCTCGACACGCTCGGAGGCATTGAGGTCACGCGTTCGTACGCCATGAATATCGAGGTCATGGGCGCGGGCGCTACCAAGGGGACGGCCCTCACGTGGCTATGCGAGCACCTGGGCGAGCGTCTCGCCGACGCTTGGGCGTTCGGCGACAACATCAACGACATCCCCATGCTGCAGACAGCGGGCCACGGCATGGCCATGATCAACGGCGAACCCGAAGACCACGAGGCCGCCGACGCCATCACCGAATACGACAACGACCACGACGGCGTCGCCCGCACCATCATGGCCGCCCTCGCCTAGTCGTTGGGGGTAGTCATTGGGGACGTTCTTAAACG
This sequence comes from uncultured Collinsella sp., assembly GCA_900541695.1. Classification (GTDB taxonomy): domain Bacteria; phylum Actinomycetota; class Coriobacteriia; order Coriobacteriales; family Coriobacteriaceae; genus Collinsella. Next base: position 8,844 of record UQKL01000003.1, on the reverse strand, counting down.
ACTAGTCATTGGGGACGTTCTTGAATGACTAGTCGTTGGGGACACTCTTCGCGGGACGCCGCAAGGACTGTCCCCGGCTGCCGGCAGAAAAGGAACGTCCCTAACTGCCAGATTAGGCGAGGCCCTCCAGAACACGGCGGAGTTCTTGCTGGACAGCGTGGTCGCGGTTGCGCTCCACCACGCGATCGGCCACCGCTTTGAGCGCCGGACGCGCGTTTTCCATCGCGCAGCCCGTGCCGACAAAGCGAATGATCTCGTAGTCGTTCATCGAGTCGCCAAACGCCATGATCTCGTCGCGTCCAATGCCGTAATGCTCCGCAAGCTGTGCGATGCCCGAGGCCTTCGACACACCGGGCTGCATGGCATCGATCCACGCGTTGCCCGAAGGCGCAAAGGTAAAGAGCTGACCGAGTTCTCGCTGTAGCACGTACGCACTGTCCATAACGGCACAGTCATCGCAAAAGATACTCGCCTTGATGATATTTACGCTGGGATCGGGCAGTTCCCAAATGCGCTCGGCATTGGGAAGGTCCTTATCGACCTCGCGTACGAACTTGCACTCGTCATCGAGCAGGAAGGACTTGGTTCGGTCAAAAAGCGCAAGATGCAGATTGGGAAACGTCGCGACAGCTTGGGCGAGCCTTCGAATCGCCAGGTGCGAATACACCTCACGGTCTACCATTTTGCCGTCGGCGTAGACCTGGGCACCGTTAGCGGCGACAAAGTCCATCTTGTCGCGAACGGGCGCAAAGAACTCGCACAGGCGATCGTAGCGGCGACCTGACGATGCGGCGAAATGCACGCCATGCTCGTGTAGCGCCAGAATCAGTTCGTAGGTCTCGGGAGGCACCTGGCTGTTTTCGTCAAGCAACGTGCCGTCCATATCGGATGCAATCAGTTTAAACATAGAAAAGCTCCCTTCGGGCTTGTTGGAATCGAACGTGTATCCAATTCCAACGTACCCAAAGGGAGCTCAGGTAAGACTCCGCGGGCGCAAACGTTACAAGGACCTGGCAAATAGCTCACGCGCGCCAGGGGTCCCACATTCGCAGCGCCAGGCAACACGTCAAAGAGTGTCGCAGGCGACTAGCCGTTTAAGAACGTCCCCAATGACTAGTCGGCGTAGGTGAAGGTCGTGACGTCGAACATGCCCTCGGGGCGGATGCGGAGCGTCGGGATAACCGGCAGGGGCAGGAAGATGATGCCCATGATGGGGTCGAGCGGCGGCTCAATACCCATGGCGCGCGCCTTGACCATAAAGTCGTCGTGCTGCGCGGCGACATCCTCGGCCGTACCTTCGCTCATCAGACCGCCGAGCGCCAGCGGAATGCGCGCCACGACTTCGCCGTTGCGCACCAGCACGTGACCACCCTGGCCCACAGCCTCAACAGCAGCCATCATATCGGCAGCGTTATCACCCACGACGCACACGTTGTGCGAGTCGTGGCCGATCGTGGAGGCAATGGCGCCACCGGTGATGGTGAAGCCACGCACCCAGCCGCGACCGATATGCTTGCCGACAAGGCCCAGGCCCGCAGGACCATCACCGTCGGCGCCCTCGGCCTGCAGCGACACACCGCGGCCGTGGCGCTCGATCAGCATAATGCGGCGCAGGCCCTCGGCGCTCTCGGGGCGAGCCATGCCCGTGATGGCCTTACCCGGCACCACGTCAATCACGGCCTCGCCCGGCTTAAAGGCATAGTCGAATACGTCGAGCGAAAGCTTCGGCAGCTTAACGGAGACGCGCAGCTCATCGGCAAGGGCTGCGACCTCGGCCATCTCGGGTGCGATCTCGCCCACAAAGGTGCCGTCCTGCGCCACCAGAGCACCGGCGGCGTATACGCGATGCGGAGCCGTGGTGAACGTCAGGTCATTGAGCACCAGCAGGTCGGCACGCTTGCCCGGGGCGATGGCGCCACGCAGTTCGTGCGGGTCGCGGCAGCCGTGATCCAGGCCAAACGCCTCAGCCGTGGAAAGGGACGCCATGGAGATAGCGACCACCGGGTCGATACCGGCCTCAATCGCCACGCGGCAGGCGTTGTCGATCATGCCGGACGCAAGCGCATCGGAAGGAGCGCGGTCGTCGGTCGCAAAGCAGCAACGGCGGGCACGGGCAGGATTCTCCAGCAGCATCGGCGACAGGTTGGCCAGGTCATGGCTGCACGTACCCTCGCGCAGCATCACATACATGCCGCGAGACAGCTTGTCGAGTGCCTCCTCGGGAATCGTCGACTCATGGTCAGCGATAATACCTGCTGCGGCATAGGCGTTGAGGTCCTTGCCGGCAACGAGCGGCGCGTGACCGTCAACCTGCTTGGACGGCGTCTGGTTGGCAGCGTCGATTCGAGCGCAGGTCTCGGGATCGGCCATAAAGACGCCCGGCAGGTTCATCATCTCGCCCAGGCCAAAGACATCGCCCGGATGCTCGGCAAAAAACGCCTGCATGTCAGCGGCGGTAATCACAGCGCCTGCTTGCTCATCGGGCAGCGCGGGCACGCACGAGGGCATCATGTACTTGATGGAAATGGGCGCGCGACGGCCGTCCTCGATCATAAAGCGCAGGCCGTCCAGGCCGGAAACGTTGGCGATCTCGTGGCTGTCGGCAATGGCAGTGGTGGTACCGCGCGTCGCCGCCATGCGCGCATACTCGGCAGGGCGGATGTTCGAAGACTCGATATGCAAGTGCCCGTCAATAAAACCGGGGGCAAGATAGCGGCCCTGGCAATCGATGACCTCGGCAGCCTCATACGTACCGGCGGCATCGTCGCGACCATCGTAGAGCACACCGACGATCACGCCATCCTTGACGGCAACGCTACCGGGCGCCACGCGCTGACCGTACACGTCGACAATCTGCGCATTGGTAAACAGCGTGTCGACGGGCACGCGACCCTCGGCAGCCTCGATCACAGACCTCATGACCTCAACGGACATACATTCTCCTTTAACTGTAGAAATAACTGCGGAGCGGACGAGCCTTCACCGCAGCAAGCCAATAGCAATTGTATGCCCAAAAGGAGGTCCCGCTAACACCCCATCCGCTTAACGGCACCGCCAAATGATCCCTTGGGTGCGGAAGAAAAGTTGCGGTGGAATAGTTCCTGCCTGGGCGCCCGTATGGCATTTTTAGGAACTATTTCACCGCAACTCAAAAGGCCGCAGTCGGGAATCCCGGCTGCGGCCATATTGCACATGTCAGGTTGACCTACTTGCTAGACCAGCTTAAAGCCCTTGCGCTTGCCTACGGAGAGGGTGTCGCCCAGCTTGAGGGCGCTGGGGTCGATGTTGTAGCTCTTGGGAGCCACGGACTTGCCGTTAATCTTGACGCCGCCGCCGTCGATGTCGCGACGGGCCTGGCCGGCGCTGGCCGAAAGACCCAGGTCCTTGAGCAGGCCGGCGAGGTAGATTTGGCCCTCGTCGTTGACGGTCAGCTCAACATGCTTCTCGGGGAAGTCGGCGAGCTGGCCCTCCTTGAACACGCGGTCGAACTCGGCCTGGGCCTCGTCGCCGGCACCGGCGCCGTGATAGGTGTCGCACAGGTCGCGGCCCAGAGCGCGCTTGAGCTCGTAGGGGTCGGCGGAGCCGTCGGCCAAAGCAGCGTCGATCTTGTCGACCTCGGCCGGGGTGAGCGAGCTCGCCAGGCGGTAGTACTTGCCAATCATCTCGTCGGGGATAGACATGGTCTTGCCGAACATATCCTTGGGCGCGTCGGTCAGGCCGATGTAGTTACCGTAGGACTTGGACATCTTACGGACGCCATCGGTGCCCTCGAGCAGCGGCATGGTGAGCGCAATCTGCGGCTCCATGCCCATCTTCTCCATGAGCTCACGGCCGGCGAGCAGGTTGAAGAGCTGATCGGTGCCGCCCATTTCCACGTCGGCCTTGATCTGCACGGAGTCGTAAGCCTGCATCACGGGATACAGGAACTCATGCAGGGCGATCGGTGTCTGGGACTGGTAGCGCTTGGTAAAGTCGTCGCGCTCGAGAATACGGGCGACGGTGAACTTGGAGCACACCTGCAGCAGGCCGGCCAGATCCATCGACAAGATCCAGTCGCCGTTGTGCACGATGGTGGTCTTCTCGGGATCCAGGATCTTCATGGCCTGGCTCACGTAGGTCTCGGCGTTGGCCTCGATCTGCTCCTGCGAAAGCTGCGGGCGGGTGGAGTTCTTGCCCGAAGGATCGCCAATCAGCGCGGTACCGTTGCCGATGATGAGGGTGACGTTGTGGCCCAGGTCCTGGAACTGACGCATCTTGCGCAGCGGCACGGCGTGGCCCAGGTGCAGGTCGGGGCTGGTGGGATCGACGCCGAGCTTGATGTTGAGGGGCTCGCCCTTCTCAAGCTTCTTGCGAAGGTCGGCCTCGGGGACGATCTGCGCGGCGCCCGAGGTGATGATACGCATTTGCTCGTCAACAGACAGCATTGGGTATCCTCCTTTTGCTATAGCACCCTCGCCGAAAACGGCGGTGCTGGAAGTCCATAAACTCTCTTATGATAACAAACTGACGCGACGCAGCATCTACGACAGGAAAATCCTCGTCCTGCCGCATGCGTCGATGGCAACTGGCAGACGTGTACCGTCACGCTCGACCAGATAGCGCACCTGCCGACGACGCAAGCAGTCGCGGCAACGGGCCTGCCCCGTCGCATCGGTGGCGCAGACGCCCTCGGCGGTCAGCAGGCAGTGCTCGCACACCATGAGCTCGGGACGGTCGGTGTCGACCGGACCCAAGACGCCGGGTTCAGCAGCCAGCTCGGCAATACGCTCCCTGTCATTGCTGAGCAACTCGGCAGGCAAGTATACCCACCCCGCGCCAAGCCCGCGCAGCCAGGCAAGCGTGGCCCGATTGGCGCAGAGCACCGGCGCCGCCACGTCAAACGTCGTGCCCAGCTCGCGGGCCATCGCCACCTGCCCCAGGTTGCGGCAAACAATACGCCCGGCACGTTGCATAAGCGCTCGAGTCCGCTCGGCGTCGCCTGCGCGGCACACTTCGTCGAGCACCACCGTCGCATCGGACAGATCCCACTCATCGCGCGGATCCAAATCCATCAGCTCCCAGGCAAAGACCATACGAGCAAAAGCCTCATGCTTTGCCGGCTCTGCCGGTCCCGCCAACTCCGTCGGCACGTCGCCATCTGCCAGAACGCCCTCAAACGGCAGCACCTCAACGGACTGCTCAGCAGGCGCGACCGCATCTGCCTCGACCCGCATGCGCTCCAACACCGTTGCCGTCTGCCCCAGCACGCCGGCACTGCGAATCAGATAGGCCTCGCAGCCCGCGTCCACCTTGCGTTTGCAATGCACGACGATGCGCTCTCCCGCAGCGGCATCCACGGGGCAAGGCACCTGTGGCCAGCGCTTGGGCACATCGGGACGCGCGTCGGCACCCGGGTAAAATCGGATTTCGAGCGTATCGCCCGCCGCCACGGCGGCATCAAGCTCAACCGTCACCTCTTCGTGACCCACCGCCACCAAATGGCCCACGCGCACGCCCTGGTTGATCGCGCGCTCAAAGCTCATGAGCTCGGCGCCCGAACGACCCCGCAGATACGCATCGGTAAAGCCGCGGTTGAACGACCTTCCCAGCTCGCGCTCAAGCGCCGGCACCGCATCGGCATCCCATGTGCCGTCGCGCAGCATATCGAGCGCCCGACGCCACACCCTCACCACGTTAAAGACGTAGTCGGGATTCTTCATGCGGCCCTCGATCTTGAGCGATGCCACGCCGGCGGCAACAAGCTCGGGCAGATGCGCGATGCCCAGATAGTCACGCGGACAAAGCAGGCGATCCCCTTCGACAGCGACAACACTCTGCCCCGCCTCGTCCACCAAGTCATAGGATAGACGGCACGGTTGCGTGCAATCACCGCGCATCGCAGAGCGGCCACGTCGAAGGGCAGAGAACCCGCACGCACCCGAGTATCCAATGCAAATAGCGCCGTGACAGAACACCTCGATGGGCACGCCAGTAGCGCAAAGCGTCTCAATCTCTGCAACGCTCAGCTCGCGCGCAGTCGTCACGCGCTCAACGCCCAACTCCTTGGCAGCCAACTGCACGGCACCCTCGCTATGAGCGCCCGCCTGAGTGGACAGGTGAATCTCGACCCCCGGAATCGCCGCACGAAGCGCACAGGCCAGCCCGGCATCGGCCACAATCAACGCATCGGCACCCAACGCATGCGCATGCGCCCCCAACGCCACGGCGTCGGCAAGCTCATCATCGAACACGAATACGTTGAGCGTCACGTACACACGCACGCCATGGGCATGGGCCACGGCACAACCGCGCGCGAACTCATCATCGTTAAAGCCATGCGCGCTCACTCGAGCGTTGAATCCGTCCAGCCCCGCATAGATGGCATCGGCACCCGCCGCAATCGCCGCGAGCATCTGGTCGAGCCCGCCAGCAGGCGCCAGCAGTTCGGGCAGCGCCACTCCAGCCGCCGCCAACTCGCTTTCGCATTGTCCGCTCGGTTCCATCGGCCGAATCGCCATCGGTAAACTCCTCACCAAGGTATGCATTCACTCTGAAAAATGCCGTCATCCAGCATACACGAGGCCCCGCGTGCCTCGTTTGGTTTATCGTGTAATAACTTATGTCCATCCTGCCAGGCATAACACCTGCCGCCTGGCACGACATACCTGGAGGTCAATATATGGGTCCTCGCCAACGACAGGGACACGGTCGCTCTAAGACGCACGCCCTGCCCGTCATCCTGCTCTCGCTTTTGGGCTTTTTGCTCATCGCGGGCGTAGCATTTGGCATCGGCATGATCGGCAACGTCAACCGCTGGCTGTCCGACCTGCCCGACTACACCGACGCCAACGCCTATCTGGTCAGCGAGCCTACCGAAATTGTTGACTGCAACGGCAATACCATTGCGAGCTTCTACACGCAAAACCGCAAGTCCATCACCAAGGACCAAGTGTCCCCGTACGTGCTGCAGGGCACCGTCGACGTTGAGGACGAGCGCTTCTACGAGCACGGCGGCATCGACCTCTGGGGCATTGCACGCGCATCGGTGGCAACCCTCACCGGCGGCCACGAGGGCGCATCGACCATCACCCAGCAGCTGGTTCGCAACACCATCTTGCAGGAGGAACAATTCGACTCGACCATCGAGCGTAAGGTGCGCGAGGCCTATATCGCCATCAAGATGGAGGATATGTACTCCAAAGACGAGATCCTCATGATGTACCTCAACACCATCTACTACGGCCATGGAGCATATGGCATCGAGGCCGCCGCCGAGACCTATCTGTCCAAAACCGCCGCCGACCTCACCCTGAGCGAGGCCGCGCTGCTGATCGGCCTTCCCAACTCGCCCTCGCAGTACGACCCCACGGTTAATCCCGACTTGGCGCTATCCCGCCGCAACAAGGTTCTGGACAACATGCTGCGTCTGGGCCACATCACGCAGGAAGAGCACGATGCCGCGCAGGCTGAGCCCATCACGCTTAACGTGACCGAGATTTCGGGCAGTGGCGTCGATGTGTACTCTCAGCCCTACTTTGTCGCCTACGTTAAGCAGCTGCTTGAGCAGGAGTTCTCCACCGACGTGCTCTTTAAGGGCGGTCTGACCGTCAAGACCACCATCGACCCCACCATGCAGCAGGTGGCCGAGGAGGCCGTGCGCTCGCAGCTCGACACGCTTTCGCTCGACGGACTGGACATGGGCATGGTCGTCGTTGACCCCAAGACCGGCTACATCAAGTGCATGGTGGGCGGCTACGACTACAACGCCGACGAGAATCACGTGAACCACGCTACGGCAAAGCGCCCCGTGGGCTCCACGTTTAAGGCCTTTACGCTGGCAACTGCCATCCAAAACGGTATGAACCCCAACGTCACCCTCAACTGCAACTCGCCGCTCAAGGCCAAGGGCACCACGACCGAGGTGCAAAACTACGGCAACCAGAGCTATGGCAACATCACGCTTAAACAGGCAACGGCATACTCATCCAACACCGGCTACATTCAGGTGGCCGAAGCCATCGGCAATGACAAGATCATGTCGCTCGTCAAAAAGCTTGGCATCGATCCCGCCAAGGACAATATCGAGGACGTTCCCGTCATGACGCTCGGCACCGGGTCCATCTCACCGCTCGAGATGGCATCGGCCTACGCAACGTTTGCCAACGGTGGCTACTACCGTCAGCCCATCGCCATTACCGAGATCGACTCGCGTACCGGCTCGGTTCTGTACCAGCACACCGACAATCCCACGCAGGTGCTCACCGAAGGCGAGGCTGCCGCGGTTACCGACGTTCTATCCGGCGTCATGCAGGGTAGCGGCACGGGTGCCGCCGGCGCGCTGAGCGTCAACCAGCCCTATGCCGGCAAGACGGGCACCACTGACAACACCACCAACCTGTGGTTCTGCGGCTTCACGCCGCAACTGGCATGCGCCCTGTGGACCGGTTATTCCGCAGGCGAGATTCCCATCCAAAAGTACGGTTCGGACCTGCTGGGCGACAGCACCAACCTGCCCGTCTTTAAGAAGTTCATGAACACCGTTCTTGCGGGCACCGAGCGCGAGGAATTCCCGACCGGAACGGCTCCCACGTACAAGAACAATAACGTCTGGAAGTTCTACGGCACAAACAACAAAAAGAAAGACGAAGAGGATAAAGACGAGGGAAAAGAAGAGGAAGAGACCACGACCACCACAACGACAACGACAACCACGACCACTGAAACCCCGGGCGGCAACACCACCGGCGATAGCGGTACGACAGGTGGCGACGGTGGCAATGGTGGCACGGGTGGCACGGGTGGCACGGGTGGCACGGGTGGCACGGGTGGCGACGGTGGCACGCCGACGCCTACCCCCGATCCTAC
>UQKL01000002.1 GCA_900541695.1 uncultured Collinsella sp. | reverse complement strand
AGCGGGTAGTAGATCATGGGCTTGTCGTAGACCGGCAGCAGCTGCTTGGAGGTCACGAGCGTGAGCGGGTACAGGCGTGTTCCGGACCCGCCCGCGAGAATGATGCCTTTCATTTAATCTGTCCTCTACAATCGAAATGCGCTTTAGATCGAGTGATAAATAAGACTTGGGTATCCTATTTTGCTAAACCCCCTCATTCTTAACGAAATAGGCAAGGTAATGACTGCGGAATATGGCTACCTGAATTGCCCCTTCCATTTTTCAATGCTCGACCAAGGGAGATTGATTCCGGTTATTTCAGGTTGGTTAATCCAATCAGCCATTTTGAGTAAAAAGTCATCTTCTCGTTCGAAAACAGGAAGTCCGGTATCTTCACCGATGATCGCGTGCCAAATGTTGGTAATGGACTCACTTTGCTTCAACGCTATGAAAAGCGCCAGTATCGAAAACCAATTTATAATCCCACAATGATGTGAATTCGTTCGGGCAAATAACGACCGCAAAGTGATACAAGCGAATAAGATCCGGCAAGAGTTAGCGCCCAAACAGCAAATGTCGAAACACCAAGTGGAATGACGAATAATCCAAGCAGTTTCCAAACGGCCTTGAGAACAAGTATATGGCAAAGGTAGATTCCAAAAGAGGCGTTCCCAAGGTCAACAAGCAAAGTAGAAGATAATCGCGACTTGAATGATCCCGGAACCGCCATAAGAAGCGCGATCACAGCTAAAGAGGTCGCGGCAGAACCGAGCTTAAGCTGAGTTGTGGCCATATTGAAATCGCCAGTCAAATACCACCAGAAGCCTGCGACCTCCTGAATTATTAAAAATATAAAGAGCACTGCAACAAGCTGAGTGGTTCGTCCTTCAATGAGCGCAGCCCAACGCCTCCAGTCGAGACCGAAAACATAAAAGATGAGCCACATGGGGCAGAAAACCTGTATTAGAGGCAATGCGATACCGGCAACGGCAGCGAGCTCCCTTAGAAGCAAGCAAGCCGGTGTCACACAATAGACAAAGAACCTATACCGTGAAAGGAGCCTGAACAGTACCGGAGTAAGCAGCACAAGCTGTGAATAGACCAATAGATAGTACATCTGAGCCGATACGGAGCCCACGGCGAACGCCAGAAACCCAGACGCCCATGAAGGGCGGGGAAACGCCGCAAGATAGATAACGCTCCAGAACGCATAAGGTCCGGCAACCTTGCTAATGCGGCGTCGAAGACCCCCCCCCGCATTAAATTTGCGCTCGTCGGTAAGAACACCGGATAAAAACAAGAACAACGCAACAGAAAAGTTGAGGAATGGGCGAATGGCGACCGACGCGGCACATTGAGGAAGACAGTGGATAAGCACCACTGCGGAAATCGCAAGCCCACGAAGAGCTTGAAGGTAGCGATCCTTGGCCATCTAGGCTCTCCTTCCAACGAGTCTCTTTAGTCGTCGTTTAATACCACCAAGCTTGCGGCGGACACGCTGCCAGAGAGTGGGACGGAAATCCCACTTGTCCATGAGATCTGGGATGGAAAGCCCGGCAGACACGTCGTTCAAGAACTCGTCGCGCTTTGGATAAGGCGTGACAGAATGGACGAGGCTAGGGTTGCCCGCGATTACCCCATCAAGCGTCGCCGGACCGTTTGCAGTAAGCCCAGAAATAGCCTCGAATGCCCGCACGCCCTTCTCGGTATTGCATAGGACGGCAGATACGCCCTTGGAGTTGTCGACCTCGGGATGGGTATTCTGGAACCCCCAGAAATCACCGAGCGTGATATCGGCGCCGCTGGAGCGCTTTGCTGGACATGTCAGACAGGACGAACGAAGGCTCGCATTGGCCAGAAACGCTTTCATGTACCAGTCTTTGCCGAATATCTGGGACTCGGTGTCCCCGGTGTTGTCTTTCTCCGCTATGTGCTTGTACATAGCGGAGAAAGACAACCATCCGGTTGTCTTACTCCGCATATTGACGTCGCAGACGTCCGACCCGAAGGCCTCACCACGGTAGTCGACCCAGCGCGACCAGAGCTCTGGAGACGGAACACCGTGGCAGATGACGTCGACGCCGAGGAAGAGGTCAGAGTCGGCGAGTTTCCCCAGGTATGAGCGCATGCCAGCCACCTGACATGCAGTACCGGCAAAGAGCGCCGGCCTGCCTTCACGCAGGGCAGCGCGGACGCCCTCGAAGACGCCGCGGCCAACCGCGCTCTGAACGTATTTCGAGCGCATAACGGCGCCGAGCGCCGGCCTGTCCTCCACGAGCACGTGACGAAGCTCGCGGCAACCGTCCGTCCACGCGGCGCCCGCCACAACACCGCCGCGCGAGAGAGCGTCACCGGCGAGTAGACCGAACACGCCGCCCGACGACGATCTATCGAGCAAGCCGACGTCATGAGCCTTCGCCCAGAGGGCGAACTCGCACCCGTCCTCCCCAGGGGCGTTGAGCGCCGGGCATACGGCGTCGCACGCCCCGCAGCCTACGCACCCGGAGGCGTCGACGGTGGGGTGTAGGAAGCCACAATCATCGGGTTCCATGGAGATGCATGACTTGGGGCAGCGGGCAGCGCACGCGCCGCAGCCGCAGCAACGGTCGCCAAGCGAGACGACCCTCGGGGATTTCTCGGAATCATTCATGATGGACCCTATCTAAGGAACGGGAGACGAGAGACGACCGCGATACGTTCGTACTTCGTTAGGACGGCGAGCCAAAGGGCGACGGCGAAAAGCGCGCTGTAAACGGCGCCCCACTCGAGGAACGCGGGCCATCCGTTGACGGGCAGGACCGCCGTGCCAGCGAGGCAGGCGACGGTGACGGCAGCCCAGGCGAGCAGCACCGGCAGGTTCCGCTTCCAGAAAAAGAGCATGTCGAGACCGACCCGCTTCTGGTAGTACCAGTTCATCCACAGTCCGTTGCCGAGCACTATGCTGACGACATAGGCGATCGCGGGGGCCCACGGCCCCAGCGCCGGGGCGGCCGCGGCGGTGAAGGCAACGTTCCCGACCGCCATCGCAAGGTAGACGAGACTCCTGGCGTGGTGCATGTTCTTGGCCCTCTGGATCTCGATGCCGACGTTCTGACAGAGGGGCACCATGACGGGTAGCGTCATGGCGAGCACGAGCCAGTAGGCCTCGGCGAAGCCCGGGCCCGCCCACCTCGTCACGAAAAACTTCCCAAGAATAGCGAAACCTCCGTACACCCAGCAAAACAGTACCATCTGGTAGCGGCCCACGCGCGTCATAAGGCGAGTGAGCTCGGCGTTGTCGTCCGAGGTGGCGACGATGCGGTTGACCTTCGGAATGAAGACGTTCGACATCGTGGTGGAGAGCGAGTAGAAGACCTGGCGGATGTTCACGGCCACCGCGAACAGCGATACCGCAGTCGCGCCCGAGATGGCCCCCAGCATGATGTTGGGCACGCTCTGATTGACCATCTCGCAGACCTGGTTACCGAAGATCCAGGCACTGAAGGCGGCGATGCCGCGCATGACGCCCCAGTCGGCGCCCCTGAGCTCGAAGCGCATGCCCAGCACGACGATGGCGTAGCGCGCGTTGAGGGCGAGCAGGACGAGGTTCACCGCGAGCTGTGCTAGGGCAACGCCCACGGGCCCCATACCGGCGGCCAGCAGGGCCCAGGCGCACAGCGGCGTCGCAAGCGTGGTGACGAGCTGCCTGGTCTGCTGGTAGACGAAGCGCTCGTGCGCCGTGATGTAGGAATTGAACACGACGGTGAACAACGTCGAGGCGACGTTGAGCGTCATGATGGCGAGCAGCTCCCGGGCGAGCGAGACCTGCGCCTCGGTGAACCCGGCCGAGAACACCGCGCCGGCGTTTGCGGAGAAGCCCATGCCGAGGGCGACCGCCGCGGCTGTGACGGCGACGTAAAGCGTGAGGTACATGCCGTTCAGGTGCCGGATGTCGCGCTCGCCGCCGTGCGCCACCGTCTGCGTGTAGAAGCGCACGTAGGCCTCGGAGAAGCCGAAGGACAGGAGCGTCAGCGAGAAGACAAAGGAGTTCGAGCTCTGGAAGACGCCGTAGTCCGCCTGCCCCACGTAGGACAGTAGCATCGGCGTGTAGACGAGGTTGACGAGGTTCTTTGCGAGGATGTTGGCGTAGCCGAGGAGGGCGCCCGCCTTACGCTGGCTAGCCACGGGCGGCCTCCGAGGGAATGCTCAATCCACATCTATCGAGGAATTCAACAACGATCTTCCTCTGAGCTGCCAACCTGTCATACGCCTTTGAATAGTCACTCTCGAGCAGTTCCGAATTACATACGGAAAGAATTGACCGCTCAACGAAAGAAACACCCAGCTCGCTGGCTAGCGTGTCGAATCGGCTGCTCATGTCTGGACCAGTGGACTCACGAGGGCAATAAATCAGCGGCTTCCCGAACAAGATCGAGAAAATTGATCCGTGATATGAATCTGTCGCTACAAGCTTTGCGTGACGGACGGCATAGAGGAACTCTGAAGGCCCGAGGGCGTAGTAGCGCGCATCCCCTAGTAAATCGACCCTCTTGCAGCTAAGTGAATCACAGATTTCGGCAACCCTCTCTTCGTAAGCTGCACTCCCGAGGAAGTACGTCAATACATAATCATTTGGAAGCCCGCAGTGCGGCTCTTTTTCATACCTTTCCCACCAGGAGCCGTCAAACATCAGTGTTGGGTCAATCAACACCTCGGCCTTTAAGCCGTACAGACTGTTTATAAGCTCGGCGCTCTTCTGCTCACGAACGGACAGCCTATCAAACCCGTCGAAATAGCCGTGGAACAGCTCACGCTTCTCCTCGGGAATCGTCGGAGCTGCCAAGCTTGGCGAAAAAGCAATGCGCTTTTCTCTTGGCGAAAACGTGAGAAACATAGTGGAGTTAGCGTCAGGGGAATACGGAGACCAAACTTGGTCGCTCCCAGCAACGAAAAAGTCATAGGATTTAATGTCACGTGGAGGGTTGGAATCAGATATAACCTCCCGGCTAAAGGAAATGTTACGGGAATTGAAATCCTCAAACGAACGATGCCTCTGGATGTGGGCAACGGCAAGCCCCTTTGGAATGAGCGAAGCCAAAGACTTGAGCTTGTATTTGGCAGATCTCGAGTCCTTCTGTCTGAACGTAAGGACATCTGCACCCGAGAGTTTGAGAGTTTCTTGGACAGCAAGGTTCTGGAGCCTCTGCCCATAGTTGTCCCCATGCGTAAATGTGGAAATGCCTATTTTCATGTTCAAACCTGTTCTTCGTCTCTATCAATAATCAAATAGTCTGCAGCCGAGGAATTCCACGACCAAGCCAGCGCTCCACAGAGCAGCAGTAGGCACAAGCAGCAGTTCACCCTTGTAAAGCACTGCGTATACAGAAAGGTAATAAGAATTGTTAGCAAAAGGAGCAAACGAACAATCCGGCCATTAGATCCTTTTTCCTGCTCTATAAACTCACTAACCACGGAGTGGAAAACGCTACATACGCTGCCGTCTCCCAAACCCCCATGAGAATCAAGAAAGACCCCATATCCGCTTGACCAAAGTGGTTAAACGACATGAACCCGGACGCGTAGAAGCTTGAGGCTCCAAGACCCTCTCCGAGACTCCATGTAGCCGGTCTCAAGAGAGCGAAGCCGATGATAGCAATCCTCTCGTTACTGCCGTCGGCAGCAGTACCGACGGAAGCTGAACTGCCAACCATATCGAACAGACCAAACACTTGCGTATCCACGAGGATCTGGAACGCAGGCACCAAGGCGTATGCAATTGTCAGGATAAAATACAAGGCGACAAGCCAAAAGAAGGGACCCGAAACATCCGCTTCTCCTCTCATGACTGAAATAAGCCAGAACATCACTAAAACGAGAGGAAGGATTATGAAGAGCGCCTTATTATCGTTGAGTGTCGCAAGATAGAAGGACAGGACGATAAGGCAGACGTTGTAAGCGATGGCAAGGGTTGGCCAGAGAGGACCCCGAAGCCTCCTAATCCAGACGAAGTTGTAGAGCACGACGAATGAAGTGTAAAGGGCCACCGCATGGACGGACGCATAAGAGAACAGGCCGGAGATATTGTCCTCGAAGTAACTGATGTCGTTCGTTGTCGCAGCGATCATCCCATGGGTAGAGTACTGGATAAACATGATCGCCATATTGAGAAGCAATATGGCGTTGAAGACCGGAAAACCTGCATCAAAGAGTCCAAGAAGAAAATCCCTCTTGTTAGTGACCAAAAGAAAGAAGTAAAGCGTATAGACAAACGGGTAGAGGAGCAGCAAAATATTCGCCCTAAACGTTTCCATATTGCCACCCAAGAGGGCACCAGACAGCCACCCTGCAACGGTAATCAGCCCAAGTAGTAGCGCTCTACCGCTATATTTCCATCCGGAGAAGAGCGCCCTCACGCAAATCATGCCGGTAATTACCCAGTTGAGGTATCGCCCCAGACCATAGTACTCAAGGAAGAAAACCTGCGCCAAGATACCTATAACGATCGTCGCATCCGCCAGGTCACCCATGCAAACGGTTAGAACGCCTTGCTTATTAGGGAGATACCAACGACCTCTTCGACCAGCCCGCTCCTCCGCTTTATTTATAACGAGCCTCGCATGCCTATGATCTTGCATTGAGTACCTCCAGCAGCACACGTTCAATCAGCCTCGTGTGCATGTGAACTCCCGTGTTGAGACCTACCGAGGAGCATGGAAGCAGGTCTACGATCTCATCTGAATCGACAAGATCGAGCGGACCAGGCTTTCCGCTCCTGAAACGATTGACCTCCCTGATAAGCCGGCTCTTATCCCTAAACAGCCCGATTAGCTCCTCCTCGTTATTCAGCACCAAACCGGACCCATGCTCAACGACAAAGTCGGCGACATTGCCTGCACATGCACTCGAAATCGTATAAGCGTTTGCGGAGTAAGATTCCATACAGGTGTAGCTATAGGTCTCTGGACAAGATGGCCACATGACAACGATGGCAATCTCGCACTCCCTGAGAGAGTCGGTCATGGCATTTGGGTGCTTCTCATCAAATTCGACAAACCGCTTGTTCATCCCTGGATACATATCGTTCGAGCTGTTGAAGACGAAGAACTCGTACTCTTGTTCATCGACCGCAGATACGAGGCGAAGCCAGGTCTCCCAGCCCTTTGTCTTCCTCGGCATCCCCAGAAAGGCAACCCTGATGCGCTCCCCTGCGTTCAGAGGACGTCTGTTGCCCAGATACTCTCCAAGCAGCTTTTGGTGCGGTATTACATCAACAAGGCCCTCGTATTGGGGCCTGAATGAGAGAAACCGATTCTTCGTATAGGTCGAAGGTGCAACAAAACGGAGATTTTTGATGGAGTCAAACAGCCCTTGGATCTTCGACTCCACACGAAGGCTGTTACTGAAGTGGGGGCATTTCTCGCAGGGAGCGTCGCCGAGCCTTGAGCTGTCACAAAAGCCGCTCCTATTTTGGAGGTTATAGCTTGTACAACACAGGTAATAGTCGTGGAGAAAGGCCCTGACCGGTGTTTTGCCTGTAACTTTTAACAGTTCGGAGACTTTCTCAAGGCTCACGTACAGAAGGTGGTGGATATGAAGCTCAAGAAGGCTGAAGCCGCTTTTTTGCCAGCTGCAAAGGGCCTCGCACACCTGGGCAATACTGAAAACACCAGCCTCCACCCCGTCGACCGTAACCCCGAATTCGCAAAATAGCATCTGGTCGTCCCTGAACAGGGTCTTCTTAACCGAGTGGAGATAGACGTAACTTATGCCGTGCGACGCCATGGCCTGCTGACTCGCCATAATAGCCTTTGGGGTGCCGGTCTTGTCCTTGAGATAGTCGCAAAAGGCAAGCGCTAGGACGTACCCACTATTGTGCGGTTTGGGGATGCTTTTACTCATATCATCGCTTCCCAAACAAGAGGAGAGATCTATTGAAAAGGCCCTCTTGTAGACTGCCGAAATTCAGCCTCGAAGAGAAAGAAACCCTGCACCTAGCCATGAAAGAAGCGTCCATTTTCGATACCAACTCTCCAAGAGCACGCTCTGGAGGAAGAATGCAGTCGGAATAAGTTGAAAGAAGTCCAGTAACTTGCTTTGCAAGAGTAATCTCTCGCGGATGACAAAAACTATTGATTTTCTCAATCACTTTAGATGGTAAATCAGTACTCACACCGACCACATTACGACCATGCTGGCGATATCCCATATGAGGAGAAGCATCGAAAACAATCCGATAACCCAGCAGCACGCATAGATTAGCTATCAGCTTATCATGCATGATGACGGGATGGGGCAGCTCATGCAAGCAAACAACTTCCCAAATACGCCTATCAAATACTTGCGTACATCCCATAGGTGACCCAATGCAAAGCTGGTTGAGAGGGTCGTTATCTCGATAAGATATGCACCTTTGTTGCCCATAGGTTAACCGGCCCATCTCATTACCAGCTGAATCTACAAGTCTTGAATTGCAATGATAAAGAGCCGAATTCTCCTGCTTCTTAAGCTGTTTAATCGCAGTTATCAGTTTATCGCTATCCCAAATATCATCTTGGTCGGAAAACGCATAGTAATCAGCTTCGGGAGCATTCCGCAACAACGTCAAAAACCCTAAAGCAGGTCCTAGGTTTTCTCCTGTTAACAAAGTCAGACTGCCCTCATCTGCATAGCGCTGCAGAAGATCACGAGTACCATCAGATGACCCGTCATCACGGACAAAAAGACGTACGTCAACTTCAGCCTGCGAGAGAATGCTGTCAATTTGTTCTGAAATAAATGGGATGCCGTTGTATGACGCCATTAATACGACGCACTTTGGCACCTTGGAATTACTCAACATATGGATTACCTTATCATTAATGCCTAAAGCAAACGCTCTCGATGTGTTAACCCCTGAGCAAACCCAGTGCAAGCAGTATATCCTTGACCAAGTACTTGGCGCAGTCTTTTGGCCTCGCCCTGAGAACGAGTCGGTTAACCCGTACCCCGTTACGAAAGCCGTCCATAAAGGTATTTCTTTCTATAGGCTTCGTCGAAGGACGTTGAAGCTGTTCATTGTTGGCCACAGCTAGACCAGGATCAACCGGCAAAAGCTCAAGGTCCGTCATTTCTAACAGTTCTCGACCCTTGTCTGTCTGCACAAGTGCGAGGGATATCCCGTTCGCGACCTCATCAGAAAGCTCGCTACCCCATGAATCGCCAAGCGTAATATCGGAGACACGATCACCCTTGGCGTAGCGGCAGGAGTAGCAGCCTTCCGTATACGGTAAACCCGAGAGGAAAGCAATCGAGTAGCGATCGCGGACACCCGTCCTACCCACAGTATCAGCTCATTAGACAGGTTGTTACCTGTCTCTTCCAAGAATCGGCTCAGGACCTTGGGGGACGGTGAACCATGACAGATAAGGTCGATGGTGTAAAGGGAATCGGCTAAACGGCTTCCAACGAAGTTACGCATCGCAGCAACCTGACAAGGAAGACCGATAAAGAGAACCCTTTGACCACCTTGCAGGGCCTCCCTAACCTCGCGGTACGCACCAAGCGGATTGCTTTTGACGTATTTGGAGCCTTGGGCCCTCCTCAAATAATCCGCATCAGAAGTGAGGTGGAACCGGAACTCACCGCCCTCCTGTGCACATGAACACACTAATCCATTTGACGCCACAAACGCCTCCGAGATGGCCGTAGCCAGACCCCCGGACGAAGATGACATCCTGAGCGATGTATCTTTCGCCCGCCCCTGTAGCCACTCGAGAGGACGCAACGAAGATGGGGATACCATCTGGGGACACGTTTTCTCGCACAGTCCACATCCCACGCACCTTGTAGGATCAATACGGGCGTTATACGCCTCAATCGTATCCTCAATGGCAATCGCTCCATGTCGGCATGAATCGACGCAGGCCATACAGCCAGCGCACATATCCTTCTTGCATACCGTCCTAGTGCCAACGTTTGACAATGCCCTACTCCTCAATCATGCTCTTGAGCTGCGCTAGGGACTTCTCCCTCTCCGCACCCATCACGTCGTTGACCCGACCAAAGTCAATCTGCTTGGATGCTAACTCGACATCATCTAGATTCTGAAGCACTCTGTCCGTGAGGTCCGTGAGTCGCAGAATACTCACGTTCCTGCTCGAGGTTCCGTTCTTGGGCAGCACTTCTACCAGCGGCGTATTGAGATTTATGGCAAAAGCCGTACCGTGGAACGAGTCCGTGACTAGGCATGCTGCGTTGTCGACATACGAGAGAAACTCAGCAAGCGTCGGCAGCCACTTGAACTTGCCCTCGCGTGAGGCCTGGTGCAGGCTTGCGGAGATCCGTATCAGGGGCAAGCCAAGCTTTTTGGCAACCTTCACGGCGTACTGCCCCACCGTCGGGTCGCTGTGAATCTGGTAGACGAGGATGTATTCGCCCTTCGGGGCAGGTGCCGCCATCCTTCTCCACGCCTCGCCATCAAGCAGCAGCGTGGGATCGACAACCTGTCCGGCCTCTATGCCCCACGAGGCAAGCTGCTCGCGCGCGGCATCCTCGCGTACGAACACGGCCTCATATGCTCGAAGGTCCTCGAGAAACCTGGGGCGCACGCTATCCGGCATATTCTTCTTACCAAAGCTTGCCGCATATGAGATGCGCCTTGCGCCCTCGGGAGCAAACTCAAGCGCGTATGACAGGTCGTATGCGCCCGAGCTGATGGGACCCCACACCTGATCGCTTCCAGTCATATAGACATCGGCCTTGGGCGGATTAGCCTTCAGCTCCTCCAGGGATGCATAGTGAGGGCTCATCTTAAGCAGCTGGGAACGCTCACGCGCAAACCGCTTGCCCGCCACCCTTGTCTCAGGCTCCATCAGAAGTCTGTAGACAGACTTCTTCAACGGGTTCCCGTTCCAGGACGGCTTTGTCGAAAGAAGCGTCCTCACCTGCTGGGATACGTCCTCACAAGCAGGTACATAGTCCATAATCTCGAACTCATGCCCCAAGCTCTCTACCGCTCGTTGTGTCGCATATGCCTGGAGCAGGGAGCCATAATTAGAGATTGCGTGCCTGGTTATGCAGGATACTTTCACGTGTTTCCTCCGATTGATATCGAGCAACCGCTATTTCTGAATTTTTGCATTCGATTTTTCCACCCGGCTGCACTACAGTGCCTCCTCAGTCTCGTACACGTGCGCGTCGGCTCGGCTTGCGTCGGAAAGGCCGTCGTTGATCGCGGCGTGCATGTCGCAGGTGGAAAGAGCGTCCAGCTCCTCCTTCGTCACCTTGCCCGACTCGTAGTCGCGCACGATGGGGAGCTCGTGCATGTCGAACTTCTTGCCGGGCTTGAGCTTGTGCGCCAGCACCCACGACGCGGGTTTCCAGATGTACTTGTGCATGGCCGGAGACACGGAGCCGATCATCCAGCAGTTGCGGTCGCAGTGGCGCACGCAGCCGCGCACTTTCTCGGCCTGGGCGCTCTCCCACAGCTCATCCCAAGACTCGTCGTTAAGGTTGCCCATAACGAGCTTCTCCTTGGTGCCGTTGCAGGGCATGACGTCGCCGTAGGGGTCGATGAAGAACGTGTCGAACGCCATATCGCACGGGAGCAGGCGCTTCTGCCCATAGATGTAGTTGATGAGGCCCATGTTGAAGTACGCGCGGAACCACTTCTTGGGCTCGTTGGACTTGAGGAGCTCGTTTACCAGGTCCTCGAAGTTCTGGGCCACCATGGGACGGTCCTTAATGATGTTCTTCGCCTCGACAAAGTAGAAGCTGTTGTGCAGGCTGGCGGTGGCGAACTCCATGCCGAGCTCGTCGGAAAGCTTGTACAGCGGCACCAAGTCCGCAGCGTTGCGATCCTGCACAGTCATGCCAAAGCCCACGTCCGGGTGCTTCATTTCCACGAGCTTCTTGAGCGTCTCATAGCCGCGGTTGAAGCCGTTCTGGAGACCGCGGATCTCATCGTTGGTCTGCTGCAGGCCCTCGATGGAGATGCGGATTCCCACCTGGGGGAATTCCTCGGCAAGGGCGATGATGCGGTCGGTGAAGAAGCCGTTGGTGGAGATGACGATGCGGTCGGACTTCTTGTACAGCTCGCGCACGATATCCGCAAGGTCGGTCCTGATGAAGGGCTCGCCACCGGTGATGTTGGTGAAGTACATGCGCGGGAGCTTCTTGATCACGTCGAGGGAGAGCTCCTCCTCCGGACGGCTGGGAGCCTTGTAGCGGTTGCACATGGTGCAGCGCGCGTTGCAGCGGTACGTTACGATTACGGTTCCGTTGAGTTTCTTCTCGGCCATGGGTTAGGCCACCACCTTCCGGTCAATTAGTTCTTGATACAGGGAGACGAGATTCCGGATGTACTTCTCTTGATTACAGTTCTCTGCCACGAATGAACGGCAATGCGCGCTCATCGCGGCGTAAGCCGCAGGATCGACGGCCACCGCCGCACCCCTACGGATTGCATCTGCGAGTCCTGCCTCATCGTGGGCTTCAGCCAGGAAGCCCGTTTCACCCTCACGTACCAGCTCGGGTATTCCGCCCATGTTCGTACCGATAACGGGCTTGCCCGCGGCGAGTGCCTCGAGAACCGCATATGGCGCGTTCTCGAGGCACTCTGACGGCGCAGCCGCCAGAGTGGCTCGATTCACAAGTCCGCGCAGGGCGTCACCGGTTTTATATCCAACCAGCTCAATCCTCGAGCTTATTTCGTTTGGCATTGCGGAAACTTTGACCTTCACAGCATCACATTCAGGGCCATCGCCTGCAATAACAAGACGCCAATCAGTGATCACCGGTGCCGCCTTCTCAAAAGCATGCACGAGCGTTAACACGCCTTTCTCGCGAGAAAGGCGTCCCAGATACAGCATGTAGGGATCTTCATTATTTTGGTTGGCAACTTCCCGTGACATCGAATCGGGATTCAGGAAATTCCGCATGAGGACAAGCTGACGCTCGGGAAGCCCCGCTTCAATAAACTTGTTCCGCATGAACTCACTCGGGCAGATGATGCGATCGAGACGTGAATAGGTTTTGTGCCGTTTAAGCCACTCCGCCTCAGCCACCGCTAACGCGCTTTTTGCGATCGAACCCTTTACGCACTTCTTCTTAAGGCAATTGCCAAAATGACCCCCGAGACACGAATCGCAAACGTTGCCCTCGGAATCAAGCATAAGATAGCTCGGGCAAGCAAGAATCAAGTCGTGCGAGGTATACACAACCGGCGTTGGATGCTGCTTTAGCCAAGGAGCGTCCAAGATGGAAAACGTAATCTGCCTATGAGTGAGATTGAGATGGATTACATCGGGCTGGAATTCACGGCACAGCGCATCGAACTTCTCGCGCGCCTCTTTGGAATACACAAGTGCCTGCGCGGCCTTCGCCTTATCGACAATAGAGCTCGGTCCGTTATAGTCGCGATTCGTTACAAAGTAACGCGACCACTCAGTCGGCTCATTACGCTCATCCTCCATGCTGAAGAAGGCAACTTCATGCCCAAGAGCGCGAAGACCATCGGCAAGAGCAAAGTAGTACGTCTCGCTTCCACCCTTGCGCCAATGAAACTTATTTACAAGAAGGATCTTCATTACGCAACACCCTCATACAAAGCAAGCGTCCTTTGGACGACGCTGTTCCAGTCATAGCCATTAATCGCGCGGTCACGTGCCATGGCGCCCAGCCTCTCCGCTTGGGCAGAATCCGCTATCAGGCCTTCAAGCACGTCGCGCAGCGCCCCCGCGTCTCCGTGTGGGAACGTGAGCCCGCAACCCTGCAGAACATCCGCGCACTCGGGAATATCCGAGGTAACGCATGCCGCACCGTGAGACATGGCCTCCAGCAAGCTCATGGGCAGGCCCTCAACGTCGGAGGGGAGCGCGTAGCAATACGCGTTGGAGTACAGCTCGGAGAGCAGGTTGCCCTCAACGTGGCCGGTAAAGAGCGCGCGGGGGTCGGACGCGGCAGCCTCTTTGAGCGCCACGGCGTAGTCGTCCGTATCGGAGGAGTCGCCCGCGATAACCAGGCGCTTATCCGTCTTTACCTGCTTGTACGCCTCCAACAACAGTTCCGGTCGCTTCTCGGGCACAATGCGACCGAGGTAGAGGACATAGGAGCCCTGGGTGAGCCCCCAGCGCTCGGAGATCTCCTTCGCGGGAAGATCCGCCTCGGGAGTGATGCCGTTGGGAATGAGCGTAGCCTCGCGGCCGTAAGCCTCCTTGAAGTACTCCTGATTGCCCCGGGAAAGCACGATGAGCGCATCCGCGCACTTGGCCGCCGTCGCCTCGCCGAACTTGATGTACTTGGAAGCCAAGCCGCCCCATTTTGCACGCTGCCAGTCCAGGCCGTGGATCGTTGCCACGGTCCTGATGTCCGTGGAACGCGCAAAACGAAGGGGGACGCACGGCCCCTCTGCGTGATAGTGAATTACGTCTGCCCCGTCTTTGATGGCGGCCCTTGTTGCGGCAAAGCTGCTCGTGAGCGCAGAGAGCCCCTTGATGTCCAGAGCCTTTACGGGAACGATGCGGTAGCCATCCTTCTCGTAGGGCTCGGAAGGAGCTCCTTCGCCCATACGGTCGTAGCAGGTTACTTGGTGACCAAGGTCTGCCATACGGCGAGCAAGCTCGCCTACCACCACTTCTACGCCGCCCTCGCGCGAACCCGTTCTCTTTTGGCCTATCATGGCGATGCGCATGCTACACGGCACCTTCCCCAGAGAACATCGTCTTCAGCGTGCCGAATATCAACCGCAGATCCTGGCGCAGGCTGCGATTCTCTATATAGTGAAGATCCAGCTCAACCATTTCGTTGAAGCCCAGGTAGCTGCGGCCCATTACCTGCCAAGGACCGCTGCAGCCGGGTTTTACCGCCAGGCGCTTCATGTCGTGCTCGCTGTACAGGGCAACCTCGCGCGGCAGGCCGGGGCGCGGGCCAATGAGGTTCATTTGGCCCAAGAACACGTTGATGAGCTGGGGCAGCTCGTCGATGCTGTGCTTGCGAATGAAGTTACCCACACCGGGAATAATGCGCGGGTCGTGCTTCATTTTAAACATGGGGCCAGTGGCCTCGTTTTGGGCCTGCAAGTCCTTGAGCATTTGGTCTGCGTTGGGAACCATGCTGCGGAACTTGTAGATCTTAAACAGGTAGAACGTGCCGTCTTTGCGCACGCGGCCCACGCGCCACTGTGAATATAGGGGGCTGGCGCCCGGGCTCTTTATGCAAATGACCACGCTCAGAATTACCCCGGGAATAAAGAGCAACACCAGGGCTCCGCCGGCGACGACAATGTCCACCGTACGCTTAACAACGCGGTAGAGCCTGTGCCCAAGCTCGGGCTTCACGCCGGAGTTGGCACCGCGCAGCATCTTGTACGCTTCTTCGTTTGTAAGGTAATCCCCCGCAGCACCGGCTGCGGCAGTGACGGAATTCGCCGTGGCGGCCGTGCGCGTCTCCCGCGCGCCCTGTGCCATGGTCATCATCGTAGTCTCCAAGAGCCCCTCCCCCAATACTTTTTGCCTTCGGTCGTCCGCTTGCGAGCTTGCAGCTAGGCGATCGCTCTTCTGTGATTGCGCATGACGCGCTGCTCTTTTGAAAGCACGGCAAGGCCAACGCGAGTGGTTACGCGTCGGCCGCACAGGTCGAGCTCCAAATAAGCAGTGCTCTTGCGTCTGTTAATGGTTTTGATAAGGCCTTCGTGGCCCAACAACGGACCTGCCGTCACAACGACCTGGTCACCGTCTTTTAGGGCCTCGCTCATGGGCACTACGCGGTCTCCCCTATGCGTAAAGCCGCCAATAAGCTGGACCTCTTCTTTTGCCAGCGGAACAAACTGACCGTCCTGGGATAACACCCTGGCAAAGTCGTCCATACGCAGCAGATACTGTTGCACGGTACGGGGATCTGCCGTATCGCAGATAAGATAACCGGGAAAGAGCGGCTTGGTCGTATTGACCCATTCGCCGTGTACTTTGATCTCGGTTTGAAATTGGGGATAGAAGAGCTCCTGCATGGCACCAGCCGGCACCATGCGCTCGATGCGCTCGCGCATTACGTCTTCGCGACCGTTAATGACTTGGATCACATACCACACGAGCACCACCCCCTTGCTGTCTTACGTGTGGCTCACGGGGTTTGGGTATGGCTTCGCCAGGGCGCTTGTGCGCGAAGGCGCTCCATATTCAAACCCTGAGCCCAGTCAGACAAGCACGTGGCTCTGCCCCACCGTGAACGGTATGTATAGGCGCAGTGGCTAGAGACGCGGACGTGTATCGCAAAAATGACCGCGGCTCCAGCTGGCTGCGTGCGATCCAGTCAAGCGGGAACAAAACTGGAGCGCACGCAGGCAGCTGTAGGACTGCTGCGATTTGTCATGAAATGTCGAATCGAATGAACAGCTTGCACATAGACAAAAACAAAGTCATTCGACGAGATACGCATGACGAAGCTATTGGAGCTCGTGGTTTTTCTGGCACCGCCGTTACGACCGGATGCTGATCTGCCCTGTGCTTCGCGACCGGTTAAGCCGTGAGCGCAGTTGAACCCATGTAACGATAGATATCCTAGCACAAGGCGGCTCGAAACCGATTTAGACCGCGCGCGGCAACATATCGTTCATTTGCAGTGCTTAAGGGAGTTATTTTGCAAACTTGTTCACATTGACGCAGGTTTATGCGGGTGTAGTTGTTGGCACGCACCGCCCGAGCTACAACGCTGACGGCGGGAAATGCAAAAAGGAATTATGCTGGGTTAACAAACTATGTACAGAAGTGGGAAATAAATTGCGCAACTTTTTTGGGTGTGGGTGCTGGTGTGGCGTCACTTTGGTTTGCGCGGTGGCTTCATATGAAAAAAGCCTCCGGATTCCCAGAGGCTCTGCATTCACGGTGGTGGAGACGAGGGGAATCGAACCCCTGACCTCTTGACTGCCAGTCAAGCGCTCTCCCAGCTGAGCTACGCCCCCGTGACGAGGTAGTACTATAGGGGAATGTTTGCGGGGATGCAAGGACTTTTTTTGGGTTGTTGCCCTGCCTTACGGGTTTTCCTGGGACGGGGCAGAAATAATCACTCTTCGAGCGATTATTTCTATCCACCGTCCCGATAAAACCCTGATGGGACGGTTAAACACTTGCTAGGCGATTATTTCTGCCCCGTCCCGATAAAACCCTCACGCGGCGATGCCTTACTTGTAGAGGTAGGCGATCGCGATGCCTTGGTGGACTTGGATTTTGGCCGTTTTCCTGACGACATTAGAGATGCCCGTGTCGGCTAACAAACCTAGCGGGGCGTGGTCTAGTTCCCACTCTAGGCCGTGTTCGCTCACCTTGGTGTTGGGGGCTATGGCGATGATGGAGAAGGTTTTGCCTTCGGCGCCCTCGATGGTCCACGATTTGCCTGCGTGAAGGATGCGGGCGACTACCTTGTCCTCGGCAATCCAGACGGGGGCGTCCTCGTAGCCCGCGAGCAGCCCCAGTACGGAAAGGGCCATGTCAGGACGGCCGCCGGTGGCGCAGGTCGCAACCACCTCGGCACCCGGCCAGCGACGACGGACGGAATCGAGCGCCAGCGCCAGATCGGTATAGTCCTTGTACGGGTCATGGCGTTCAACTTCAAAGTCGGTAGCGGCATCGACCAGCGCGCGACCCGCGTCGCTCACCGTGTCGGCATCCCCCACATACACATCGCAGCCCAGGCCGGCGCCCAAAAGCGCGTCGAGCCCGCGGTCCACGGCGACAACGTGGCCGCACTCCCCCGCCAGCTGACGTAGCAGATCCGCGCTCGCCACCACGGGCGAGCCACACACCACTAATACCTTGCAAGCCACAGCTCTCGCCTATCCCTCAAACGAAAGCACGCGGGCCAGGTCCAGGTCCTCATAACTATCGATAAAGATCTCGCAGTTGTCGCGAACCTCATCACGCTCCATACGGCCGTGCGGGTCATAAATACCCACGCGCTTAAAGCCGGCGGTGCCAGAGCTCTTTAGGCCAAAGACGGCGTCCTCAAACACCCACGCGCGCTCAAACTTGTGCCCATGGCGCTCCTCCAGACGGTGCAGCGCCAGCTCGTACACATCGGGGAACTGCTTAGAGCGCCCGGCCTCGCCCGTGGTGGTCATAAACTCCATGTAGGTATTTAGCCCGGCGCCCGCAAGCGCAGACGTAACCAGCTCGGCCGGCGTGGACGTGGCAACGCACATGGCAACACCGGCCTCCTGCGCCTGCTTCAAAAATGCCAGGAGCCCCTCACGCGGCGGCACCTTGGAGTACCCATCGATCAAAATCTCGCCAAGCTCACGATACAGCTCCTCACCATTCGCGCCAATGCCCCACGTGTCGTGGTAGGCCTGGCACTCGTCCTCCAGCGACAAATGCTCAAACTGGGCAAAATCGTCGACCGTCACGTCAACCCCGTGGCGGTGCAATAACTCGGGCTGGGCATAGGCCCAAACGGGGGTGCTATTAACCAGCGTGCCGTCGCAATCGAAAATAAAAGCAACACTTGGGGCAGCGATGCGGTCCATAAACGAGCCTTTCGATGTCAAATGGTAAACAACCTGCTAAAAACGTTTTACCAAACGTAAACCTAACAATCTAGAAACCCTAATTGGTAAAGCTGTCAAGAGTTTTACCATCGCAATTCTGCCAGTGGTATAAACATGGCGCTTACCGATTAAACGCCATCGCAAATCCACTTTCGTTCATAAAACTAACGTACAGGTGTTATCGTAGTTTTTGCCGAAAGTTCCACCGAGCACGCGAGGTGGAACGAATCATAGAACTATCGCCGTCCCTTCGATTCGTGCAGCCTTGGACCTTTCGCATCTAGTCACCAAGGCAACACGCTGCCGCGTCATGATGGGATCAAACGTGAGCGATACAAAGCTAAAGCCAGCAACCAAAAAGCCTGCTACCCGTAAAGCCGCCCCGCACGCGCCGGAGCTCACCAAAGACGATGTCTATCTGTTTGGCATCGGTACGTGGGAGCGCAGCTGGGAAAAGATGGGCGCGCACCCCGACACGCAGAACCGTACGCGCGGCTGGCGTTTTTGCGTTTGGGCTCCCGACGTAAAGAGCGTTCATGTCATTGGTGAATTTAACGACTGGGATGAGCAGGCCAACCCGCTGGTGCCCGTGCATACGAGCTCTATTTGGGAAGGCTTTATTCCTGGCGCCGAGCAGGGTCAGCTCTATAAATATCTCATCGAGACCAACGAGGGCGAAAAGCTCTACAAGGCCGATCCGTACGCCTTTAAGGCCGAGTGCCCTCCGGGGACGGCGAGCGCGCTGTGGACCCTCGATGGCTACCAGTGGAACGACGCCGCGTGGCTCAAGCGCCGCGCCGGCCACAATCACATGTCGCAGCCCCTTAACATCTACGAGGTGCATATTGGATCGTGGAAGCGCCACGGCGACGCGCCGCAGGGCGAACCCGACGAGTACGGCAATTACCCCGGCCCCATGGATCCCTTCCCCGCGCAGCGCGGTGAGTTTTACACCTATGACGACCTGTCGGTGGAGCTCGTGGACTACGTCCGCGACATGGGCTACACGCATATCGAGGTCATGCCGCTTATGGAGCATCCCTTCGATGGCTCCTGGGGCTACCAGACGACCGGCTACTACGCCGCCACGTCACGCTACGGCACCCCGCAGCAGCTCATGCACTTTATCGATGCATGCCACGAGGCAGGCATTGGCGTGATCATGGACTGGGTGCCCGGCGGTTTTTGCGCCGACTCCCACGGCCTTGCTACCTTTAACGGCCACATGCTGTTTGAGCACGAGATTCACCCCAACTGGGGCACGCACAAGTTTGACTTCGCTCGCGGCGAGGTCCGCTCCTTCCTGGTCTCAAACGTGCTGTACTGGCTCGAGAACTTCCACGTGGACGGTATTCGCATGGACGGCGTATCCAGCATGCTGTACCTCAACTTTGGCATTGATGATCCCGGCCAAAAGAAGTTCAACAAGTACGGTACCGAGGAGGATCTGGACGCCAGCGCGTTTATTCGCCAGGTCAACTGCGCCGTGGAGGCGCACTACCCCGACGTGATGATGATGGCCGAGGAGTCCACTGCGTGGCCGCTCGTGACCTATCCGCCGCAGGATGGCGGCTTGGGCTTCCACTACAAGTGGGACATGGGCTGGATGAATGACACCCTGCACTACATGCAGACCGATTTTCCGTGGCGCCCCGGCAACCACGGGCTGCTCACGTTCTCCATTATGTATGCCTTTACCGAGAACTTTATTTGTCCACTCAGCCACGACGAGGTCGTGCACGGCAAGTGCTCGCTCATCGGCCGCATGCCGGGCGACTGGTGGCGCCAGTTTGCCGGCCTGCGCACGCTGGCCTTCTACCAGATGACGCACCCCGGCGCCAAGCTCAACTTTATGGGCAACGAGATCGGCCAGTTTATTGAGTGGCGCTATTACGAGTCCATCCAGTGGTTCCTGACCGAGGAGTACGAGACCCACAAGCATCATCAGGCGTTTATCAAGGCGCTCAACCACCTGTACACCGCCGAGCCCGCTCTGTACGAGCGCGGCTATACCGACGACGGATTTACCTGGATCGATGCGGACAACTCCAAGCAGTCCATCGTGAGCTTTGTGCGCCAGGGCGAGGACATCGACGACGACCTGGTGATCCTGATCAACTTTGACCCGGCGAGCTACGAGAGCTTCCGCGTGGGCGTGCCGCGCGAGGGCGACTGGGAGGTCATCTTCGATTCTGACCGTCCCGAGTTTGGCGGCAGCGGATACGCCGGTGAGGAGCCCTACACCTGCTCGAGCGAGCCCTATCCCTGGAACGGGCAGATGGACTCTATTGAGATCAAGGTGCCCGGCCTGGCAGGCGTGGTGCTTAAGCGCCGCGGTCCCAGCAGCTATAAGCCGCCCGTGGTTGAGGAGCCCAAGAAGACGATGCGCAAACGTGCGTCTTCGGTGAAGCCCAAGCCTGCGGCTGCTAAGAAGGCTCCGGCTAAGACGAAGGCTACGACGACCAAAGCCAAAGCCAAGGCCAAGACCGCCGCAAAGCCCGCTGCTAAGGCTACCGCGACCAAGAAGCCGGCTGCCAAAAAGGCCGCCACCAAGGCCAAGGCTGCTTCTGTTAAGTCGTCCGCCAAGGATGCGTAACAAAGCCGTTACAGCTGTAATTACCCGCCTCGCCGAGGCGTAGGATACAAGTCATAACCGTTCCGGGAGAAACATCCCCGGGGGAAAGGAACGTATGAATAAGATCTTCGACAACAAGCAGGAGTTTACCGAGCTCTATCGCGATGCCGTCATGAGCATCAGCGGCAAGAGCGTCGAGGCCGCCAGCGACCTGGACCGCTTTAACGCCCTGGCCAAGCTCGTGGCCGAGAAGGCACGCACCGTTGCCACCAAGAGCGACGCCCGCGTCACCGCCGAGGGCAAGAAGCGCGTGTACTACTTCTCGATCGAGTTTTTGATCGGCCGCCTGCTTGACAACTACCTGCTCAACTTTGGCGTGCGCGACATGGTCGCCGAGGCGCTCGACGACATGGGCTTTGACCTGTCCGTCATCGAGAACCAGGAGCCCGATCCGGCCCTGGGCAACGGTGGCCTGGGCCGTCTGGCCGCATGCTTCCTGGATTCCATGGCAGCCGAGGGCATTGCCGGCTACGGCAACGGCATGCGCTACCGCTACGGCCTGTTTAAGCAGGAGATCGTCAACGGCAGCCAGGTCGAGGCCACCGACGAGTGGCTCACCCACGGCTATCCCTGGGAGGTCCGTCGTCAGGACAAGGCCGTGACCATTAAGTTTGGTGGCCATGTTGAGGGCTTTGAGGAGAACGGCCGCACGTTCTACCGCACGGTGGACACGCAGGATATCCTGGCCGTTCCTTATGACATCCCCGTGGTGGGCTATGCCGGCGAGACCGTCAACAAGCTGCGCGTATGGGCCGCCGAGCCGGTCGAGGAGCACTTTGACCTGGAGGCCTTCAACCGCGGCGACTACGCCCTGGCCGACGCCGAGCGTGCCGAGGCCGAGGCCATCAGCGCCATCCTCTACCCCAACGACGCCGGCGAGCACGGCCGTCTGCTGCGCCTGAAGCAGGAGTACCTGTTTGTCTCGGCCGGCATCTACAG
The DNA here is from genome assembly GCA_900541695.1 of uncultured Collinsella sp. Lineage (GTDB taxonomy): Bacteria > Actinomycetota > Coriobacteriia > Coriobacteriales > Coriobacteriaceae > Collinsella. The sequence goes on along the minus strand of UQKL01000002.1, from coordinate 117,935 downwards.
CCTGCTCGACACCTTTGAGAAGGAGCATGGAGAGAACTGGGAGCTGCTGCCGCAGTTTGTTGCCATCCATACCAACGACACCCACCCCGCCATGTGCGGCCCCGAGCTCATGCGTATCCTCATCGACGAGAAGAAGCTCGAGTGGGATGACGCCTGGAACATCGTGACGCAGGTCGTGAGCTACACCAACCACACTATCCTGCCCGAGGCTCTGGAGAAGTGGCCCATCGGCACGTTCTCCAAGCTCCTCCCCCGCGTGTATCAGATCATCGACGAGATCAGCCGTCGTTGGCACGAGTCGTTCGACACCACGCAGGAAGGCTGGCAGGAGCGTCTGCGCCAGACCGCCATCCTGTGGGACGGCGAGATTCGCATGGCCAACCTGTCCGTGATCTGCAGCCACAGCGTCAACGGCGTGGCCAAGATCCACTCCGACATCATCAAGAACATCGTGCTCAAGGATTTCTATGCCCTGACGCCCGAGAAGTTCAACAACAAAACCAACGGCATCTCGCACCGTCGCTTCTTTGCCGAGGCCAACCCCACCTACGCCAAACTCGTGACCGAGGCAATTGGCGACGGCTGGCTCAAGGACGCCTTTGAGCTGGAGAAGCTCAAGGAGTTCCAGAACGACACCGAGTTCCTGAAGGCCGTGGGTGCCTCCAAGCGCGCCAACAAGGAGCGCCTGGCCGCCTACGTCAAGGCCGAGACCGGTCTGGTCATCGACCCCAACACCGTCTTCGATGTTCAGGTTAAGCGCTTCCATGCCTACAAGCGCCAGCTCATGAACATCATGAAGGTGATGGACATCTACAACCGTCGCATCGCGAATCCCAACTTCCACGTGACGCCGACGACCTTCATCTTTAGCGGCAAGGCTGCCTCGAGCTACACCTTTGCCAAGGAGACTATCCGCCTCATTAACTCCGTGGCCGACGTCATCAACAACGACCCGCGCGTCAACGAGGTCATGAAGGTCTGCTTTATCCCCAACTTCCGCGTGAGCAACGCCCAGCTCATCTACCCCGCCGCCGAGATCTCGGAACAGATTTCCACGGCCGGCAAGGAGGCTTCGGGCACGTCCAACATGAAGCTCATGATGAACGGCGCCATTACGCTGGGTACCCTCGACGGCGCCAACATCGAGATCGCCGACCTGGCCGGTCGCGAGAACGAGGCCATCTTTGGCCTAACCGCCCCCGAGGTCGAGCAGCTCTGGGCGTCGAACAACTACTTTGCTTGGGATACGCTCAACAACGATCGCGAGCGCCTGGGCCGCGTGATGGACGAGCTCAAGGACAACACGTTTGCCGGCCTTTCGGGCAACTTTGAGAGCATCTACAACGAGCTCATGAACAACAACGACCCCGACCTGGTCATGGCAGACTTCCGCAGCTACGTGGATGCGTGGGAGAAGCTCACCGGCAGCTATGGCGACCAGGAGACCTGGAACCGCAAGGCGCTGCTCAACACCGCCTCGAGCGGCTGGTTCTCGAGCGACCGCACCATTCGCGAGTACCGCGACGAGATCTGGCACGCTTAAAGGCGCGCGAGCTCCCCTATGCCAGCACGGCATTACTCGACGGGCGTGACGTTGCGCCGCGCCCGTCGCTAATGGGTTTAGGAACATCGATGACAGAAGGAGAAATCGATGAGTAAGAAAGAATGCATCGCGATGCTCCTCGCAGGAGGACAGGGCAGCCGATTGGGGGCACTCACCCAAAAGATCGCTAAGCCGGCGGTTAGCTTTGGTGGCAAGTTCCGCATTATCGACTTTTCGCTCTCCAACTGCTCCAACTCGGGCATCGACACGGTGGGCGTTCTGACGCAGTATCGCCCCTACCTGCTGCATGCCTACGTGGGCTCCGGCGAGGCATGGGATCTGGACAGCCGCGACGGCGGTGTGTCGATCCTGCCGCCGTACGAGACGCAGACCGGCGGCGCCTGGTATGCGGGCACGGCCGACGCCATTACGCAGAACCTCGACTACATCAAGGCCAACGACCCCAAGTACGTCCTGATTCTTTCGGGCGATCACCTGTATCGCATGGACTACCGCAAGATGCTCAAGACGCACATTGAGAATAACGCCGACCTCACGGTGAGCGTTATGCCCGTGCCGTGGGAGGAGGCCAGCCGCTTTGGCATCCTGACCACCGACCCCGAGGACGGCCGCATCACCAAGTTCACCGAGAAGCCCGATAAGCCCGATTCGAACCTCGCGTCCATGGGCATCTACATCTTCTCGGCCGACGTGCTGATCGAGGCGCTCGAAGAGGACGCTCTGGACCAGCGCTCGAGCCACGACTTTGGCAAGGACATCATCCCCAAGCTGCTCGGCGAGGGCAAGCGCCTGTACAGCTACGAGTTCCACGGCTTTTGGAAGGACGTCGGCACCATCGCCAGCTTCCACGAGACCTCGATGGACCTGCTGGGCAACAACCCCGAGTTCGATCTGTTCGACAAGCACTTCCCCATCATGTCCAACATCACCACGCGTCCGCCGCACTACATTGGCCCGGACGGCCGCCTGGACGATTGCCTGGTCTCCAACGGCTGCAAGATCTACGGCACCGCTCGCCACTCGATCCTTTCGACCGATGTCATCATCGAGGAGCGCGCCGTGGTCGAGGACTCCGTGCTGCTGCCGGGCGCGCACGTCAAGAGCGGTGCGCACATCTGCCGCGCTATTTTGGGCGAGAACTCCACGGTCGAAGAGGGCGTGAAGCTCGGCTCTGTCGATACCACCAAGGATACGGCCGTCGTTGGAAATGACGTCGTTATCGGGAAGGGGGAATGATCCGATGATCAATCGCAAGGCCATCGGTTATATCACCGCTAACTACTCTTCGACTTACGGCAGCGTGCTGCTCAAGGACCGTCCCATCGCGTCCGTTCCCTTTTTGGGCCGCTACCGCCTGATCGACTTCCCGCTGTCCAACATGATGAATGCCGGCATCAAGACCGTCGGCGTCGTCATGCCGGGAAACTACCGCTCGCTGATCGACCACGTGGGCTCGGGTAAGGACTGGGGCCTGGACCGCAAGAAGGGCGGCCTGTTCATGGTGCCCGGCAACGCGTATGGCACCACCAAGGGCGGCATGCGCTTCCTGCTGCGCGACATCATCTCCAACAAGACGCTGTTCCAGCGCTCGGACAAGCCCTATGTTGTGATGATGGGCACCAACATCATCTTTAACATGGACCTCAACACCATCATCGACGCGCACGAGAACTCCGGCGCTCAGATGACCGTGGTGTACTGCAAGGCCACGCGCAACGTCGATGACGAGACCAAACTCGAGATTAACGAGAACGGCCGCCTGACGGGCGTGAGCGCCGGCGTCGTGTACGGCGACAACGCCTCTATGGACTGCTGCATCGTCAACCGCGAGACGCTGCTCGAGATTATCGACCACTACCAGGCCGCCGACTATCTGGACCTGCTCGAGGCACTCCAGGGCGACTTTGGCAACATCGACGTGTGCAGCTACGAGTACAAGGGCGAGGTCGTGGGCGTGTTTAGCGAGAAGTCGCTGTACCGCCGCAGCATGGACCTGCTCGACCAGACCGTGGCCGATCAGCTCTTTGACCCCGAGCGCCCGATCCTGACCAAGGCTCACGACGTGCCGCCTTCGCGCTATGCGACCGGCAGCCACGCGTGCAACTCGATCATCTCGGCCGGCTGCATCATCAAAGGCACCGTGCGCAACTCGATCCTGTCGCGCGGCGTCGTGGTCGAGGAAGGCGCTTCGGTGACCAACTCGATCATCAACCAGAGCTGCATCATCAAGAGCGGCGCCCGCGTTGAGAACGCCATCCTGGACAAGAACAACGTGGTTCCCACCAACACCGAGCTTCGCGGCACGCCCGAGAACATCCTGGTGCTGGGAAAGGCTCCGTTAACTTCCGACACCACCATCGTACGTTAACGTTGACACCGCAACATCGCTCGTAACATGTAGAATAGCCGCCCGGTTAGCGCCAGGCGGCTATTCTCGAATTGGAATATGGGAGACAATATGGCAGATTCCAGCAAAAAGATGCAGATCGTGTTTGCCTCGGCCGAGTGCGCACCGTTTGTTAAGACCGGTGGCCTGGGCGACGTAGCGGGCTCGCTGCCTGCGGCACTCGTGCGCGCCGGCGCCGAGGTCATCGTGATGGTGCCCAAGTACGCCACCATCAAGGACGAATACAAGGCGCAAATGGAGCACTTTGCCGACTTTTACGTGAGCCTGGGCTGGCGCAATGAGTACTGCGGGCTGGAGAAGCTCGAGCGCGACGGCGTCACCTATATGTTCGTGGACAACGAGCGCTACTTTGCGCGCGACTATCCGTACGGCTTCTTTGACGACGGCGAACGCTTTGCGTTCTTCTCCAAGGCCATCACCGAAAGCCTGCAGCACCTGCCGGCCGGTTTTGAGTGCGACATCCTGCACTGCAACGACTGGCAGACGGCGCTGGCGCCCGTGTTCTTGCGCGAGTTCTACCAGGGCCTGCCGCTGTACGACCGCGTCAAGACCGTGTTCTCGATCCACAACGTAGCGTTCCAGGGCCAGTTTAGCGACACCGTGATGGAGGACATCCTAGGTGTGGCGCATATTCCGGCGGCAGCTACGCAGTTGCGTTGCGACGCCTGCAGTATCAACTACATGCTGGGCGCGCTGCACTATGCCGATGCCATCACCACGGTGAGCCCCACCTATGCGGGCGAGATCCAGACGCCCGAGTTTGGCGAGGGCCTGGACGGCGTGCTGCGCGAGCGCTCCTATGCGCTGCAGGGCATCCTCAACGGCATTGACGTGGCGGCCTTTGACCCGGCAACCGACAAGCGCATTGCCGCCAACTACACGGTTGACGACCGTTCCGGCAAGGCCGTGTGCAAGGCCAAGCTGCAGGAGGAGCTGGGCCTCGAGGTTCGCGACGACCGCCCGCTTATGGTGATGGTCACGCGCCTGACGCGCCAGAAGGGCATGGACCTGGTCATGTACGCGCTCGACCGCATCCTGTCCGGCGGCGTGCAGGTGGCGGTGCTGGGCACCGGCGACCGCGACTACGAGGACGGCCTGCGCTACTTCCAGGACAAGTACCCCGGCACCATGGCCGCACGCATCGAATTTGACCCGGCGCTGTCGCAGCGCATGTACGCCGCCGCCGATATGTTCCTGATGCCTTCGAAGTTTGAGCCTTGCGGTCTGTCGCAGATCATCGCCATGCGCTACGGCACCCTACCCATCGTGCGCGAGACCGGTGGCTTGAAGGACACCGTGATCCCGTATAACGAGTTCACCGGCGAGGGCACGGGCTTCTCGTTTAGCAACTTTAATGGCGACGAGATGGGCGACGCGGTCTTCCGCGCGGCGCGCCTGTTCTGGGATAACCGTGAGGCATGGAACAAGCTGGTCACGCAGGCCATGAGCCAGGACTTTAGCTGGACGCGCTCGGCCGATAAGTATCTGGACCTGTACTTCTTTATGCACCCTGAGATTGAAAGGCCGGCGGCTGTGGCTGAAGTTGCAGCTGTCGATGAGCCCGCTGCCGCTGAGGCCGAACCTGCGGCGACCGTTAAGGAGCCCGCTGCCGCTGAGGCCGAACCTGCGGCGACCGTTAAGGAGCCCGCTGCTGTTGAGGAGCCCAAGGCCGAGGAGAAGCCGGCGGCCGAGGCCGAAGTTAAGCCCGCTGCGAAGCCTGCCGCCAAGAAGACGACGACTCGCAAGACAACGGCCAAGAAGGCCACGACCACGAAGGCCGCTGCTAGCAAGACTAGCGCCGCTAAGGGAACTACTGCCAAGGCATCGACTACGCGCAAGCGTACGACCGCCGCTGCCAAGAAGGCCGCCGAGGCCGAGGCCGCTCCCGAGGCAAAGGCCGAGCCCGCGGCAAAGGCTCCGGCCAAGACCGCTGCCAAGAAGACGGCTGCGACCAAGACCACGACTGCCAAGAAGGTCACGGCTACGAAGTCGACGACGACCAAGGCCGCTACGACGAAGGCCGCCGCGAAGACGACCCCGAAGGCTGCTGCAAAGCCCGCCGACAAGGTCGAGGAGGCGCCCTCCGAGCCCAAGGCCAAGGCAACTGTCGAGGCAAAGCCGGCTGCCAAGACCACCACGCGCAAGCGCTCTACGACGACGGCCAAGAAGACCACGACCAAGGCTGCAGCTCCCAAGGCAGAGGCTAAGGCCGAGCCCGCCAAGGAGGCCCCGATCTCCCCCGCTGTTCCGGCCGAGGAAAAGGCTCCGACCAAGAAGACCTCCGTCCGTAAGGCAACGGCCACCCGCAAGCGCCACTAATCCGGACGATTAAAACTTAATCCTCAAAGCAAAAGAGGGCGTCCCAACCAGGCGCCCTCTTTTGCGTTGAACTTCTCCATTAAAAAGAGGGCCGGTTTACTACGACAAAATGGCTCCGGCCGACCACGGCGGGTAATCTACGAAATTGGCAACGCCTCTACCTGCGGTTTTAATATCACCAAAATGACCCTGGTTGAGATCATTCAATTCGTCGTAGTAAACCGGGTTACTTTTGTTTGGCTACAAATAGTATCGGTATAGGCACATTTGAATATCGCGATAATTTGGGTGGTAAAACGATTTTCTAGGACAACCGTTCGCCGATGGTAAACGGATGTTGTTTATACAGCCTGTGTACAAAAGATATACTTACATCCAGTGCGTAAAGCCCATGGCCCGCAGGCCGTGATTCTATTGAACTGGACCGAATTATGAGATTGATTCACAACAGCCGTCTGCCGCAGTTTCGTACTCCGTTTGGCGCTGTGACCACTGGAACTTCCGTTTCGCTATCGGTGATTTTGGAGGATGCCGACCCCAACCAGGCAACGCTCACCCTGCGCACCTGGGTCGATGAAATCGGTGAGTCTCTGTATCCCATGACGCACGAGGGCGACGGCATATTTACCGTAGGGCTTGAGTGCACTGAGCCCTGTCTTATCTGGTACAGCTTTATCTGCAACATCGAGGGCCAGCCCGAGGTACGCCTGGGTGCACCGCAGGGTCGCACCGGTGGCGAGGGTGTGACCTACAACTACGCCGAGGTTCCGTCCTTCCAGATTACCGTCTACAAGCACCGAGAGAACCGTCCCACTTGGTACGAGCGCGGTATGGTCTACCAGATCTTCCCCGACCGCTATGCACGCGACGAAAACTGGCGCGAACGCACGCTTGCCGAAGTTGAAAAACCGCGCAAAGGAATCCAGCGCCGCATGGTCGAGGACTGGAACGAACCGCCCGAGTACGAGCGTGCCGAAGACGGCTCCATCAAGACCTGGGATTTTTACGGCGGCTCGCTCAAGGGTATCCAAAATGACCTGCCCCGCATTGCCGAGCTAGGCTTTACGGCCATCTACCTCAACCCCATCTTTGAGGCCGCGAGCAACCACCGCTACGACACGGCCGACTACACCAAGATCGACCCGATCCTGGGCACCGAGCAGGACTTTACCGAGCTGTGCCAGGCAGCCGAGAAGCTGGGCATCTCCATCATCCTGGACGGCGTCTTCAACCACACGGGCGACGATTCGATCTATTTCAACCGCTACGGCAACTATCCCGGCGTGGGCGCCTGGCAGAGCGAGGATTCACCGTGGCGCGATGCGTTTTACTTCCATGAGGACGGCTCGTATGACTGCTGGTGGGGCGTGGGCAACATGCCCGCCATCAATGAGAGCTCCAAACTGGTGCGCGAGCGGCTCCTGGGCAAGGACGGCGTGATCCGAAAATGGCTGCGCGCCGGCGCCCATGGCTGGCGTCTGGACGTGGCCGATGAGCTTTCCGATGACTTCCTGGCCGAGATCAAAAAGGCCGTGCTCGCCGAGAAACCCGATGCGCTGCTGCTCGGCGAAGTCTGGGAGGACGCCTCCAACAAGATCAGCTATGGCCACCTGCGCCGCTATCTGCAGGGCTCTGAGCTCGACTCTGCCATGGACTACCCCTTCCGCGACATGGTCATCGGCTTTTTGATGGGCTACAAGAATGCCTATCAAGCTGCTGAGGACATCGAGACCCTGCGCGAGAACTACCCGCGCGAGGCACTGGCCTGCGCGCTCAATCTGCTTTCGAGCCACGACCGCCCGCGCATTATCTCGGTGCTCGGTGGTGGCCCCGACGAGTCGCAGCTGCCCGAGAGCGAGCGCAGCAAATGGCGCCTGGACGAGAACTCGATGGGCCTGGCCAAGAGCCGTTTTTGGTTGGCAACGCTCATGCAGATGACCTTCCCAGGAGTGCCCTCGATCTATTATGGCGACGAGTACGGCTTGGAGGGCCTCACCGATCCGGGCAACCGCCGCACCCTGCCGACCAAGGACCAACTCCACGACTTCGATACGCTAGCCATCGTTAAGAACGCATCTGCCATTCGCCGCGCGTTACCGTTTATGGTCGATGGCGAGATCAAGGCCTTTGCGCTCAACGACGACGTCTTGGCCTACACCCGCACGGGCAAAGACGGCGAGGCCGCGACGGTTATCATCAACCGCAGCCTGCGCAATTCGCACTGCGTGACGATTCCGGCGCTCGGCGAATGCGCAAGCGACGTGATCAGCGGCCACGAGTGCGAAATCCACAACGGTACCGTCACGCTCGACCTGTACCCGCTGGGCTCTTCGATCATCTATCACCATGCCGAGAAGCGCCTGCAGGAGCCGCTCGACCACGGCGCGGGCGTCGTATGCCACATCACCTCGGTGCCGACCGATGACGGCAAGCCCGGCACAATCGGTGCGCCCACGCGTCGTTTTATCGACCACCTGGCCGCCATGGGCATGCGCTACTGGCAGGTCCTTCCCGTCAACCCGACGGACTTCTTCCGCTCCCCCTACGCCGGTCCTTCGGCCTTTGCAGGCAATATCGACCTGCTGCCCGAGAGCCACGAGGAGCTGGCCGCCGACTTCGTCACCTGGAAGACCCGCGGCGGCGAGGATGCCGACCCGCTGTACACGGCGTTTAAACATCGCAACGCCGACTGGCTCGAGAAGTACTGCGTCTACATGGCGGTAAAGAAGCACTTTGAGGGACTGTCGCGCCACGATTGGCCGGCGGATGTCGCGCGCTACAACGAGTACCTGATCGATGACAAGCGATTCCACGACGAGGCCGAGCTGCAGGCGTACATGCAGTATCGCTTTGACCTTGCCTGGTGCGAGCTTATGAACTATGCACACAAGAAGGGCATCGAGGTCATCGGCGATATCCCGATGTATGTCTCGGACGATTCGGCCGACGCGTGGAGCGAGCCCGAAAACTTCTGGCTATCCGACACCGGCAAGGCGATTGAAATTTCGGGCGCGCCGCCCGACAACTTTGCGCCCGAGGGCCAGGTGTGGGGAAACCCCACCTTCCGCTGGGATCACATGAAGAAGAACGGCTATCGCTGGTGGATGGATCGCCTGCGTCGTGCGTTCGCGCTCTACGACCGTGTGCGCCTGGACCACTTCCTGGGTTTCCACAGCTACTTTAGCATCCCCGCCGGCGAGGCCTGTGCCGACGGCCGCTGGCTTGCGGGACCAGGCAAAGACCTGTTCCAGACCGCCTACGACGAGCTGGGTCCGCTCAACTTTATCGCCGAGGATCTAGGCTATCTGACGCCTGGCGTTCGCGCCATGGCTTCGACCTGCGGTTTCCCCGGCATGGACGTGCTGGAGTTTAGCAACTACGACGTTCGCTGCGGAATTCATCCCACGCCTGGCAAGATCCTGTACACCTCGACGCACGACACCTCAACGCTTGCCGGATGGTGCACGCATTCCTTTGCGGGCGGCGACGACCCGAGCGGCATTGCATTGGCAAGCGAGCTCATGGGCGATGCCCTGGCAAGCGATGCTCCGCTCGTGATGATGCCGCTGCAGGACGTGCTGGGGCTGGGCGACGATGCACGTATGAACGTGCCGGGCGTGGCCACGGGCAACTGGACCTGGCAGGCGCAGGAGGCCGACATTGCTGCGGCTGAGGAGAAAACTGCGGAGCTCCTGCGCAGCACCCATAGATTCTGGGGCGAAGCGTGATAAAACCCCGGATATAGGGTACAGTTACAGCTGTTTGAATTTTTGCGGGCAGAGCGATCTGCCCGCTTTGTGCTGAAAAGGAAGTATTATGGCGCGCTACGATTACAAGTGCACGAGCTGCGGCAACGTGTTTGAGGTTGAGCATCCCATGACCGAGACGCCCGAGGTCGTATGCCCCAGCTGCGGTGCCCCGGCATCCAAGACGTTCTCGGCCAGCGGCATTAAGTTCGACGGCAGCGGTTTCTACAACACCGACCAGCGCAGTGGTGGCTCCAGCACCAGCGCCACCAGTGGCTGTTGCGCCAACTGCCCGCATAACCACTAGTGACAAGCGGCCCCGCGATCAACTCCGATCGCGGGGCCGCTTCTTTGCGCTATGGGTCGATAATTATTTTTAAAAATTAGTATATTTTAAAATCCGCCCATACCAGCAGAATAGGGATCGTCACAGGTACCATCGCTATACCAATGAGTAGACCCCACATAATTGCCATTTTCGTCATAAACATCCAGAGTTTTAATGACTACTTTACCGCCGCCGTTAGAGGAGCCTCCCGAATAGCCGCTTCCACCAGAATAATTATTACCGCTATAAGAATTGTTGGAATAATTATTTTGCTGAGAAGCCTGCTGCTGAGTCTGCGCCACTTCCTCTTGAGTCTTCGCCTCAGCCTCTGCTTTTGCCTTATTTACATCATCAATACGAGTTTGATAACGACTAATCTGTTCATTGATTTGATCAATGAACAGATTAGAATCCTTTTTGGCATCTTCAAAAATAAGCTTCTGATTATCTTTATTAGAAATATCATTAAGAAGACCATTGAGGCTATTAATATGCTGTTGGAGAGAGTCAGTATCTTCAGTAGAATTTACATCAAAATTAACATGGTCAGTTACAGAAGTATTCCACTCATTATTTTGAGCCTTACGGCAGCCTTTAATAATGGAATCGTATTTATTGAGCAACTTCGTCCAATCAGGGGAAGTGCCATCCGCATACTTAAAACTGTCATTAGAGATTTCTTTATTCAAAATCTCTTTATTATTTTGAGCATTTTTAATGGTATCAAGACGTTGCTCAAAAGTTAGTAGCCCAGGATCAACCTTAAAGGCAGCAACACTATCGCTAGCCTTTGAATACAAAACTTCAACCTGCTGATTATGTTCACTACATGCTTGTTTGTAATTGTAACCAGCATAACCACCGACACAACCAGCAATGAGCAAAGCAACAATACCGGCACCAATAATTACCCGCTTTTTAATCGAAGAATTCTCAACCTCTTCATTTTCCTGAGTACTATCTTCATGATTGTCAATCTTGTCACTATTAAGTTCGTTCATTTTAACCCCTCAATATTAAATCTGCGAGCGGTTCATGCATCCAGAAACTTACCAAACCCAACCGCTTACTTTCATACCCGATTTATTAATCCCAGTTCCAGAAAAATCTTCCTTATGAGTTGCGGTGAAATAAGGACTGTTTGGCGGGCAGAAGCCGCTATTCAATCCCTATTTCACCGCAACTTAGTAGTTACTTGTGGACCAGACGAGCGCAGAAGTGACCGTCGTAGGAGTCGGCGTTTACGGGGACGCTTTGGAAAAGTCCACGGTCGTTTTGGCGTACGGAGACGAGCTTCTTGGCTTGTTCGAACTCGGGTAACTGCAGAATCTGGGCTTCGGAGAGGGGTGCCACGGTAAAGCCGGCACCCTCGGGAGAAGCAAGGAAAGCGTCCACGACCTGCGTGTTCTCCTCGTCGAAGACCGAGCAGGTGGCATAGATAAGCTCGCCGCCGGCAGCCACGCGCGCGGCTGCTTCCTTGAGCATCGTCAGCTGCAGGCGGGGCAGCTCAGTCGTAACGTCGTTCTCGGTCAGACGCCACGGAATCTCAGGATGACGGCGCATAGTGCCGGTGCCAGAGCACGGCGCATCGATAAACACCGTGTCGAACAGGGCAGGCTCGCCGAGCATGGCATCAAAGGTCGTGAGCACCTCATTGAGCTCGCAGGCATCGCCCGACACCGTACGAACACCCGAGATACCCGCCTTGTGCAGGCGCGCGAGATTCTGATCGCACTTGCGATCGTGCAAATCGAGCGCGGTATGCTGACGCTCGTAGCCGGCACGCTTGGCCTGGCACATCATCACATAGGTCTTGGTGCCGCGACCGGCGCCAATCTCCAGGCAGCGACCGGGACGTGTCGCGGCAGTAGCGATAAGCTGGGCGTTAAGGTCCGAGGTCACGGCCGCCGCGCGTTCAAACACACCCGACGCAACGGTGGCCTGCGCATCGACCGGCGCATGGCAGCCCGGGAATACCGGCGCCACAAGCTGCGATAGGTACGGATCAGGCTTAGTTGCAAAGGCATTCTCGTGCAAAGCGAGCGGCGCGGGCGCCAGATTTCCGGCAAAGTTGAGCGCGCCCTCGGGCGTATCAAACGAGGCCATAATGCGAGCACACAGCCAGCGCGGCATACCCATCAGACGAGACAGGCGAACCAAACGGCGCTCGGACTCATCGGCACCCGCGGCGGCGGCAAAGTCCTCAACGTTGTCCGCGACCTTATGCAGCACGGCGTTCGCCAGACCGGCGGCCGACTTAGCGCCGCTACGAACCAGCTCAACACCCTGACTCACGGCAACGCGACCTGGGGTATGCAGGTAGAGCATCTCGAAGGCCGAGATTCGAAGCGCCATGCGAACGCGCGGCGCGACCTTTTTGGGCTTATCGAGAAACTGATCGAGCAGCTCATCCAAAATTCCCTGCGTGGCGGCAACACCGAGCGCCAAACGCGCGGCAAAAGCGGAATCGCGCTGGTCAATGGCCTTGGCGGAAGCACGGGAAGACAACACGTCGCGTGCGTATATACCGCGACGGTCGGCCTCCATCAGCACATCGAGCGCGAGCTTACGCGCGGGGGAAAGCTTGCTCATGACAAAGCACCCCACGTCAGATCGGCGCCCTGCAGGCCGGCAGCCCAGGCAGAAGCAGCCATAGCGCGCTTGCCATCGGGCTTAACCTCAAGCAGCTCGACCGCACCATCGGAAAGTCCCAGGTAGACACGCTTGCTCTTAACGGCAACAGCGCCCTCGCCAAGCGACACATCCGCCAGCGCAGCATCGAGCACGCGAACCGACTTACCGGCAATCACGCAGCGAGCGGGTGCAGTGTCGGACGAAGCCAACACGTGACGCACGCAATCGAGCGCCGCCATCTGCGGATCCAGACGCATCTCCTGCTTGGAAATCTTGGCAGCATGCGTGACGAGCGACTCATCCTGCTCGGTCCACACCGCTGTATCATCGGCAAGCGAGGGCAGCGTATCGGCCAGCAGCTTACCGCCCAGCTCGCCAAGCTCCATCGTCAGTGCCTCGGCATGCTTGCCGGCAACCGACGTGGAAGCCTGAGCACAATAAGCACCAGTATCCACGCCATGCCCAATGCGCATAATGGAAACGCCAGCAACCTCATCACCAGCAAGAATGGCACGCTGAATGGGAGCAGCCCCACGCCAACGAGGCAACAAGGACGCATGAACATTCACAATACCAAGCGGCGCCATATGCAGCACTTCATCAGGCAAAATGCAACCGTACGCGGCCACACAGAAAATATCAGCCCGCGCAGCCTGGAGAGTATCAACTACCTCAGGCGTCATACGATTAGCCTCAACAACCGGCAGGCCAAGCTCGAGCGCCTTGGCCTTAACAGGAGACGGCTCAAGCTTCTTACCACGCCCACGAACAGCATCAGGACGAGTAATGGCAAGCGCAATCTCATTCCCAGCCTCAACAAGCGAAGTCAGCGAAGGCACAGCAAAATCAGGCGTACCCATAAACACAATACGCATAAAGGACGTCTCCCCTCAACCAAAGCCGAGACGGCTACAAATAACAGCGGAAAGCCAATTACCAAGCCCATCCGCAATAACAATTCAACAAGAACAAATATACCCAAAAACAAAGAAAGAGCCGCATAAAAGCAGCCCTCCCAATAAAGCACCTATCAGCGAAGACGCCCCTCCCTGGCCCGACGGCACCCGGGCGAGACAAGCAGCGTCAACGTAGTCCCTGGGATGGGCCCACACATATCGTCCCGCGCGCAGTTTCGCAGCAAAGCGAGAATGTTTGAGCACGGGATGATATGTGTGGGCCCATCCCAGGGACGGACAATTAACCTATTCAGTCTCGCCCGGTCGAGCGCCGCGGGCCAGGGCGTCCTGGTACTCCTTGACGGCCTTGATCCTCTGCATCGGCTTGAGTCGCTCGAGCATGGTGTTGCCGTGCAGGTGGTCGATCTCGTGCTGCAGGCACACGCAGAACAGATCGCCCGAGGCCTCGTAGCGAATCAGGTTGGCGTCCAAATCATATGCCTCGACGACGACATGGTCGGGACGCTCGATCTCGCAGCTAATGCCAGGGATGGAAAGGCAGCCCTCGCTAAACGGCACCAGATGGTCGCTCTGCTCAACAATGACAGGGTTGATGAGCACATACGGGTCATAGTCGTTCTTGTCGCTGTAATCGCAGTCAATGGTGACGAGTTGAATGAGCTCACCGATCTGCGGGGCGGCCAGGCCGCAACCGCCGTTGTCGAACATCATCTTCTTCATCTTCTCGGCAAGCGCCTCGATCGCCGGGGTGATCTCCTCGATGACGGCGCACTCCTGGCGCAGACGAGGGTCGGGCGACAGTACGATTCCGTTGGCTTCCATGGCCATCCTTTCGGGTTGTTACATCAAATCATAGGCGTCGACGTCAACGCTCACGCTCACGCCGCGCACGGAGCCCACCTCTTTGAGGCAGGCGTCGATATCATCAGAGACATGGTACCCTACCGGCGACTTAACAAGCAGATGGAAGCGGTAACGGTCCTTGGCTCTCTCGATTACACACGAAGCCGGACCAAGCACCTGGGGCACGGCGCTCCCCGCCCGCAAAAAGTCGGGCGCGGCGGCATGCCAGCGACGCTTGAGGAGCTTCGCGATGCGACCGATGTAGTCCCGCGCGTCGTCCGCGTTCGTCGACCATACCAAGATGTTGGCCAGGCGCACGAAGGGCGGATACAGGGCGTCGCGGCGCTGGTCCAGGTCGTAGTCGGTAAAGATCGAGCGGTCGTGCTCGGCGACGGCGCGAATGACCGGGTCATCGGGCAGGTAGGTCTGGATGATGACCTCGCCGGGACGATCGCCGCGACCGGCGCGGCCCGCAACCTGCTCCAGCAGATCGTAGGCGCGCTCCCCCGCTCTAAAATCGGGCAGCTTGAGCGCAAAGTCGGCATTAACTACACCCACAAGCGTGACCTCGGGAAAATCGAGGCCCTTGGCGATCATCTGGGTGCCCAGCAGCACCGCGCAATCGGCGGCATCGAACTGTTCAAGCAACTTCTTGTGCGCGTCCTTGCCACGCGTGGAATCGGCGTCCATGCGAATGATGGCGACATCCTCGGGCAGCATCTGGCGCAAGGCGTCCTCGATCTGCTGCGTGCCTAGACCCATTTTTGCCAGGTAGCGGCTGCCGCATTTGGGGCAACGGCTCGTGGGCGCCGGATAGGGCTGCACGCGCCAGGACGAACCGCAGGTATGGCACTGCAACGAATGCGTGCGCTCGTGATACGTGAGCGCGGTGGAGCAGTGGTTGCAGGTGGGGACGCAACCGCACTCGCGGCACATCAAAAACGGCGCAAAACCGCGACGGTTATGCAGCAGCACAGCCTTCTCGCGGCGCTCTACAACGCGCTCCAAACCTTCCATCAGCGGTTTAGAGAACATGGAGCGGCTGCCGTGCGAAAACTCGCGGCGCAGGTCGGCAATGCGGACCGTGGGTAGCACGGCGTGTCCCGGGCGCTCGGGCATCTCGACGCGCGTCCAGGTGACACCGTTGTACGTGCCGCGGCGGCAGCGATCGAGGGCCTCGGCAGAAGGCGTGGCCGAGCCCAGCACGAGCGGGCAGCGATAGCGGCGCGCCATCTCGGCCGCCACCTCGCGCGCATGGTAGCGCGGACTGGAGCCCTGTTTGTAGCTGGTCTCGTGCTCCTCGTCGATGATGATGAGGCCCAAATCGCTGAGCGGGCAAAAGAGTGCCGAACGCGCGCCGACGACAACGCGCGCGGCACCACTGGCGACCATATCCCACTGGTCCAGACGCTCGCCGGCCGAAAGGCGCGAGTGGAAGACCGCGACCGTCTCACCGAAGCGCGAGCGGAAGCGGCCGACGGTCTGGGCCGTCAGCGAGATCTCGGGCACGAGCACGCAGGCCGAGCGACCGGCCGCGAGCACACGCTCGATAGCGGAGAGGTAGACCTCGGTTTTACCGGATCCGGTGACGCCATCGACAAGGACCACGTCGCCGTGGGCGTCAAGGCGCGCGCGTTCAATCTGCGCGAGCGCCTGCTGCTGGCCGTCCGTGAGCGCGACCGGCGCCTTGCCGCTTGCCGAGGACAACGTGGTCTGCTCGCTGCAGCCACGCCAGGCGCGGCGCTCCTCCACCACCACGACGCCGCGTTTTTCGAGCGCCTTGATGGTCGCCGACATACTGTTGTAGAGCAGGTTGAGATCGCGCGTCGTGACCGGGCCGCACTGGAGCGCCTCGATGAGCTGACGCTGACGAACGGCGGTCTTGGGCGGCGTATAGTCGAAACCCTCAGGCGTGAGCATGACCCAGCGGTTTTGAATAGGCTTGACGGCTGGGCGCTCAACCGTCCACGCCCCGTCATCGCCCTTCACGACACGCGGGCTGCCGCCCGGAGGCAAAAACAGACGCAGGCATTCGGAAAGCGTCGCGACATACTCGCGGCTCATCCAACGCGCAATGCGGGCGGCCTCGGCGCCAAAGAGCGGTTTGCTGAGGATGGCCTCGACGGGCTTAATGCGCACTGGATCAAGGACGGTGTTTCCTTGCAGCTCGCCCAGCCCAGACGCAATGTCGACGATATAGCCAGCGGCCGCACGGTTTCCAAAATGAACTAGGACGGTGGAGCCGATCTGGGCCTCATTGGCAAGGGACTGCGGAATGCCGTAGGCAAAAGGCTCGGACAGCGCACGGGTGGGAATGTCCAGGACCACGCTCGCGTAGGCGGCAATGGGCTCTGGCGCAGGCTCAGGTTTGGCCTGCTCGGCCGTGAGGGCATGCTTCATGGGAGCTTGCTCCGGTTCGGGCGAACCAAACAGCGACAGTTGCTCGGCCATGGCGCCAGCACCTCCTATCCCATACGTCTACAGAAACAAGAGCCCCACTCGCGGTGAGCGGGGCTCGGATACATACGTTTGCGCAGCGATTACAGCGCCATCGTGCGGGCGCGGTCGATGCGCGCCAGGCAGTCGTCGCGGCCGACGAGCGCCATGGTCTCGCCCAGCGGAGGGCTCACCATGTTGCCGCAGACGGCGACGCGCACGGCCTGGAACACCACGCGCTTCTTGAGGTCCATCTGCTCGGGCAGCGGCTCAAGCGCGGCATCGATGGCCTCGGCCGTCCACTCGGTAACACCCTCAAGCGCGGCCTTGGCGGCATCCAGAATGGCACCCATGCCCTCCTTGGCCAGGCCCTTGTTGACAGACTTCTCGTCATACTCGAGCGTCTCGGCCGTGGCAAAGATGGGAGCGGCAACGGTCACGGCGTCGGCCGGCATCTTGGTGCGCGGCTTAACGATGGCGGCAAGCGCGTCGATCCAGTCCTCGCCGTACTCGACGTTACCCTCGATGAGACCCGCCTCGTGCAGCTCGGGGACCATGATCTCGTCGGCAAACTGGGCGTCAGACATGCCGTTGATGTACTCGGCATTGACCCAGTCGAGCTTCTTAGGGTCGAAGGTCGCCGGGTTCTTGGAAATGCGGTCGAGCGAGAACTTGCTGGCCAGAACCTCGCGCGGGATGATCGTGGTCTCGCCGTCGAGCGACCAGCCGAGCAGCGCCAGGTAGTTGACGAACGCGTCGGGCAGGTAGCCGGCATCGCGGTACTCCTCCACCGAGGTGGCGCCGTGGCGCTTGGAGAGCTTCTTGCCGTCGGCACCCAAGATCATAGAGATGTGGGCGAACGTAGGCACGGGCGCGCCGAGGGCCTCATAGACCATGACCTGACGCGGGGTGTTGGACAGGTGGTCGTCGCCGCGGATGACATGGGTGATCTTCATCATGGCGTCGTCGACGACGGTCGCGAAGTTATACGTGGGCGTGCCATCGGAGCGGAAGATGACAAAGTCGTCGAGCTCCTTGGCGTCGAAGGTCACCTCACCGTGGACGGCGTCGTGGATGACGACGTCGCCGCGGTCCTCGGGCACCTTGATGCGCAGGACGTAGGACTCGCCGGCCTCGATGCGGCGGCGGGCCTCCTCGGGATCAAGATCGCGGCAGCGGCGCTGATAGCCCTGGAAGGGGTCCTTGCGCTCCTGAGCGGCCTTGCGATCGGCCTCGAGCTGCTCCTTGGTGCAGAAGCAGGGATAGGCCTTGCCCTCGTCCCAGAGCTGCTGGGCGGCCTGCTTGTACAGGTCCAGGCGCTCGGTCTGGGCATAGGGACCAAAGTCGCCGCCCACCTCGGGACCCTCGTCCCAGTCAAGACCCAGCCAACGCATGGCGCGCAGAATGATCTGCGTGTTCTCGTCGGTGGAACGGGTGGGGTCGGTGTCGTCGATGCGCAGGATGAACGTGCCGCCGTTTGCGCGGGCAAAAGCCCAGTTATAGATAGCGGTGCGGGCGCCGCCGATGTGCAGCTTGCCCGTCGGTGAGGGTGCAAAGCGGACGCGAACGTCTGATGCCATGGAAATCTCCTCGATTGCAGGATGGATGTCTAACCGCACCAGTATAAAGCAACAAAGCAACCTCCGCACAAAGGGCACCGACCCAGTCATTGGGGACAGACTTAAATGACCACCCAATGAGCACCGACCTACTCATTTAAGTCTGTCCCCAATGAGTAGGTGCGGAAAGGGTGTGAATGTTGGATTTACGCGCTATGATGTCCCCTTGCATACAGAGCCCGGCGGAATGGTAACGGTCGCCGGGACGCGTTTTTGAAAGGACAATCATGTCAGAAGAGCTTCGTTCCATCCCACCCCAACACGGATCCTTTGTGTTTACGTCGGAGTCGGTGACCGAAGGTCATCCCGATAAGATCGCCGACCAGATCAGCGATGCCGTCCTCGACGCAATCCTTGCCAAAGAAATAGAGCTGCAGGAGCAGGGCTATATTGCGCCCAACGGCGTGCCCGCCAACGTGGAAAACGTCCGCTGCGCCTGCGAGACCCTCGTGACCACCGGCACCGTCATCGTTGCCGGCGAGATCCGCACCCAGGCCTACGTCGACGTGCAGGAAATTGCCCGTGGCGTTATCCGCCGCATTGGTTACAACCGTGCAAAGTTCGGCTTTGACTGCGAAACCTGCGGCGTCATGAGCCTCATCCACGAGCAGTCCCCCGATATCGCCCAGGGCGTCGACGAGTCGTTTGAGACCCAGACCGGCGCCACCACCGACCCGATCGACCTGATCGGAGCCGGCGACCAGGGCATGATGTTCGGCTACGCCTCCAACGAAACCAAGACCCTCATGCCCATGCCGCACTACCTGGCAAGCCGCCTGGCCGAGCGCCTGTCCGCCGTGCGCCACGACGGTACCCTGCCCTATCTGCGCCCCGACGGCAAGACCCAGGTCACGGTGCGCTACGAGGACGGCAAGCCAGTCGAGGTCACGACCATCGTCATCTCCACGCAGCACGCGGCCGAGATCGAGGACATGGGCAAGATCAAGGCCGATCTCATCGAGCATGTCATCGCGCCCGTCATGGCTGCCGAGAACATGCCGTGGGATGGCGCCGACATCTATGTGAACCCCACCGGACGCTTTGTCGTGGGCGGACCCATGGGCGACACGGGCCTAACCGGCCGTAAGATCATCGTCGACACCTACGGCGGCTACGGCCGTCACGGCGGCGGTGCCTTTAGCGGCAAGGACTGCACCAAGGTCGACCGCTCCGCCGCATACGCCGCTCGCTGGGTCGCCAAGAACGTCGTCGCCGCCGGCCTTGCCGACCGCTGCGAAGTCGAGCTGGCCTACGCCATCGGCGTGTCCAAGCCGCTGTCGATCATGGTCGACACCTTTGGCACCGCACATGTTGCCGAAGACAAGATCGTCGAGGCCGTCGAGAAGACCTTCGACCTGCGCCCGGGCGCCATCATCCGCGACCTGGACCTGCGTCGACCGATCTACGAGAAGACGGCAGCCTACGGTCACTTTGGCCGCGAAGACCCCGACTTCACCTGGGAGAAAACCGACCGAGTCGAAGAACTCAAAGCAACCTGCGGTCTGTAAGCTAACAATAAAAGCCACAGCCAAATAAATACGCACCAAAAGAAGTACCGGCTCCAACCGGTACTTCTTTTTTATTTAAACGGTGGTGAAGATGAGCCGACCTGGGACATGGAATAGGTCACAGACCGATAAATTTTGCAGCAGAGCGACTCCAACCATGTATCCTAAGTTCCGAGGGCTTTGGTATTTGGTCGATCGCGAGTTCCGCACGAGCCGGAGGCCACTTAATGTGGCCTCCGTGCGAGCAGGACTGTCCGAGCAGGCGACCAAATACCAAAGCCCTCGGAACGGCGGGACAGAGTATGCCCCGCCCCTCGGGACGACGAGATAAAGAAGGAGCAGCCATGGCAGGCAAGCCGCAAACACTAGCTACGACCTCGGCATTCGAGATCTTGGGCCCCATCATGGTCGGCCCCAGCTCGTCGCACACCGCCGGCGCCCTGCGCTGCGCCCAGGTTGCCGCCAGCCTGCTGGAAGGCCGCATCACCAAGGTCACATTTGGCCTGTGGAACTCCTTTGCCCATACCTACCGCGGCCACGGCACCGACCGCGCGCTCGTCGCGGGTATCTTGGGCCTCGATACCGACGACGAGAACATCAAGCAGGCCTTTAACCTCGCACGCGAGCAGGGTCTCGACTATCACTTTGACATCAAGGGCGACGACGCCTCCATCCACCCCAACACCGTCGACATCGAGATGGTCGACGACACGGGCGCCACGGCACAGGTCCGCGGCGAGAGCCTCGGCGGCGGCAAGATGCGCATCAGCCGCATCAACGGCGTCGGCGTCGACATCTCGGGCATGTATTCCACGCTCTTCGTGGCGCACCAGGACGTTCCCGGCGTGCTCGCAGCGCTCACGAACCTGCTCGCCTACGCACACGTGAACATCGCCTTCTGCCGCACCTATCGCACCGAGGTGGGCGGCCAGGCCTATTCCGTCTTTGAGACCGACGGCGCTCCCGACGACACCGTCGTCCCCATGCTGCGCAAGCTCGACAATGTCGATTACGCCACGTTTATCGAGCTCCCGGGCTCGGCCTCGTCGCTCTCCCCCGGCGTCTCGGCCAAGGAAATCTTCGACGACGGCGAGCAGATGCTCGATGCGTGCGCCGAACTCGGTTTGAATATCGGCGCCGTCATGGCCGTGCGCGAGGCGCGTCTGACCGGCGAGGCCCATGCTATCGCAGCCATGCGCCGCGTGCTCGACGTCATGCGCGAGGAGACCACGGCCCCCATCGCCAATCCGCAGCGATCGCTCGGCGGGCTTATCGGCGGAGAGGCCAAGCTCGTCGATGCCACCTGCCGCAACGATTTGAGCGCAAGCCTGATGGGCCCCGTTCAGACCGATGCCGTGGCCCGCGCGATGGCCGTGCTTGAGCGCTCCGCCACCATGGGCGTGATCGTTGCCGCCCCCACGGCCGGCTCCGCGGGCGTCGTCCCCGGCTGCGTGCTGGCGCTCGCCGATCACCTCCAGCTCGACGAGGAACAGGTCATGAATGCCCTCTACTGCGCCGCCGCCATCGGCCTCAACCTCACCACGAGCGCCTGCGTCGCCGGCGCCGAGGGCGGATGTCAGGCCGAGGTTGGAAGCGCTGCCGCCATGGCCGCCGCCGCGCTGGTCCAGATGATGGGCGGCACGCCCGAGCAAGCGCTCGACGCCAGCTCCATTGCACTGAGCAACCTGTTGGGCCTCGTTTGCGACCCCGTCGGCGGCCTTGTCGAGGTGCCCTGCCAAAACCGCAACGCCATCGGCGTGGCCGCGGCCTTCAGCTCGGCGCAGCTCGCCCTCGCCGGCATCAAGAGCCTGGTGCCGTTTGACCAGATGGCGCACGTGATGCTCTCGGTGGGCCACGCCCTGCCCGCCACGTTGCGCGAGACGGCCAAGGGCGGCATCGCGCAGGCTCCGGCAGCACTCTCGGCGTGCGCAAAATGCGGAATATGCGGATAGTGAGCAAAAGCGAACGATAGGTGGGACATATGTCCCACCTATCCTTTATCGCCACTGTTTTCGTAACACAAGCAATTGCGTAATCGCTATAATTCAAGCCCAGTTAAAACACGATGAGCCGTAAAGCGAAACTCGAAGGAAATATACACGATGTCGCAACTCGACCGCAGCCAACTGATCCCCGATCCGCAACAGCCCAGCAGGCAGCCCGGAGGCATCCAATCGCCCCGTCCCATTGCGCCAGCCCATGGTCAACAGCACGGCGCGGCAAATACCTCCCCGCGCCCCAATCAGGGCCAGCATCAGCAGCGTCAGCAGCGTTCCGCACATGGCGCCGGTCACAACCAGGGCCCTTCGCACACTCGAGTTTCTAACAACCGCGGCCCCGCCGACAACCGATCCGCAAAGGGCAATAAGACGGGCGGCAAGACGGCGTTCTTCGTCGTCCTCGGCCTTGTCGCTATCGTCTATATCGTGGGCGTCGTGGCGTTTTCGCAGATTGCCTACCCCAACACCACCATCGCCGGCGTCGATATCTCGTTTTCCAACGCCTCATCCGCCGCTACCAAGGTCAACTCAGCGTGGAAGCACTACAAGCTCACCGTTTCGGGTGAAGACTTTAGCTGGACCTATCAGCCCGAATCCGACGAGCCCATCGTCGACGGCGAGGCAGCTGCCCACGAGATTATCGGCAGCAACGAGCCGCTGCTGTGGCCTTCGCGCCTGATTGCCTCGCTCGGCGGCAAGAACGTTAGCGCGACCAAAAACGGTACCATCGACCTGGAACAGGACGTCGACCTGTCCATGCTCTCGGACGCCTTTGACCAAAAGCAGTTCGAGGAGGATCTGGGTGCCGCCATCGACGCATTCAACGAGGGCCGCACGGGTACCTTTGAGGCATCGAGCTCCTACGACGAGAAGGCGGGCAAGTTCACGATCGAGAAGGCCCGCTCCAACGAAAAGCTCAACCGCGAGCATGTCATTAAGTATGCGGAGATCGAGCTCGCGTCGCTGTCCGAGACCGTCGATCTTACGAAGCTCGGAAACGATGCCTACGAGCCGCTCAACGGCACACTCACCAACGACCAGATCCAGGCCGCATGCGATGCCGCCAACAACTTCCTGGGCGTTAACGTGACCCTTAAGCTCAACGGCAACGATGCCGGCAAGGTCGACGGCAGCTCGGTGCTGCAGTGGATCAGTTTTGCCGACCCCGCGAACCCCACACTTGACACCTCCCAGATCAGCAACTGGGCAGCAGACCTCGCCAATGGCTTTAACACCGTGGGCTCCACTCGTTGGTGGACGCGCGCCGATGGCAAGCAATGTGCCGTCGAAGGCGGTGACTTTGGTTGGTCTATCGATAGCAGCACGCTTGCCAAGCAGGTCGAGGATGCTATAAACAACAAGCAGACCGGCGAGATTGAGATCAATTACTCCCAGAAGGCCGACACCTTTACCGCCAAGGGCGAGCCCGATTGGAAGGCGTATATCGACGTCGACCTGTCCGAGCAGCACGCGCGCTACTACGACGAGAGCGGCAATATCGTTTGGGAGGCCAACTTTATTTCCGGCAAACCGGGCGAAGACGCCACCCCCGAGGGCGTGTGGCAGATCAACAGCAACGACGGCGCCACCAAGCTTATCGGCGCCAAGGACCCCAAGACCGGTAAGCCCAAATACGAGAGCCCGGTGAGCTACTGGATGCCGTTTGAGGGCAACATGGTTGGCTTCCACGACGCTACCTGGCAAAACGATTCGAGTTTCGATAGTGCCGAATCGTACAAATGGTGCGGTAGCCACGGCTGCATCAATCTGCGCCTGGCCGATGCCAAGGCGCTCCACGACTGCATCAAAGTCGGTCTGTGCGTGGTCGTGCATTCCTAGCACATCACGCGTGTCACAACAAAGCTCAGCGTCACCTACCTTTCGATGCTGAAAGAATCGCGCCTGTGCGCCCGCCCCAACCGGTGGGCGCATATACTTATCGCGGTAAGTTCTATAAAGGAGACGCTATGTCGAATGTCCCCACCATCACCCCGGGTCCCGACGATACCGGGCGCGTGCCGGAAGGCGCAACTGAAACTCTACCGCTCATCACAAGCGCCCCCACGGCACAGCAAAACGACGACGAGCAAGGTAACGCCGGAATATCCGACGATGAGGCTTACGCAAAGCTCAAGGCCAAGCGCGCGGAGCGGCGCCGCAAAAAGCTCGTCCGCCGCGGCATCGCTGCCGGCATCGTGGGCGGCATTATCCTAATAGCCATTATTGTGAGCGTTGTCCTCAATTCGCAGCCGCAATCTGCAGGTGAACCTGTTACCAACATGGTCATGGAAGGCACCTTTACCACGACTGTCGAGGCAAAAGGACAGCTCAAGCCAATTTCTGCCTCAGTGGTCTCCCCTTCTGTCGATGGCACGGTGGCTTCGATCAACGTGCAAGCCGGTCAGAGCGTCAACGAGGGCGACGTGCTCATGACCATTAAAAACGATGAGCTCGATAATGCCGTTGCCGAGGCGCAGCGCGCGGTCGCGGCCGCCCAGGAAGACCTGAAAAACGCACAGGCGACACTTGCTGCCGCACAGGCAGCACCGACGCTGGATGCCGACGGAGCGACCACCCCGACGGATGCAACCGCCAACGCCAGCGCCGTCTCGAGCGCTCAGCGCAATCTCGCCTCGGCCCAGGCAACCCTGGACCAGGCAAACGCCAAGGCGACCGAACGCACCGTAAAGGCCCCCAGCTCGGGTAGCATCGTCGAACTCAACGCCAAAGTGGGCGCCACGGTGACCGGAGGCATGGTCATGGGCGAAGGCGACACGAGCGGCGGCAAGCAGTGCATGCAAATCGCCGACCTCTCTAAGATGAAGGTGACGGTTCAGGTGGGCGAAAAGGACATCGCCAAGATCGCCGTGGGCCAGAGCGCCAACGTTACCTATCCCGCGTTTCCCGATATCGTGAGCCAGGGCACCGTCACGGCTATCGCATCGGTTGCAAACTCCGACGCAGCCAACGGTGGTGGCGGAAGCGTAACCTTTAACGTCGACATCCTCATCGAAGCACCCGACAGCCGCCTTAAGCCCGGTATGACTGCCGAGGTCTCGGTGGTGACCGAGCAGCTTGACGACGTAGTCATGGTGCCCACCATGGCGCTCATGACCGAGGATGGCGAGCACTATTACGTCAATCTGGCCACCGATGACGAAGGCAAGGAAACGCGCCGCGTGAAGGTAACTGTCGTGACGCAAAACGACAACGAAGCTGTGGTCGGCAAGACGCAGGTCAAGCGCGACGAGCAAGGCAACGAGATCAACCCCGACGTGCCGGTTACCAAGCTGCGCGATGGAGACACCATCGTGGTGGATACCGGCGCGGGCATGACGGCAGACGGCGGCGACAGTATGCCTGCCGACGAGGGCATGTAATGCGCCCCGTCATCGACATCCGCAACGTGCACCGCATCTTTGAGAGCGAGGCCGGTTGCGCTCACATCCTGCACAATGTGAGCCTGGCGGTGGACCCCGGTGAGTTCGTCGCCATCACCGGCCCCTCGGGCTCGGGCAAGTCGACGCTCATGAACATCCTGGGTTGCTTGGACAAACCGACGGCGGGCGACTATTACCTGCAGGGCCTCAATGTCGCCGAACTCGACGATGATGAGCTCACCGAGGTGCGTGCGCTGAGCATCGGCTTTGTCTTTCAGAGTTTCAACCTGCTGCCGCGTCTGTCGGTTATCGAAAACGTCATGCTGCCGCTGTCCTACACCAATGTGCCGCGCAACCAGCGCGAGATGCGCGCCGTGCACGCACTGCAAGCCGTCACGCTACCGGTCGACCATTGGGACCACCGCATATCGGAACTCTCGGGTGGACAGATGCAGCGCGTCGCCATCGCGCGCGCCCTCGTCAACGATCCGCCCATCATCCTGGCCGACGAGCCCACGGGAAACCTGGACTCGGCAACCGGGGCGCTCGTCATGGAAACCTTCCACAAGCTCCAGGAGCGCGGCAAGACCATCGTACTCATCACGCACGACCCGGGCATTGCCGCCGAGGCCGACCGTGCCGTGACCATTCGCGACGGGCGAATCCATGACGGCGCATATATCGCGCATGCGCCGAATACGCTACGCGGCGCCATCAGCAACCTACCCGCGACTTGTACATCTTCCACGTGGCCGAAAGGAGCGAAGGCATGAGCACCCGAGATCTTATCCAAGAAGCCCTGCACTCGCTCGAGGCCAACAAGGGTCGCAGCCTGCTCACCATCCTAGGCATCGTCATTGGCATCGCCTCGGTCATAGCCATGACCTCGCTCATCAGCGGCATCCAAAACAGCCTGGTCAACAGCTTGGGCCTCAACGCGGCCCGCATGGTGCAGATCTACTCGTCCCAAGAGCTCACCGATTCGGACGTCGAGAAGCTGCGCAAGATGGTGCCGCAAATTGAGCAGATCGGCATCGTCGACAGCGCCTATTCCGAGTACAAAGTTGGAGATAAAAGCTATACCGTCATGGCACAGGGCGTCGATAGTGACATGCTCGATGCCGTGGGCGCCAGCAAGATCGTTGCCGGTCGCACCTATAGCGACATCGAGTCCAAATCCGGCGCTCGGGTGGCGCTCATCGGCCGCGGCGGCGCCGAGCAGCTGTACGGCAACGAGCAGGACGCGATCGGCAAGACCATCAAGGTCTCGAGCGGAGACGTGCAGATCATTGGCGTTATCGACGGCGGCAACGACTCCATGGGCTCGCTGAGCCTGTACATGCCCCGAGCAACGATCGCCGAGCTCTACGGCGATGACAATCCGTCGTTTCCCAGTGTGATGGCACTCGCCGCCGAGGGCACCGATATGGACGAGCTCTGCAAGACGATCGAGTCCAAGGTGCGCAGCATGAAGGGCATCTCGGAGGACGACGAGTACGACAGCGTGTCGGCAAGCTCCATGAAGAGCGCTATCGATGCCCTCAACTCCTTTATGGGCGCCTTCTCGCTCATCATGGGCGCGGTTGCCGGCATATCGCTGCTTGTGGGCGGAATCGGCATTATGAACATGATGCTCACCAACGTGACCGAGCGCATCCGCGAAATTGGCATTCGCCGCGCTCTGGGCGCAAGCCGACGCGATATCACGGCCCAGTTTTTGGCCGAATCCTCGGCGCTGTGCATCACCGGCGGCATTTTAGGTGTCGTGATTGGCTATCTGCTGGCCTGGGGGCTCACGTTCTTTGCAGCGAGCTCGGGCATTATGAACGAGTTAGGGGCCACTGGGACGATTACGCCGAGCTTCTCCATTACGACCGTGCTGATCGCGTTTGCCGTATCGGTCGGCATCGGCGTGATCTTTGGCTTCTACCCCGCCCGCCGCGCCGCGAAACTCGACCCCGTGGAGTGCCTGCGCTACCAGTAGAACCTCAACCCTAAGTTGCGGTGAAATAGGGACTGTTTAGGCCGCTAGAAGACCAATTCAGTCCTTATTTCACCGCAACTCAGGGAGGATAAGGCGCTAGTGCTATTCGAAACGAGATTCCAGGCTGGATAGGCCGTTGAGAGTTAGGTCGTTGGCGACCGCCGAGACGCGCTCGATGGGAACCGAGCCGTCCGACAACGCCCACGTGCGATAGATGCCGATAATGCCGGACAGCAAAAACGCCAGGTAGTAATCGAACATCTCATCCTTTAGACCCTCGGGCAGCAGATCGCGCTCAGCGATCTCGTGCTCGAGCGGCACACGCAGACGAGCCATAAAGTCGTCGAGCGGAATGTTTTCAATCAACTGGCGATTGAGCACCAGGTTGTTGCACAGTGCCTCGTTAACGGTCTTGAAAAAGGACGCCGCAGCGCCAAGTGCGCGCTCGTTGGTGTCGCCACCCATGGAGGAAAGCGTCTTCTCGACCGAATCCACAATCATCTCTACCACATCGACGGCAATGGCGTCGAGCAAGCCGTCGACCGTGCCAAAGTGCACGTAGAAGGTCTTACGGTCGACATTTGCCTCGCGCGCGATAGCGCTCACCGTAATATCGGCCAAGGGCTTTTCCATAAGCAGTCGCTCAAACGCCGAAAGAATGGCATTGCGACTACGGACGATACGACGGTCAAGGCGCGGTTTGGTGGT
The DNA here is from genome assembly GCA_900541695.1 of uncultured Collinsella sp. Taxonomy (GTDB): domain Bacteria; phylum Actinomycetota; class Coriobacteriia; order Coriobacteriales; family Coriobacteriaceae; genus Collinsella. The sequence goes on along the minus strand of UQKL01000002.1, from coordinate 89,542 downwards.
AGCCATAGACGTGTCCCCTTCATGTCAACAGCCCACCTGTAAGTCCTCTACATGTGGGAGATAATCAACGTAAGAGGATTATCCTACAACTCACATCGCAATGACGAGCGTCATCAAGAACGCACGACTCGCCGACCGGGCCCTAAGATCGCTTCTTTTTATTGAGCGCCGCCGGGGAAACGCGAATGCCGTCGCCAGTCTGACGAACGTAGGTCTTGCGAGCCGGCTTAGAGGCCTCAGCAGCCTTTTGAGCACGCTGATTGGGGTCCACGGTAACCTGGGACGCAGGATGTGCCTTAACGGGCGCAGAGGGCGCCTGAGGCGTGCGTCCGAACTTTCGCATCACACGGTCCCAGCGCGCATGAATGCTCTCGTTATGGGCACTCTTAAGGCCCAGCAGCGGGGCGGCCAAAATGGTCGGCGCGATAAAGGTGATCAGGCGCCACAGCAGATAGCCGGCAGTCGATGCCGTGCCAAAAAAGTGACCCAAGAAAAGTGCGAAGCCACCCTCGGCGCCACCAGTGCCGCCGGGCAGCGGAACGGCGGAGCTCAGCAGCTGGACAAAGGCGCTCGCGGCCATGACCGAGAAAAAGTCGACTTCGTGGTGGCCAAAGGAGAGCATCAAAAAGTACGGAACCAGGTAGAAAAACGCCAGCTGCAGCATGGTGATGACAACTGTGAGCAGCATGGAAGAAAAATGGCCGGCAGAGAGTTTGAATTTCTCGGAAAACGAGTAGATCTCGCCATCGACAAAGGTGCGCCAGCCCTCGATCTTTGTGGCCGAGACGCCCACGCGCTCGAGCCAATTGATGATGCAATGAGCGACGCGCGTGACGGTCTTGGGCATCAACGCCACGGCAAAGATGCCGAGTAGGATGCAGCAGTGACCGCCAAAGCTAAAGACGCACAGCAGCGTCATGTCGCCATAACGCTCGGCGAAAAACGGCATGCGGGCGAGCAGCAGAATGGCACCCCATGCCACCAGGCCAAACTGGTACACGATAAAGCGGGTGAACTGCGTGGCACCCGCTTCGCCCACGTTTTGGCCGGCTTTGGTAAGGCGGTAAATTTGAGCAGGCGTAGAGCCCATCATCATGGGTGTCAGGTTGCCAAAGAAGATGCCGCTCGCCTCGACCGAAATGAGGTCGCGGATGCCGACGGGCGAATCGGGGTCGAGCCAAACGGCGATCGCGTACGCCACGATGCCAAAAACGAGATACAGAAACATACAAAAGCATGCGGCGAAGAGCCAGGGCATCTGAACGCTGGACATAGCGGCCCAAAACTGACCCATCTGCCCGGTCACGACCAGATAGACGATATACCCGATCAGCACAACGCCGATGAAGATGGCGCCGCGACGCGCGCTCTTGTTGTCATCGCCGCCAGAAACCTCGACCTGGGGCTTTGGGCTATGCTGAGAGGACTCCGTCATGAGGCTCCTTCTGACCGTCAAAGTATCTGGCCTATTGTACCCGTATGGGAGATGAGCAAAACGTAAAGCTATGAGGCAAATGGGATTAACAGACCAGCCCACACGCAACAAAAAACCCGGCCTTCTTACGAAAGACCGGGTATCTAAAACATGGTAGCCCGTACCAGATTCGAACTGGTGATCTCCGCCTTGAGAGGGCGGCGTCCTAAACCGCTAGACGAACGGGCCATAAGCCTCAGCAGAAAAGAAGTGGTAGCCCGTACCAGATTCGAACTGGTGATCTCCGCCTTGAGAGGGCGGCGTCCTAAACCGCTAGACGAACGGGCCACATGACATCTGCACTGCCGTGCTGCAAGGACTTATATTACGGGACAAAAAACGCGAGCGCAAGAAGAAATTCCAAATTGCCCGAATTTTGTCGGGAGGTTATGGAACACGCAGGTCAACTGGTCGGCTCATTTGGGATGGACCGAAGGATGATTATCCCAGGTGCAGATGAGCCAGAAGGGCTTCGCGCTCGTTGGGGACGCCATCCTCGATCACAGCGTCGAGGGCAGCATTGAGAAGCTGCCCCAACTCCGGCCCCGGTTTGACGCCGGCGCGAATCAGGTCGCCGCCGTTGATGGCAAGCATCTTGAGCGTATAGGGCTCCCCTGCCTCAAGCAGTCCGTGGGCGAGTGAGCGCATCTCCTCGATCGTCTCGACGTAATAGAAGCACGACGGCGCCTTGCCCAGCGTATCGGCACGCTTAAGGTCCATGAGCTCGTCAATCAGACGCGGCGTGTCGATGCCCTCGCCCGAAAGCAAGCGCATCATATTGAGTAAGCAAGAGCGCTCGGGGCGCAGCGGCTTATCGTGATACTTGATGAGTAGGCACACATCGCGAATCAAATCGTGCGAAAGCGCTAGACGATCCATAATGACGCGCGCCTTCTTGGCGCCAAGCTCGGGATGACCGTAGAAATGGCCGCTGCCCGCATGGTCGACCGTAAAGCAATCGGGCTTGGAGACGTCGTGCAAAAACGCCGCCCACATTAAGCTCGGCGAAGGCGCTACGCCGTCACACAGCGCCAACTCCCCCGCTACCGTCAACACGCGAGCGATATGCTCGTAGACATTAAAGGCATGGTAGACGCTGCGCTGGTCAAACCCACGAGCCGGCGCAAGCTCGGGCACGGCGGCACAAATGAGCTCGGGGTAGCGCAGCATCGCGTCTCCCCCGTGACCGGTCGAAAGAATGCCCTCAAGCTCAATGCCCACGCGCTCGCGTGCCACGGCATCGAGCAGCGGCGAGCATTCGGCAAGTGCCTGTTTGGTCTTAGGCTCGATCATAAAATCCAAGCGGCAGGCAAAACGCACCGCGCGCAGCATGCGAAGCGCATCCTCGTTAAAACGACGCTTGGGATCTCCGACGGCGCGGATAAGTTTACGCTCAAGGTCGCCCTGGCCATCGTAGCGGTCGATAAGACCGCGCTCGGGATGCCAAGCCATAGCGTTAACGGTAAAGTCGCGACGCGCCAGATCGTCCTCAAGCGACGCCGCACGCTCCACACTCTGGGGATGGCGGCCATCGGTGTAAAAACCGTCCAGACGATACGTCGTAACCTCAATGCGCTCATCGTCACAAATGGCGGTAATGCCGCCAAATTTAATGCCCGACTCAACTACCGCAATGTCAGCGGCCTCGAGTGCCGCCTTGGACTCCTGCCACAAGCCGCTGCAGCACATGTCGACATCGTGGCTGGGGCGTCCCATCAGGGCGTCACGTACCCAACCGCCCACGAACCAGGCCTCAAGACCGGCTGCCTCGAGCGCACGCAGGACACGGATGGAGGCATCGGTCGGCTGCGTACCGTTGAGCGAAACATTGCACATGCCTATGGCCTCCTGCACTTGCGAGCATTAATCGATGGTTCTCAAGAAGTCTAACAAGAAACGGGAAAGCGCGCACACGCAATCGCGTCGTCGATTCGATAAAACGAGACGGCAGACGCCACATACGTTCAGCGCGCAAAAAACACCCGCCTCGGAGATCCAAAGCGGGTGTTCGACAACGACATATCGATGCGGCTAGCAGACCTGGCGAACCTCGATGTGCTTCTTATATTCGTCCACCTTGGCAAAATCGCCCAAACCGGGGCACTCCACCACGTTGGCGCCGGTGGCCATCGAGAGGCGCAGGGCATCCTCGACGCGCTCGGGAGCGTCGTGCCACACGGACAGGAAGGCGGCAAGCGAGGAGTCGCCGGCGCAGACGGTCGACAGCACCTTGACCTCAAAGGTACGGTTGGCAAACCAGATGTGTTCGCCGTTGGAGAAGTACGCGCCCTCGCCGCCAAGGGTCAGCAGTACGTTCTTAGCGCCTTTGGCGTGCAGCTCGGCCATCGCGCCCTTAACGGACTCGTCGTCGCCACCGCTCACCTTAATGCCAAAGATGTCGAGCAGCTCGTCATCGTTGGGCTTAATGAGCAACGGCTCCATGGCAATGAGGTCAGCCAGCTGATGGCTCGAGATATCGAGCACGAACTCGGCGCCCTTCGCCTTAACACGGCGAAGTACCTCGGGCAGGAAACCCTCGGAGGTGTTGGGAGGCAGCGAGCCGCTAATGACCAGGCAGGTCATGTCCTCGAGCGAATCAATGAGCTCAAACATCTCCTGCTCGTTGGCAGCATTGATGGCAGCGCCTGCATTGACCATGTTGTACTCGGTGTCGGGACCGGCGTTGAGGAAGACATTGACGCGCGTTATGCCGTCAGTCCACACGGGCTTGACGGGCACGCCCAGGGCCTCGGCGCCCTTGACGATAAACTCGCCCGAGAAACCGGCAAAAAAGCCCAGGATCGTGGTGTCGACGCCGTAGTGATCGAGGGTGAACGAGACGTTAAGACCTTTGCCGTTGGGCGTATAGACCGCATTGCGCGTGCGGGTGACGGTGTTGGCGGAAAGACCGTCGCAGGCAATGTTGTAGTCAATGGCGGGATTTGCAGTGAGCGTGTAAATCATGTAAGTTCCTTTCACAAGGCAACGTGTTAATGAAAGTATATTCCACGCTTCGGGAAAAGACCATAGCAACTCGGCGAACGGTGTAGAACGCGTGCAGGGCGGCGGGATGACGGGCAAAAGAAACAGGATCCTTGTCCTGTCGCTCGCCCACAATATACAAAAATGGCGCCCCAGCCTAAACCGGGACGCCATACACGCGAAAATAATGAGTTTCGCTTACTTGCGATCGAGCTTGCGGACAGCAACGCGCTTGCTGTACTCATCGACGTGACCGAAGTCGCCGATGCCGACGGACTCGGCAACGTTAGCGCCGGTAGCCATAGCGAGCTTCATGGCCTCCTCGACGTTGTCGCGATCCCTGTACCACTTGTGCAGGAACGCAGCGAGGGTGCAGTCGCCGGCGCAGACAGAAGAGACCAGCTTGATGTTGAACTCACGCTTGGCGTACCAGATGTCCTCGCCGTTGGAGAAGTAAGCGTCGCCGCGGCTACCACGGGTGAGCAGCACGTTCTGAACGCCGGCGTCGTGTGCGAGCTTCATGGCAACGCGGACCTCGTCGTCGGTGTCGACCGGCACGCCGAAGATGGCCTTCATCTCGTGATGGTTCGGCTTAATGAGCAGCGGCTTCTTGTGAGCGAGCTCCTTGAGCTTGTCGGAGGACAGGTCCAGGACGACGTCGGCGCCACGAGCCTGAGCGTGCTCCATAACCTGGGCCAGGAAGTCGGGCGTAGCTTTGGGAGGCACGGAGCCGGAGACAATCAGGCACTCAAGATCGCCCGCGGTGTCCAGGATGTTGTAGAGCTCCTTCTGATGCTCCGGCGTAATCGGGGCGCCGGGGTTCAGGATGCCGTACTCGTGCTGGCCATCGTTGACGTAGGTGTTGATACGCGTGATGCCGTCGGTCCAGACCGGGCGGCACAGGCAACCCAGGTTCATGACCTCCTCGACGATAAACTTGCCCGTGAAGCCAGCGAAGAAGCCGAGCGCGACGGTGTCGACGCCCATCTTCTTAAAGGCGAAGGACACGTCGAGGCCCTTGCCGTTGGCCGTGTAGCTGGCCGAGCCGGTGCGGACGTTTTCGTCGGGCTCGAGCGGAGAGCTCGAAACCGTCATGTCGACAGCCGGGTTAGCGGTTAGCGTGTAGAACATTTACAGTACCCCCTGTATATGTGAGGGCCGCGTGGCCGGCCCATTCCAACCACGCGGTTACCTCTGATACCAAATTAGCGAGCTGCGGACTCGAGCAGCGCCTTGACCTCGGCGGCAGTGTTGCAGGCGAGTGCCTTCTCGGCGAGCTCGTCGCACTCGGCCTTGGTCCACTGGCTGATGGTCTTGCGGGCGCGCAGGATCGACGGAGCGCTCATCGAGAACTCCTCCAGGCCCCAGCTGATCAGCAACGGCTCGAGCAGCGGATCGGCAGCGGCCTCGCCGCACATACCGACCATGATGCCGGCCTTCACGCCGCTCTCGATGATGTTCTTGAGCGAGCGGAGCACGGCGGGATAGTACACCTGGTACAGGTTGGAGATGGTGTCGTTGCCACGGTCGGCGCACATGGTGTAGCCGATCAGGTCGTTGGTGCCGATGGAGAAGAAGTCGGCGACCTCGGCAAGACGGTCAGCGAGCAGCGAAGCGGCGGGCGTCTCGACCATGATGCCGACCTCGATGTTCTCGTTGAACTTGCGACCCTCTTCGGTCAGCTCGGCCTTGCACTGCTCGACGAGCTCCTTGACAGCCATGACCTCCTCGACGCAGGTGACGAGCGGGATCATGATCTTGACGTCACCGAAGGCGCTGGCGCGCAGCAGGGCGCGGAGCTGGACCTTGTACTGATCGGGATTTGCCAGGCAGTAACGCACGGCGCGGAAGCCCATGAAGGGGTTGTCTTCCTTGACCATGTGCAGATACGGAATCTCCTTGTCGCCACCCACATCGAGCGTGCGGATGATGACGGGAGCGCCCTTGAGCGCACTGGCAACCTTGCGATAGGCGTTGAACTGCTCCTCCTCGGAAGGAAGCTCGGCGGAGTCCATGAATAGGAACTCGGAGCGGAACAGGCCAATGGCCTCGGCGTCGTGATCGAGTGCGTTAGGCACGTCATCGGGGTTACCGATGTTGCAGGCAATGATCTTCTTGATGCCATCGGCAGTCACAGAAGGCTTGCCGCGGAAGGCCTCGAGGGCTGCCTTCTCGGCAGCGAAGGCCTCGGCCTTGGCGGTGTAGGCGGCGAGCGTCTCCTCGTCGGGATCGGCCTCGACGATGCCCTTGCCACCGTCGACGACAACGGTCATGCCGTTGCGCAGTGCGGTGCAGCTGTTGGAAACCGAAAGGACAGCCGGGATCTCGAGGGCGCGCGCGATAATCGCGGAGTGCGACGTACGGCCACCGGTCTCGGTGACGATACCGGCAACGTGGGCCTTATCGATCGTGGCGGTCATGGACGGCGTAAGGTCGTGCACGACAACGACGGTGTTCTCGGGCAGGACGGAAAGGTCGACGACCTCCTTGCCCAGCAGCTCGGCCAGAATACCGGTGCGGATGTCAGCGATATCGGCCGCGCGCAGACGGAACATCTCGTCGTCCATGGACAGGAACATGTTCTCGAACATGGTCGAGGTGTCCATGAGCGCCTGCTCGGCGCAGGTGCCGCCGTCAATGGCGGCGTTGATGGCGTCGGTCATGCCCGGGTCCTGAGCCAGGACGATGTGTCCGCTCATGATCTCGGCCTCGGCCTCGCCCACCGTCTCCTTCATGTGGTCGGCCTGAGCCTGGGTCTTCTCGCAGAAGACCGAAAGAGCGGACTGATAGCGCTCCTTCTCTGCTGCCGAATCAGCAACCTGGTGCGGCTCAAACGTCAAGTCGGGATCGACGGCGACCATAACGGTGCCGATACCGATGCCCTCGGAAGCGTTGACTCCCTGATACATTCCCATTCCTCTCTCCGTGTCATGTGATAAAGCGTTTTGCCATATCCATGACAAAAGAGCGCAGTTACCTTAAAACAGGTCACTGCGCCCCCAAATATGAACTTAGTTGTTCAACATGCGACCCGTTTGAGTTCTACTCGCCAAGACCGCTCTTGATGAGCTCGATGGCAGCAGCCAGAGCCTCGGCCTCGTCAGCGCCGTCGCACTTGACCTCGACCTCGGTGCCGCAGGGGATACCAGCAGCCATGAGGGCCATCGGGGACTTGCCGTTGACCTCCTTCTCGGGGGTGACGACCGTCACGTCGCAGGCGTACTTGCCCATGGAGGAGGCGAAGAGGCCAGCCGGACGCATGTGAAGACCCTGAGGATTAACGAGGGTAGCCTTCTCAGTAACCATAATTGACTCCTTTTTGTGTTTAACCCCTGTCAGCCATGCGACAGGAGCCATATTCACGACGTTGTTTATATTAACTCACATCAAACTGTTTTTCATTGTGTTTCGCACGAATTATTGGACGGATGTCGTTGCTGGCCGCTTGCCTGCCGGGCGGGGCGGTTAAGTTTGCTGCTCTACAGTCCTGCGCAAGACGGAAAGCACATTAAGTGCTTTCCTTTGCGTGCGGAACTCGCGATAAACTTAATTACGCGCCGCCCGGCAGGCAAGCTGCGGAAACTTGGTCGGTCCAGAGTAATATCGTGAGAACGGAATTCTGGCTGAATATTTATCCGCACGGACGACCCGATAGACAGGCCGCGCTATCCCCTTCTTCTAAGTTGCGGTGAAATAGGGACTGCATTTGGAGTTGAATCGTTTAAACAGTCCCTATTTCACCGCAACTTGTGGGAGGGGTAGAAAAAGGGGGAGGCCCTGGAGAGGGTCTCCCCCTTTGTTACAGAGGCGATATTATTCGCGCGTTGCGGGATTACACCAGACGGGCGTTGATCGTCTTGGCGATCTCGGCGGCGTCGGTGGAACCCTTGACGGTGGCACGGAAGCCCTCGTCCATAAGCGCCTCGGCGACCTTGGACAGGATCTTGAGGTGCGTGGTGCCGGCCTGGGCACCGGGAATAAGCAGGGCGATAGCCACGTTGACGGGAGCGCCATCCATGGTGTCCCAACCGGTCACGCCAGAGTCGTCCTTGACGACGATGACGGCGGCATCGGTAATGGCATCGGACTTGGCATGCGGAATAGCGAAGCCCTCCATCATGCCCGTGGAGCCCTCGGCCTCGCGGGCCAGGAAGGCATTCATCACGGCATCGGCGTCGTCAGCGACACCGGCCTTGACAGCCTGGTTGGAGACAAAGCTCAGGGCCTCGTCACGAGAAGCGAAGTTCTCGGCGACAAAAACGTTCTCGACCTTCACGAAATCGGCAGCCTCGGCCTTGGGAGCCTCGACGGCAGCGGCCTTGGGGGCCTCGACCGGCTTAGCGGGAGCGGCGGGAGCGGCCTTCTGGCTCTTCTCGAAGTCATACTTCTTGAAAGCGACGAACAGGATGCCACCGACCACAGCGCCGATGAGGATCGCGAGGACCCACAGCGGACCGTTCTCGACAACGGGCAGGACCAGGAAGCCACCGTGGGGCGCCGGATCGTGAACGTTGAACATAATGGTCAGGATCGAGGCGATGGAGGAACCGAGCATCATGATGGGCATGACGGGCCAGATGTTCTTGGTCATGAACGGAATGGCGCCCTCGGTGATGTGGGTGCAACCAAGGATGAGGTTGACGACACCGGCGTCATGATCCTCCTGGCTGAAGTACTTCTTGCCGACGATGACGGCAAAGGTGGTGATCAGCGGCGGAACGATGCAGGCAGCAGAGACGGCAGCCATGAAGTTGGTGCCGAAGTTGTAGGTGTCGGTGCCGACACCAGCAGCCAGGGCCTCGGTGAGCATGGCGGTACCGGTGACGTAAGCAGCCTTGTTGACCGGGCCGCCCATGTCAAAGGCGCACATGCAACCAATAGCAAGACCCAGGACAACAGCGCCAGAGGCAGACAGACCCTTGAGGAAGTCCATCATGGCGGTGTTGATGGCAGCCATGGGGCCGGAGATGCCGAGCATCACGAGACCGACGATAGCAGTCGAGAACAGCGGGTACAGGAAGATGGCCTTGAGGCCGTCCAGGTTCTTGGGCAGACCGGCAAAGACCTTCTCGAGCAGCAAGATGACATAACCAGCGAGGAAGCCGCCGACGATGCCGCCGAGGAAGCCGAAGCCCACGCCCGTGCCGCCAGCATCGATCATGTGTGTATCGGCGTTAACGGGCAGGCCCTGGATGGCGATCATACCGGCGACAAAGCCGGGGACGAGCGCCGGGCGCTTGCCGATGGACTCGGCGATGTAGGCGGAGAGCACCGGAACCATGAGGTTCATGGCGATGCCGCCAATGATCTTGAGCATAGCGGCAAAACTGTTGTAGTCAGAAGCCGTCGAATCGAAGGACGTGATGCCCCACAGGAACGAAATGGCGGTCAGAACACCACCAGCAACGACGAAGACCAGCATGTGGCTGACGCCGTTCATGAGGTGCTTATAGATGATGTGGCCGACGGATTCCTTCTCCTCGACCTCGTCCTCGACATCAGCGGCAGCGGCAACCGTGTCGTCGCCCTTAGCGGCGAGCGCGCGGTCGATCAGCTTTCCGGCGGCCTCGACGGACAGGGCCTTGGAAACACCGACGGAAACCATGGGCTTACCGGCGAAACGCTCAGCCTGGACATCCTTATCGGCTGCGACGACGACGGCCTTGGCACCGGCGATCTCACCCTTCGTGAGCTCGTTCTCGACACCGACCTGGCCATGAGTCTCGACCTTAATGGTCAGACCTCGCTCGGCAGCTGCCTTCTCCAGCGCCTCCTTCGCCATGAAGGTGTGCGCAATACCGGTCGGGCAACCGGTCGCGGCGATGATGTCAAACTTAGCCATGTGTCCCTCCTTTTTTAAGTTTTGCGCCCGCAGGCGCTCCCCTACACGCGCGTCCTTGCGCGCTTTTCCACAATTGAAAGATACCAACCCAGCGCTTTCGCGGAAAGGGAAATGTCCCAATTCTCCGGTGAAAGGTTCTTTCATACCCGTAAACGGTCGATGAAAGTTTACCATCAATACTTGAAACGGCAAGGAGTATCTTGTAATTGAAAATGCCCCTATACTAGGACATTACATAACGAGTCCGATTTTCATGCCAACCAGGAGCCATCCATGACCGATAGTAGCAAGAGCGCGCTCTCTCTCATTAGCACCCACCAGGGATACAGCGAGTCCGAACAGCGCATTGTTGACTATATTTTGGAGCACCAGTCCGAGGCGCCGCGTCTGACGGCCGCCCATCTTTCGCGTGCCGCCGCCACATCCGAGGCAACCGTTTCGCGCTTCTGCCGCAAACTGGGCTTTGGCAGCTTCCGCAGCTTTCAGTTTTCGTTGGCGCGCGATTTGGAAAGCCAACGCAACGAGGGCGTGACCGACGAGGTCTCGCTCGACAGCATGGAGCAGAGCCTTAAGAATATCCTGGCCGCCAAGGTCAGCGAGCTTAACGCGACCATCGACGGGATCGACCACGATACGCTGGCGGCCGTTGTGCACGCGTTAAAGAATGCAGGCGTTATTGAGTTTGCGGCCGTAGGCAACACCAACGCCGTCGCGCTCGACGCGACGTTCAAGTTCTCGCAGCTGGGCCTTCGTTGCATGGCAAGCACCATCAGCGAGACCTCGATTGGTTTTGCGCTCACGCTGCGCCCCGGTGACGTTATCGTGCTGATCTCGAACTCCGGCAAATCGCGCCGTCTGAATCGCATGGCAAAAGCGGCTCGCGACTGCGGTGCCACCGTAGTCGTCATCAGCAGCGATAGCAAGTCTCCGCTTGCTCGCCTGGCCGACTACACCTTTAATACCGTCAATCACGAGGCGCTGCTGACAACGGGCGACTTCGCGTTCTCCAAGATGAGCGCCACGATGATCATAGAGGTCATCTACAACTTCCTGCTGCCCGAAATCGAGGACGCCCGAGAGCACATCACCTACTACGAGGAGCTCATCCAGCCCGATAAGGTCGTGGAGTAGGCGACTTAGGGAGCCGATAGACGCCACTCGCCACGAAACCGGCCCATCTACTACGTTTTAACCGTATGGCGCAACCACATACCGAAAATAGAGAAAACCGCAGGCGTTCTACCTGCGGTTTTCTTTTTGCAATTCTTGGCGTGGTAGCCGATAGCCTGTTAAACGTAGTAGATGGGGCGGTTTCGTGGCGGCCGGGTCGGACATGCATGTGGCGGCTCGGCCTAAGCACGCGCCTCTGCAAGCATCTGCCTAGCATGCGCAAGACTTGCCTCCGATTGATCGCCGCTGAGCATACGGGCAATCTCGGCAGTGCGAGCCTCGCCAACCACTTCGTCCAAATGCGTCTGGGGAACGTCGCCGGGCTCTTTACTGACCACGTAATGCTTGTCAGCCATGACCGCTACCTGTGCCAGGTGCGTTACGACGATGACCTGATGCGTGGCGGCAAGATCGGCCAGCACGCCAGCAAGAGCACGAGCCGTTGAGCCGCCGACGCCGGCATCAACCTCGTCAAATACCAGCGTGTCGACGCCGTCCGCATTACCCAAGACAACCTTGCTCGCAAGCATGACGCGGCTGAGCTCACCACCCGAGGCGATGCGGCGCAAAGGGCGCGGCGTAAGGCCGGCGCCGCTGCGGTACAAAAGCTCATAGCTCGAAGGACCAGCAGACGTCCACTCGGCACGCGGAAGATCACGCGACTCCCAGACGAGTTCGGCGCCACCCATTTCCAGACGCGCCATTTGGCGGCCAACCTCGTGACAGAAACGCGGGGCTGCCGTATTGCGCGCTCGCTTAAGCGCCTTGGCGGCGGCGAACAGTTCGCGCTCCGCCGCGCCAAGCGCTTCGCGCGCCTTCTTGATCTGCTCATCGCCATCGTCTACCAGCGACAACAGCTCTTGCGAGCGATCGCGCATGGAGAACACGTCATCCATGGTGGGACCCCACTGACGCAGCAGGCCCTTAAGGTCGGAATACCGCTCGCGCATGCGAGCGAGCTCGCGAGGGTCAAAGGCAACCCCATCACGATAAGAACGCAGCTCGTTGGCGCAATCCTCAAGCGAAATGCAGGCATCCGAAAGGGCATCGGCGATGTCGCCCAGCTTGCGGTCGACGGTCGCCATGCGCGACAGCTCCGCCACGGCGCTGTTCACGGCATCGAGCGCTCCCCCTTCGGCAGCAAGGGAGGCATGGGCATCGTTGGCCGTCGCTACCAGCACTTCGGCATGCTCCGAGCGCGGCAGAAGTTCCTCGAGCTCCTCGTACTCACCCGGCTTGGGGTCGACCTCGGCGATACGCTCAAGCGCGAAGCGCGCCTCCTCGACGCGACTCCCCTGCGCACGCGACGCCTCCTCTACGCGACGAACCTCCTTGGCAGCGGCACGCGACGCCTTGAAGCAGGCACGGTAGCGGTCGAGCGCCTCGAGCGCAGAGCGACCAGCCCAGGCATCAACCATGGCAACATGATGTGCCGGATCGAGCAGGCGCTGATGTTCATGCTGACCGCACAGATCCATCATCACGCCGACGCGCTCGGAAAGCTCGCGCACGCTGGCGATGCGGCCGTCAATCTTGACGCGGCTGCGACCCTCGGCAGAAAGGCTACGCTGCACGGTAAAGCCCTCCGTGTCGTGCGGACCGTCGAACAGCCGCGCCTCGACGCTGGCAAGTGCCTCGCCCTCGCGAACCGTCGACGAATCCGCGCGTTCGCCCAAGATGAGCTTAAGCGCCGAGAGCAGCGCGGTCTTGCCGGCGCCAGTCTCGCCGGTCAGGACAGTTAGGCCCGCGCTGGGCACCAGCGTCGCTTCACGAATGAGTGCAATGTTTGAAACCTGCAGCTCATCGATCATGACGCACTCCGTAGAACACGCGGCTCACCGAGTTATAGAAGCTCTCGGGGCCGTAATCCAGCAGCAGCACATCACCGGGACCGCGACGCACAGCCACGCTCTGAACCGTACCATCGCAGGTAATAAACTGTCCGTCGATGGCGATCGCCGGCACGCTCGGGCGATCATCGGAACTAAAGATCTCGACGACATCGCTCGGCGAAGTCAAAAAGGCGCGAGCCTGAATGGTATGCGGAGCGATGGGCACGCAGACCATGCCCGTGTAATCGGGGCTGACGATGGGGCCGCCGGCAGATAGCGCATAGCCGGTGGAGCCAGTCGCAGTCGATACAACCACGCCGTCACCGCGCAGGCGATCGATATGATGGCCGGACACCGTGATGTCAAACTCGACCATATCGGACAGGGGCCCGCGCGTAAGGGCCATATCATTGAGGGCAAACGTGCGCACGACATCCTTCGTGCCGTCTTCGCGCACCGAAACGATATCAGCGGCGATGGTGGCGCGGCGGCTCACATGGAGCTCGCCGGACAGGGCATCGCTCACGACCTGCAAAATGTCGCGCTCCTCGGGGCTCGCGGCCGTCAAAAAACCCAAATGACCATAGGAAAGACCCAAAATGGGAATCTCACGGTAGTTGAGAATGCGGGCGGCACGCAGCAGCGTACCGTCGCCGCCGAGCGTAATGACCAGGTCGGCATCGTCAACATCGGGCGCGCTCTGGATCTTGGAGCGCTGGTCGGCAGCCCATGCGACCTCGTAGCCCTGGCGCGAAAGCCAAAGCTCGAGCATCAGGCCGCTCTCGACCGCCTCTTGCTTGTAGTAATTGGGAACCAGAAAGACCTTCATAGCGTTGCAGCTTTCTCGCTCAAAACCGATACCTGGGATTGCAGCTCATCGTCGGCGCGCTCGCCGGGGGCAAACCTCGTGCCGTACAGGAAAAACTCAACGTTGCCCTTGGCACCATGGATAGGCGACACGCACACGTCGACCGGGAACAGGCCCTTAGCGGCAAAGAGCTCAATAGCCGCCACGAGCGTATCACGGCGGACGGCGGGGTCGGTCACGATGCCGCCCTCGCCCACCAGCGCAGCCGGCGCCTCAAACTGGGGCTTTACGAGCGTGCAAAACGAACCGGAAGGTTTCAGGCACGCCAGCACGGCGTCGATGATATTCGCGATACTCGTAAACGACACATCGCACACGGCCAAGTCGATAGCGCCGCCGTAGCCAAGCTCGAGCAGCTGTGTCACGTTGGTGCGCTCATGGAGCGTCACGCGCTCGTCTTGGCGCAGCGACCAATCAAACTGAGCGCGACCCACATCGACCGAAACGACTGTGGCGGCACCGCGCTTGAGCAGGCAATCGGTAAAGCCGCCCGTAGAGCAGCCCACATCGAGGCAAGCAAGGTCCGTCGGATCAATCACAAACGTATCGAGCGCGCCCTCGAGCTTGAGCCCGCCGCGCCCCACGTAGGGAATACGACCCTTAACATGCAACGGCAAGCCGGGCGTCACCTTAAGGCCCGGCGAGGTCAAACGCTCGCCGCCACTCGAGACCAAGCCGGCCATAAGAGTGCGAAGGGCATCCGCGCGATCGGCGCAGATGCCCTGTGAAATCAGTTCGTCATCAAGACGCACACGTTTCATGAATGCCATCAACCATTCGTATCCGGAGACGCGGCCTGGCTATCCTGGGATTCGTTTGCCGCATCCTCATCGTATTCCTGCTCGAGCTTATCGGCCTCGCGAGGCGTCAGCTCAAACTTATCGACCATGTCGACCGCACGGGAGCCCAGCTCAATCGCCTCGTCAAACAGATCGAGCGAACGCTCCAGGGACGTATCCTTGGAGCGAACTGTCGCGATGATCTGATCCAAGCGGTCCGAGATCTCGTCGAAGTTGCGGACGGAACCCTCTGGCATGGCTACTCCTCGACGGTACCGGTCTCGGCCTCGGCGACCTCAGCGTCCTCGTCGAGAACGCCGGCCGCCGCCTGAGCGGCGGCAACCTTGGCGGCAGCCTCGGCGGCCTGGGCCTCCTCGCGGGCACGATCCTCGGCCAGTAGCTCCTGATACAGGTCCTCGCCCGGCAGCTCCTCGCTACGAGCAATCTTCCCCAGCACGCCGTTGACAAACGACGCAGACTGGTCGGTGCCATAGGCCTTGGCAAGCTCGACGGCCTCGTTGATCACGATGGCGTCCGAGACCTCCTCGTCGGTGAGGAAGCGCATCTCATAGACGGCGATACGCAGCAGATTGCGGTCGGCGCCGGGCATGCGCATAAGATCCCAGTTCTTGGCGATGGAGCGCAGGGCACAGTCGATGCGGTCGATGTGCTCGTAGGCACCGCGGCACAGCTCCAGCGCGTAGGGGTCGAGGGGACCCTTCGAGATCAGGAAATCGCCCTCGAGGACGCGCTCGAGCGGGCTGTCCGTGGCCTCGGCCTGGAACAGCAGCTGCAGCGCCTGACTGCGGGCAAGCGTGCGCCCGCGATAAACCTTAAGGCTCAAAGGTTACTCCTTGGGGAAAACGAGGCCGTCGATGCAAACGTCAACGCGCTCGACCTCGACGCCCACCTGGGCATCGATGGCGGCGACCACGGCGGCGCGAACGGCCTCGGCGAGTTTCTTGAACGGATAGCCAAAGAACACCACGACGCGCACGGTAAGTGCGAGCTTGTCGCCGATGACCTCGGCCTCGACCGCCGGCTCGGAAGCCGGGGCCTTGGACGAAAGCATCATGGAGACAAGGTTGGTGGCAAGGTCCTTGACGCCCACGGAGGCGATGCCCTCGACATCCGTGACGGCGCGCGAGACGATGGCGGTCAGAACATCGGGCGAAATGCCGATGCCGTCAATCTTGATTTCCTGGGGCATGAGTCCTCCTAGAAGAGATGGTTGCTAGACGCGGGAGACGAACTTGCCGTCGCGGGTGTCAACCTTAATGACCTCGCCCTCGTTGAGGTACATGGGGACCTGGATGACAGCGCCGGTGTCGATGGTGGCCGGCTTGGTGGAACCTTGGACGGTATCGCCCTTGAAGCCCGGGTCGGTCTGGACGATGGTGGTCTCGATGAACATCGGCGGGGTCACGCCCATGAGCTCGTCGTCGGCGAAGAGCAGCTGGCAGGTGTCATTCTCGCGCAGCCACTTGGCGTTCTCGCCCACCATATCCTCGGGAACGGGAACCTGCTCGTAGGACTCGTTATCCATGAAGATGTAGTCGGCGCCGTCGTTGTAGAGGTACTGGAACTCACGGGTGGTGAGCATGACGCTCTCGAACTTGGTGCCGGCGTTGCAGGTGTTCTCGACGACGCGGCCGCTCTTGATGTCGCGGGTCTTGTAGCGCACGAAAGCGCCGCCCTTGCCCGGCTTGACGTGCTGGAACTCGACGATGGTGTAGACCTTGTCCTTAATGCGGAGACCGAGGCCGTTCTTGAAGTCGGCAGTAGAGATAGTAGGCATAGCGACCTTTCTTGTTATTGGCTAGACGCACAAACGTCCAAATTACATACGAGCGAAATTATACACTTGCAGACGGCGGCTGCGGCGAGCGCATAAAAAGAGAACGCGGGACGCCCGAATCGATCCGGACGCCCCGCCTCCAAAAACCCAAATGGATGGTTTAGCAATCGATAATATGCAGGTCGTGCGGGGTCTTGGTGAAGGGCTCATAGCCGTTCTCGGTGACGACGCCGTAGTCCTCCAGGCGCACGCCGCCCACGCCGGGCAGGTAGACGCCGGGCTCCATGGTGATAACCGAGCCGACCTCGATGATATTCTTGCTGCGGTTGAAGTTAGGCAGCTCGTGGATGTCGATGCCCACGCCGTGGCCCAGACCATGGTTGTAGCGATCGCCATAGCCGGCATCGCCGATAATCTTCTTGGAAAGCTTGAAAATG
Organism: uncultured Collinsella sp.; assembly: GCA_900541695.1. GTDB lineage: Bacteria > Actinomycetota > Coriobacteriia > Coriobacteriales > Coriobacteriaceae > Collinsella. The sequence continues at coordinate 72,360 of UQKL01000002.1, read as the reverse complement.
TCGTTGCCCTCGACGCCCGGATGGATAGCGGCGACGCACTCCTCATGGGTGCGGCGCACGAGCGCGTACAGGTCGAGCTGCTCCTGGGTGGGCTCGCCCATCACGACGGTGCGCGTCATGTCGGAGCGGTAGTCACAGTAGCCCGCACCGTAATCCATGAGGACAAAGTCGCCCTTCTCGATCACGCGGTCGCTCGGGACGGCATGCGGATTGGCGGTGTTGGGACCGCTCGCGACGATGGAGCCAAAGGCCAGGCTGTCGGCGCCGTTGGCGAACATAAAGTTCTCGAGCTCGTTGCGGACCTGTTTCTCGGTCATACCGGGCTTAATAAAGCCGAGCATGTGCTGGAAGGCGGCATCGGTGATCGACTGCGCATGGCGCATGAGCTCGATCTCCTCGGCATCCTTTATGGCACGCATCTTGCGGATGTCGTCATGCATCAGCGGCAGCATGCAGGCAATGGAGCGGCCCTCCAGACCACGCTGAATACCCTGGTAGAAGTTAATCTGCATGTCATCCTCGACGGCGCAGACACGGCATTTGTTGGCCGCAATCTTGCCGGCGACCCAGCCGGGGATGGTGCCCTCGTCCATGTCGTAGACCCAGGGGCTGCAGGCGGGCGTGTTCTCCTCAAAACTGTTGAGATAGCGCGAGTCGGTGTGGAACAGGCACTGATCGGCCGTAATAAACGCGGCGTGAGGGAACTCGAAGGTGTAGTCGAAGACGCCCCTCACGCCCGTGAGCCAACGGAGGTTGGCCTCGTCGCGCACGACGATGGCGTCGTAGCCGCGCTCGGCCATCAGGGCACGGACACGCTCGATACGACCGGCAGGACCGGCAGCAAACTCAGACATGCAGATTCCTTTCTTGTTGTCCTCATAAAAGCGGGACGGGTCCCGATCGAAAGACGGATTCGCACGCGATCCGCAACCGATTGAAAACCCGCACCTCAACATGATACGAAAGACGATGGATGTCAATAAAACTTAGAGAAGTTCTTTGCGAGAAGCCAAGTAGGCGTGAGCATGGCGCTCAAGAACCTCGTCCTCAACGCTCGTTAGACGAATGGCGCCAAGTGCCGCGGGCAGCGGCAACATACTGCGGTTCGAGCGGACAAACTGCTGCCTGCGGAACTCCTCGATATATGCGGCGGGCTCCAGATCGAAGGCAAACTCCTCGATACCAAAGTCCTCCAAGCAGTCATCGACCTCAAAGACGTAATCGATATCGAAGTCGCAGGCATCATGTGCTAGGCGCGCCTCAAAGCGCATACCTTCGGACAACAGCTGGTAGGCAGGGACCTGCGAAGCGGCATCGCCCAAGCAGGCGCGCAGGGTACGCTCCCCCGTCTTGCCAAAATCGAGCGCATGGCGGGCGCTCGGGTTCGTGGCCATCAGTACGTCCTTGTGGGCAGTCTGAGACCACTGAACGGCATTGACGAGCGCGACTTCCTCGCCAGCGAGAATCTCGGGGACGGTCTCGGTAAACTGATTCCAACGGGACTTGCTGCTCGAAAGCATAGTGCCAACAAGTACCGCATAACCGAGCTTGAGGTCCTCGGGGTCCGCTTCGCGAACAAGTTCGAGGTCACACACGACCAAGCCCGGCTCGGGACGGAACGCGATAGCGGGAAGCGCATTCGCCGACGAGGCGACGAGTGGCTTCATAGTCGTCGCGACCGTGAGCATGGCGTCGAACGTCGTCGGCAGCAAGGCGCACTCGGTGCGACCGCACCACTGATTGGCACACCAGCAAACGACCGAGCAGGTCGCCGTGTCGCCGACAGCGACAACGAGATCGTCGCAGGTAATGCCGTTAGCCGACAGGGCGCCAAAAACGGTATCGGCATCGGCCAGCGTAGCACCGGCAGGCGAAACCTCGAGGACAAGCGGCGACACGGCAAAACCGGCGTCGACCAGCGCATGCTCGACAACCTCGCCAAAACGCTCGGATGTGGCGCTGTTCCAAACCACCATCGCCCGCTTGGGTTTGCCCACAGCCGAGGCAAACATGCGCGACAGCTCCTCGAACGCGCCCAATCCGACGCGAACATCGACACTGCGATTTTGGAAATTGATGAGTTGACGGCGAATCATAGCAGTCCACGCTCCAAAAGCATCTCGGCACAAAGGTAGGAAACGTCCTCGAAGGACTTGTTGCGAATATCAAGGGTAAGATCGGCAGCTTGACGATACAACGGACGGCGATGCTCAAAGAGCAGCGCCGCGTGCTCGGGCGAGCGGAAATCGGGACGCGTGTCGGAGCGGCGGATCTGGCGCATCGAATCCTCAAAATCGCCCTCGAGGTACACACAGGTACCCATCTGGTGCATGAGCTCGATATTGACCGGCGTCTCGACAATGCCGCCACCGCACGAAACCAGCAAGCTGCGCTCGCTTTGGACCGAACGGAGCGCCGAGGTTTCGAGCTCGCGAAAGCGCTCCTCGCCCTCGGTTTCAAAAATCTCGGTTACCGATTTGCCGCAACGGCGCACGACCAGGCGGTCGGTATCGATAAACCGACGCTTGAACATGGTGCCCACGTTGCGCGCGAGCGTCGATTTGCCCGCACCCAAAAACCCGATAAAGAAGATATGGTCGCAGCCGTGCTTGGTGTGCTGGGACATGACGAAACCTATTCCTCGCAGGGAAGGTCGCGCAGGGCCCGGCGCTCAAAAATACGGAAAATCTGCGTATACCACAGGTCCTGAGTTGCCTGCGGCTTTACCAAAATCGTATCGACGCCGGCAAAGTTACCGCTCCACACGTCCGTGTACAGCTGGTCACCGATCAGCACGGCCTCATCGGCCGTGGCACCCAGGCGCTTAAGTCCCGCTTTGAGGGCGAAAGGGGCCGGCTTCATGGCATGGCTGATGGCCTCGAGCCCCAGCTCGCGTGCTGAGCTCATGACCTGGTCGCGATGCCAGTTGTTCGACACCATGCACAGCTTAAAGCCCTTGGAGCGAGCGGCGTCGAGCCAGGCCGAGACGGCAGCGGGAACCTGCTCGGTATCACGCGGCACCAGGGTGTTATCGCGGTCGAGCAAAATGGCGCGCTTGCCGTCGGCCCACAGGGTATCAAGGTCGATGCGGTCGACCGAGGCAACATATCGTTTGGGGCTGAAAATCCTCATGTTTAATTCCAAGACTGTTGGTGCTCTTCGTAGGTCTGAGAGAAATACTCCTCGTCCTGCGTAATGTAGAAATACAGGTCATCGGAGTCGGTGGGCTCAAGGGTTGCCTTGAGCGCCTCGAGCGACGGAGAGCAGATGGGCGTGGGCGGCAGCCCTTCATGCTTATAGGTGTTGTACGGACTATCGCTCTGCAGGTCGTCAGCGGTAACCTCGCCGCCGGTGACATACATCATGGTCGCATCGCTATTGAGGTAGCGTAGACCGTCGAGCTTGCCGGCAAGACGGTTGTAAAACACCGAGGCCACATGCGCACGCTGCTCGGCATTGAGGCCCTCGCGCTCAACGATGGAAGCGAGATTGATGATGTCGTAATCGGACATCTCCACGCCGTAGCGCTCCTTGATCTTGGCCTCGCAACCGGCAAAATCGAGCGATTTGTACTCGGTGTTGAACTGATCGAGCATGGCGCGGACGACGTCATCGGCACTCGGGTCCTTGCCCAGCGAATAGGTCTTGGGGAACAGGAAGCCCTCGAGCGAATCGTTGGCAGCGCCTTTGAGGAACGGATAGTCGTTTACATAATTGCTAGCCTTGGCCTGATTGAGGAAGTCCTCTTTGGAGATGCTGTCGTACGCCTGGGCCACGCGGTCGGCAACCTGGTCGACCGTCAGGCCCTCTGGGATTGTCAGTGCATCGGAGCCGGCATTGGGCCCCTCCATGAGCTGCTGAACGACCTTGGTCGCATCCATCAGCGTCGTGAACGAGTACGTGCCGGGCTTGAGCGACATGTCGGCGTTGAGCTTTTTGACCGCCGCGTAATAATCCTTGGGATTTTCGACGATATGGTTCTCGGAGAGAATCGAAGCGATGCTGTCACCCGAGGCACCATCGGGAATAGTGATAGTAACCTGCTGGCCAGCAGTGACTTTCGCATCCTCACCGGCAAAAAGGCCCTTGACAGCCGGTACGGCGAAGAAGGCGATGGCAGCGAGAACGATCGCCGCAACCACAGCACCGATAATCATAGGCACCGGCGAGCTTTTCTTTTGGGCACCACGGCGAGCGCGCGTGTTATAGCTCGAGCGCGTGGCCGGAGCAACGCCGTGCGAGCCGCGTGCATGATGCGCGTGCAATTGAGGGGCCTGCGCGCGCTGGGTAGGCGTCTGCTGCTTAAAGCGGGAACCGCCCGCGGGCTGGGCTGTATGGGCAGCAGACTGCTGAGCAGGACGACGAACAGGTTGCTGGCCCGGACGCTGAGTGGGCTGAGTGGGGCGAGAAGAGGGCTGCGCCGAACGTGCGGCGGGTTGGGCCGCGCGCTGAGTCGGTTGCATCGGACGCTGACCGGACGATACAGGGCGTGGCGCAGGCTGTCGTGTACGATTCGGCTGGCGCGGATCGAAAGCGCTAGACATGCGAAACCTCCTCGTTTTTGCGATCGAGCCACGTCTGCAAGAACAGGCTGGCGGCGATCATGTCGATCTTGCCCCTCATCTGCTTTTCGTTGAGTCCCTGCTCGCGCAGGATACGCTTGGCCTCTTGCGAGGACAGGCGCTCGTCCTCAAACTCCAGCGGAAGGTCGAGCTCGTCGGCGATCTTTTGCGCTACGGCGGCAACGCGCTCGGCCTGGGGGCCGGGCTCGCCGGCCATGGTCAGGGGACGCCCGCTCACCAAGATGTCGGGCTCATAGTCCTCGACCAGGTAACGGAACGTCTTGGCCATACCGGTAACCTCGGCGGCCGGGAGCACCTTGACGGGCATCGCCATCTTGCCATCACGGCTCGAGACGGCGATGCCGATCCTGGTCTCCCCTATGTCCAGCGCGAGCGCGACCACAGCGACTACTTAGGCGCCGAGCGCGGTCTTGGCGGCCGCGAGGGCATCGGCGATACCGGCGGCGTTCTTGCCACCGGCCTGGGCCATGTTGGGACGGCCGCCACCGCGACCGTCGACCAGGCCCGCAATCTGCTTAATCACGTTGCCGGCGTGGAAACCGGCCTTCACGGCGTCGTCGGAACCGGCGGCGAGCAACGCAGGCGTGCCCTTCTCGGTCACGCTGGCAACGACGCAGGCGACAGGGCCGGCGACCTTCTGGTGCACGGTATCCCAGACGTTGCGCAGGTCAGCAGCCTCAAGGCCCTGGAGCTCAGCGACGACGAGCTTATAGCCGTCGAGCTCGACGGCACCCTCGATGGCGCTGGAGATAGCGTCGGAGGAGCCACCGGTCAGCGCCTTCTTGAGCTTGTTAGACGTCTCGCGCAACTCGGCCTGCAGGTTCTCCACACGAGCGGGAACCTCGTCGACACGGCACTTGAGCGCAGCGGCAGCGGCGTCAACAAGTGCCAGGCGGTCGGCCATGTAGTCGAGTGCGCCCCTAGAGGTCACGGCCTCGATACGGCGGACGTTCGAGCCCGTGGAGGACTCGGAGATAATCTTGAACAGGCCGATCTCGGCAGTGTTGGCAGCATGCGTACCACCGCAGAGCTCGCGGGAGAACGGCTGGTCCTCGGCACCCACGGAGACGACGCGGACGACGTCACCATACTTCTCGCCAAACAGGGCGACAGCACCGGCGGCCTTAGCCTCATCGATGCCCATAACGCGGGTCACAACCGGCTTGGAAGCGAAGATCTGCTGGTTGACCAGATCCTCGACAGCCTTGAGTTGCTCGGAGGACAGGGCCTCGAAGTGCGTGAAGTCAAAGCGCAGGTGCTCGGGCGTCACCAGCGAGCCGGCCTGGGACACATGCTCGCCCAGGATGTGCTTAAGGGCGGCGTCGAGCAGGTGCGTGGCGGTGTGGTTGCGGCGCAGGAAGCCACGGCGCTCGGCGTCGAGCGTGGCGGTCACGGTAGCGCCTACGGTCAACGTACCCTCGGTGACGTGCGCGACGTGAGCATACAGGCCGTTGTGGTTCTTAGTATCGGAAACGGTCAGTGCAACGCCCTCGGCGGAAAGTTCGCCGGCGTCACCCTGCTGGCCGCCCATCTCGGCATAGAACGGGGTACGGTCAAGCACGACCTCGGCGTCCTCGCCAGCGGCAGCGGACTCGACAGACTCGCCGTTGCGCACGATGGCGACAACCTTGGCGACCTCGATCACATCGTTGTCATAGCCGTCGAACTCAGTCGCAGCGACCTTGTCCGAAAGCTCGACCCACACGTCGTTGAAGCTGCCCCAGGCGTCGCCCTTAGCATTGGCGCGAGCACGGGCCTTCTGGTCCTCCATGCAAGCGGTGAAGCCGTCCATGTCGACGTCGTGGCCGGCGGTGCCGGCAATCTCGACGGTCAGGTCGATGGGGAAACCAAAAGTATCGTGGAGCTTAAAGGCGACATCGCCCGGGAGCACGGCGCCCTCGGCGAGTGCGGCCAGGGCCTCGTCCAGGTAAACGCGGCCGTTGTCGAGCGTCGTGGAGAAACGCTCCTCCTCAGAGGCGACGATACCCTTAACGAGCGCAACGTTCTTGAGCAGCTCGGGATAGGCCTCGCCCATCTGAGCGTTGACCTCGTCGATGAACTTGGTCAGGAAGGCTCCCTCGATACCCAGGAGGCGACCGTGGAACACGGCACGGCGGAGCAGGCGGCGAAGGACGTACTCGCGACCCTCGTTACCGGGGAGAATGCCGTCCGAGATCATAAAGTCGACGGCACGGGAGTGGTCGGCGATGATGCGCAACGAGCGGCTGGCGCCGGAGTAATCGTCGGCGTCATAGGTCTTACCGCTAATCTCCTCACCGAGCTTGATGAGGTGCTGCATCAGGTCGCCGTCGTAGTTAGCGGTCTTGTGCTGCATGATAGCGGCCATGCGCTCCAAGCCCATGCCCGTATCGAGGTTGCGGTGCGGCAGCTCCGGCATGGAGCCGTCCTCCTGGCGGTCGTACTGGGTAAAGACGAGGTTCCAGAACTCCAGGAAGCGGTCGCAGTCGCAGCCAGGCTTGCAGTCGGGGCTGCCGCAGCCGACCTCCTCGCCCATGTCAAAGTAGATCTCGGAGCACGGACCGCAGGGGCCGGTGGGGCCGGCGGCCCAGAAGTTGTCGTCCTCGCCCAGGCGGGAGATGTGATCCTCGGCAACGCCCAGAGAGCGCCACACGTCATGAGTCTCGTCGTCCTCGGTAAAGACGGTAAAGTACAGGCGGTCGAGCGGCAGCTTGAACTCCTTGGTGATGAGCTCGAAGGCCCAAGCGCAAGCCTGCTGCTTGGAGACGCCGCCAAAGGAGAAGTCACCGAGCATCTCAAAGAACGACAGGTGACGGCCGTCCTCGCCGATGCAGTCGATGTCGTTGGTGCGGACGCACTTCTGGCAGGAAATCGCGCCGATCTCCTTCATGGTCTTCTTGCCCTGGTAGTACTCCTTAAACTGGTTCATGCCGGCGTTGGCAAGCAGCAGCGAGGGGTCGTCGGGAACAAGGGACGAAGAAGGATAGAGCTTAAGACCGCGCTCCTCAAAGAAGTTGAGGAACTTGGAGCGGATCTCGGCCGTAGTCATTGACGGGTAGTCAGCACTCATAGAGGGAATCTCCTCGGTTTCACATCGAAACAGTTCAAACGTAACGATATTACCATCCCGCCGCGCAAGTGCAAAAAAGAGGGCCGACATAAAGCCGACCCTACAGCGAAAGTGCACGTTATTTAGGAGCATGCGATGCTTTGAAAAAGGCTACTGTAGAATTACATATAAGATTCACCCGGAAGGAGCGATCGATGAAAAGCAAACGATTTGTCCTGAATGCACTTCTGGTTGTAGCACTTTTAGCGCTTTTGGCTTTCTCCTGCTGGTACGCAAACCAACCATTATTTGGCTACGTATTGTATGCAGTAATGTCCGGCGATAAAGCCTATTACACTCTACGCGCAATTGACGTTCTCTTTTTCTATGTAGCCGGCCCCTTATCAATCGCTTTGCTCGCGTTTCTTGTCATTTACAACTTCAAGAAACGCTAGCGGTGCCTATTTGGAATCGGAATCGTCCATGGAGCCGTCGATGCCGGTTTTGGTATCGTCGTCCGAGTTGGAGTCATCGTCCTTGGCGAAGGGATTCTTGAAAAAGCTCGTCGCATCGGGCTGCAGGCCCGAGAGCTTGATCCAGGGATTCTCGAGCTCGGGCTTGGGCATCGCCTGGGCCTCGGGCGCGGTCTCGTTGCCGATGAGCTCGGACTCGTAAATGAACGTATCGTCTCCAAGCGCGTCGTAGGCGGCGACCGGGTTGCCCTCGGCATCGCGATATGGCGTGCCCTTAAATACAGCGCCGTCGTATGCCACGAGCTGGCGACCGGTCTCGTTCTCAAAGTAGTAGACGAAAATGCCCTTGAGGGCCGCGCACAGCGGAATGGCGATGACCATGCCGATGGGACCCATGAGTGCCGAACCAATAACGAGGGCCGTCAGGCTCATGATGGGATGCACCTGCACCGAACTCTGCATGACCTTGGGGGAAATGACGTTATCGGTGACGTTTTGAGCCACCATGGTCACAACGAGCGTCCACAACGCCAGCATGGGGCTGAACATAAAGCCGAGCACCGTGGCGATCGCCGCGCTTACCCAGGGACCGACAACCGGGACCAAGTGCATGATGCCGGTAAAGATGGCCATGAGTGCCGCGTAGGGATGGCCAATGAGCGTAAAGCCGATAAAGGCGAGGATGCCACCGCAGATAGACGTCACGACCATGCCGCGCATATAACCGCCGACCGAGCGCGAAAGAATCGCGACCATAAAGCGGTACGAGGTCTCCTTTTCCTGGCCAATGATGGTGCAGACCTCGTGGTGCATGCGGGGGTAGTCGCAGGCCAGCCAGTAGGCAAGCACCAAACCTAGGAAGATTACGAACAGCTGCGAGGCCGTGTTGGTAATAAGCGGGAACACGCCGCGACCGAGCTCAGCGGCGATTTGCGATACGTACTTGGACGCCACAGTAACCAGCGAAGACAGATTATCGTCCAAGTACTCCTTGAGCGGCGTGTTGTTGAGCGTCTTAGCGTGCGAAATCATCTCGTTGAGATCACCGCCCGCAACGCGAAGCTGCTCAGGCAGACGGCTCAGGACTTCCATAATCTGACCGAGCAAAATAGGCGACAGGATGCAGACGACGCCGACGAGCACTGCCACAACCACGATCAGCGCGATGAGCGAACCGATGCCACGACCGACGCCGTGATGCTCGAGCCAGTTAGTGATCGGCGACATCACAAAAGCGATGATGGAACCGACAGCGAGAAACTCGATAACCGGCGCGAGGATACCCATAAGGTTAAAGATGACGGCTGCGATGACAATGCAGCCGACGACAGCCCAAATGCGAAGCGTCAGAATACGAGTATCGCGCAGCGTGCGGTCGGTTTGTTGGGGGTGCTCAATCATGAACGAACCATCACTCCGTCGGGGTCGATCTTGTCCTGTATCTTCTTAAGGGTACGGCGCAGCAGGCGCGAAACCTGCACCTGCGAGATACCCAACTTCTTAGCGATCTCGATCTGGGTCATGCCCTTCACAAAGCGCAGCTCGATAACCTCACGCTCGCGCGGAGAAAAATCGCGAATGGCCTCCTCGATCACCAGGCGGTCATCGGTAAAATCGAGCTCGTTGTCGTCATCAGCATAGCGATCGAGAATCGAGGGGGCATCATCGGAATCGGACGCGCCAGGAGCCTCGATGGGCACCGAGGTATAGGCCGAAGACGATTCCATGGCCTCCAGCACCTCGTCGACGGTCACACCCAGGTACTCAGCGATTTCTTCAACCCTAGGCGAGCGCTGCAGCTCGTTAGTGAGCTTGTCGGTAGCTTGGTTAACCTTGGCAGAAAGCTCCTGCAAACGGCGCGGCACGCGCACGCTCCAGCCCTTATCACGGAAGTGACGCTTAATCTCGCCCAGGATGGTAGGCGTGGCAAACGTCGTGAACTCGAGTCCGCGCTCGGGGTCAAAGCGGTCGATAGCCTTGAGCAAACCCAGATAGCCGACCTGCATGAGGTCGTCGAGCGGCTCGCCGCGGTTCTTAAATTTGTTGGCAAGAAACCTTACCAGGTTCATATGGGACATGACGAGCTGCTCACGTGCGTCCGGATCACCGGTCTCTTTGTAGCGACGAAACAGCTCGCGGGTTTTCTCCTTGTCCCAAGCGGTCTTACCGCTCCGGGAACGTTCGGTCATATTAGATATCCGCCTTGAGGTCGAGGGAAAGCGTCAGGGGCGCCGCAGTCTTTTCGTAGGAATCGCACACGCTTGCCAGAATGAGCTCGGCATACACGGCAGCCTGATCATCCTCATCGACAGTCGCCTGGTCACCAAAGGTAAAGGTCATGCCCACGTGCGATTCGTCGACGTCGAATTTGATCGAAATGTCGTCAGAATCAACGGCCGTGCAGCCAAAGATGAAGGCCTCCTCGGCAGCCATACGGATGTCCTCGATGCGATCGACGGACATAGAGCACAGCGCACCGACATTTGCCGCCGTCATGCGCACAAGGCGCGCGAGACGCGGATCACCGGCAACGCTCAGCGTAATGGGGCAAGTTGCTTCGCTACTCATCGCAGGACTCCTCGGAGGTCTCGGCGGGCGTATAGGTGTAATACTGAGCAGGCTTGGCTGCGGGCTTCTGAGCCGCATCCGCACCATCGACGGCCTCGTCCTCAGCCTCACCAATCAGAACGCGCTCGGTAGGCTGCTCGGCCTCAGTGGCGGCAGCGGCGAGCTTGCGATCGGCGTCGGCTGCAGGAGCCTTCACCTTATTGAAAAGCTTCTGCACGGCGCCAGCAGCAGAATCAGTCACGCTCGACACAGCGTTGCTTGCCTCGGCCATGGTGCCCGTGACCTCAGAGATGTCGCGAACGACCGCCTCAACCTCAACGAGGTTGGACGTCAGGGCGTCAACGGCAGTCTTGCTCGACTTGAGCAGCGGCTCCATCTGGGCAAGCGCCGGCGCAAGCTCGTCAACAGCACCATCGAGCTTTGCCACCACAGGCTGAGCCTCGGCGATGGTGTTATTGAGATCGCTTACGGTCTTATCGAGCGAATCAACGACGTTGCGGGTCTTGCGCAGCGTGAGCGCGAGCTCGATAACAGCCCACACACCGGCAACGGCGAGCAGCAGCAGGGCGATTTGAATGGGACTCATACAAGCCTCCCGAAGGAATCGAAATACAGACGCTGTTCATGGTACCCCAAAGAAGGGGAAAGATACCCAAAGGGAATGTGCGAGGTCCCAAGGACCTACTTGGGCGCTCTGCCGCTACGGTCGCGCTCGCTTTGCTCTACGCGCCACTCTTCCCAGCCACGGCCCGCAGGCTGCCAAAACGCACCGCGCTCCAGCCCCTCGGGCAAATAACGCTGATCGACCCAGCCTTCGGGATAATCATGCGGATACTTATACACACCGTATTCGTCGCTGCCCGGGCGATGACGATCGCGCAGATAACTCGGCACCTCGCGCAGCCCACTTGAATGGATATCGGCCAACGCCGCATCGATCGAAGCCTCGCACGCGTTGGATTTAGGCGCCAAGCACACATAGAGAGCAGCCTGAGCCAGATTAATACGGCACTCGGGATAGCCAATGACCTCGGCAGACTTAAACGCGGCATGTGCCACCAAAAGCGCCTGTGGGTCGGCGTTGCCAACATCCTCAGAAGCCTGAATCATGATACGACGAGCGATAAACTTAGGATCCTCCCCCGCGTCAATCATGCGCGCGAGCCAATAAATCGTGGCATCGGGGTCGCTACCGCGCATAGACTTAATAAACGCACTGATGATGTCGTAGTGCATGTCAGCGTTTTTGTCGTACGAAAAGCCACGGCGCGGATTGGCAATCTTCACGTCGTCAACAGTGATGAGATAGCGCTCCCCCGCCGCCGGCGCGGGCGTTCCCTCGGTATCGGAGCGCGTGACGGCAATCTCGCTCGCAAGCTCGAGCGTCGTGAGCGCCGAACGAGCGTCGCCCGCAGCCAGGGTACAGATGGTCTTAACCGTATCCTCATCGGCCGAGAACTTGCCGTTCAAACCCTGCGGCGCCTCGAGCGCACGCTCAATCAGCGTGGCGATATCCTCGTCTTTAAGATGCTCAAGCTCCACCACGCGACCGCGCGAGAGCAGCGCCGAGTTGACCTCGAAGTACGGATTCTCCGTCGTGGCGCCAATCATAATGACGGTGCGGTTCTCAACCGCATGCAGCAGGGCATCCTGCTGCGACTTAGAGAAACGGTGAATCTCGTCGATGAAAAGAATGGTGCGACGGTCGTACGTATTCAGGCGCGTCTTGGCCTCGTCAATCACGCGGCGCAAGTCCTTTACGGTGCCCGTCACGGCGCTGACCTCGACAAACTCGCTCTTGGTATGGTTGGCGATAATGTGGGCCAGCGTCGTCTTGCCCGTACCGGCCGGCCCGTACAGAATCACACTCGACAGCACGTCGTGCTCAATCGCGGCACGCAGCCATGAGCCCTTACCGACGGCCTTTTGCTGGCCCACATACTCGTCGAGCGAATTGGGGCGCATGCGCACCGCAAGCGGCGCATTTTTAAAGGAACGCTCGCGCGTCGAAGCAGAAAAAAGGTCGTCCATAGCCATCCCGTGCATCAATCAAAACGTTTTCCACGAACAGTATACCGAATAAATACGAACTACCGTTCGTTAATATAAGTACGGTGCGGAAACTTCAGACCAGGGAAAAGCTTGCCTGTGAGCTCGCAGAAATAGCCGTCCGTCATGCTGGCAATGTAATCCACTACGGTCTGATCTTTATCGTCCTGCCATGCATAGGTGCGATCGTAGTAGGAAAGCTGCTGCTCAATACGAGTAATGTGGTGCTTAAAGATGTAGGAGGACTCGTCGCCTTCGTTTATATCCTGCAGGCAACGGTCATAGAGCTTTTCGAACGCCTCGCGCAGCCCCGCTTCGGAGTCGCCTTCGATGCCGCCCTTGCTATAGATCTTCTCATAGTTCTCGCGCTTAGCTCGACGGATTTCCTCAAACAGGTCCTCGCCCATCTCAATGCGCGGCTTGCCATAGCTGTGTTCAACGATATCGATGGAGGCATGCGTGAGGATCCAGCTGTTGTATACTCCGCCCAGACCATCGTCAAAAGCGTCGGGTGACAGCAGGCCTGCCGCAATGGCATCCTGGCGATCACGCCCCACGTAGGCAAGGATATCCGAGATGCGAACGACACAGCCCTCGAGCGTCATGGGGCGCAGGTGCTCAATCGCGCTATAGCCTGTGGCAATGCAATCTTCGACGGTTCGGTCGAACTGGTCAAAGGAACTCATGTCCGAGAGCTCAAACACACGCTGCTCGTACTCGCCGTTGTGGCACAGCACGCCATCGAGCGTCTGAAGCGACACGTTGCGACCGTACAGCGCATCGAGGACGCGGACCGACTGCACGTTATGGAAAAAATAACGTCCCGTGCACTCGTGATAGATATCGTTGAGGAATCGCTCGCCGGCATGTCCAAAGGGCGTGTGACCCAAGTCGTGGCCTAAGCCAATCGCTTCGATCAAATCGCAGTTGAGCCCCAGAGCACGTCCGATATCACGCGCGATGCGCGATACAAGTTGCACGTGCAGGCCGCGACGCGACAGATCATCGTTGCTGCGGAAGCTGAAAACCTGAGTTTTGCCGGCGTATCGGGCGTACGCGGGCAGATGGAGAATCTTTTCGGCATCGCGCATAAAGGCCGGACGCATAAGCGTGCCTTGATCTGCGGCTCGATCAACACGACGGATGACCTGGTCGTCACCGCATCGATAGGGATTAACGACACCCGAGACGCGGTCGGCGGCAATACGCTCGACCAGATCGGGCGACAACGCCGCGGGAATGCGATCCATGCGCGCCTTGATGGCGGCTGTCTCTTGATTAATTGCCATGGCATGCTCCTTAGAAAGGACGCGCAATCGGTTACAGCGTGCAGCCCACGAACTCGATTATGGCAAATATCGGCACTAAAAACGGCAGCAATGGCAAGGAGCGCGATTTTGTGATGAGGCAGGCGACAGCAAGGGCAAGGAGCGAGGTAGCAAACGCAACGATGCCACCCAGAGGGTCGAGGGTGCAAAGGGCAAAGAGCGCCTTGGCATCTCCCATGCCGATACCTGGGGCATGGCGAAGGCGCCGCCAGTGCGACTCGGTGAGCACAAGGGCAAGGTACACGATGACCGCGAGGCCGGCGTGGTCAAGCGCCGTGTTAATACCCCTGTCGAGCCAAACGCCTGCAAACGCCGCCACGGCACACGCGCCGGCAAGCTCATTGGGAAACCGCCGCTCACGGGCATCAATCCACGCGCCGGCAAAGATGCAAATCCAAAACGGGATATAGATCATCGAACACCTCCTTGGGCAGCAGCTCAAACGCAAAAACCACCACAAAGGTACTGTCCCTTTGTGGTGGTTTTGATCGTGGTTATTTGGCGCCTTGCATGACCTCGTCGAGGGTAACGCTTACGGCGTGCTGCGTCGGCACCCAGTCGACCTTCAGGAACAGAGCAGCCACCGTGATGGGGATATAGCTGAACATAAAGATCGGGAAGGTAAACAGGTTGGTCACCAGACGCCACTTTTGCGCACAGTGAATGTGCTTGTACTCAAAGATGGTCGTAAGCAGCGCCAGGATAAAGAAGGTCTGATACATCATGGCGAAGGTCATAATGAGCGAAGCGGCGCACGCCTGCATCTCGACTTCGGTAGCCAGGAAGCCGTGCGAAAGACCGCCCACGATGAGGAACGTCGCATTGGCGAGCATCGAGATCAACGATAGCAGCATGCCGGGCGCAATCGTCATAAACATGTCATAGGCGGCAAAGCGATGGTAGCGGAAGGTCGACTTGACCAAGTGCTTACCATACGTAAAAAACACCTGGTAGAAGCCCTTAGTCCAACGCATGCGCTGTTTCCAGGACGCCTTAAACGTCACGGGCTGTTCGTCAAAGAACTCCGCCGGCGCATAGCCAATGCGAATGCCGTGGATAGCGCAGAACGTGGTGAACTGAATGTCCTCAGTCAGCGTGTGGAACTGCCAGCCGTGCATGCCCTCGATAACACTGGCAGAAATGAGATAGCCCGAACCCGATACAGCGCAGGAAGTCTTGCAGATATTACGCGCATTGTTAAGGAAGCGCGCCTCGCGCAGATACCACGTGGCGTTGGCCGCAGAGATCCACGAGCTGCCGAAGTTCTTAGAGTTACGATAACTCGTGACCACATGAAAGCCCTGGTCAAAAGCATCGTTCATCTTAGATACGTAATCACGGGAAATGACGTTATCGGCATCGAAGATAAAGTAACCTTCAAACGTATCGGGATACTCGTTGAGAATGCGATCGAGACCAAAGTCCATGACCCAGCTCTTACCCTTGCGGGCCAGGTCGTTGCGCTCATAGACGACGGCGCCCGCCTCGCGCGCGAGCTGCGCCGTGTTGTCGGTGCAGGCATCGGCAACGACAAAGACCTCGATGAGCTCGGACGGATAATCCTGGTCCTTGATGGAGCGAACGAGGTTGGCGATCACGGCCTCCTCGTTATGTGCCGCGATAAAGAAGGCATAGCGGTGGAGTTTTTTGGCCTTGGGAGGCGCGACCTCGCCACGAAGAGCGCCAATGACAAAGAAGACCACCTGGTACAGAAAGCAGACCGTGAGCAGCGTGACGACAATCTGATTGAAGATCACGATGGGTGTGTTGGTTTGTAAAAAGGCGAGCATGCAGGCTCCCAGCAACGCGTTACGTAAACAACCGTATATCTTACCGCAGGCTTACCGAGTTCAAGAAACCACCTAATACTGGCTAGGCTTCGAGCAGACCGAGCTGCGGGACGATTTCGTCGCCAGCGGCAGTGCGGCCAAGTGAACGCGGGGCCAGATCATCCAGAACCGCGGCAAGGTCCCACGGCAGCTCGTCACGGCACTCGATACGCTCCCCCGTCACGGGATGGTCGAATGCGACGCGCCAGGAATGAAGGAATTGCCTGGTCAGACCCTGATCGGCACGAGCATCGCACTTACCGTAGAGCGGATCGCCCACGCAGGCGTGGTTGATATGACGCATGTGCACGCGAATCTGATGCGTGCGTCCGGTAAACAAGTGGCACTCGACAAGCGTGTAGCCGTCGTCGAAACGCGTGGAATCAAAGCGCTCGAGCACCTTGAAAGTCGTGATGGCCTGGCGCGCAAAGGGGTCATCGGAAACCGCCATCTTCACACGGTCGCGCGTCGATCGGGCAATACCGGTGTTGATAGTGCCCTCGTCCATGGCGATGTGCCCGTGAACGAGCGTGATATAGCGACGGTCGAGCGTGCGCGTGCGGATAAGATTTTGAAGCGCGCGCTGGGTGTCGTCGTCTTTTGCCGCGAGCATAAGGCCCGAGGTATCGCGATCCAGGCGATGCACGATGCCGGGGCGATCCTCACCCTGCACGGTACCCAGATGATCAATGCCGCAGTGGTAAACCAGAGCGTTCGCAAGGGTGCCGCTCTCGTGGCCGTGGGCGGGATGGCACACCAGGCCGCGCTGTTTGGAGAGCACGATGAGGTAGTCGTCCTCGTAACGAATGTCGAGAGGGATGGCCTCGGGAATCACATCGGTGGGATCATGCGGCTCGGGCAGGTCGACCGAGATGCGGTCACCGGAGCGCACAGCATACTTTTTTGATAGGCAGGTCTCGCCGTTGACGGCAACGGCACCGCCCTCGATCAGATGTGCGCAGGCAGAGCGCGTGGGACAGCCATCGTTGGCGCCCAGATAGGCGTCGAGACGCTGACCAGCGGAATCGTCGGCAACGAGAATATGGATGTCGGCCATTAACGCTCATTCCTTTCGCGAATCTTGCGGGCACGCTCCCCACGCTGCTTGGCTTTGCGTTTTGCGCGGGCCTCGTCACGAGCGTTGAGTTCGGCGGTCGCATCGACCTCGCGAGCGGCAGGGCTCAAGAACATATAACCGATGAGCGCCAGCACAACACCGACCGTAATGCCGATATCGGCCACGTTAAAGACGGGGAAGTCGATGAACGTAGTGGCGATAAAATCGGTTACGAAGCCAAAGACAAGGCGATCGATCGCGTTGCCGATGGCGCCGCCCGCAACCATAGCCATGCCCACAACCTCAAGACGAGCGAGCTGAGGCGCACGGAGCAAGTACGCGGCAATGGCAACAATAATCGCAAGCGCCAGCACAGCGAACGCGACGCCATGACCCTCGCCCATGCTAAAGGCGGCTCCGATATTGCGGACAAACAGAAAATCGATCACGCCGGGAATAACGGTCATATGCAGGGCATCGCCCAAGGCACGAACCGCAAGCTTGGTCAGCTGGTCAACGAGCAACACAACGAGCGCCACGCCACCAGCAACACCCAACCGCCAACGCAAAGGCGGCGTCATATCCCCAGTACGACCCAAATCAATCCCCTACCCTCAAAAGCTTGAATTACGTTAAATGCAAGTAATCATCTTATAGTGACAAACGCCAAACGCGCAGCATATTCACCAACGCTAGCGAAATAACCAGCTAAAAACGAAAGCGGCATTCCGAAAAACAGAATGCCGCTTGAATGTGACACAGATAGTCGTTGGGGACGTTCTTGTGTGACTAGTCGTTTAAGAACGTCCCCAACGACTAGAAAGAAAAGGCTCTAGTTCCAACAATAGAAACGCCGCATTACCGTCGTCAACAGCGAAAACGTCCCTAAGAGAGCAAGGTGACGTGAAAGAGGAGGGAAGCGTACTTTGGTACGCGACCGACGATTGAACGTCAGGTTGCCGCTTAGGGGCGTTTGCAGCGTCGGTAGGTTACGGCGTTCTACGAACGCCGTAACCTACAGCGCATCAGCGCAGCGCTTGCAAATATGCGCGTGGCCGTTGTACTCGCCGACGGTGGTGCGATAGTTCCAGCAACGGTCGCAACACTCGCCCTCGGCAGCCTCAATGGCAACGGAGAGCTCCTCACCCTGGGTCAGCTCAACATCGGAGACGATGTAGAACTCGGCCAGGTCGACGGCTTTGTCACCGGTCAGCAGCGCGTACATCTCGGCGGGAACGACCGCCTTGACGCGGACCTGCTGGCTCTTGGTGAAGGTGCCAGCGGAACGGGCATCCTCAAGGGCCTTGGTCACGGCGCTACGGAGCTCGAGCGAAGCCTCGAGCACGCCCTCAAACTCATTGGCCTCGTCGACCGTGATAGGCGACTTGTACCAATCGAGCAGCGCGGCGTACTTCTGGTGATCGACGCAGCCGGCGGGCGCATAGGCCATGGCCTCGTCGACCGTGTAGGACAGGATCGGCTGCAGGTCGCGCATGAGCATCGAGAAGAGCTCGGCCAGCACGGTCTGAGCGCTGCGGCGCTCGAGCGAGCCGGGCTTCTCGCAGTACAGACGATCCTTCAGGGCGTCGAGATACACGTTAGAGAGCTCGGTAACCACAAAGTCGTAAAGCGCACGGTAGGCGCGCGGGAACTCGTAGCAGGAGTAAGCGTCGTCGACCTCGGCCTGGACCTGGGTCAGGCGGGCAACCATGAGCTTGTCGAGCGGCAGCAGGTCGGCAAAGGCGACACCGTCGGTCTCGGGCTCAAACTGACCCTCGAGCTCGGAGAGCAGGAAGCGCAGCGTGTTGCGGAAACGGCGGTAGGCATCGGACGTACGAGCGAGAATCTCGTGGTCGATGGAAACGTCGGAGCTGGTGTCGACCGAGGCGACCCACAGGCGGATGATGTCGGCGCCCATCTCGTCGCAGACCTTGTTGGGGTCGATGACGTTGCCGAGCGACTTGGACATCTTGCGGCCCTGACCGTCGAGCGTGAAGCCCTGCGAGACGACTGCCTTGTACGGAGCATGGCCGTTGGCGCCCACAGAGGTGAGCAGCGAGCTCTGGAACCAACCGCGGTGCTGGTCGGAGCCTTCGAGATACACGTCAGCCGGGTACTCAAGCTCGGGGCGATACTCGCAGACGGCCTTCCAGGAGACGCCGGAATCCCACCACACGTCGAGGATGTCCTTATCGGCCTTGAGGTGATGGCCGCCGCACTTGGGGCAGACGCAGGCCTCACCCAGGTAGCTCTCGGGAGCGTCGGTGAACCAGGCGTCGGAGCCCTTCTCGTGGAAGAGCTTGATGACGGCGTCGAGCGTGGCATCATTCATGACCTTCTCGCCGCAGTCGGCGCAGGTGTAGCTGGGGATAGGCACGCCCCAGTTGCGCTGACGGCTGATGCACCAGTCGGGACGCTGCTCGACCATGGCACCGATGCGGTTGGCCGCGTGGGCCGGATACCACTTGACGTTCTCGCGGACCTCTTTGCCAGCCTGCTCGCGCAAACCGGTCTTGTCCATCGAGACAAACCACTGGTCGGTAGCACGGAAGAGCACCGGGTGCTTGCAGCGCCAGCAGTGCGGATAGCTGTGCGTGATCTTCTTCTCGAGAACCAGGGTGCCGCGCTCGCGCAGGAACTCGATGATATGCGGGTTGGCCTCATCGGTATCCATACCGCTGAAGGGACCACCGGTGCCAAACTCCTCGCCGGTGTAGAACTTGCCGTCGTCATCGACCGGCATGCAGATGTCGGTGATGCCCTCCTTGAGGCAGGCGAAGTAGTCGTCGACGCCGTGGCCAGGCGAGTTGTGGACGATACCGGTACCGTCGTCGACACCGACGTAATCGGCCAGCAGCGCCACGCCCTCAACACCGTCAAAGATCGGCTGCTTGTAGTGGATGTGGTGGAAGGTCTCAGCGGGAACCACATAGGGCTTGCCGGCGACCATAACCGGGGTGTACTCCCAGCCAAACTCCTCGCAGCACTTGGGAGCCAGGTCCTCGAGCATGACCTCGGCACGGCCATCGTGCTCAACGGCGACATAGGCGGCGCCGGGCTTAAGGGAAACGGCCTGGTCAGAGGGGATGGTCCACGGCGTGGTCGTCCAGATGATAAAGTCGACCGGACCGTCGAAGTTCTCTAGGCCGGCGGGCTTGGAGGTCATCTCAAAGCGCACGAAGATGGAGGGGCTCGTCTCGTCGGAGTACTCAATCTCGGCCTCGGCCAGCGCGGTGTGGCAGTGCTTGCACCAGTGAACCGGCTTGTGGCCGCGATAGATCATGCCCTTATCGAACATGGCCTTGAAGACCTCGATGTCGGCGGCATCGTGCTGGTGATAGAGCGTCAGATAGGGGTTATCCCAGTCGCCGAGCACGCCCAGACGACGGAAACCGGCCTTCTGCAGCTCGATGTTCTCAACAGCGAACTCGTTGCAGAGCTCACGAATCTTGGCCGTGGGGGTCTGGTTGAACTTCTCGGTGCCGAGCTTCTCCTCGACCTTGTGCTCGATCGGCTGACCATGGCAGTCCCAACCGGGGACATAGGGAACCTCATAGCCCTGCATCATCCAGTAGCGGTTGATCATGTCCTTGGAGATCTTGTTCATGGCATGGCCGATGTGGATCGGACCGTTGGCGTACGGAGGACCGTCGTGCAGCACAAACTTCTTGTGACCCTCGTTCTTCTTCAGAACCTGCTCGTAGACCTTGTTGTCCTGCCAGTCCTTGAGTCGCTTGGGCTCGGACTTGGAAAGACCGGCACGCATGGGAAAACCGGTCTTGGGCAGATTCATCGTCTGCTTGTACTCGTTTGCCACGGTACCCCTTTCATGTCGTGGGCGCGCACGCCCGTTGGGCACCAAAAAAGCGCCCGTCCCTACAAGCTGGGACGAAGCGCCACAAATCGAGCTGTACGCTCGCAAAAGCTCTTCGCTTAACCACCCAGCTTAGATGCCCTCGCCCGCATATTCGCGCGCTCGCATCCGTTACTCGGCTGGCCTGTATCGACGACCATCTCGGCGATATCTACTAAGACGTGCCTGTGCGGCGCGCCCGTTGGGACCGCAGCTCCGGGGTGATTTTCATCGGTCGCATGCACGGGTTCTCAGCGCTTCCCGCTCTCTGTAGCATGCGGACGGCCGACTACTCGCCCCCATCAACGCTTATGCGGTGTATGGTAGCACGGTCAACGCCGCCGAAAAACCCTCAACACTGGTTTTATACGTTCGAAATTTCTCGCTATTACAGCCCTTCTCTAGGAGCAAAATACCTGAAAGCACTCTATCTCACGAAAGAAGGTACCTATGCGCACAATTGGAATGAGCGACTATACCGTCGGCGAAGACTGCTTTGACGAGCTGCCCGGCGCACTGGCGGAGTACGGCGCGACAAAGGTCGCGATCATCGGTGGCAAGCGGGCACTGGCCGCAGCACTTCCCGGTATCGAAGCTGCGCTGGCAGGTACCGACGTCGAGATTCTGGAGACGCGCGTCTACGGTACCAACAGTACGCGTGCCAATATCGCCAAGGTCGTGAACTCCCCTGCCTGCCAGAAAGCCGACGTGCTCATTGCCTGTGGCGGCGGAAAGGCGCTCGATACCGTGAAGACGGCGGCCATCGAGCTCAAGAAGATCGTCTTCACCGTCCCGACGATTTGCTCCAACTGCTCCGCCGCGACCGCCATTGCCGTTGTCTACAACGACGACGGCTCGCTCGAGGGCTATTCGTACCCCAACCGCCCCGCTCACATCTTCATCAACCCCAAGATCATCGCCGAGGCACCGGCAGAATACTTCTGGGCCGGCGTGGGCGATGCCCTGTCTAAGCAGCCCGAGGTCGAGTACGCCACGAGCGCCGGCAACCTGGAGCACACCGCCGGTCTTGGCCTGGCACTCGCCCACACCTGCTCCGAACCGCTATTTACCTATGGCGTCCAGGGTCTTGAGGACGTGCGCCAGAACCTGTCGAGCGAGGCCGTCAAGCAGATCGCGCTCGATATCGTGGTCAACACGGGCTATGTCTCGAACCTGACCAACCAGAACGATTACTACTACAACTCAAGTGTGGCGCACGCGTTCTACAACGCCACCTGCAGCATTCCGCGTGAGGGCACCTACCTGCACGGCGAGGTCGTAAGCCTGGGCGTGCTCGTGCTGTTTGCCTATACGGGAAAGACCGAGAACCTTGAGCGCTACGCTGCCTTTAACAAGCAGATGGGGCTGCCCGTGACGCTTGAGCAGGTCGGGCTTTCCGAGTCCGATATCCCAGCCCTGTGCGAGTACGCGCATGCCACCAACGAGTGGAAGCAGGGCAACCCTGAGCCCTTCACCGACGAGAAGTTCGCCGCCGCCATCAAGGCCGCCGACGCTTACGGCCACACGCTCTAGGCCTAACCCAAAACCACCACAAAGGGGACAGTCACCTTTGTGGTGGTTTTTTATTGCTCAAGTATTTTGGGGTCGAACTCGCTAGCCGGAATCACACGGTACCCGTGACGCAGCAACAGATCGACGAAAACGCCGTTGCCCGCGGTGAGCGTACCGCTAAAGGTGCCGTCGTAGATGCGACCCGCGCCGCACGAGGGGCTGCGGTCCTGCAAGATGCACGCAGCAATCTCGGAAGGGCCGCCCGCCTGCTCGCACATGTCGAGCGCACGTTGAGCGCCCAGGCGGAATTCCCGGTCAACGGACACGCCCTCGCAGGTACGGACCTCGCCGTTCACGATCTCGGACGGCTTGCGCGGCGTCGGAAGACCGCCAAAAACCTCGGGGCACACCAACAGGACCTCGGTTCCCGTGCGCTCGCAAGCCTCGACCAGCTCGCGAAGGTAGTTGTCGAGCCCGTTATACTTGCAGCCCTCGCCCATCAAACAGGCACTCACCACGATCTTCATACATATCCCTCCCAAGCAAAACGCCCCATTTGAGATAGGCACTCAAATGGGGCGTCGATATTTACTGACCCGAATGCAACGCTACTGCTGCTTAGGCATCAGCGGATTCTCGCGCGTGAGGAGATTCATAAACTCCTCGCCCGTGATCGTCTCCTTCTTGTACAGATAACGAGCCAGCTCATGGAGCTTAAACTTGTTCTCCTTCAGGATCTGCAGGGCGCGATCATGCGCGTCCTCGATCAGCTTGGCGACAATCGCGTCCACGCGCTCGGCCGTGCCGGGGGCGCAGGTGAGCGACGTATCCTGGTTGAGGTACGCGTTCTGCACGGTACCGAGCGCCATCATGCCAAACTCGTCGGACATACCAAAACGCGTCACCATGTTGCGGGCGAGCTTGGTGGCCTGCTCGATATCGTTGGCAGCACCAGTCGTCATCTCGCCAAAGATGAGCTCCTCGGCGGCACGTCCACCACAGTAGACGGCGAGCTTGTCCAGCACCTCCTGGCGCGTGGTCAGGAAGCGCTCGTCCTCCTCGACCTGCATGGTGTAGCCAAGAGCGCCACTCGTGCGTGGCACAATGGTGATCTTGGTGACCGGCGCAGAGCCCTTCTGGCGAGCGGCAACGATAGCATGGCCGATCTCGTGGTAGGACACCACCTGCTTCTCATGGTCGGACAGCACCGTTGATTTGCGCTGCTGGCCGGCGATGACGACCTCCACCGACTCCTCAAAATCGTCCTGCGTGGCGCGCTTGCGGCCCTCGCGAACGGCACGCAGGGCGCCCTCGTTGATGATGTTGGCCAGATCGGCACCCGAGGCACCGGGCGTGGCGCGGGCAATCGCGGTCAGGTCAATCGGCGGCTGTGTCTTCACGCTCTTGGCATGCAGCTCGAGGATGTTCTTGCGGCCAGTCAGGTCGGGCAGCTCAACGGGAATGCGGCGGTCAAAACGACCGGGGCGCAGCAGGGCGGGATCGAGGCTGTCGGGACGGTTGGTCGCAGCGAGGACGACGATGCCCTTGTGGTTATCGAAGCCGTCCATCTCGGTCAGCAGCTGGTTGAGCGTCTGCTCGCGCTCGTCGTTGCCACTAAAGCCGCCGCCATCGCGCTTCTTGCCGATGGTATCGATCTCATCGATAAAGACGATACACGGGGCCTTTTCCTTGGCCTGCTTAAACAGGTCACGAACCTTGGCGGCACCGCGGCCGACGAACATCTCGACGAACTCAGAACCCGAAATGCTAAAGAACGGCACGCCCGCCTCGCCGGCAACAGCCTTGGCGAGCAGGGTTTTACCGGTACCCGGAGGACCGACAAGGAGAGCACCGCGCGGAAGCTTGGCGCCGATCTCCTCGTAGCGCTGCGGATTCTCCAGAAAGTCGACGACCTCCTTGAGGGACTCCTTGGCCTCTTCCTGGCCGGCGACGTCCTTAAAGGTCACGCCAACATCCTTGGAGGCAATCACGCGAGCGCCGGACTTGCCCAGTCCGCCGCCGCCAAAGCCGCCGCCAAAGTTCATAGACGGGCCGTCATCGCCCATAGCCTTCTTCATACGGCGGTTGAGCCACCAACCGATCAGGAAGAAGATGGCCATGGGAAGAATAAGCGTAAGCAGGTAGTAGGTCATCAGACCCGAGTTTTTATCGGGAACGACCGACTCCAGGGACGCACCGGATTCAAGCACACGATCGGTAAAGCCCGCGTCATTCGGCACACCGGTCGTCTTGTAGGCGATGTTCTCGTCCTCACCCTTCTTGGTGTAATAAATGGTGTAATCGTCGGTATTGTACTCGACCTTGTCGACACTCTTCTTATCGAGCGCTTTGACAAACGTCGAGTAATCGGTCTTCGTAATCTGCTGCGTGTGACCGATGTTGGGGAACAGAACGGTCGAGAGCACGAGGTAGACGACGAAGGCGATGAGCACGTAGAGGATCATATTCCGTCTACGTTTGTTGTCATCCATCTCCATCTGCTTGAACTCCATCTACTGGGGTTGATAATGCTATCTAGAATACCCAACCCGGACGGCGATAAACCGACGCCGGGCACGAAAGGACAGAGATGGCATCACTGGAAGTCGGCAAGGTTCAGATCTATACGGGCGACGGCAAGGGCAAAACCACGGCTGCGCTGGGATTGACGATGCGCGCCACAGGTTATGGGCTCGACGTACTCATGCTGCAGTTTGCCAAGAAGCTGCACTGCGCCGAGCATGATGCGGCGCCACGCCTGGGGCTGCGAATTGTACAGGCCGATCGCAACACGCCCGAGGCTTGCGCCGAGCAGATCATGGAACTTGCACGCGAACAGATCTCGCAGGTCGACGTGCTCATTTTGGACGAACTCGGCGAGGCCATGCGACGGGGCTTTGTGACGCGCGAGGATGTCGAATCGTTGATCGCGATAAAGCCCGCCACCACGGAGCTCGTGCTCACCGGCCGAGGCCTGCTGCCACTGGCCGACCTTGCAGACCTAGTAACCGAAATGCGCCCCGTCAAACACTACTTCGACGAAGGCCTCCTAGCCCGCCAAGGCATCGAATACTAATTGATCCGAAGGGGACGGAGGAAAACAGATCATCAACATCACGACGGAGAGAAATGATCCGTTTCCCTCGTCCCCTACGGATCATTAGGCGGTGGCGCGGCCGAGCCAGTTGCCGCTGTGGTGGTAGATGGTAAACATCGTGGCCGTGATGAGCCAGGTTACGGGGTAAACCAGCAGCAGGTGCTCAAGCGACGGATCGAACGGCATAATCGCAAACACCCAGATCACCCTGAGCACGACAGTGCCAAAAATCGTGAGCAGCATGGGCTGCAAGCTAACGCCGGCACCGCGAATGGAGCCCGACGCGTTTTCGATAATCGAGAAGATCGCGTAGAACGGCGCGATAAAATGAAGGATCGTCGTGGTGTACGCCGAAATCGAAGCATCGTCGACAAACAGACGCGACAGAGGACCCGAGAACACCAGCAGCACGGCAGACAGGCCACCAATGAGCATAAACGACAGCACGAGCGACGTATGGTAGCCCTTTCGCATGCGCTCGTAGTTGCGCGCGCCAAAGTTCTGTGCCGAGAACGTGGTGATCGACACGCCAAGCGCCTCGGTAACCATCCAGACAATGCCATCCAGGCGGCCCGAAAGACCCCAAGCCGTGGTGACATCGGCGCCAAACGAGTTGACCGACACCTGAATCAAAACGTTGGAAATCGAATACGCAGCAGACTGAAAGCCAAGCGGCAGACCACACGAGATCATGCTCTTACAAATGCCCGGATCAATGCCGAGCTTGGACAGCGAAAGCCGCCACGCACCCGGTGCGTGCATCATACGAATCACGATCATCGTGGCGTTGGAGCAAATGGTCAGCGCCACCGCGATGCCGCAGCCCAGAGCCTCCATATGAAGCACGGCAACGAAGATGACATCCAGCACCGCATTAACAAGGCAGCCGGAAGCGATGATCACAGCAGGCCCGCGCGTGTCGCCCACGGCGCGCAACAGTGCCGTTCCCATATTGAGCAGCAGCGCCGCAACCATGGCGGCAAAATAGCAACGAGCATAGGCCGCGCCCTCGGCCAATAGTTCATGCGGCGTGTTCATAAGCACCAGCATGGGCTCAACGAACACTATGCCAAGAATCGAGAAAACGATACCGCCCACCAGCGCGAGCGTCATGGCCGTATGGACCGAACGGCTCAGCCGGTCATCATCGTGCTGGCCAAAATACTGACCAGTAATGACTGCGCAGCCGGCGCCGACGCCAACGCAAAAGCCAATGCAGAGCTCGGTGAGCACCATCGTGGCTTGAATGCCACCCAGTGCGAGCTTGCCGCCAAACTGACCGACGATATAGGTACCGATAAGCGTGTATGCCTGCTGAAAAAACGAACTAAAGAAGATGGGAACGCACAGCGACAGCAGCTGCTGCCAAATGACGCCCTGCGTTACATCGATAGACGTAGATTTCTTAGCCACACGCCCTCCCCACAAGTGCACGTCAACCGACAAAACAGCAAATTAAGACAAAGCCAATACCAGCTTAGCACCGACCGGCGTCGACCGAAACACCCCGAATCAGAGCCCGGTGCGAACTATCTACCTAGCGATACAGCCCCGGCTGGTAGTGATACTCGTTGCTCACGTGCGGGCACAGCTGCCAAAAGGCGACGGCACTCGCCGCAGCCACGTTAAGCGAATCAACCCCGTGCGCCATCGGAATGCGCACGGCCCGGTCACAGCCCGCGATAGTCTTGGCGCCCAGGCCGGCGCCCTCGGTGCCCATAAAGATCGCCAGGCGATCAATCTCCTGCAGCACGGGATCGTCCAGCGAAACGGAATCATCCGTCAACGCCATGGCGACACAGGAAAACCTGGCATTGTGCAGCGCAGCCAGGCCATCGTGCGGCCATACGCGCGCCTCGCTGCCAATACGCGTCCACGGCACCTGAAACACCGTGCCCATGCTCACACGGGCAGAACGACGATATAGCGGATCACAACACGTAGGGCTCACCAGAATACCGTCGACATTCAACGCCGCCGCCGAGCGGAAAATCGCGCCCACATTGGTATGGTCGACAATGCCCTCAAGCACGCACACGCGCACCGGACGCTCCCCCGCAGCTTTTACGACGCCGCCCAAAAACTCATCAACCGGAATCTGTCGCGGGCGACGAAACGCCGCGAGCGCACCGCGCGTCACGTTAAAGCCCGTCAACTGCTCCATGAGCTCCATGGAGGCCACGAACACAGGAACCGGACCTGCGCCCTCGCGCACAACCAGGCGCTCAAACAGCGGCATCATCTGGTCGAGCCAGCGTTCGCCCAAAAGAAAGCTCACAGGCTCGTATCCGGCACGCACCGCGCGCTCAATAACCTTGGCACTCTCGGCGATAAAGATGCCCTTTTGCGGCTCCAGCACGCAGCGCAGCTCGCGCTCGGTCAGTCGCACGTAGGCATCGAGCCGCTCGTCCTCGAGCGAATCAATTCGCAGAACCTCAACGGCATCAGTCATAGCAGCCTGCCCGCACCCTTCTTTACAGCACATCTATACCAAACGAGGCGACGCTAAGCGCCGCCCCATACATTCAATCAACCCGATAATACCGTTCACGCCAGGCGATTTACGCCTCAACGCGACGATACGTCACGAACTCATAATCGACACCCTCGTCGCCCTCGCCCGAGGCAATCGTGGCAACACCGCCACGCCGCGCAACTTCCCACGCGGGATCGGCGTCCAAGTCGGGAAAGTACGTGTCCACGGCATGGGTGCAATGGTTGTGCGTGACCTCGGCCTCCACGCAGTACGGCAAAAACTGCCGATAGACATCGCCACCACCGATCACCCAGGCAACGGGCTCATCGGCAACCGCGGCGAGCGCCTCGTCGATACTATGCACCACGTCGACGCCCTCGGGAGCAAAGCTCTCGTCGCGGGTGAGCACGATATTGCGACGGTTCTTGAGCGGACGCCCGCCGGGAAAACTCAGCAGGGTCTTGCGCCCCATAATAACCGGGCAGCCTTTGGTGCACGCCACAAAATGGCGCATGTCGGCGCGATTGGACACCACCATGTCGCCCTCGCACCCAATGCCCCAGTCATCACACACGGCGACGATAGCAGATAGCTTACACGTCATGAGCGCCACCTACACTGCAATGGGAATGTTCTTGACCTGCGGGCCGTGCTCGTAGCCCTCGACGATCAGGTCGTCGGTCGTAAACGCGTAGAAATCGTGTACGTCGGGGTTGAGCGTTACCTTGGGCGCAGCAAACTGCGGACGCTCGATAAGCTCGCGGACGATATCGACATGACGGTCGTAAATGTGGGCATCGGCAATCACATGCAGCAGCTCGCCGGGAATCATATCGACCGACTGCGCGACCATCATCAGCAAAATGGCGTACTGGCACACATTCCAGTTGTTGGCGGCCAAAATGTCTTGGCTGCGCTGGTTGAGAATCATGTTGAGTGTCGGCTTGTCGTCCTGCGGGCGCTGCGTCACGTTATAGGTCACGCTGTAGGCGCACGGATACAGGTGCATCTCGGACAGGTCGCTAAACACGTAGGTGTTGGTCATGATGCGGCGGCTGTACGGCGTGTTCTTAAGGTCGTACAGCACGCGGTCCATCTGGTCAAAGTCACCCTCGGCATAATGGCTTTTCTGCCCAATCTGGTACCCGTAGGCCTTGCCGATGGAGCCAGTCTCGTCGGCCCACTCATCCCAAATATGGCTGTTGAGGTCGTGGACGTTATTTGACTTCTTTTGATAGATCCACAAGATCTCGTCCATGGCAGACTTAAGCGCCGTGCGACGCAGTGTGAGCGCGGGAAACTCCTCACGCAGGTCGTAGCGAGCCGTAACGCCAAAGTTTTTAATGGTATAGGCAGGGGTGCCGTCCTCCCACACCGGTCGGACCTTTTGGCCCTCGGTGGTGGTGCCATGGTCCAAGATATCGCGGCACATGGTTACAAACTGTTGATCAGCCTTGCTCATTGACCCTCCTGTCAGTCGCCTATAAGCGAAATTCATTGTAGCCCAGGCGCACGCGACCCCACAGCCCAAACATAAGCCCTCATTTTCTGACATATGCCAGAAATTCCTTGCTCATATCCGCACGTTCGATATTCTATTGTTGACATATGTCAGATTAGGAGAGTGAATGGCAGGAAGACGAGAAAAATTACGCCGCGTTGGGATCATCCCCGAATATCGCGGTTTTACCCCCGACGGCCTTGCCAGCGGAGACGCCATCGAGATGACGGTCGACGAGCTCGAAGTCCTGCGGCTGTGCGACCTGGAAGGCCTCAATCAGCAGACCGTCGCCCAGCACATGGGTATCGCTCGTGCCACCGTGGCGGCCATCTGCGGCCGCGCACATCGCAAGGTGGCAAACGCGTTAGTCAACGGGCGAGCGCTAAGTATCGAGGGCGGTAATATCGCATACTCCCCCATCACCACGACGACGGCCGCATGGCCAGTAAAGGAGGTCGGCACCATGAGGGTGGCAACGACGTACGACAACGGCAACATCTTTATGCACTTTGGCCGCAGCGAACAGTTCAAGATCTACGACATCCAGGATGGCAAGGTGCTCAACGAGCAGGTCGTAGGCACCGGCGGCACCGGTCACGGCGCCCTGGCGGGTCTGCTTGCCAACGGTGGCGTTGACACGCTCATTTGCGGCGGTATCGGCGGCGGGGCCATCAATGCGCTCACCCAGGCCGGCATCACGGTCTATGCGGGCGCCCAGGGCAGCTGCGATGCCTGCGTCGAGGCCCTCATTGCCGGCAAGCTCGCTCAGACCGGCGAGGCCACGTGCGGCTGCCACGGCCATGACCACGAACATGGCGAGTCCTGCGGCTGCCACGGCCATCACGAGCACGAGGGCCACGAGGGCTGCGGCTGCCACTAACGGCACGGAACCGCGAGCTCGGGGCGCGACGCTGAACGCAACCCAACAATCAAAGCCAACAACAAAGGCCACCCGGTAGCTTCCGGGTGGCCTTTGCCATATCAAGCTGGAATTACAGCCCTATTTCTTATTGCGCATCTGCGCTTCCATCTGACGCAGCAAATCCATATCGGACTTAGGACCGCCCGTTCCCAGGCCGCCCAGGCCGCCCATGCCGCCCAGACCCATGGCATCCAGACCGGGAATATTGGGCATGCGCATCTTTTTGCCCTTCTTACCCTTTTTGCCCTTCTTGCCACCGGCCTGCGCCTGATTGGCCATCGTGCGCATGCGGCCCATCATCTTGTTCATCTCGCCCCACTGCTTCATAAGGCTATTCACCTCGGTGGGGGTCACGCCGGCGCCCTTGGCGATACGGGCGCGACGCTGGCCGTTAATGATAGAGGGACGAAGGCGTTCCTCCTTGGTCATAGACATGATGATGGCCTCGTTCTTGTCGAAGATGCCCTCATCCAGGTTGCCGCCCATCTGGTTGAGCGCGCGCTGACCACCGGGGAGCATGCCCAGAATGCCCTTCATGCCGCCCATCTTCTTAACGGCCTTCATCTGGTCGAGCATGTCGTTCATGGTAAAGCCCTCGCGCAGCATACGCTCGGCAGCCTCGAGCTGCTCGGCGTCGGCCGCCTCCTGGGCCTTCTCGATAATACCGACGACGTCGCCCATGCCTAAAATGCGCTTGGCCATGCGGTCGGGGTAGAACGGCTCCAGCGAATCGGGCTTCTCGCCCATGCTCACGAACTTAATGGGCTTGCCGGTCACCTGGCGCACGGAAAGCGCGCCGCCGCCACGGGCGTCGCCATCGAGCTTGGAGATGATCACGCCGTCAAAATCGGTACGCTCGGCGAAGGTCGAGACGACGTTGACGATATCCTGACCGGTCATGGCATCGACGACCATCAGCACCTGATCGGGCTTGACGGCCTTCTTGATGTCCACGGCCTCCTGCATCATCTGCTCGTCGATCTGCAGACGACCGGCGGTATCGACGATGACCACGTCGCGCAGGTGGTCGACGGCCTCCTGGATGGCGCCCTTGGCGATGTCGACCGGATGCTCGCCGTCACCGCGGAAGACCGGCACGCCGATCTCTCCGCCGAGCGTGGCCAGCTGGTCGGCAGCGGCGGGACGGTAGACATCGCACGCGGCGAGCAGCGGCGAGCGGCCCTGCTTCTTGAGCAGGTAGGCCAGCTTTACGGCAGCCGTGGTCTTACCGGAGCCCTGCAGGCCGACGAGCATGATGACATTGGGAATGCGGTTGCTAAAGACGAGCTTGCTCTCGGTGGAACCGAGCATCTCGGTGAGCTCGTCGAGCACAATCTTGACGACGTTTTGCGCCGGCGACAGCGACTCCATGACCTCGGCGGTCATGCAGCGCTCCTTGGTCTTGGCGACGAACTCCTTGACGACCTTGAAGTTGACGTCGGCCTCGAGCAGCGCCATGCGAATGTCGCGCATGGCCGAGGTAATATCGGCCTCGGTCAATTTACCCTTGCCGCGCAGGCGGTCAAATGTGTCGTTGAGGCGATCGCTCAGAGAATCAAACACTAGTCACTCCTTAATTGGACTCGCCCACCAGGGCGCGGCAGAAATCTTTGGCATTGAACTCTTGCAGGTCATCGACCTGCTCGCCCACGCCGATGCGCAGGATTGGGAGCTTGAGCTTCTCGGCCACGGCCATGGCGATGCCACCCTTAGCCGTGCCGTCCAGCTTTGTCATGATAATACCGTCCAGACCCAACGCCTCGTTAAACTCAAGCGCCTGGTTCAGACCGTTTTGGCCTGTCGCGGCATCGATTACGAGTACGACCGAGACGGGCATGGGGCCGGCGGCCATATTGGCGGCGCGCTTACGCGTCACATTGACCACCTTGGCAAGCTCGCGCATGAGCTCGGGGCTCGTGTGCAGACGACCGGCGGTGTCGATAAGCACCAGGTCGCTGCCGCGCTTGTCGGCCTCGTCGAGCACGTCGTAGCAAACGCTTGCCGGGTCGGAGCCGCGGTCGCGCTTGATGACGGGGACACCGGCGCGCTGGCCCCACACATCGAGTTGCTCGATGGCGGCGGCGCGGAAGGTATCGGCCGAGCCAATCACGACATTCTTGCCGCGGGCAGCCATGGCGCTCGCGATCTTGCCGACCGTGGTGGTCTTGCCGGCACCGTTAATGCCCACAAACAGCACGCAGCTCGGCGTGTCGGCGAACGGATCTCGCTCGGCGGGCACAAAATGTTGCTCGAGCTGCTCGGCCAGGGCGCGACGGAGTTGCGGGGCGGTCTTGAGGTTCTTCTTGGCCGCGGCATCGCGCAGGTCATCGGACACCTTAATCGCGACCTCGGCACCCATGTCACCCATGACGAGAGTGTCCTCTAGGTCCTCCCAAAAATCCTCGTCGACCTCGCCGCCAAAATAAAAGACCTCGTTGAGGGCCTCGCGGCTGCGCTCAAGTCCGCGCGAGAGAGCATCGAAGAATCCCATTATGCATTCACGACCTTTCCGGTTTCGCGATCGAGTTTTTGCGAGACGACGCGGCTGACGCCGTCGGCTTGCATCGAGACGCCGTAGAGGACGTCAGCGTCCTCCATAGTACGGCGCTGGTGCGAGATAACCAAGAGCTGCGTATCGGAACGCAACACGTCGAGCGCGCCGATGAGCTTGGACAGGTTGGCGTCGTCGAGTGCCGCCTCGACCTCGTCCAGCACATAGAACGGCACCGTACGCGTGCGATACACGGCAAAGAGCAGGGCGAGCGCCGTCAGGCTCTTCTCGCCGCCCGACATGAGCATCATCTTGGTGATGCGCTTGCCACGCGGCTGCGCCACGACCTCGATGCCCGTCTCGGCCGGATGCTCAGGGTCGGTCATCTCCAGATGTGCCTGGCCACCCGGGAACAGCATGGCGAAGATCTCGCGGAAGTTCGCATCGACCTTCTCGAAGGTCACCAGGAAGGCCTTACGCATCTTGCGGTCGATGGCCACGGTGATCTTGGTGAGCGCCTTACGCGCGCTCTCCAGATCGGCCAGTTGCTCCTCGATGTAATCGGCGCGGCGCTTGAGCTGCTCGTACTCCTCCATGGCAACCTGGTTCACAGGGCCCAGGTTGTTGATTTGGCGCACGAGCTGGTTGAGCTCACGCTCGGCGGCGTCGCGGTCGGTAGGCGCAGGAAGCATGAGCGCTTCCTCGAGCACCGTGGTGCCATCGGCGGTAATAGCCTTGATGGCCGCCTCTACCTGCACCTCGAGCTTGCCGCGTGCGACCTTGAAATCATTTTGCGTCGCCGTGGCGGCATCGACCCGCTCCTTGGCGCGGGAGACCTCGGCCTTGGCGTCCTCGATGGTCTTCTTGAGCGAGGCCGAGTCCGCCTCCTCGAGCGAAGCCTGGTCACGCAGGCGCGCGGCCCAATCCGACGCGCGCTCCAGCAGGGCCGAATAGCGCTCGTGCATGGGATCGACGCGCAAGCGCAGCAGCTCGAGTGAGCGCGAGGCTTGGCGTGTTCCGCGGATACGGCGGTCGATGCCCTCCAGGCGATGCTCCAGGTCGGGCACACGGCCCTTCAGCGAACGCAGACGCTCGCTCGTCTGGGCCAGGCGCACCTTGGCATCGGCGAGCTTGCCGGCTGCCTCGGAATCGTCACGGCGCACGCGATCGAGCTCGTCGTTGGCTTCGGCAATCTGGAGACCCAAGTCGCTTGCCTGCGCACGGGCCTCGTCACGCGAACGGGTGAGCTCGTCAACGCGCGGGCGCGCAGCGCGAACGGCCTCGGCGGCCTGCTCGCGGCGCTTGGAGATGCGCACGCGCTCGACCTCGGCATTGTTGGCGCTTTGCTCCAGGCGGCCGATCTCGGAGAGCAGCGAGCGGCGCTCGCCCTCAAGACGGGCGATCTCGCCGGCGGCATCGCCCTCGGCGGCACGCGCCTCCTCGGCGGCCGCATTGGCCTCGACGACCTGATCCGACACATGCTCAAACACGGCAGCCAGATCAGGCTCCAGGCCCTCCAGCTCACGAATACGACGCTTGCGCTCCAGGGCACCCGAGGCCTCGCCGGCATCGAGCCCCACGCGCACCAGGCCGCCACAGCTCACGCGGGCGCCATCGGGAGTCACATAGGTCACGCCGTCAACGACTGGTGCCGTCAGCGCGGCAGCCAAGTCATCGACCACGTAATAGCCGCCGAGCAGGGCCTCGACAACCGGGCCATACCCGGCGCGCACGGACAGGCGATCGACCAGACGAGAACCGGCAGCACCCTTAGCAGCAGCAGAGCTGCTCGCACTGCTCGCCACCAGCAGTGCCTCGCCCGAGGCCTTCTTTTGGTCCAGAGCCGCACGACCGGCACGCTCAAGCGTGGCGGCGTCATCAAACAGCAGGGCATCGATATCGCCGGCAAGCAGCTGCTCAACCAGGCCCTCGAGCTCACGAGGAGCCTCGAGTACATCGCCCAGACGACCCGAGACATCATCGCCCAGCGCGCCCATCAGACGGCTCACCAGCGGCGAGCTATCAGCCATGCGGGCATCGAGCTTTTTTTGGCTGGCAAGCTCCGAGCGCACCTCGGACAGCTTGTTGCGCGCCTCACTCTCGCGATTACGCAAGTCCTTCAACGCCGCACGGGCGACCTCGGTGGCCTCGCGAGCATCAATCTGGGCCTGGCGGGCCTGATCGAGCGCACCGTCAAGTTCCTCAGCGCGGTCGCGACGGCTCTCGAGCGAGGCCGTGACCTCCTCGAGCTGCTCATCGATCTGCTCCAGGCGCGAGGCGTACATGTTGTCCTCGACCTCAGCATTGCTCAGCGAGTCCTTCACCTTGGCGAGCTCGAGCGCGGCGTTATCGGCCACACGCTGCACATCGCGCTGCTCGCGCGTGAGCTGCGAAATCTGATTGTCGAGCGCCACGCGACGCTCGTGGAGCTGGGCGGCGGCAGGACCGGCGGCGTCAACGTCGTCCTGGGCCTGCATGTGCGCACCGGTCACTTCCTCAAGCTGGGCACGCGCATCCTCGAGCTCCTCGACCACGCGACGACGCTGATGCTCGGAGCTCGAGATCTGGCCGCGCATGTCGGACAGGCGCGACACCATGTTGTGGCCCTTTTCCTCGAGTAGGCGCATGTCGGAGTTGATGCGGCCGACCACGTCTTGCATATGACGGCGCTGCTCGCCCAGATCACCCACAAACAGGCCCTTTTCCTCGAGCATGACTTGGAGCTTCTCGAGCTCGCGCTCTTTTTCGCCCAAGCGGTATTGCGCAAGCTCAAGCTCGGCAGTGCCCTCCTTGGAGCGGCTCTCCAGGTCGTTCCACTGCGACTGCAGCGAACGAAGCTCGTCGACGGCCAGCATCTGCGTAAGCTCGTTCGCACGCGAGGACAGCTCTTTGTACTTGCGCGCGCGATCGACCTGACGCTCCAGCGGCCGCAGCTGGCGGACGATCTCCTTATTGATGTCGCGGGCACGGGTCAGGTGCTCGTCCATCGATTTAATCTTTTTGAGCGCACGCTCCTTTCGGCGCTTGTGCTTGGAGATGCCGGCAGCCTCCTCGATCAGGGCGCGGCGCTCCTCGGGGCGGCTCTGCAAAATGGCGTCGAGCTTGCCCTGGCTGATGATGGAATGCGTATCCTTGCCCAGGCCCGAATCGTGCAGGATGTCCTGAATGTCCATCAGGCGGCACGGGCTCGAGTTGATGAGGTACTCGCTTTCGCCCGAGCGATACATACGACGGGTGATGGCGACCTCGTCAAAGTCGACGGGCAGCATATGGTCCGAGTTATCGAGCACCAGCGTGACCTCGGCGACACCCACCGGCTTGCGCGCCGACGAGCCCGAGAAGATGACATCCTCCATGGCCTGGCCGCGCAGCTGCTTGGCACTCTGCTCGCCCAGGACCCACAGAATCGAGTCGGAGATGTTCGATTTTCCCGAGCCGTTGGGACCGACGATGACGGTCAGGCCCGGCTCAAACGTCATATGGGCGCGGTCGGCAAACGACTTGAACCCTTTGAGCGTGAGGGACTTGAGATACACGGTTCCTCGCTTACACGTGCTTCTTGTTCAGAATCACGCCGTTGGTGGTGTAACCCATGCGGTCGAGCGCTTCGAGCGCGGCGGCTCCCTCGGCTTCCTTCTTTGAGGAGCCGGAGCCGCGACCCTGGCGAATACCGTCGATGAGCACCACAGCGGTAAAGGTGGGCGCATGCGCGGGGCCCTCGGAGCCGACCAGCTTATACGCGGGAGGCTCGTGGCCGTCTGCCTGCACGCACTCCTGCAAGAACGACTTGGGGTTCGCGGGGTGCTCGGCACGCTCGGTGGCCAGGTGCGGCTTGAGCGTACGATGGATAAACTCCGCCGCAGCATCCCAGCCGGCATCCAGATACAGCGCGCCCACGAGCGACTCGTAGACGTTCTCGAGCGCCGAATGCAGGCCGCGGGCGCCGGTACCGGTCTCGGAGGCACCAAAGATGATGATGTCGTCGATACCCAGTTCGTGCGACACCTCGGACAGCGTAGCGCCCGAGACAAGGGACACCTTCAGGCGCGTGAGCTTACCCTCGTCAAACTCGGGATAGGACTCAAAGAGCGAACGGGCCACCACGGCGCCCAAAATGGAATCGCCCAAAAACTCAAGGCGCTCATAGCTGGCAGAGACCGGCTGACCCTCGACGGCCGAGGGATGCGTGAGCGCCGCGCGCAGCAGCACCTTATTATTGAACTCATGGCCCAGAATCTCCTGGGCGCGCGTGAGTCGTTCAGACAAAGCCAAGACTTAGGCCTCCTTGGCGTTTTCAATAGCGTCGACAGCGTCGGCGACAGAGTTGAGCGACAGCAGGGTCTCGTCATCGATCTCGAGGTCGAACTCGTCCTCGATGGCCGTCACCAGCTGCAGACGCTCGAGCGAATCGGCATCGAGATCGTCAAAAGTGGTCTCGTCGCTAATGTCGGCGACATCGACACCCAGCACGTCAGCGGCGACTTCGGCGATCTTATCGAAGATTTCGGAGCGATCCATAGCGCTTCCTCTCGTATGTCATGGAACACAACACAACACGGCAATCGGAGCCGCGTTGCAATACGGCTCCGATTCTACCCCACGCGGTACAGGTTGAGCCACGTAACGCGGCCTTTATAAAACGATACCGTCCATAGAATTGGCAACGTCCTGGACAAGCCCGGCGCGCACGGCCTGGGCCGCGGCAAGCGTACCGTTCTTGACGGCCTCGACCGACGTGGCACCGTGGCCGATCAACACGACGCCGCGCAGGCCCAGCAGAATCGCGCCGCCCTTGGCGTCGCCCGAAAGCTTGGCCTTAATCTGGCGCATCTGCTTTTTGATGAGCAGCGCGGCGATCTTGGTGCCGAGCGAAGACATAAAGGCACCCTTGAGCTCCTGCAGCAAAAACTTGGCAGCGCCCTCGGTGGCCTTGAGCGCAATATTGCCCGACATACCGTCGGCGACCACGACGTCAAAATTGCCCGACGTAAGATCGGTGCCCTCGCAGTTGCCCACAAAGCCGGGAACCGCGGCCTTCATGGCCGGGAAGCACGCCTTGGTAAAGTTGGAGCCCTTCTCGTCCTCGGTGCCGTTGGCAAGCAGGCCCACACGCGGATGCTCAATGTCCAAAACCACGCGGGCATAGGCAGCACCCATCTGGGCGAAACGCACCATGTCGTCCACCGTGACATCGGGATTGGCGCCCATATCGCACAGCACCGTCAGGCCGCCGGCGCGATTAGGCAGTGCGTTAGTCAGGCACGGACGGACCGGCTGCTTCTTGCCCTCCGCCAAATACCTAAACGGCGTGACGTAGGCCGTGGCGGCAGCGGTCATGGCACCGGTCGAGCCGGCCGAGAAAAACGCGTCCGCATTGCCCTTCTTAATGGCACGGCATGCAAGCACGATCGAGGACTTGCGCTTAGTCATCACGGCGCGGATGGGATCGTCCTCCATGCTGATGACGTCGGGGGCCTCCAAGGCCTCCACGCGGGCATGCGCCGCTGCAAAGGGGTTGACGATTTCAGCGGGACCGACGGCCAAGACCTCAATCTCGGGATCTGCCGCAAGCGCAGCCTCGATACCGTCGAGGACAACCTGGGGCCTCTCGTCTCCGCCCACAACGTCTACACAAACGCGAACGTTACTCATTTCATATGCTCCTTATACAAAAATGGCCGACTCATTGAGCCGGCCATTGTGGTTCCAGTTGGAACGGCATCGTATCCAGAGTATACAGTTACTCGGTAACGATAACCTCGCGGTCCTTGTAGAAACCGCAGCTGGGGCACACGTGGTGCGGGAGCTTAACAGCGCCGCAACGGGGGCACGTGGACTGAGCCGCAGCCGAGATCTTCATGTTGGCGGAACGACGGGTATGGGTGCGGATACGACCCTGCTTTTGTTTAGGTACGGGCATAGTGACCTTCCTTATGAACTATCCAGTGTGGCGATTACGCGCAAGTAGCGATACTACCACAGTTTTACTCGTCAAGCTTGAGATTCTTCAATGCTGCAAATGGATTTTCCGTGGCAGCGGCCCATTCGGCCTCCGCCTTGGCGGCGCACTCACATTGCTCGACGTTGAGATTGTTGCCGCAGGTGGGGCAAAGGCCGCGGCAATCGGGCTTGCACAGGACAACGAACGGCGTGTCCATGACGACCGCGTCGTTGATGGGCTCACCCAGATCGACGATGCGATCCTCGCCCAGCAACTCGTAGCCGTCTTCGTAGGCCTCGGGGTCCTCAGGCTCCTCAAAGAGGTAGAACTCCTCGATCTCGCCTGCGATATCAAACGAGGCGGGCTCCAGGCAGCGATCGCACTCGCCGGTGGCGTGAGCGCGGACCATGCCCGAAAGCAGAACACCGGTACCGGCGTTGGTAAAGACCACGTCGTAGGCAATGCCGTCCTGCAGCTGGTACTCCTTCTCGCCCACCGTGTAGGTGGCGACATCGACCTTGCCGGTCAGCGGGTATGAGTCTCCGGGAAACTCGAGCTGCTCGGAAAGATCGACGGTTACGCTCGGGAACTCGGCCATTACCACTGACCGTTCTGCTGGGCGGCGCCCTCGTTGAGCTGCTGACGGCAACGGGTGACGGTGCCGGTCAGACTCTTAAGGTTCTCCTCGAGGTGCGTAAAGACCTGCTCGGCGTAATCCTCGGCGGCATAGCGCGTCTCGCGCTCGTACTGCTGGGCACGGTCGCGGATGTCGTCGGCCTGCTGCTGCGCTAGGCGGACAATTTCCTGCTCACCGGCAATGGTGAGGGCCTGCTGCTGAGCATCGGCAATGATGGAATCGGCCTGAGCGGCGGCGGAAGCCATAAGCTCCTCGCGCTCTTTGAGGATACGGCGGGACTTCTGCCACTCCTCGGGATAGCTCATGCGGATCTCATCGAGGATGTTAAAGAAGACGTCGGCGTCGATAACCTTCATCTGGGCGTTCTTGCCGAACGGCGTCTTAGCCTCTTCGATGAGCCCCTCGAGCTCGTCGACAAGACTCACGATCCTGTCGCCAGGAAAATTCTCGCCCGGCATCCGGTCTCCTTTCATAGGTAACATATCATCGTGTTAGTTTACCACATGCCACCAGGCAATAAAAAACGTCACGAAAAGCGATGTTTGAGTGCTTCGACCACGTTGGGCGGCACAAACGTCGACACGTCGCTGCCAAGCGACGCAATCTGGCGCACCACCGAGCTCGAGATGTACCCGTACTGTGGAGCACTCATGACAAAGATGGACTCCAGCTCGCTATCCAGGCGATAGTTGAGGTCGGCCTGCTGCAACTCGTACTCAAAGTCGGTCATGGCGCGCAGACCCTTAACGACGGCACCAGCCCTCTGTTCACGTGCAAAGTCGACCAGCAGGCCGGTGAAAGGCAGTACCTCGACGCCGTCCAAATCACCGAGGGCCTCGCGGGCCAGCGCCACACGCTCGTCGAGCATAAAGGTGGTACCCACGCCGTTTTTACCCTGCGATTCGGCCACGGCGACGATCACGCTGGGAAAGATACGGCGAGCTCGGCGGATCACGTCGATATGGCCAAAGGTGATGGGATCGAAGGTGCCCGGGACGATTACGCGGTTGATGGTGTCATTCATGGGTGTCCTCCGAAGGCACATCCTCGTCATTTTCGTTCTCGTCAGCATGGTCGTTCTCGTCCACGGCCACCCAGCGCAGCAAGTCAACCGAGGTAATGCCGTAGCGCTTCTCTCGCACGGTCTTGAAACAAGCCGGATGAGCACCTGCATCGGCTGCGGCATGCTCAAAAAGGGCAAAGGCCCCGGGCGCCAGCAGTCCCTGCTGGGAAAGATTTTGCAGCAGCTCCTCGACCGGCTCGGCGCCAAAGGCATAGGGCGGGTCGAGCAAGATCAGGTCAAAGGGACCACCCGGCACACGGCCGCGCGAGGCGCTCGCCAACACATCGCCGGTAACGACACGCCAACGCGAGCGGTCGCGGCACAGCGACTCGATATTCTTGGTGATCAGACGGGCGGCATTGCGATCGATCTCGAACGTGGTGAGCGAGCGGGCGCCACGCGAGAGCATCTCGATTCCCAGGGCGCCGGAGCCGCCAAAGGCGTCCAGCACGCGGACCTCGTCCAGATCGAAGTCGAACGCCGACATGACCATGGACGCGCATGCCTCGCGCACACGATCGGTCGTGGGACGGGTGACATCGCGCCCACGCGGCTCTTCGATCTTGCGGCCGCGCCATTCACCGCCGATGATTCTCATCCTCCGCTGACCTCCTTAAAGATATGTCGATAACGCATGGCGACCGCGTCGCGCAAGGGGCGCGTCGCCACGGAGTCAAGGTTGCAAGCATACCGCAAGAGCTCGACCGCGTCCAAATGGGCCCATTCGATAAGATCCTCGTCGGCGTCCAGGTCCACAAAGCGCAGGGTCACGCCGCCGTGCTGGCGGTAGCCCAGAATCTCGCCCTCGTGGCGCAGGCGCAGGTCCATCTGGGCGAGCGCAAAGCCGTCAGAGGTCTTTTCGAGCGACTGGAGACGGTCTTGTGCCGCCGACGCGCCACCGTTGCCCTTGGAGTGCGTCATGACCAGGCACGTGCCCGACACGCTGCCGCGGCCCACGCGGCCGCGCAGCTGGTGCAGGGCCGCCAAGCCAAAGCGCTCACCGTTCTCGATGACCATGACGGTGGCGTTGGGCACGTCGACGCCTACCTCGACCACCGTGGTCGAGACGAGCACGTCGATCTCACCGCGCTTGAAGGCATCGATCACGCGGTCCTTCTCCCCCGCCGGCATGCGGCCATGAAGGCGCTCAATGGTAAGTCCCGGCAGGGCCAGACGCAGTCGGTCGAGCTCGGTTGCCGTATCGTGCAGCGGTACAGGCACGGTCACGCGGCCCTCGTCGTCGCGGGCGATACCGGGTACGTCTTCCAGCTCATCGGCCGAGTCACTCGGCTCCACAAGCGGGCAGATCACGTAAGCCTGCTGGCCCTTTTCATACGCCTCGCGGATGGCACCGTAGGCCAAATCGCGGCTCGACTCGGTGAGCACGCGCGTCGTAACGCCCGCCCCCGGAACAGGTCGACGGCGGATGATGCTCGTGTCCAGGTCGCCGTAGACCGAGAGCGCCAACGTGCGCGGGATCGGCGTGGCCGTCATAACGAGAAGGTCGGCACCCGGGCCCTTGGCACGCAGAGCATTGCGCTGGCCCACACCAAAGCGGTGCTGCTCGTCGATGACGACAAGCGACAGATGCTTAAACGCCACGTTGTCCGAAAGGACCGCGTGGGTTCCAAAGAGGACGTCGAGCTCGCCCGATTCCAGCTGCGCATGAATCTGTTCACGCTCGGCCGCCGGCGTGGCGCCCGTCAGGAGCGCCCAGGTCATGCCAGCCTGCGAGAGCAAGGGGCCGGTCTTATCGGCATATTGACGCGCCAGCACGCCCGTAGGCGCCATAACGCAGGACTGAGTTCCCGAATCGGCCGCGACGGCCAGCGCGCAAGCGGCGACGGCCGTCTTGCCGGTACCGACGTCGCCCAGTAGCAGGCGGTTCATCACGCGCCCGCCATCGCACATATCGTGCAGGATGTCTTGGAACGCGGCCTCCTGCTCGTCGCTCAGCGAAAACGGCAGGGCCTGCCTAAGCGCGACCAAGTGCTCGCCCGCGGCGTGGGCGTAGGGAACCACCTCGACCAAGCCGCCATCGTTGCGCAGACGCAGCGCGAGCTGCAAGCAGAGACACTCCTCGTAGGCAAGACGCCGGCGCGCGATATCGCGCTCGGCCATACTCGAAGGAAAGTGGATCGAGCGCAACGCACGGGCATTGCTCATCAGCCGGCGCTTGACGCGTAAGCGCGCAGGAATCGGGTCGAAGGGATTACTGACGACCTCGAGCGCGCCGCTCACGATGCGGCGCATCCACGCCCGGCTCACGCCATCGCTCACGTAATGGACCGGCAGGATAGTGCCCGCGGCGCGCCCGTCCTCGAGCTTTTCGAAATGCGGCGAGGCCATCTGCTTAAAGCCGTAGGCAAACTCGACCTTACCCATCACGGCCAGGCGGTCGCCCTGCTTAAACTGCTGGGCAATCCAGGGCTGACGGAAAAAGGCGACTTGCAGCACGCCCGTCTCGTCCACCAGCGAGACCTCGGTCACCTGCATACGCGGACGGGGCTGCTTTTGAACGATACGATCGACCGTGGCGACTATCGTGCACACAGTACCGATGGGAGCCATCTCGATGGACCAGGAGCGCGTAAAGTCGAGATATCGATGAGGGATATGGAGAAGGAGGTCCCCCACCGTCCGAATTCCCAGACGGCGAAGGGCCTCCTCACGTTTACCCGAAACATATTTGAGTCGCGCGATATCCTCGTCGAGCGCATTGCTCTGGGCAAAGCGCTCCGAGACGCGCGGCACGGAGCACAGCTCGGACATGGGCAGATGCCTACTCGATCGAGAAGATCACGGGATAGAGCGGCTGCTCGCCACGATGGGCGTCAATCTCCAAGTCGGGCTGAGCCTCCTCAATGGCGTCGACGATCTCCTGGAAGGCCTCATCGGACAGCTCCTCGCCGGCCAGAATCGTCAGCGCGTCGCCCTCCTCTTCCTCCTGCATGCGGTTGATGCAGTCGAGCGTGACCTGCTTCACATCGGAGCCGACCACGTCGATGGAGCCGGCAATGATACCCATGACGTCACCGGAGTGAATCGGAGAGCCGTCAGAGGCGCTGGAATCGCGCACGGCACGGGTGACCTCGCCATCGCGAACCTCGCT
This sequence comes from uncultured Collinsella sp., assembly GCA_900541695.1. Taxonomy (GTDB): domain Bacteria; phylum Actinomycetota; class Coriobacteriia; order Coriobacteriales; family Coriobacteriaceae; genus Collinsella. The sequence continues at coordinate 28,840 of UQKL01000002.1, read as the reverse complement.
GATGGCGTCAACCATAGCGGCAACGGCGTCGTCGAGCTCGGAATCGGGCAGGACCGCGAACAGCGCGGAGAACGCCTGCGGGACGGTCTTGGTGGGAACGACGGCGACCTTCTTGTCGGTGCAGGCAGAAGCGGCGGCCTCGGCAGCCATGCGGATGTTGCCGTTATTGGGCAGGATGATGACCGAGGTCGCGTTGACCTGGTCCACCGCGCCCAGCAGGTCGGCGGTCGAGGGGTTCATGGTCTGGCCACCCGAGACGATCACGTCAACGCCGAGGGACTTGAGGATGTCGGCCTCGCCCGAACCAGCAGCAACGGCGACAAAGCCCAACGCCTTAGCGGGCTCGGCAGCCTTCTCCTGGTCCTCATGAATCTTGGCGGTACGGTCGTGGGCCTCCATCTCCATGTTGTGGATAAAGACCTCGTAGATCTGACCAAGCTGCAGCATGTGCTCGAGCACCAGGTTGGGGGTGTTGGAGTGCACGTGAATCTTGTAGTCGGGGTAGGCACCCACGAGCAGCTCGCAGTCGCCCATGGAACCCAGGAACTTAAGGCACTCATCCTCATCAAAGGGAGCGTCGGCCTTAAAGAGGAACTCGTTGCAGTAGCGGAACTCCGAGCCCTCCCAGTCGTCGTTAGCCTCAATCTCAACGCGACCAAGGGCCGCGTCACGGGCAGAGCCAGCGGAATCAAACGTGGCGGAGAAATCCTCGACAACGGTGCTGCGACCAAGCGCGGCGGCAACAAAGTTCTCAAGGAAGATGGCAAAGCCAAAGGCGCCGGAGTCGACCACGCCGTTCTCTTTCAGAACGGGCAGCAGATCGGGCGTGCGGGCGACGGACTGATAGGCCTCGACGACGATAGCATCGAGCGCGTCCTCGGCCGAGAACTTCTTCTTTTCGCACTCGTCGGCCTTAGTCGAGACATCACGCAGCACCGTGAGAATCGTACCCTCGATGGGCTTGCGGACGGCCTGGAAGGCGACCTTGACGGCGCGACGAAAGGCGAAGGCGATGTTGACAGACGTGATGGGCTCGTCGGCAGAGACGAGGCCCTCGGCCACGCCGCGTAGAATCTGCGAGGTGATGACGCCGGAGTTGCCGCGGGCACCCATCAGGGAGCCGTGGGTGATGGCGCCGGCGATGGCCTCCATATCGGCATCGGCGGGAAGGGCGGAAAGCTCCTTGGTCACCGAGGCGAGCGTGAGTGACATGTTGGTGCCGGTATCGCCGTCGGGTACGGGGAAGACGTTGAGCTTGTTGATCTCCTCGGCCTTGTCGGAAACGGCAGCCGCAGCGATCGGAAAACAGGTGCGAATGGTCTTTGCAATCATGGGTATTTGAATCTCCGTTTTCGGATGCTAGTTCAGACGGCTCTTGAGCGCGTCAATGTGGATGCCGATCTTAAGGCTGGCGGGATCGATCTGGGCGATTTCCTGCAGGGTGAAGGCAACGGAGCTCGAAAGATTGTGGCAGACGGACTTCATGTTGACGCCGTTCTCGAGCACGACGTGAAGATCGACCGTAAGGCCGTTCTCGTCGGCGGAGACAAGCACGCCCTTGCGGAGGCGCTGACCGGCAAGCAGGCGCACGCTCTCGGCGCCCTGGAGCTGTTCGGCCATACCGACGACGCCATAGCACGTCATCGCGGCATAACCGGCAATATCGGCAATAACGTCGTTCGAGACGCTCAGGCTGCCGTTAATGGTCTCAGACACAAGAATCTCCTTATCTGGTGCTCACGGCACCATCTCGTGGGAGCAATCATTGCATTATTCTACAACGAGCGCGCCATGTTGAGGTGGTGGGTCGCGGGATTACATCCTCGACACGAAATGTTGATATGGCAACGTTCGCGCTAGGCGATCGCGGCATGAAAAAACCCGCCGCATAAGCGACGGGTTTTACAACCTGGCTCCCCGGGTAGGACTCGAACCTACAACAGCGCGGTTAACAGCCGCGTGCTCTACCATTGAGCTACCGAGGAATTTAAAAGCCCAGCAGAATGGGCTGAGAAATTCTGGCTCCCCGGGTAGGACTCGAACCTACAACAGCGCGGTTAACAGCCGCGTGCTCTACCATTGAGCTACCGAGGAATAGGTGCGTGCTCTCAAGCAACGAAGTTTATTATACGGACGAATCAGCTTAGGGCAAGAACTTTTTTGAGAATTTTTCCGACCTAGTCATTGGGGACGTCCCCAATGACTACATGAAAGCGCCCCCAAGCGGATGTGCTTGAGGGCGCTTCTTGCTTGCGAGGTTAAGACTCAATATAGTCCTTCAGCTTGCTACTGCGGCTGGGGTGGCGGAGCTTGGCCAGGGTCTTGGACTCGATCTGGCGGATACGCTCGCGCGTGACGCCAAACTCGCGGCCGACTTCCTCGAGCGTACGGGGATGTCCGTCGACAAGGCCAAAGCGCAGCTCGATAACCTTGCGCTCACGATCGGCAAGCGAGTCGAGCACCTGGGTGAGCTGCTCCTGCAGCATGGAGAAGCTGGCGGCATCGGGCGGAACGATAGCCTGGGAGTCCTCGATGAAGTCGCCCAGCTGGGAATCCTCTTCCTCGCCGATGGGGGTCTCGAGCGACACGGGCTCCTGCGAAATCTTCTGAATCTCGCGGACGCGGTCGGCGCTCATGTCCATCTCGGCACCGATCTCCTCGGGGGTCGGGTCGCGACCCAGGTCCTGGAGAAGCTGGCGCTGCACGCGGACGAGCTTGTTGATGGTCTCGACCATGTGCACGGGAATACGGATGGTACGGGCCTGGTCGGCGATAGCACGCGTGATGGCCTGACGGATCCACCATGTGGCGTACGTGGAGAACTTAAAGCCCTTCTGGTAGTCGAACTTCTCGACGGCGCGAATCAGACCGAGGTTGCCCTCCTGGATCAGGTCCAGGAACAGCATGCCGCGACCGACATAGCGCTTGGCGATGGAGACGACCAGGCGCAGGTTGGCGCTGATGAGCGCCTGCTTGGCCTCGAGACCGACGTTCTCGATACGGGTCAGGCGACGCATCTCGGCGCGGGTGAGCTCGATCTCGCCCGCATCGGCGGCCTCGAGCTTCTCGGTGGCATCGAGACCGGCCTCGATCTTCATAGCCAGATCGACCTCTTCGGAGGCGGTCAGCAGGTCGACTTTACCGATCTCCTTAAGGTACATACGAACCGGGTCGCCGGTCAGCATCACCGTGGAGGCATCGATGCCACGCACGCGCGAACGCGAACGGGACGTGCGCACGGTGCGCTTCTTCTTGCTCTTGGAAGAACCCATCTCAGCGTCGGCCTGACGGGCCATCTTAAGCTCGTGATCGTCGAGCGAGCCGGAATCGTGCTCGTCGTCATCGAAATCGTCGGTATCGCTATCGTTATCGTCATCGTCGACGTCTATGGGGGCGTCGTCGTTTCCGCTCGCGGAGATAATCTGGATGCCGCTGTTGCGCAGCGCGGAATACACCGCGTTGAGCTGCTCGTCAGACACATCGATATCCTTCAGGGCGACCTGAATCTCGTCCTCGGTTACCGAAGTCCTGTTTGAGCCGTTGCCCATGAGCTTTGCAACGTAGGATTCCAGCCCAGTACCCGTGCTCTCACTCTTTTTTGGCACAGATTCTCCCTTCATAGTCCACAGGACTCTTTACTTTAGCACACACATTGACGTCTATACCCAAAATTCAGACTGGATATAGGCGCGAATACGCTGGTTGACCACAACATCTAGGCCTGGTCGGCGTCCGCGGTCTCCAAACCGATCAAACGGAACGGGTCTGCCACGCCGCCGATCGACTTTTGGAGCTCGCGCTGGCGCTGAGAATCTTGCATCGCCTGCATCGTCAGCACACGGCGTGCCTCATCGTCGAGCGACCGGTCCTGGCGAAGCTTGGCCTGTGCGGCGCGCATGCGGCGCTTGATGGTGTAGAGCTCAAGGGTATCAAGCATAAACACGATGTTCGTCTCGGTGGGGTGCTTGCTCGTCGACGAAATGCGCCCGGCGCTGACAAGCGACGCTGCCTCGGGACACACCGCGCGCGCCGCATCCATGCACGCCGTGGGGTCGGTGCCCGGCGGCGTCGCGAGCACGGCCCACGCGATGGACTCGTGGCGCGGATCCACCCACTCGATCGAGCAGATGCGGTCGGCATACGTGCGGAACAGGTCGGGGTAGCTCGTGAGCATCGTCAGCAGCTCGCGCTCCCCCGCCAAAGACTTTCGCTCCAGGTCGGTCAGCACGATCGGCATCGTCGGAGCCGCAGACGCGCCCGTTGCATCGGCAACCGGCGCCGCGCCATCCATGCCAACCGGCACATCGATCGGCGGCACATCGTCGACGACCTCGACCGGCGCGGCCCCATAGGCCTCGAGCGGCACATAGTCGTACGGTTCTTCCTCGACCGGTGTGGACACCGGAGGCGTCACCCCCGACGCCCAAGCACCGCGAGACGTCCCTTGCGAACCAGACGCCCGACCGCCCGCGCTGCCTGCACGCTCGGCCTGCGCCCGCTGGCGCTCGTAGTTCTGCTCGCGACGACGCTCGGCGTCCTCGCGCTTGGCAACATCGCGAAACACACGGCCCGAGCTCGAACGCACCGTCTCCAAGTCCAGCCCCAGCAGGTCGGCAATCTGGATAAAGTACGTATCGATCATGTAGCTATCGCGCAGCGGATAGATGAGCGTCAGCGCATCCTCGAGCGCCTTGGCACGGCCGCCCGGCGTGGTAATGTCGCTCGACTCCTGCAGCGAGCGATACACAAAGTCCATGAGGGGCTCGGCGGCATCGATGCGCGCTTGCAGAGCCTCGCCACCATGCGCGGTGATGAACTCCATGGGGTCGTTGCCGTCGGGAAGCACCACGCAGCGCAGGTCCATCGAATCCTGCTCGATAAACTGAATCGCACGGCGCGCGGCCTTTTGACCGGCGGCGTCGCCATCGAACATATATACAATGCGCTTGGCAAAACGGGTGAGCGTCTTTACATGATGTTCCGTCAGCGCCGTACCCAGCGTGGCGACGACGTTTTTGATCCCCGCCTCCCAGCAGGCGATACAGTCGGTATATCCCTCCACCACGATGGCGGTATCCTGCGCGACGATAAACTCCTTGGCCCAGTTAAAGCCATAGAGGTTTCGCTTTTTATGGAACACGCTCGTCTCGGCGGTGTTGAGGTACTTAGGCTGTCCGTCGCCCATAATGCGCCCGCCAAAGGCGATGTTATGACCCTGTTCGTCAAAAATGGGAAACATCACGCGGTCGTAAAAACGGTCGGCAAGCTGCCCGCGCCCACGGCTCACGGCCACGTTGGCATCGATCATTTCCTGCGGGGTAAAGCCTGCCTGCGACAGATGCGACACCAGCGCGTTGCGACCCGGCGCAAAACCCAGGCAGTAGCGGCGGCAGACGTCGCCGCCCATACCGCGGCTGGCGAAATACTCGCGCGGACGGCTGTCCTTACCGCGCATGAGCATGGTGTGGTAGAACTGGGCGGTCTCGGCGCACAGGTCGTAGATGCGGGCACGCTTGGTGCCGCGCTCGCGATAGGCGCCGGTATCGTGCAGCTCAATGCCGGCACGGTCGGCCAGGTAGCGAATCGACTCAGGGAAGCTCAGGTTCTCGCGCTTCATGATGTAGGTGAAGACGTCGCCGCCTTCGCCACAGCCAAAGCAGTGCCACACCTGCGTGGCGGGAATAATGTGAAACGACGGGGTCTTTTCGCCATGGAAGGGGCAGCAGCCCCAAAACTCATGGCCGCGGGGCTTGAGCTCAACCGTTTCCTGCACGATGGCAACCAGATCGGACGCAGCGCGTACCTGGTCTTTTTCCTCATCGCTAATCACGTATGCTCACCCCCTGTTCACCCAAGTTGTGGCGAATATCGTCAATGTTACCCTCGACGGTCGCGATAAGCTCGTCCAGCGAATCGAACACGCGCGACGGGCGCAGCCAACGCGTAAACGCCAGCGACACCGAGGCGCCGTACAGGTCGCCCGCATACCCGATCAAGTTGGCCTCGAGATGCGCCGAGGCGGAATCGTCGGCATACGTCGGCGGCAGGCCCACGTTGACGGCGGCAGGCCACACGGTATCGTCAACCAGAACAAGACCCTCGTAGACACCATCGGCAGGTACCTGAATGCCCTCGGGCACCTGGATGTTTGCCGTGGGAAAACCCATGTCGGAGCCCTGGTGACGACCGCCGGCAACAATACCGCGCAGCATGTACGGGCGGCCGAGCAGCTCGGCGGCAAGCTCAACATGACCCTGGCACAGCTCCTGGCGAATCCGGGTGGCGCAGATTGTCTGTCCATCGACGCACAGTAGCTCGTGGCCATAGACGTCAACGCCGCGCTCGGCACCCCATGCCTGCATCTCGGCAACGCCCGATGCGCCGCCGCGACCCAGCCTAAAGTCGCTACCCACACGAATCGAGCGGATATCGACGACGCGCGAAAGCAACTTAAGAAAGCCTACGTGGTCAAGTGCCGCCACCGCGGGCGTAAAGGGAACGGCCACGACCGCATCGACCCCGGTGAGAGCCAGGGCATGCAGACGGTCGGCCGTCGTCATCAGTTTTTGAGCGGGTGAAGAGCTCACCACCACGTCCGGGTCGGGATCGAAGGTGACCACGAGCGCCTTGCAGCCGTGAGCATGCGCATCGCGAACGACCTCGTCTATCAGTTCGTGATGCCCCCGATGCACGCCATCGAATACGCCGATGGCAATCGACGCGGCGCCCAGGCAAGCGCAATCATCAAATGCATCGGCGGCAACGATGCGAGCCTCATCCGACTCGCCCGCGAAAAAAATACGCGCAAGCTCGTGGGAGGCCAGCATCATCGAACACCGCCGATCGCCTGCGGAAAGACGTGCTCCATAACAAAGCGACCGCCCTCGATACGGGCGAGCGCCTTGAGCCCGCCATCGAGCACCAGCGCAAACGGCGCCTTCGACGCATCGAAGCCCACAAGCGCGCGCTCAATAGAAATACGACGTCCGCACAGCAGATCGTCGGCAAGATCACCCGGCAAGTCGACGCGCGTGGCGCCTAGTGCCGCAATGGGATCCAGGGCAAAGCCGGCAGCGGACTCGGCAGAAAGCTCCTCGACCGCATGGCAAGCACCGATGGAGACAATGCCGGAAGCCGTTCGGCGCAGCGCGGAAATATGTGCCGCGTTGTCGCAGGCACGACCCAAGTCGCGGGCGAGCGCACGGATATAGGTGCCCTTGCTCACCGAAAACGCCACAGTCCAAACGCAAGCGTCGCCCTCGCCGCTCACGGCAATCAGATCGGCGGAGTACACCTCGACCGGACGCGGGGGCAACTCAACGGCATTGCCCTCGCGCGCAGACTTATAGGCGCGCACGCCGTTGACCGAAATGGCCGAAAACGCCGGCGGCACCTGCATCTGCGGGCCCAACATGGCGCACAGGCGCTCGCGGGCATAGGCCGGATCGCGCAGATCGGCGGCAATGGGCACCGTGCGGACGGCCTCGCCTTCCGCATCATCGGTATTGGTCTCGACGCCAAACGAGATATCGGCAACGTAGCTTTTGGTATCAAGCGTAAGCATGCCCAGCAGACGTGTGGCCTGACCCACGCCCACCACCATGACGCCCGATGCCATGGGGTCGAGCGTTCCGGCATGACCGACGCGCCGCTCATGGAGGGCGCGTCGGCATTGCGAAACCACGTCGTGGGACGTGCAGCCCACCGGCTTATCGACGGCGAGCAGCATATTCAATTGAGAAGGCGTACGACGAGCCATGTACCATCCAAAATGTTAGAGCTCGACGGTCACCGAAGCGGGATCCTCCCCCACCAGCTCGGCCAGCATGGGAAGTGCCACGGCGAGCGTCTCGCGAATCGTTCCGTTGTTGGAAAAGCCGGCGGCGGCATGATGCCCGCCACCGCCAAAGTTGGCAGCGATCTCGGACACATCAAGGTCACCCTTGGAGCGCAGGTTGCCGCGTACCTTGGTATCGCCCTCAATGCCCTTCAGAAACAGGCAGACCTCGACGCCCATAACCGAACGCACCACATCGACCAGGCCGTCGCACTCATCCGAAGTGACGCCGCAGGCCTCGAGGTCGCTCTGGTACGCATAACTATATGCCACGCGACCGTGCGCCACTGTTTTGATGCGGCCCATAACGATGGACTTAAGATGCAAGAACTCTACACGCATGCTCTGGTAGACCTCGAGCGCAACACGCGCGGGATCGGCACCGTGCGCGACCAGGCGCGAGGCGGCATGGAACGCAGCTGCATCGGCGTTTTGGTACTGAAAACGACCGGTATCGGTCACCAGGCCGCACAGCAGGCAGGTGGCGATGCTGTCGCTTGCGGTAATACCGCAATCGGCCAAAAAGCGGTCGATGATCATGGCGCAAGCAGCGGCATTGACACACCTAAGGCTGACCTCGGCAAACTCCTCGCGTGCCGGGTGATGGTCAAAGCACGCCACGTGAGCCGAACGACGCAACACCTCGGCGGAATTATTGAGGCGCTCGACGACCGGCACGTCTACCGAAATGAACAGGTCCGGGTTGCCGGTGTAGGCAGATGCCGGCACCAGCAGATCGGCGCCCTCCATAAAACGGTAGATGCGCGGAACGGGATCGTCGTCTGCCAGCAGCAGGGCGATGTCCTTGTCGGGGAACACCTTCATAAGCGAAAGGCCCAGGCCCAACACGGAGCCCAGGGCATCGCCGTCGGGAGAGGTGTGACCCGAGATCGCAATGGAGGACGCACCCTCGATGAGCTCGAGGATGCGTCGTTTAATATCTGCAGACTCGCACGAGGCGAGATCGGCGGAATTAGTCATCTAAAGCTGCCTCCTGGGCGGCATCCGCTATGGGGTAGCCGTCCTCGTCCTTTTCGATCGCAAGCGTGGCCGGAACGTTTTCCAGCGCACGCGTGATGCGCTCGGCCTCATCGGTCGAGCGATCGATGCGAAAATCGAGCTCGGGCGTGACGCGCCAATCGAGCGAGCGAGCCAACAGGCTGCGAATACGGCCCTTGGCGCTGGCAAGCGCCTCCATGACCTCATCGTAGCGGCTCGCATCGCACGACACGTACACGCGTGCGAACGAACGGTCCACCGCGACCTCGACCGCAGTCAGGGTGACCAGGTCGAGACGCGGATCGGAAACCTCAAAGAGCAGGATATAACCAAGCTTCTCGCGAAGCTGCTCGCCCAAACGGCGGGTTGCCTGCGTTTGCTTCATAGCGCTACCCCCTACTCGGTACGGGCAACCTGGTCGATGCGGTAACCCTCGATCTGATCGCCGGGCTTGATGTCCTGGAAGTTCTCCAGGCCAATGCCGCCCTCGGAACCGCTCTTGAGGCTCTTGGCCTCGTCCTTGTAGTGGCGCATCGAGGCAATCTTGCCGTTGAAGACCACAATGCCGTCACGCACCAGGCGCACGGAATCGGTCGCGGCGATCTCGCCCTCCTCGACGCGGACACCGGCGGCGATGCCGACTTTGGGCACCTTGAAGGTGTCCAGGACGGTCGCGGTACCCGTGGAGACCTCGACCTCGGTGGGCTTGAGCATGCCGATGCGGGCAGCGTCGAGCTCCTCGAGGCACTTATAGATAACGTCGTAGCAACGAATCTCGACGCCCTCGCGCTCGGCTGCGGAGCGGGCCTTGCCGTCGGGACGCACGCCAAAGCCGATGATGATGGCGTTGGAGGCGTCGGCCAGGACGACGTCGGTCTCGTTGATGGCACCGACGGCGGAGTGGATCGTGTTGATGCGGACCTCGGACTGATCCATCTTGTCGAGCGAGTCCTGAAGGGCCTCGATGGAACCCTGGACGTCGGCCTTGATGATCAGGTTGAGCTCCTTGACCTCGGCATCGGCGATGGTCTCGAAGAGGTTCTCGAGCGTGACGTGCTTCACGCGGCTCTGCTCCTCGATACGGGCCTTGAGCGAACGCTCATCCGCCAGGGCGCGAGCCTCGCGCTCATCCTCGAACACGCGGAACTCGTCACCGGCGTTGGGCACGGACTGCAGGCCCAGGATCTCGACGGCGTCGGAGGGGCCGGCCTCGGTGACGGCATTGCCCTTAGGATCGAGCATGGCGCGGACGCGGCCGTAGGTAAGGCCGGCGACCAGCGTATCGCCCACGTGCAGGGTACCGCGTGTCACGAGAACCGTGGCAACCGAACCGCGGCCCTTGTCGAGCTTAGCCTCGAGGACGTTACCGGAGGCAAAGGTGTCGGGGTTGGCCTTGAGCTCGAGCACGTCGGCCTGGAGCAGCACGGTCTCGAGCAGGTCGTCGATACCGATCTTCTGCTTGGCCGAGATGTTGACGAACATGTTCTGTCCGCCCCACTCCTCGGGGATGATGCCGTACTCGGTGAGCTCCTGGCGCACGCGGTCGGGGTTGGCGCCCGGCTTATCGATCTTGTTGACGGCGACGACGATGGGTACGCCGGCGGCCTTGGCGTGATTGATCGACTCGATGGTCTGAGGCATGACGCCGTCGTCGGCAGCCACGATTAGGATGACGATGTCGGTCACCTTGGCGCCGCGGGCACGCATAGCCGTAAAGGTGGCGTGGCCCGGGGTATCGATGAAGGTGATCTTGCGGTCGTTGATCATGACCTGCGAAGCGCCGATGGCCTGAGTGATGCCGCCCGCCTCGCCGGCAGCGACACCGGTGTGGCGGATGGCGTCGAGCAGGCTCGTCTTGCCGTGGTCGACGTGACCCATGACGGTGACGACCGGGGCGCGGGGCTTAAGGTCGGCGGGATCGTCGTAGAACGAGAAGGTGTTCTCCTCCTCGGGGGTGATGATCTTGATCTGACGGCCCAGGTCGTCGGCAACGAGCTCGACGAGGTCGTCGGACATGGACTGCGTCATCGTAAGCGGCGTGCCCAGCAGGAACAGGCGCTTGATGATGTCGTTGGCCGGAACGTCGAGCGCCTCGGCGAGCTCCTGGACGGTAACGCCCTGGGAGACCTTGATGGCGTCGAGCTCCTCGGGGTTCACGCCCTGGGCCAGCGCCTCCTCAATCTTGCGCTCCTCCTGAGCCTTAGCAGCCTCGCGCTCGCGCTTCTCCTTGCGCTTCTTGCGGCGACCGGTGGACTCGCGAGAGGCCTCCTCGACGGCGGCGCGGGCCTCCTCGAGCACCTTCTCGCGGCTGTACTCTTCGGCCTCGCGAGCCATGCGGCTGTAATGGTCCTCATCGTTGCCGTGACCGCCCTTGCGCTTCTTGCCCTTGCCCTGCTTATCGGGGTTGGGGAAGTCCATGCCGGCAGCGACGTTGTTGCTAGCGTTGGTGCGATGGCTGTGCGGACGGCTCTCGGAGGCGTTGCGCTCGGAGTTGCTGTCGGAGGCGTTGCGATCGTTACGACGACCACCGCGACGGTCGTTGTTGCCGCCACGACGGTTGCCGCGCTCGGAGGCGCGCTCGGCCTTGGCCTTCGCCTCGGCGTCCTTCTTCTCCTTGAGCACGGTCTCCTGTGCGGCAATCTGGTCGAGCAGCGAACGGAAGCGCGAACCGGAGTCGGAAGCGGGGACGGCGCGGCGCTGGGCCTCGCGGGCAGCCTCCTCCTTCTCGCGGGCAAGGCGCTCCTGCTCGGCCTTCTTCTTGGCCTCGGCCTCGGCGCGGGCGGCCTCCTCGGCAGCCTGGGCGGCTGCGAACTGGCGGCGCTCCTCCTCGCGTGCCTTCTCGGCGGCGATGCGCTCGCGCTCGGCCTCGGCAGCGCGCGCTGCCTCCTCGGCGGCGGCTGCCTCCTCCTCGGCCTGCTTGGCGGCCTCGACTTCCTTGGCGCGGGCCTCGATCACCGAGGCGAGCTGCTTGCGGACCATGGCGACGTAGGCGTCCTCCAGCGCGGAGGAAGCGGACTTAGCGGGAATCTTCATTTCGGCGAGATGACCCATCAGTTCCTTGGAGGTCATGCCGAACTCTTTGGCCAGGGTGGACACACGGACTTTTGCCATATGACTTCACCTACCCTTTCTGGCACCTTGGGTGCCTAGAGACTGAACGAGCGTGGGAGATGCGCCGGGACCTGCCCGGCGCGACCGCGCGCTAGATCAGGTCCTCCGCATCATCGAAGGCGTCGGTGTCGTGGACACCGCAGAAACGGGAGCCGGGGCGGGCCTGGTTGCGGCACTGAATGCCGTCCTCGGACACGTACTCGCAGCGACGGACGTCGTCGTCCTCGTCACCGATCAGGTCGGCGGCGGGCTCCTCGTGAACGGGGACGTTCTTGAGGATGTCGGCGGCAAGGGTCTCGGACTTGATGTCGATGTGCCAGCCGGTCAGGCGAGCGGCGAGGCGGGCGTTCTGGCCCTCCTTGCCGATTGCGAGCGAAAGCTGGTCGTCGGGCACGATGACGCCGGCGTAGGCCTTCTCCTCGTCGATGAGGACGCGGGTGACCTTGGCGGGCGACAGGGCGTTGGCGACGTAGACGGCCGGATCGGCATCCCACAGGATGACGTCGACGCGCTCGCCGCGGAGCTCGCCCACGACGGCGCGAACGCGGCTGCCCTTGGGGCCGACGCAGGCGCCCACGGGATCCAGGCGGTCGTCGAGCGAGTGGACGGCGACCTTGGAGCGCTGGCCGGGCTCGCGGGCAATCGACTTAATCTGGACGGTGCCCTCATAGATCTCGGGCACCTCCTGCTCAAACAGACGACGCATGAGCTCGGGGTGGGTGCGGGAGATGACGATCGGCGGACGGCTGTGCTCGCCGCGAACCGGCTGCAGGTTGGAGTTGGGATCGCGGACGTCGATGATCACGGCCTTGATGTGCTGGTTGTGCAGATAGCGCTCGCCCATCGGACGCTCGTTGCGCTCGTTCTCGTAACGGCGCTGGTCAAAATGCGGCAGCTCGGCCTCGACGCCATCGCGGATCTTGACGATCGTGAAGTCGGGCGTGGACTGCAGCACGGTACCGCTGATGAGGTCACCGATACGACCGGAGAACTCCTCGTAGATCTGCTCGCGGGCGGAGTTACGCACGATGGCGTTGATCTCGGCCTTGGCGTGCTGAGCGGCGATGCGGCTCGTGTTCTTGGGGGTGACGTCGATCTCCTCGAACTCGGTGAAGTTGCCCTCCTCGTCCATGGAATCGTCGATCGGCTCCAGACGGTAAACGTAGATCTTGCCGGTGGTGCGGTCGATGGTCACCTTGGCGCCCCACTCAAGATGCAAGATCTCGGCATAGCTCTTGGCGAGCGACTGCTCCAGGCGGTCGATCAGGTAGAGCTGGTCGATGTGCCTCTCCTGGCAAAGCTCCATCAGGGCGGACATCATGTCGGATGCTGCCATGTTAGTTTCCTTCCTTCGCGGGCTTGAAGTCGTAGGTGGGCTTCAACTTGCACTTTTTAACATCAGAGAAATCGAGGGTGACGGACTCGCCGTCCTCGAGCTCGAGGGTCACGTTCGTCTCGGTCGCGGCGACAATCTTGCCGGAGTACTTGCGACGGCCCTCGGTGGCGGTGGAGGTGAGCTCGCAGTCCTCGCCCACAAAGCGGGCAAAGTCGCGCGGACGGCGCAGCGGGCGCGCCATACCCGGGCTCGACACCTCGAGCGTGTAGCTCGAAGAAATGGGGTCGAGCTCCTCGATCACGTCGCCGACCCACTTGGTATTGGCCGTGACGTCGTTGAGCGACAGGCTCTGACCCTCGGCACCCTCGATACGCACACGCACGCAGGGGGCCTTGGTGGCGCCCACGAGCTCAACGTCGACAATATCGACATCGTGCTGGGGAGCGACGGCCTCGAGCGCGTCGATGATCGCCTGCTCGGTCTTGGTCTTGACCATTGCGGCACCTCCATCCATACAAAAAAGAAGCGGGGCCGAAACCCCACTTCTTTCAATTACAACTTCATTTGCAAGCAAACTATACCAATACCTGCGAAAACGTGCAAGCGTCAAAGAAATTCGCAGGTCAGCGCGCCCACAGCTTCTCCACAAGAATAGGACAATTAGGCGAGGACTCCTGTGCGGTGCTCCCCAAAAGCCCCAAAACGGGCCATGGGTCCCAGCGCGCCGACCGAATCGGGCCCTATGGGCATTCCATCCCTGGGCGCACATCGGACAGACTAGAGCTGAGAGGCATTCTGTAGCGAGAAAGCCTGCCACACGCATTGACCGTACAACCGTCCAGCATCTCTATGGCAAGGAGGATCCATGGAACGCCTAGGCACCCTCTGCACGATCGCGCTCGCCATTGCAGCCTGCTCGTTCGCTTTGGCGGGCTGCAGCAACATCGATGGCAACACCGGACCATGTGAGCCGGATCTCGGCAGCACCAAAGCCATCGAGAAAACGACGCCATCGGAGCGTTTCGACAAAATAGACGAAGATATAGTCGACCCCCAGGGTTTGGGTCCCGGCCCTCAAGAACAGTTCCCCATCGACCTAGAGGCAGACGAGAACGTCCATGTTACCTGCGTGGGCAAGGACACGGATGGCTACGGCGACGCCGTGTTGATCTTTGCGGTGACAAACAACACCGATGTCGACATGATGTTTGGCGATGTTGATGCTTATGCCTACGTCAACGGTGTCGTCTGCGACGTACGCATGCGCCAGCCCGTCGCCGCAGGCGAAGAAGCGACCGCGATGCTCACCTTTGTAGGCACCTTCGACGACCCGAACTTTGACGTGAACAACGACCTCAACGACATCTACCTCAATATCTGGATGTTCGAGGAGCAGACGGGCAATGTCTACTTTAGGGACCTGGTACACATTCCGTAGAGGGTGGCGCTAAGCGCCAGCCAAACGGGGCACACAGTGCAAAACGAGGGACGACCCAACCGGATCGCCCCTCGTCTTTTATGCGTCAGTTATGCTCGCAGTGCTTACTTGACCACCAGGTTGACCAGCTTGCCGGGCACGCAGATGGCCTTGACGACCGTCTTGCCCTCGAGCCACTTGGCAACGGCCTCCTCGGCGGCAGCTTGCATCTCCTCGTTGGAGGCATCGCGGGCAACGTCGATGCGGCCGCGAACCTTACCGAGCACCTGAACGACGATCTGCACCGTGTCCTCGATGGACTCGGCCAGGTCAAACTCGGGCCAGGCGGCGGTATAGGCGTTGCCCTCGCATCCGAGCGCCTCGTGCCACAGCTCGTCGGCCCAGAACGGGCAGATGGGCGCCAGGACGCTCACGATGTCCTTGGCCACGCCGTAGCACAGGGCCTTGTCGCGGTCAGCGCCCTCGGTGGCGTTGAGGTAGGCGCTTGCCGCGTTGACGAGCTCCATGACGGCAGAGATCGCGGTGTTGAACTGGCCGCGATCGAAGTCCTCGGTGCACTTGGCGATGGTGCGGTGACGCTCGCGATAGAGCTTCATCGCGGTCTCGTCGAGCACGGACTTGTCGAAGGCAACGTTGGCGTCACCCGACTGGACGAGCTGCCACACGATACGCCAGGCGCGCTTGATAAAGCGGTTGGCGCCCTCGACGGCCTTGGGATCCCAGTCGAAGTCCTTCTCGGGCGGGGCGATAAACAGGATCGCCAGACGCATGGTGTCGGCGCCGTAGGGCTCGATAACCGAGCTCGGGGGCACGACGTTGCCCTTGGACTTGGACATGGTGTCGCCGTTCTCGTCCTTGACCATGCCCTGGCACAGCAGGTTGGTGAAGGGCTCGTCCACGCTCAGCAGTCCCAGGTCACGCAGCGCCTTGGTAAAGAAGCGGCTGTAGAGCAGGTGCAAAATGGCGTGCTCGATGCCGCCGATGTAGTTATCGACGGGCATCCAACGGTCGGCTGCCTCGCGGGAGAAGGGCAGCTCGGTGTTGTGCGGGTCGGTATAGCGCAGGTAATACCAGCTGGAGCAGGTGAAGGTGTCCATGGTATCGGTCTCGCGCTTGGCCGGGCGGCCGCAGACCGGGCAGGTGGTCTCGTAAAAGTCCTTGCACTCGGCGAGGGTCTCGCCGGCGCCCAGGTCAAGGTTCTCGGGCAGCGTCACCGGCAGCTGATCCTCGGGCACGGGCACAATGCCGCAGTGCTCGCAGTGGATGGCCGGGATGGGGTTGCCCCAATAGCGCTGACGGCTGATGAGCCAGTCGCGCAGGCGGAACTCGACCTTGCGACGGCCGCAGCCCATAGCCTCGAGGTCGGCCACGATGGCAGCCTCGCCCTCGGAGTGCTTACCGCCGCGCATGCCGGTGTACTTGCCGGACTGGACGAGCGTGCCCTCGGCGGCGTGGGCGCAGTCCCAGTCGACGGTCTCGGCATGGAAGGTATCGATGGTCTCGCCGCTGGCCTCGACGGCAGCGCGGTCGTCATCGTCCAGGATGATCGGCACGATCGGCAGGTCGTACTTGCGGGCAAACTCAAAGTCGCGCTGGTCGCCGCAGGGAACGGCCATGACGGCGCCAGTGCCGTAGTCGGCAACGACATAATCGGCAACCCACACGGGGACCTTCTCGCCGTTCACGGGGTTCACCACGTAGCGGCCGGTAAAGGCACCGTGCTTCTCGAGGGTGCCCTGGGCACGCTCGACGGCGGAGATATGCTTGGAATCCTCGACGATCTTGGTGACGGCCTCCTCGTACTCCGTGCCCTCGACGAGCTCGTGCAGACGAGCGTACTCGGGAGCCAGGACAAAGAAGGAGACGCCAAAGAGGGTATCGGCACGCGTGGTGAAGACGGTGATCTTGCCCTCATCGCCCTCGATGGGCTCGCCATCCTGGTCGCACAGGGTAAAGTCGACCTCGGCACCCTCGGAGCGACCGATCCAGTTGGCCTGCATCTGCTTGACGCGCTCGGGCCAACCGGGAAGCTTCTCCAGATCATCGAGCAGCTCCTGGGAGTACTCGGTAATCTTGAAGTACCACTGCTCAAGGTCGCGCTTCTCGGGCTCGGTGCCGCAGCGCCAGCACTTGCCCTCGGTGACCTGCTCGTTGGCCAGAACGGTCTTGCAGTTAGGGCACCAGTTGACCGGGTTCTTCTTGCGGTAGACCAGGCCCTTTTCCCACAGCTTCTCAAAGATCCACTGACCCCAGCGGTAGTAGTCGGGGCTGCAGGTCTTGACCATGCGATCCAGATCGTAGGAGAAGCCCATGCGCTTCATCGTGGCGAGCGCCTGGTCCATATTCTTATACGTCCAGGCGGCAGCCTGCGTGTTGTGCTTGATGGCGGCGTTCTCGGCGGGCAGGCCAAAGGCGTCAAAGCCGATGGGATGCAGCACGTCAAAGCCGCGCATGCGGGCCTGACGGGCCATGGCATCGCCGATGGTATAGTTGCGCGCGTGGCCCATGTGCAGGTCACCCGACGGATACGGGAACATCTCGAGCACATACTTTTTAGGCTTACTGTCGTCGGTGTCGACGGCAAAGAGGTCGGAGTCCTCCCAGGCCTTCATCCACTTGGACTCAATGGCCTGCGCGTCGTAGGCAGGGATCTCGTCCTTATGATCTGTGCAATCGCACATATCAGCTCCTTTAATCTTAGCTGGGGTCGGGCGGCTTGGCTTTATTCGCTACTGCGGACAGTCCTGCGCAAGACGAAGAGCACATTAAGTGCTCTTCTTTGCGTGCGGAACTTGTAGCGAACAAAGCCAAGCCGCCCGACCCTAAGGTTAACTTGACTGATGATAGCAAATACGACAAGCGAGATGCCTGCGACTTGCAGGCATCTCGCTTTATCTAAATAACGTGGTTGTGAATCAACCGCTATCTGTTATCCGCCCAAGCATGGTCGGGTTTTCCAAGTGCCGCAGATTGCCGTGAAAGAGGAGCGACGCGTACTTTGGTACGCGAGCGACGGTTTGAACGGCAAGGTGCGGTGCTTGGGAAAGCCGCTTATCGATACGTTACGCTCTGTTGGGAGTCCTTGACTACGACGTCGTGGGCTCCGCCTTCGACGATCGAGGTCGAGGAGACCAGGGTCAGGCGCGCCTTTTCCTGGAGCTCGGGGATCGAGAGGGCGCCGCAGTTGCACATCGTGGACTTAACCTTGTAGAGCGTACCGCCCACGCCGTCCTTGAGGGAGCCGGCGTAGGGAACGTAGGAGTCGACGCCCTCGACGAAGCTGAGCTTCGCGGCGCCGCCCAGGTCGTAGCGCTGCCAGTTGCGGGCACGCGCAGAACCCTCGCCCCAGTACTCCTTCATGTACTGGCCGTTGACGTTGACGCGCTCGGTCGGGCTCTCGTCAAAGCGGGCGAAGTAGCGGCCCAGCATCATAAAGTCGGCGCCCATGGCAAGGGCGAGCGTCATGTGGTAGTCGTAGACGATGCCGCCGTCGGAGCACACGGGCACGTAGACACCGGTCTCCTCGTAGTACTCGTCACGGGCGCGGCAGACGTCGATCAGCGCGGTGGCCTGGCCACGGCCGATGCCCTTGGTCTCGCGGGTGATGCAAATGGAACCGCCGCCGATACCGACCTTGATGAAGTCGGCCCCGCAGTCGGCCAAGAAGCGGAAGCCCTCGGCGTCGACGACGTTACCGGCACCGACCTTGACGTCCTCGCCGTAGTTGGCGCGAATCCACTCGATGGTGCGCTTCTGCCACTCGCTGAAGCCCTCGGAAGAATCGATGCACAGGACATCGGCACCGGCCTCGATGAGCAGCGGCACGCGCTCGGCATAGTCGCGGGTATTGATACCGGCGCCGACCATATAGCGCTTGTCGTTATCGAGCAGCTCGTTGGGGTTGGTCTTGTGGCTGTCGTAGTCCTTGCGGAAGACGATGCCCATAAGGTGATCGTTGTCGTCGACGATAGGCAGGGCGTTGAGCTTGTTGTCCCAGATGACGTCGTTGGCAACCTTGAGGCTGATGTTCTTGTCGCCCACGATAAGCCGCTCACGCGGGGTCATGAACTCGGAGACCTTCTTCTGGTGGTCATCGCGGCTGGGACGATAGTCACGGCTGGTGACAATGCCCAGGAGCTTGCCCTTGGGAGTGCCGTCGTCGGTGACCGGCATGGTGGAGTGGCCGGTCTTCTCCTTGAGCTCGATGACCTGCTCCATGGTCATATCGGGGGTCAGCGTGGAATCGGACTGAACGAAACCAGCCTTGTGATCCTTAACGGCCTTGACCATAGCAGCCTCGGACTCGGGGGTCTGAGAACCGTAAATGAAGGACAGGCCACCCTCGGTAGCGAGCGCGACACCCATGTCGACGCCCGAGACGGACTGCATGATGGCGGAAACCATGGGGATGTTCAGGGTGATCGCCGGCTTCTCACCGCGCTTAAAGCGGGTTAGCGGCGTCTTGAGAGAGACGTTGTTGGGGATGCACTGCGAGGACGAGTAACCAGGAACCAGCAGATACTCCGAAAACGTGTGGGACTCACCGGGAAAGAACGTAGCCATGTTTCTCCTTTTTCCATGCGACCGGTCGGCTGCAGGCCTCGTAGGACCCAGCCCAACCTTGGGCGCCCAATACTGGGGAAGTATCTTAACGCACTTTGACTGCTACAATGCATGATTTAAGAAGAGCACACGAGGGTTTGACGCAGGCTTTGCGTTTGCCCAGCAAACACTTTAGCGGGGAGACGTGGAGCACATGGAGTACAAGACGACGGCAAAGTTGGTCATTCAAGCGTGCGACAAGGATTTGCCGGGCGTCTTCGGCCACGGCTGTGTCTTGCTGCTGCAAGGTATCGCCCGCGAGCACTCGCTCAACCGCGCCGCCAAGAGCATGGGCATGGCGTATTCCAAGGCCTGGCGCATCGTGAACGAGGCGGAAGGCCAGCTAGGCTGCAAGCTCATCGAGCGCGACGGCGCCCGCGGATCCACGCTCACGCCGGCCGGCGAGCGAGCCATAGCAGTCTACAAGGAGCTGCAGGCCGACATCAACAACGTCATCGCCACCAAAGCAAACGACCTCATCGCCAGCATCAAAGAGTAGCTAACTTGCGAAGGGCGTTGTCTAGGGTGGACGCTACAACCAGGGGATCGTCGGTACCGGCGAAGAGGCGAATGGTGCTCCCCTGCTTGCCACGCGGAGCAGAGAGTCGCGTCGTTGCGCCGCCGGCGGGCGACGTGCGGAACTCCCCCGGCAATGTGTCGAACAGCTCACCCGCACTTCGCACGATAAGGTCAAACTCAACTGCCGGGCCAAAGCCGTGCTCGAGGATTCCCGTTGCAACCGCATGATCGGGATGCGAACCCAGCCCAGGATAGCGAACGTTACACACCATCTCGTTAGCAGCCAGATACTCGGCCAGAGCACGGGCGCGATCGAAGTGCGCCTGCATGCGAGCATCGAGCGAGGACAGCCCGCGTTCTAGCACGTCGGTCTCCTCGGCAGACAGGCCAAGCGCGGGCGCACCGCAGCCCGCAAACAACGCGTGCGCGCACTCTGCGGCGGCATCCACGCGATGGCGCTTAAGCTGCGAGCGCGCCACCGAAGCGGCGACGAGCTTGCGCGGCGCAACGCCGGCACACACGCGGTCGAGCGCCTCGAGCGAAAGCACGGCGCCCAGACGCAACGGGTTGCACCCAAAGACGCCCGACACAGTGTTATCAACCACGAGCAGCGCATGCGACTCACGAGCCGCGCGGCCCAGAGCGCGAAGGTCGGGCACACGCAGACCAAACCCGCCGATGGAGTTGACGAACCACCACAGGTGCGGCCCCTCGGCATCAAACGAAGCATCAAAGCCCTCGAACGCAGCAGCAAACGCCGCAGCCGCGGGCTCCCCCACCAGCGCAACATCGTAGCCATCAAAGCCGCAGGCAAACGCATCGGCAAAGTCGTCCGCAAAGGCCACCAAGCGATCGCCGGGCTGCACAATCCCCAGCATCGACAGCGCCGCCGGCACATGCGAGGCCGCAACAAGACGCGCCTCACGCGCACCAGCCCTTACGGCCCAGGTCTCTTCAAGCTGCTGCACGTCTATGCGACACCGTCCCTTAAATAAAACTGAACCAAACTAGCCGTGGTATTCGCCGTTGTACTGGATGAGCGTGAGGTCCTCCACGCCGTCGAGCGCGCGGATAGCGTCGGCATAGGGCATATCCACACCGTCCGAGAACACCTCGGCGGCCATTTCGACCTTGTCGCCGCGCATCGTCTTGGATTTGACGGTGAACTTGGTGCGCCCAAATGCACGCACGATATCATCGCCGGTGGTCTGCCCCGTGTAGTGGATGACCATCATGTACACGCGCGCCTTGTCCTGGTGGCTCGCAAAGCCGGCGATCATCACCACGAACACCACTGCCGTGAGTCCTACGAGCGCATACATACCGGCGCCTGCAGTAATGCCTGTGGTAATGGCCCAAAACAGATACAACAGGTCGAGCGGATCCTTGACCGCCGTGCGGTAGCGGACAATAGACAGAGCACCGACCATACCGAGCGAGATGACCACATTCGTCGAGATCGCGAGCGTGACCATGCAGGTGAGCACGCACATGCCAACGAGCGTTACGGCAAAACTGCGCGAATACACCACGCCGGTAAAAAAGCGCTTGTACACGTAATAGATCAGGATGCCCATGGCGAGCGCCACGAGCAGCGACAGGCCGATCTTGGCAGGGTCGACCTGGCCAAACGCCTCCAAGACGGAGTTCTTAAAAAAGTCCCTAGTGCTCATGGTCTAAATATCCCCTCGGTTCCCAAAATCCGATTCCCAGTAGTTAAAACCGCGCAGGTAGGCGGTCTTGTCATAACACAGGCAGTACTTAGAGACCGCCGTGAGTTCGGCCGCACCTGGCGGCACCATATCGCGCACCAGCTGCGGGCAAAACTCGGTATACTTGACCTCCATCACCAGCTTGCCGGGCTCCAGCACGGGCAACGCGGGCAACGTCGCGTCAAAGATGTCAAAGCTCCCCACCGCCGCACGCACGTTGCTATCAAAGGTAATGCGCACGGTGCCCTCGTCCATCACCCACGGCTCGCGCTCGTAGTCCACGATGGTTCGCGGGCGCATCATATTACAGATGCACTCGATGTAGAACTCGCGACAGAGCGGATAGGGGCTCCTCAGCAAAAAGTCGTAGTCGCCGGCCAGAATCTGCTCAAACTCGCTACGCGTGAGCGGCGCGTCCTCCTTGTAGATCCAGCTGCCGTACTTCTTTTTGCGCTCGAGCTTAATCACCTTGTCGCTGCCGTTATAGATGCGCACGCGATACTTTTTGCGCATGAGAATACCGGCGTCTTTTTCCTCGTAGGCCGAGTTGCAGTAGTCGTCAAAGTACAGGCTGCGAATGGTGTAACCACCTGCCCGCGCATGCTTGTCCAGCTTAAACACCGGCGCCATGCGGCAGGCAAGCGCGGCGTGCTCGCCCTCGTTAATGAGATATTTGAGCTCGTGGCGATAACGCTCCTGCGTGGCGCGCGCGGGAGGTGCCGCCAGGCGCTCAAGCAGCGCGCTAGCCCTCCTCATACGTGTCCTCCACGACCTTACCGCCGTCTTGCACGTAAAAACACTTCATGCCGTAGTGCTTGCCGTCGTCGGTCACATAGTAGTCAAACGCATCTTGCGTATAGCCGTCGGAGTTGGCAGCGCGCACGCGCACAAAATACTGGCCGGTATCGGGCGCATCGCAGGTCACCTCGAGAAGCAGTACGTCCTCGGCCTTAAAAAGCACGTCGCTTATGGCATAGTCGCGCGCCAGCTCCACGGTATAGCGAATGTCACGCGCCTTAAAGTCGTACGAAGCATCCCAGTTAATGCGCAGTTTACCGTTATCGATCTGCGGCACGCCAATGTAGAACGGCATGGGCTTTTTATAGCTCTCGCGAAAGCTCTTGTAGTTCTCCTCGATCTCGGAGGGAATCGCCGCGGCGATCTGCTCGTATTGATCCTTGGTGACAGGCAGATGGTCGATATCGGGCGAAGCAAAGACCAGCGATTCGGTAACCTCGCAATAATGTCTAATCATCTTGGCCAGGCGTGCCTCGGTCATATACGAGCGCAGGTCCTTGACGGCGCGGTCGAGCTCACTGCGGAACGATTTGCTGCGCAGCGCACGATTGAATAGCACGTTGCCCCAGTAGTTGCTTACGCCGCGCTCCCAGCTCGCATAGTCCGAAAACCCGGCAAGAGAAAGCTCCAGCTTACGCAGCATACCGTCGTTGTCCCAATCGAGGATGTACCACGTATTGGAGTTGAGCGGGCTGTACAGATAGCAGTTACGGTTCTGAGTATCGCAGTTGCCCGTCAGAATCTGAAACGCCAGCCAATAGACCAGGTTCTCGGTATCAAAGTAGGTGTCGAGCACGTCATCGATCTTTTGCGATTCGTCGTTGAGGGCGTCGAGCATCTCGATGAGCTTGGTGTGGTCCGAATCGCCCTTAATCTCGAGCATGCCCTCAAAGCTTGCCTGGTTGTAGTCGGGATCGTCGGCAAGTTTAATGGTGTCCTCGCAGCGATGGAAATCAAAGCTGTTCACCTTATACAGGTGCCCGCT
This sequence comes from uncultured Collinsella sp., assembly GCA_900541695.1. GTDB lineage: Bacteria > Actinomycetota > Coriobacteriia > Coriobacteriales > Coriobacteriaceae > Collinsella. The sequence continues at coordinate 5,503 of UQKL01000002.1, read as the reverse complement.
CTTATCCAGGCCATGTGCCTTAAGCGCCGTCTTGTTGAGCTGCTCCACCTGCGTAAACAGGCCGTAGTCCTCAAAGGTATCGTTGGACTTTTCGGTCTGATCGCACACCCACAGATGCACAAACTGCGTGCGCAGGCCCATCATCTGGGGAATCCCGCGGATAAGATCGTAGGCCATCTTGTTGCGAAAACGCATACCCTCGCCCATGTGCTTGTTGAGCGCAATCGCACGCTGCTGGCGCCAGGTACCTTTTCCTTTTTTGAGCTCCACCTTGTAATTCTTTTGCGTGTAGGAGCTCGACGTCTGGCCACGCACCTGCACGGTAGCATTGGGCGCTTCCTCGCCATAGCCAACCTCGCCGGCCACCGGGCCGTCTTCGTCGCCCGCCTGCAAAAGGCCCATAACCTGATAGCGCGTCACGCCCATGTCGGCATAGTCATACACCGAGTACGTATTGATCTCTGCCCAACTGTGGTCGGTGTTCTCGGAGCTGTTGCCGCGCGAGACCGTCAGGTACATGGTCACAATGCCCGAGTCGTCGTAAACCTCGTACAGCTCGTCCTTATCGCGCAGGTGCTTGGACTGGTCGGAGGCCTCGGCCTTTTTAATCTTGTCCTGCTTTTTGACCTTTTTAGTCGAGGATTCGTCCTGAGACGAGCAGCCCGAAAGCAACAGCGCGCCGGCAGCCGCCTCGATCAGGCAGCGGCGAGACATCAACTTATCGATCATCAGAACCTCCCCAATGGTTGCGATACACGTGAACTACAGCGCGCTCAAACGCACCATGTGGCTCACCCTTATGGCGACCTTCCTCATAGCGCTGCTCGGCACGGTCGAGCAAGCGGCCCAGGTGTGTAAAGCAACCCGTTTTGTCGGTCGCCACAATAGGCTGCTGGCTCAGGATACGATACGGCAAGTTGGCGGTATAGGTATCGAGCCGCAGCAGCGCCACGATAAAAAACACCGCCGCACCCAACAAAAAGCCAAAGCCGTAAAACTGCTGCGGCAAAAGCAACGACACGGCAGTCGCCAGCCCGGCCACACCGGCAAACAGTCCCGAGGCCAGCACGGCCCCCTTGTAGTCGGTAAAGTACAGCAAGATGAGCAACAACGTATTGCCCACGGCATACAGGCCATAGCCAACGCATAACGTGCGGAAATACCCGTGCATCAGGTTGTTAAAGCCCAACGGTAGGGCCGACAGCACCGTGGTCTCGAGCGAGATGACCGCCGCCGTCACAAACAGTTGCTTGAACGCACAAAAGCGCAGTTCTCGGTTGAGCGTGGCAAGCATTTCCTCCTCGGCCACCACAATGTCGCCCACCACGCCACCGTCGTTGAACAGGCTGTAGTAGTCGCGGTAGCGCGGATAAAAGTTGACCTCGACCGAGACCACAAAGTTGACGGACGTGACCAGGATCGTCAAAAACGCGATGAGCGCCGGCACATCGTGGTAGGGCGCACCATAAAACAAGCCCTTGACCTGCACGCCAATGGGACCGGCCCATATTATCACCAAGTGCGCAAAGAGGCCCAGGTTGGTAAACAAGCCCGTGAGCGCCAACGGCATAAACTGATCGAGCCACCGTAAAAAGAGCCAGGGGCTGCGGTCGCTCTGCGGAAAATACCTGTACAGCAGCACAACGTCCCAGGCGAGCATGACGCCGTAGCCCAGAGCAATTGACGCCAAAAGGCCCTCGACCGGCGGCAGCCCCAGCGCCAGCGCGGCCAGGGCGCACAGGCACGCCACGCCAATGGCAGCCGCAAAGCTGCATAGGATACCGCGGTAATCCTTGATGGCAGTGAGGTAACTCATGCCGTTCCAGTTGACGATCATAATGTTGAACAGCCACAGGCACAGCAGCCCCTGCAGCAGCGTGGCGTCCGAGAACAGCAAAAAGACGCCGTAGAGCACCGTGCCCGCAACGAGCATGACAGCATTGGAGCCCCAAAACGAGGGAAGAATCTCGTCCTCGCGCTCGGCAAACAACATATCAGCCAAAAAACGCGTGACCGACATGGAGAAAAAGCTCGTGAGCGTAAGCGAGGCCAGCAGTGTGTAGGTCACCATGCACACCAGCAGATCCTGGTTGGCACGGCCCACACCCCACAGACCGCACAGCACCAAGATACCCACCTGGAGTAGCACGCCCAACAGCATGGGACCCGTGCACACAATGCCAGCGTAGCCGTAAGCGCGCATCGTGGCAAACAGGCCCTTGCGCCTAAACAGGCGCTTGAGCTCAAAACCGATTCCGGCCACCGGCTACTCCCCCTCTCTGGGCAGGTTAAACGCTTGCGCCGTCTCGTCGTACAGCGCGCGATAGTTGGCGAGCATCTGCTCGTGCAAGAAGTACGTGGCAACGCGACGCTGGCCGCGCTCCCCCATCTCAATGCGACGAGCGCGGCTTGTGCACATGCGTTCCATGGCATCGGCCAAGCCCTTGCGATACATAGGCGGCGTCACAAAACCCGCCACGCCAAAGTCGTCGCCCGGGGCGCCCTCGAGTAGCTCACGGCAACAGCCCACCTCGGTCGTCACACAGGGGCGACGCGCCGCAAACGACTCCAGTACGCTGAGCGGCTGGCCCTCGGAGATGCTCGTCAAAATGGTATAGTCGAGCTTTTCCATGTACTCGACCACGTTGACGCGACCGGTAAAGATCAGGTCGCGCACGCCCAGGGTATCGACGAGCGCGTGGCACTCGGCACCGTACTCCTCGTCGTCCACGCCGCCCATGATATGCAAGCGCACCTTGGGCAGGCGCTCGTGCAGCTCAAAAAAGGCATAGATCATGGTCTTGACGTCCTTGATGGGCGCCAGGCGCACCACCGCGCCAATGTCCACCCAGCCGTCATCGGGCTTTAAGGGAATATCCTTAAAGCGGTCAAACTGGATGCCGTTGGGGATGACCAGGCATTTGTCCGCATCGCAGCCCATATCGATCTGCGTCTTGCGGGCGTTATGAAACAAGCTCGTCACGCGGAAGGCGCGGCGGTAGATCTCCTCCGAAAGCAGGTAGAAAAAGCGAATCCAGCGGTCCTTAAACGACGGCACCACCCAATCGGCGCGAATGATCTCTTCCTCGCGCTCGCGGGTATAGATGCCATGCTCGGTGAGCAGCACCGGCGCATGGTAAACACTTGAGCCCAGGCAGGCGAGCAGGCCGCCGTAACCAGTCGAGATGGCGTGGTACACATCGGCCACCGGCACCTCGCTGCCCAGCAGGTAGAGCACCGGCAGCAGCATAGAACGCATGGTGTGGAATGCATCGGCAAAGGGCGTGTAGGGATACTCGGCCAGGCACACGTCGCGAAAGATATCCATAAACGTGCGGCTCTGCAAAAACGAGAGCGGATGCACGCGACGGCGGTGGAAGATATCGAATAACACGTCCCAGTCCGGATTGGAGAGCGACACCAGACGGCGTAGCGCCTCGCGCTCACGGTCGTTAAAACTGGCTTCATGTTGCTCGCCCGAAAGCCGCAGAGCATCGTCCAGGAACACCTCGTGCACCTCGACCACGTTGCCGGGCAGCTCGTAGACAAACTTGCCACGGTCGGCAGCATGCGCGCCGATCACCCACAGCACAAACTCGTGCTCGGGCATGGCCGTAATGTAGCCATGCATCCAGGTAGATACGCCGCCGTGCACATAGGGGTAGCAACCCTCGAGTACCAAGCAGATTCTCATTTATCGCCACCCTCCTTGCGCTCGATCGTCACGGTCTTATCATTTGCCTTGAGCAGATACAGATTGCCCGTAAGGTGCGTCAGTTCGCCACCCGTCACCGCACCCGGCTCGCCATTATTGGCGCGGAACATGAGCCACGCCTCGTCGTGGAAATTGCCCAGGCTGAGCGTCCAGGCATCCGCGCTGGTATCCACGCTCACCGTCACGGACGAAAAGCGCTGGATGGCACCGGAGCACTCCGACGCCGTCTGGTGCCGCAGGTCGGGCGCGGATTTGGTAAGCCAGTCCAGGTAGTCGACCAGGCCGCCCTTGTAGACCTCCCAGCCCTCCTTGGCTCCGCGATCGGGGTCCAAAAGGTCGTCCGGGTGCATAAAGTGCGTGCTCACGTAGTGCATGTTGAGCTCGGACACGGCTGCCAGGCGCATATAGGAATCGTCGACCATGCCGCCCGAAACAATACGTGGCTGCTCCACAATGCCATCGCTCGCCACGCCAAACTCCTGCACGTACGGCAGGTCGGTGCCATCCTCAAAATACGTACTGGCAATGGTCTTAATGCGCGGAACATCGGTGCCGATGAGCTTACGCGCTCGGGCCGAAAGGATATTCGACGGCGGCACGTAAACCGAGCCGTGAGCGTTGGGCAGGACCTCGTCCTGAAACGCGATAAGTTCGTTGAGCGAAGCGACGAGCGTCTCTTTGTTCTTCCAGGTCTTGTAGACGTACAGCGTGCCGTAGTCGGTGTCCCAGAGCGCAAGCGGCTGATGGTTGTAGCCGTGAAAGCCCAGCTCGCCGCCCATCTGCAGCAGCATGCCGCCAAAGTAGCGGAACTGCGTGGTATCGGCCTGTCGCGCGGGCTCGGTCTGGTTGACCGCGTCCTCGTAGTTTTCGATCATCACGCCGGTATAGCGAATGCCATATTTTTGCGCGAGCTTTTGCAGATCGGGCCACCAGACCTTGGTGTAAAAATCCGCAATGGAAAGGCCGTAGTCACGCTTGATATAAGTACCATCGCCCGAGGGCACGGGGCTAGGAAAGTCGTCCAAATAGAACACGGCGCTGTTGATGACCGGATAGGCCGTAGCATCACCCAGCAGGCTGATCGCCGCGGCGTAAAAACCGCGCATGACCTTGTCATAGATACCGATATTGCACACCACGGTGCGCCCGCTACCGCAGTCATTCGACCAAATGAGCGGGGCGCCCGCATCGCCAGTCTTAGCCCACTCACGCGCCGTCTCGCGCAGCGATACCGAAATCGACGAATCAAAGGGGTCCGAGAGCTCGTAGCGCTCTCCTCCGCCCAACATAAAGTCCTCGCTCGGAACGATACTTTCGGCTGTCGCATAGTCATATCCGGCCGATTCGATACCAAGCTTGGAAGCAATAGCCTGCAGGTAGTTCGAGTTATCTGGCGTCATGCCCAGCATAAGCGAACCGCCGGCACTCACCCAACTCATAATGTCGGTCAGATGCGTACCCAGTCCGTCAAGCGAGGGCATGAGCAAAATCACGCGATCGAAGGAGGTCAGCGAGGGAATGGCATCCACACCATCCAGGGCAAGGTCCACGGGTGACGCATAATTTCTTTCGCAAATTGACAACCGCATAGCGGAACACGGCCCGCGCCCCGTCATATGATTTCTAGCGACTAAACAACAAATCACCGACGAAGGGGGCACGGGCCGTGTCTGCGAACATCGTATCAGTCGACGAGGAGTCGCTGCGCAACGACATAAAGAATCTGGTGAGGAAGACCGTCGAGGAGACGCTCAACGCACTGCTCGATGAGGAGGCGTCCGAGCTCGT
>UQKL01000001.1 GCA_900541695.1 uncultured Collinsella sp. | reverse complement strand
AAGCTAAGCCCCATCGCGCCGAGAGTACTGCGGGGTCAGCCCGTGGGAGGCCAGGGCGCCGCTGACCGGTGGACGGCACCGAGCCGCCATTGGGAATGTAGAAGGGGGAGGCCTCGCGGCCTCCCCCTTTTTGCGTTATATACAAGCTGTCCCTTGTGAACGGGCCCTTCTTTTGACTCTCTTACTGTTTGGCTGTTTTTTGAACTGTCGCTTTGTATTTGCGCGATAATATCTCGCATTGACGTTAGGGAGGGCTTGATGTTTACCGTTTTTGTTTTGGGCAATATTGCTTCGGGTAAATCGACTGCCTGCCGCTATCTGGAATCTCGCGGAGCCCTGCTTATCGATTTAGACGTTCTTGCCAAATCGCTGTACGTGCCGGGGTCGGATATCGTCAATGCTCTTGCTGAAGAGTTTGGCTGGGATATTTTGGACGAGGAGGGCGGCGTTCGAAGTAACATCCTCGCTTCTCGAGCTTTTGCCTCTCCTGATGCGGTTGCAAGGCTCAATAGCATTGTGCACCCCGTTCTCATTGAGCAGCTTTCGCTGAGGATTCTCGATCCTGTCTGCTGTACGGTTTCGACTCCTCGCTATCCCTTTGCGGCGGTCGAAGTATCTGCTCCAGCTGGCTTTGAGGACGCCTTTGGCCTTGCGGATGAAATTATGGTTGTTAGCGCTCCTTTGGAGGTCCGTCGCGAACGCGCTATTCACCGTGGTATGGAGGCATCCGATTTTGATGCTCGCTGTGCTTGCCAGCCCGATGAGTCTTCGCTTTGCAGTCTAGCCACTACCGTGATTGATAACGCGGCGGGCGATAGCTCGCTCTTTGTACAACTGGACGCATGGCTTGCCCGCCATGGCCTTATGGACGCTACGGATAAGGGGACGACAGATGCCTAAGACGCGCTTCTTTACGTGGTATCGCCTTGTGCCCCTGACTGTCGTTTTCGTCTTTGGCCTTATCTCGCTCGTTTACTCGTGTGCTCCCGCCGCTTTCTTTAAACCGTTCTATCCGATTGACTATGAGGCGTATGTAAAGCAGTCCAGCATTTCGCATAATCTCGATCCGTATCTGGTATGTGCCGTCATCAAGTCGGAATCAAACTGGGATCCCGAGGCGGAATCAAACCAGGGCGCCCAAGGTCTCATGCAACTTATGCCCGAAACCGCTCAGGATATGATCGCCAAGGGCCTTGTCGACGGGGACGAGTATTCTGCCGATAACCTGAATGACCCCGCTTCGAATATTGAATTTGGGTGCGCATATCTCTCGTACCTGCTGACATATTTCAATGGCTCGACGGATAGCGCTATTGCTGCTTACAATGCCGGAATGGGCAATGTCGATGGGTGGGCGCAGCAAAACACATCGCTCCATAACGCGATTACCTTCCCCGAGACGCAAGCTTATTTGATTCGTGTCAATAATGCCTGGGTTCGCTATAAGACCCTCTATCCCGACCGGTTCGTATAGGACTATGCCTGCCGCCTGCGTATACTGCAGATGTATGAGTTAGGAGTATCCATGGCGGATTTTGAAGTTGAGCGTGTTGGCGGAGAGCTCAAACGCTTTGGCGTTGAGGGCTCTGAGGTGCCGTTTGAGGTCGTGTCTCCCTATGAGCCTGCAGGTTCCCAGCCAAAGGCCATTGAGTCGCTTGTGCAGGGTGTGAGGGACGGAGACCGCTATCAGGTTTTGCTGGGCGTAACCGGCTCGGGCAAGACCTTTACCATGGCCAAGACCATCGAAGCTCTCGGTAAGCCAACGCTGGTCATGGCCCCCAACAAAACCCTCGCCGCCCAGCTCGCGAGCGAGCTCAAAGAATTCTTTCCCAACAACGCCGTGGTCTACTTCGTCTCGTACTACGACTACTATCAGCCCGAGGCATATGTACCGCAGAGTGATACGTATATCGAGAAAGACTCCTCGATTAACGAGGAGGTCGAGATGCTGCGCCATCAGGCGACGGCATCGCTGCTTTCTCGACGGGATGTGATTGTCGTCGCATCGGTCTCGTGCATCTATGGCATCGGTTCTCCCGAGGACTATGCGGGCCTGGCGCCGAACGTCGATAAGAAGGTGCCGCTCGAGCGCGACGACTTCATCCATGCGCTCATTGACATTCAATACGACCGCAATGACTATGACCTGGCACGTGGCACCTTCCGCGTGCGCGGCGATGTTGTCGACGTATATCCGCCCTATGCCGAGCATCCGTTGCGCTTTGAGTTCTTTGGCGACGAGGTCGAGCTGATTGCCGAGATCGATGAGGTCACCGGCGAAATGCTACGTGAGTACGAAGCGATTCCCGTGTGGCCGGCTTCGCACTACGTGACCGAGAAGCCAAAGGTCAAGGCGGCCCTGAAATCAATCAGCGAAGAGTGCGAGAAGCGCGTGGCGGAGCTCAAGGCGACCGACAAGTTGCTCGAGGCGCAACGTCTGCAGCAGCGGACCGATTATGACCTCGAGATGCTCGAGACGATGGGCTTTTGCAACGGCATCGAAAACTACTCGCGCCATCTGGATGGACGTAAGCCGGGTGAACCGCCGTTTACCTTGATTGACTACTTCCCCAAGGATATGCTTTGCATCATCGACGAGAGCCATGTGACGGTGCCGCAGATTCGCGGTATGCACGAAGGCGACCGTTCGCGCAAAGTTACGCTTGTTGAGCATGGTTTTCGTCTTCCGTCGGCGCTCGATAACCGCCCGCTTCGTTTCGATGAGTTTGAGGCGAGGATTCCGCAGTTCATTTACGTCTCGGCCACGCCAGGCGACTATGAGTTGCGTGTGAGTCAAAACGATGTTGAACAGATCATTCGACCGACCGGCCTGCTCGATCCCAAAATCGACGTTCGTCCGGTCCGAGGCCAGATTGACGATCTTGAGGACGAGATTCGCGAGCGCGTGGCCCGTAAGGAGCGCGTGCTGGTGACCACGCTGACCAAGCGCATGGCCGAGGATCTGACCGATCACCTGCTCGATGCCGGCATTAAGGTCAACTACATGCACTCCGATACAGCGACGATGGACCGTGTCGAGATCCTGCGAACGCTGCGCGAGGGAAAGATTGATGTTCTCGTTGGCATCAACCTGCTCCGCGAGGGTCTGGATCTCCCCGAGGTCTCGCTGGTGGCAATTCTCGACGCTGACAAGGAAGGCTTCTTGCGCAATCGCCGTTCGTTGATTCAGACGATTGGCCGTGCGGCCCGTAATGCCGACGGCGAGGTCATCATGTATGCAGACGTTGTGACCGATTCGATGAAAGAAGCCATCGAGGAGACGCAGCGCCGTCGCGAGATTCAGATGGCATATAACGAAGAGCATGGCATTGTGCCCAAGACGGTCCGCAAGGCCATTAACGACATTTCGAGCTTTATTGCCGAGGCCGAAAAGACTGTGGGTTCCAAGGGGCGCTCGAAGGGCGACTCCCTTGGCCATGGCGCATTCTATACGCCCGATGAGTCGGGCGAGGGCGGCGTGCCGGAAACGGTGGCACCCGAGCAGACACTTGCGGAGCAGTTGGAAGAACTGCCGCATGACGAGCTTGTGCGGATCGTCGAAACCATGGAAGAGGATATGCGCAACGCTTCTGCCGCCATGGACTTTGAGGAGGCGGCGCGCCTGCGCGATGCTGTCGTTCAGATTCGGGCGATGCTCGAGGGTGCGTCTGAGGACGAGACGATCGAGCGCTTACGTTCGCAGGCCCGCAAGGGTTCCACGTTCGCATCGGGCAGAAAACGCCAGGGTGCACGGTTTAAGAAATAGCGAACAGGCCCAGAGTTCCCTGTGGAGCTCGGGGCCTGTGTCTTTTGCGTGCTGGAATTCGTGCGCTAGAGGTCTGCGATCAGGGCTTCGGCGCAACGGATGCCATCGGTAGCTGCGCTCATGATTCCTCCGGCATATCCGGCCCCCTCGCCGCAAGGGTAGAGCCCCGGGGTCGATACAGCGTGGCATTGACGGTCTCGAGTAACGGTGACCGGAGAGCTCGAGCGTGTCTCAACACCGGTGAGGACGGCATCGGGATGGTCGTAGCCACGCAGTTTTTTGCCGAGTAAGGGAATTCCCAGACGAAGCGACTCGATGATATGTTGCGGCAATGACTCATCGATTGCTGTCCAAGTCACGCCGAGCGGATAGGTGGGCTTTACCTTGCCGCATGTCGTGCTGGCGCGTTCTGCAAGGAAATCGCCGACGAGCTGTGCCGGTGCGTTCCAGTTGGAGCCGCCAAGGCGATAGGCAGCCCGCTCGCAAATGCGCTGGAGTTCTACGCCTGCAAGAGGATCGTCGCTGGGGAGATCGTCGGGCGTGACGTTAACGAGGAGAGCGGCGTTTGCGTTGCGGCCGGCGCGGGCGTTGAGACTGGCGCCGTTGACGCACAGATGGCCGGGCTCTGAAGAGGCTGCGACAACCTGTCCGCCAGGACACATGCAGAATGAGAATACGCTGCGGCCGTTGGGAAGATGGGTAACGAGCTTATAGGGGGCTGCTCCGAGCGCGGGATGACCCGCCGCGGGGCCATATTGCGCCCGATCGATATCACACTGCGGGTGTTCGATGCGAACGCCCATGGCAAACGTCTTTTGAGCGAGGGCGACATCATGGGTTTTGAGAACCTCGAATACGTCGCGGGCAGAATGACCGCAAGCAAGGATGAGATGCTTTGTGTTGATTGACTCGCTTGTCGCGTCGTGGGACGACTGGATGTCGATACCGACAATGGCGCCAGATGTGTCAGTGTGAATGTCAACGAGTTTCGTTCGATAGCGAACGGTTCCTCCGAGCTGTTCAATGCGCTGGGAGATGCTGGTAACGACGGCGGGGAGGATGTCGGAGCCAATATGCGGTTTTGCATCCCATAGAATATCGCGGGGAGCGCCCGCTTCGACGAAGGTCTCGAGGATAAGGCGATGGGCGGGATTTTTGGTTCCCGTATTGAGCTTGCCGTCCGAGAAGGTCCCCGCGCCGCCCAGACCAAACTGGATATTGCTCTCGGGGTCGAGGATGCGCTCCTTTAGAAAGAGGTCGATCGCATGTGAGCGGCGAAATGCCGGGTCGCCGCGCTCGATGAGCAGGGGTTTAAGGCCCGCTTCGGCAAGGGTCAGGGCGGCGAAGAGACCGGCGCAACCGGCGCCGACAACGACGGGACGCCCCTTGGGTGCATTCGGGACGGGGTTGGGGAATGAAGGAGCCTCGCCGTCAACCATGCGGATGCGCGAGCGGTTGCGCTCGGCGACGCGGTCGACCACTTCCTGTTCGAGTCGGGAGCTTGTCAGCTCAACTCGAAAGCTCAAAATAAAATGAACATCTCGCTTTTTACGGGCGTCGATTGACTTGCGATGGAGCTCAATGGCTTTAATCTGGGAATCCTCGCATCGCAGGGCTCGTTTGACGGCGCGTCTGCCAATAGCAAGGCAGGCGTTTTCGTCGCCGGCCTCATCGAGCGTCGCGTTGACTTGGGTGATTTCGATCATCGAGGTCTCCTTAGAGGCAAGAAAGAGGCCGTCCGGTATCCCAGACGGCCCGAATGCGTTTTTGATTATAGACTGCGCGGCTACAGGCTGCTTGCAGCGCGAATACCCGAGATCCAGGCCCACGCAAGGTTAAAGCCTCCGCAATCGGCGTCGATGTCGAGCGCTTCTCCGCAGACGTAAAGCGGGGCGCCTGTGGTGCTGTTCACGTAAAGATTGGGTGTCGAGACGCACTCGATAGATATGCCGCCACGCGTGACCTGTGCTGAGCGCTCCTCTGCCGTCCCTTCGACGGACAGTTTAAAGTGCTTGAGGATTGAGACCAGGTGGATGACATCGCGCGAGCCGGGATGGCACCGCTCGAATGCCGTACAGACGACGTGTGAGAGCTGCGGGGCGAGCATGCCGTCAAGCCAGTGGGAGTTTCGGGGCGAAAAATCGCCGAGCACGTTGACACGCTGCTCGAGCGTATCGAGCAGCTCATCTTTGGAGAAATCTGGAAAGAAGTCGATCAGAACAGTGTCGCCCTGGTTGATACGGCGAGAGAGATTGAAGGCGGCGACGCCTGAGATGCCGAAGGCACGGAACAGCACTTCGCCATCTTCTCGCCAGAGCTCTTCGTGGCTGCGCGAGAGCGTTAAGCGGGCTCGGACGCGCAGACCATCCAGAGTTCCGAGTGCCGTCCGGTCGCCGACGACTGATGCCGATACGGGGCACAGGACGGGGCGCAGGGGCGTCAAGGGAAGGCTAAACACCTCGGCGATGCCGGTGGGGTTGCCGCCCGTAGCGATAACCACGGCCCTTGCCTGCAGGGCATCGCTCGTGCGAGGAGTATCGGCTAACGCCTTTCGAAGCGAACGGAGCTCCGTCTTTCGGTCGCCGTGCTTTTTGGGTTTGAGTACATGAGCGGGACGGTCGATCTGAAGCGTCCAGCCTTCGGAAGCCTTATGAGCCGCAATGACGTTAGTTCCGCAGAGTAGGGTGATGCCCAAACGCTCGCATGCATTGAGGAGTGCATCGCGAACCGACTCGGCGCGAAGGGAGCGCGGGTATAGGCGGCCTTCCTCACGGATCGTCATGATGCCCAGCGAGGAGAAAAAACTCTCGAGATCTTGCTCGGGTTGGGGGCCCATGATGGATTCGACAAAGGCGGGGCGGTTATATCGCCGAATGTCGATGGATTCGTTTGAGAGGTTGCAGCGGCCGTTTCCGGTTGCGAGCAGCTTGAGACCGCAGGCGACGTCGCGCTCGACGACGCAGACCCTTTTGTCGACACGCGCCGCCGTAATGGCGGCGGCGAGGCCCGAGGCCCCGCCGCCGATCACCAAGACGTCATAGAAGGCGCTTGCGTTCACTTAGGCCTCGTCTGTCTTGTGCGGGGCGATGGCCTCAACGGCGGAGACGGCCTTGGGCAGCATGTCATCGGGCAGTGCGGTCTCGACTTCACCCTTATCGCAGGCCTCGGCGAGTGACGGATTGATGGGAAGCTGACCCAAGATGTCGAGGTTGTAGCGCTCGGCGACTTCGGGGAGCTTGCTCTTACCAAAGACCTCGATCTTCTTGCCGCAGTCGGGGCACTCGATATAGCTCATGTTCTCGACAATGCCCAGAATAGGGACGTTCATCTTCTCGGCCATGTTGACTGCCTTGGCGACGATCATCGAGACCAAGTCTTGCGGGCTCGTGACGATGACGATGCCATCGACGGGCAGCGATTGGAAAACGGTGAGCGCGACGTCACCCGTTCCCGGAGGCATATCGACCAGCAGGTAGTCGATGGGGCCCCACGAGGTCTCGCTCCAGAATTGCCTGATGGCGCCCGCGATAACCGGGCCACGCCAAAGGACGGGATCGGTTTCGTTTTGGAGCAACAGGTTGGAGCTCATGACCTTGACGCCGTGCTCGGAGATCTCGGGCAGCATGAGGTTGCCGAGGGCATGGACATGGCGTCCGCTCATGCCGAACATTTTGGGGATGGAGGGGCCGGTGATGTCGGCGTCGAGAATGCCAACCTTGTTGCCGCGGCGGGCGAGCTCGGTTGCGATGGCGCCCGTCACAAACGACTTGCCGACGCCTCCCTTGCCGGAAAGCACAGCGATAACGCGCTTGACCTCCGACAGCGTATTCTCTTCAAATTGCGACGGCGTTGATTGTCCGCCGGCTGCTTGTGCGTGCTCGCAACCCATGTATGACTCCTTTGTATATGTTGGGGCCGGAGCCCCGCGGTGTGACACGAGCGTCATTGTACCCTCGTTTGCGAGCGGGAGTCATTTGCGATGCATTTGGGCCGAGCGTGCTTGCAATACGATGGGTCCAAGCGAATGGGCGGGCTTACTGAACTTTGCTGGCGAACTCGAGGTATTGCATGCGCTGCAGCTTGTCGATCGTCGAGGCGTATGGGCTGTCTTCAGATTCCAAGTCGTAGCGCAGCCCGTCGGCACCAATATAGCCGGCGACATTGATGGTGGGCACATCTGACCTTGTTGCAAGCAGGGCCTTTTGATAGTCAGTGAGCGGGGCGCCGATCTTATTAAGGGTAATAGCTGCAATCTCGTTTGCCCCGACGGTGTCGTAGACGTTGAGCTCGGTATTGCCGGCGATCTCATAGTTAGCCCAGACGAGATATGTCGACTGATAGATACGGAAAGCGTGGCTTGCCGTATCTTCCTGAGGGTACAGCTCGTCGTTGAGAGTCGTTGCGGCGCTCGGCTGATGGTCGCCAAAAAAGACAAGAACAACCGGTCTGCCGATATTGCGGAGCTCATTGATAAAGTACTCGAGGTCCCGGTCGGATGCATTGATGCAGGTGAGATAGGTATTGAGCGCGCTATTGGCGCCCTCGCTGGCTCCCTCGACCCAATAGTTTGTCAGCTCTTCGGCGGGAACGGTGCCATAGTCGTAGCCGCCGTGATTTTGCATCGTGACGTCAAAGATGAACTGCGGGGCTTCGTCGGTTCTGAGCAGGTCGAGTATCTTGTCGTAGGTGGCGTAGTCGCATACGCCGGCATGGTAATAGGGCGCACCTTCGAAATCGCCGATTGAAAGAAAGTCTCCAAAACCCAGCTGCTGATAGATTTTATCTCGATGGTAGTTGACGGGGTTTTGCGGGTGCATAGCGGTAGTGGTATACCCAAGCTCTTTAAGGTCCTTTGCCAGGCTGTTGACACTATTCATCTGATACAGCTGATAGGGGATTTTGCCTAATCCGACAAAGGCCGTTGTCGCTCCGGTCAATAATTCGAATTCGGAGTTCGCCGTTCCGCCACCGGTGACCGAAGCGAGCATGGTGCCGCGAACAAGTGTGTCGGGAAGCGAGTTGTAGAATGCGGGACCGGTGTACCCGGCCGCCTGGAGCTGCTCAAAGCACGAAAGGTCGCTAAAACTCTCGTTCATGACGGCAACAATCGTCGGCTTGATTTCATTGAACTGGGCAACGGCCGCCGCGCGCTGCTCGCTCGAGCCATACGTGCTGTCGTAGGCGGCGGCGAGCTCCTGTTCGATGCTCTGCGCCTCATCGGGCGTATAGTCTTCGGGCTTTTCAATGGGCAACTCGTTGACCATTTCGGTGAACGAAGTGATAAAACCCTGAGACGCATACGTGGTGATGGGCTGCCAACGGTCAAATCCAAAATCCAGCGACTGCTCCAAGTCGATGTTGGAAAAGCCCAAGAGCCCCACAACGGTCACTAGCAGAAAAGCGCAGAGGTTAGCGGCGATTGCGGGGAAGACATGGGCGGGCGTACGGAGCTTTCGCGGTCGGATAAGCGAAAGAAGCCCCAGGGAAATCTCCAGCAGGGCGAGTGAGGTTACGATTCCTGCAGTGAAGGTGAACTCATATCCCTCACTTACTTCCATTGCGGTGCCCAATGCCAAAATGTCGCTCGGCAGGATGGCCTCGCCTTTAAACGTTATGACGAAGTGCTCGGCAATGCCAAGGGTGCAACAGACGACGGGCACGAGGGCCATGACGCCTCCATGACGCTGTCCCAGCAAATAAAGGGAGAGCAGAACCGTCGCGAGCAGCCCAACGGAAAACCCGAATGAGTTGGCGGGAATGCGATAGAACGTTTCGTTGCAGGCAATTTCGAGTGAAACGAACGAGAGCGCTGAAACAGCGGCGACGACAAGGATGTCGCGGCAAATACAGGCAACCGTTCCCGTCGCAAGATCGGTTTGGTCGATAAGTCCCGAAACCAAGGGCTCGACAAGAAGTATGACGGCGGCAGCACCGAGCGCCGAATAAGAAAGGACCCATAGGGAACAGTCCTCATTTACGAGCAATTGATTCGTAATCCATGCAGCTACCATGCCGAGCGGGATGAGGAGCATCGCGCACCAAAAGACGCGGGCAATGGGCGGTTTTTCGTTGTGTCTGATTGAAAAATACACGCGCACGACGACGGCGGCCACGATAAGGACGGCGATGAATATGGGCAGATTGGCCATGCCACTCGAAGTGATTTCAAGGGGGATATCTTCGGTCATGGACGTTCCTCTGTTACAGCAAATTAAGTTCAGTTTTAGATTACTCTAACCTTTCCACGGCATTTCGAGAAACAAAGCACCCGACACGCAAAGCAAAAGGTCTGCGAATCTTGTATTACGAACATCTGTGCGCGTTGAGTGCGTTAAACTCATCGACAGTGTGATTTGAGGTTATAGGAGGCAAGGAGCTTCCATGTCTGATTCTTCTATCGTTATCCGTGGTGCGCGCGAACACAACCTGCGCAATATCGATGTTTCCATCCCGCGCGACGAGCTCGTGGTCATTACCGGTCTTTCGGGCTCGGGCAAGAGCTCGCTGGCGTTTGACACGATCTATGCCGAGGGTCAGCGTCGCTACGTGGAAAGCCTGTCGAGTTATGCGCGCCAGTTTTTAGGCCAGATGGACAAGCCCGATCTAGACTCGATCGACGGCCTTTCGCCGGCCGTCTCGATCGATCAGAAGACGACGTCCAAGAATCCGCGCTCGACGGTGGGTACTGTAACTGAGATTTATGACTACCTTCGCTTGCTTTTTGCACGCGTGGGCACGCCACACTGCCCCGAGTGCGGTCGCGTTATCGAACGCCAGACCACCGACCAGGTCGCCGATAAGGTCCTGGCAGCGGGAGAGGGTCGTCGTGCGTTTGTGCTGGCACCGGTGGTGCGCGGGCGCAAAGGCGAGTACGCAAAATTGTTCGAGGATCTTCGGGCTGAGGGCTTTAGCCGCGTGCGTGTCGACGGCGAAGTACGCTCGCTCGACGACCCCATCGATCTGGACAAAAAGTTCAAGCACGATATCGAGGTCGTAGTCGACCGCATCGTGATTCGGGAAAACTCTCTGGGCCGTATCGCCGAGTCGGTTGAACAGGCGACTGCCTTGGCACACGGCAATGTGAACGTGTACATGCTGCCCGATCGCGATGCTCCCGAGGGAACCGAGGGCGAGCTGCTGGAGTATTCGTTGGCTCTGGCGTGCCCGGAGCACGGGCACTCCATCGACGACCTACAACCCCGCGACTTTTCGTTCAACGCGCCCTATGGTGCGTGTCCCGAGTGCGATGGTCTGGGCTTTAAGAAAACGGTCGATGCCGAGGCGCTGATTGAGGACCCGTCGAAGTCGATTGCCGATGGGGTCTTTGGAAGCCTGTTCGGCAATTCGAACTACTACCCCCAGATCTTCGCCGCGGTCTGTAAGCACTTTAAGGTGAGCGCGGATACACCGTGGGAAGACCTACCTCCGCGAGTGCGCCGTGCATTTTTGGATGGCATGGGCGACAAGAAGATTTCGGTGGACTATCAAAAGCTCGACGGTCGTCGCAGCCAGTGGGACACCAAGTTTTCGGGCGTGCGCAATATCCTGTACGAGCGCTATACCGAGACGACCAACGAGAACACTAAGGCGCGCCTGGAGAAGTACATTCGCGAGGAGCCGTGTTCGAGCTGCCATGGTGCTCGCCTGCGCCCCGAGATGCTCGCCGTCACCGTGGGCGGCAAGTCCATTTATGAGGTTTGTTGCCTGTCGTGCCGCGAGTCGCTCGAGTTTTTTGAGGACCTTGAGCTCACCGAGCGTCAACAATTCATCGGCGGTCGTATCGTCAAGGAAATCCTGGAACGCTTGCGTTTTCTGGTTGATGTCGGCCTTGATTATCTGACGCTCGATCGTGCTTCGGCGACGCTTTCCGGCGGTGAGGCGCAGCGCATTCGCCTGGCTACGCAGATCGGTGCGGGCCTCATGGGCGTTCTCTATATTCTGGACGAGCCTTCGATTGGTCTTCACCAGCGCGACAACGAGCGGCTGATTAAGACACTCGAGCGCCTGCGCGATATCGGCAACACCGTTATCGTCGTTGAACACGATGAGGACACGATTCGCGCTGCCGACTATGTGATCGATATGGGGCCAGGCGCGGGCGTCAACGGCGGGCACGTGGTCGCCGCGGGAACGCCTGCCGATATCATGGCGTGCCCCGATTCCATGACGGGTGCTTATTTGACCGGCAAGCGGATGATCCGCGTGCCAGACGAGCGCCGCAAGCCCGGCCGCGGCTGCCTTAAGATCACGGGCGCCCGCGCCAACAACCTCAAAAACGTTACCGCCAAGATTGAGTTCGGTACGCTCACAGTCGTTACCGGTGTTTCGGGATCGGGCAAGAGCTCCCTGGTCACCGATACGATTGCGCCCGCGCTGACGAATGCCATCCACCGTTCGACGCGTCCCGTGGGTCCGTACAAGAAGATTGAGGGCATCGAGTGCATCGATAAGGTGATCGACATTGACCAGTCGCCGATCGGTCGCACGCCGCGTTCGAACCCTGCGACCTATATTGGCCTGTGGGATGATCTGCGCGCGCTGTTTGCGAGCACGCCGGAGTCGAAGGCGCGTGGCTACTCGCCGGGACGCTTCTCCTTTAATGTGAGCGGCGGACGCTGCGAGGCGTGCAAGGGCGACGGCCAGATCAAGATTGAGATGCACTTTCTTCCCGATATTTATGTTCCCTGCGAGGCTTGTGGCGGCAAGCGCTATAACCGCGAGACGCTCGAGGTTACCTATCGTGGCAAGACTATCTCGGACGTACTTGACATGAGCGTGGCCGAGGCACTGGCTTTCTTTGGGAATATTCCGCAGATCAAGCGAAAGCTTCAAACCCTGTATGACGTCGGCCTAGGTTATGTGAGCTTGGGCCAGCCCGCCACGACGCTCTCGGGTGGTGAGGCGCAGCGCGTAAAGCTCGCCAAGGAGCTTCATCGCCGTCAGACGGGTAAGACGTTCTATATTTTGGACGAGCCTACGACCGGTCTTCATTTTGAGGACGTTCGCCAGTTACTTGATGTGTTGCAGCGTCTAGTCGATGCGGGCAATACGGTGTTGGTGATCGAGCACAACCTCGATGTCATCAAGGTCGCCGACCGTCTGATCGATATGGGTCCCGAGGGTGGCAACGGTGGCGGAACTGTCGTGGTCTCGGGTACGCCAGAGCAGGTTGCGGCATGCCCGCAGAGCTATACCGGCAAGTTCTTGGCGCCGTTGCTCAAACGCGATAAGGAGCGTCAAGCGCAACTCGATGCCTAATACATAGGTGTTTTTGAAACATGAGCGCCGCCGATTCCTTGCGATTCGGTGGCGCTCTCTTTGTCGAGATAGCGTATGCCGCGCAAATGGACATATACTTAAAAATTGCGTTCTTATATGAGGGAAAGGATATGCCATGCCGAAGGCCGTGAAGACGCCAAAGACCAACGCCATGCGTGAGCTGGAAAGCGCCGGCATCCCCTATGTTCTCCATACGTACGAAGACGATGACGACGAATCGTCGGGGCTGGGCGTCGCGATTTCCGAGCAGCTTGGCGAGGAGCCCGGTCAGGGATTTAAGACCCTGGTCTGCACGACGCCGTCCAACGACCATGTCGTGTGCTGCATTCCCGTTGCCGACGAGCTCGACCTCAAGGCCGCCGCGCGCGCCGCAGGCGAAAAGTCGCTGACCATGATGCATGTCAAAGATTTGCTTGCCGCGACGGGGTATGTCCGCGGCGGTTGCAGTCCGGTCGGTATGAAAAAACGCTTCCGGACTCTGATCGATGAGACATGCGTCCTTTGGGATACCATTTTTATCTCGGGTGGCAAGCGCGGCTATCAGCTTGAGCTTGCTCCCGATGACTTAGTTGCATTTTGCGGGGCGACGGTTGCCCCGATCACGAGAGAGGACTGAGCGATGCCGCAGGAAGAATCAAAGCGCGGAGCTCACTTTGCAAAAGGGTCGGCTCCTCAGACGCCCGCGCCCGAGGCCGCTTCGTTCGATAACGAGATTCGAAACGCCTGGTCCGCTGCCGCTGACCCGGGCGAGACGGCCGTGTACTTGCGTGCCGCCGGTGCCGGCACGGCACTTCCCCGTACGGTTCTTTCTTCGGCTCGTCCCGATGAGACGGCTGTCTTTTTGGCCGCCGCTCAATCGAGCGCCAGCGTGATGCCGATCGCCTCCGAGGCTCCTCGTGAGCCGCGTCCCGATGAGACGGCGGTGTTTTTGATGGCAGCCCAGGGAAAGAGCACACCGCAGAGCGCTCCTGCCGCTCATTCCGCCAAGCCCACGGCTCATGATGATGGCGAACCGCTTCTTTCGGATGACGAATGGTCGCCGCTTGGTTCGACCGATCCCGTCGAGGGCGTGGCCATCGACGGTGATGACGACTGGGACCCTCTGTCGTTTTCTGCCCGAACCGTCGCCGCCAATGAAGTTGACACGGTGTTTGGCGACCATGCCATATTCGATGATGATGCCGTATCCGGTAACAACATGCCGAACAGCGATGACGCCGCACCTGCTGATGACGCCGTTTTGGTTGACGATCCCTTTGCGATGACCGGCTCCTTTGCCGTCGTGGACGATTTGCCGCCACAAGATGAGGTTTATGAGGACTCTCAGGACGACGTAGACGATATGGGTTCGTCGGACTACTCCACGGTTGGTCGTTCTGCTGGCCTTATGACCGTGCTGACCATCGTGTCGCGTGTCACCGGGTTTATCCGCACGTGGGCCATGGCGGCCGCCATCGGTATGTCGCTGCTCTCGTCCTCCTATCAGGTTGCCAACAACCTGCCCAACATGCTCTACGAGCTCGTGATGGGCGGCATGCTCGTTACGGCGTTTTTGCCGGTGTATATGGGTGTGAGGCGCGAGCAGGGTCGCGAGGCATCGAACGAGTATGTCGGCAACCTGCTTGGTATTCTGCTTCTGCTGCTGGGCGGTATCTCGCTGCTGGGCACCGTGTTTGCTCCCGGCTTTATTTGGACGCAGTCGTTCCTTTCGGGCGATGGCGGCAGCATGGATACCGCTGCGTTCATGTTCCGCTTCTTTGCTATTCAAATTCTGTTTTATGGCTTGGGCTCGGTGTTCTCGGGCGTTCTCAACGCACACCGCGACTATTTCTGGTCGACGTTTGCCCCGGTTCTCAACAATGTCATCGTCATCGCCAGCTTTATGGGCTTTGCTCCCGTGTCTGCACAATTTGGCGAGCAGGCCGGTATTATCTTGATCGCAGTTGGTACGACCCTCGGCGTCTTTGTCCAGATGGCCTGCCAGATTCCCGCGCTTGGCAAGCATGGCGTGCATCCTCATATCCATATCGACTTTAAGGATCCCGCGCTGCGACAGACGATCGCGCTTGGTATCCCGACGCTGCTCGCCACGGTGTGCATGTTTGTCTCGACCTCCATTACCAATGCCGCCGCGCTGGTGGTGCAGCCCGAGACCGGCCCTTCCGTCATCGCATATGCGCGCCTGTGGTACACATTGCCCTATGCGCTGATCGCCGCCTCGCTTTCGACGGCACTCTATACCGAACTCTCTCACGATGCGCAGGAGAAGGATTACGACAGCGTCCGCACGGGCATTTCGCGCGGTGTCGCCCAGATGCTCTTCTTCCTGATTCCGTTTGCGATGTATCTGATCGTCTTCGCCCGTCCGCTCAACATGATCTACTGCGCCGGCAAGTTCGATGAATCCGGTGTGGCGCTGGTGTCGGAGTTCCTTATCTATCTGGCACTTTCCCTGCCGCTCTACGGCGTGGTCGTGCTGATGCAGAAGAGCTTCTCGGCCCTGCTCGATATGAAACCTTATAGCCGCTATTGCCTGTACTCCGCTATCGGCCAGGCCGGTTCTGTGCTGCTGTTTGGCGTGGTGCTGGGCTACGGTATGCCGGCAATTGCGCTTTCGTACGTCGTTGACTACGTGGTCTTGGTCGGATGCTCACTGTGGTGGCTGCGCCGTCGTCTGCATGGCCTTCAGGTCAAGTCTATCCTGCATGGCGGTTTCTTCGGCCTACTGTTCGGTGGCTTGGGCGCTGCCGCGGGCGCCGGCGTCATGTGGGCACTTGAGCACTTTGTCGGAGCGCTTGGCAGCTCGATCCTCATTACCCTGGGCTACGTTTGTGTTGCAGGCGTCGTCTCGCTCGCTGTAACTTTTGGTCTTGCCTTCGTCTTTAAGATGCCCGAGGTCTCGGCGCTGCTTCGTCGCAAGTAGGTGCGCGTGGCAGGTCACGACAACATTCCAACACTTGCCGAGCAGGTTTCGCGCGTTCCCACGCAACCCGGCTGCTACCTTTGGAAAGATGCCAAGGGTGATGTCATCTATGTGGGCAAGGCAAAAAACCTGCGTGCCCGTATGCGTCAATACGTGACGCTGCAGGACGAGCGTCAAAAGATCCCGCTCATGATGCAGCTGGTGGCGAGCTTCGACTATATCGTGGTGGAGACCGAGCACGAGGCATTGGTGCTCGAGCGCAATCTGATTGGCCAGTACCATCCGTACTTTAACGTCGATCTCAAAGACGATAAAAGCTATCCCTTTATCGCCATTACCAAGAGCGACTTGTTTCCGGCTATTAAATACACGCGAGAGCGTCATAAACCGGGAACGCGCTATTTTGGCCCCTATACCGATAGCCGTGCGGCGCGTGAGACCATCGATACGCTACGCAAGGTTATTCCTATTTGCTCGGCATCCTGTGCGGAATGGCGCCGCTGCCGCCGCATCGTCGAATCTCATAAGGGCGAAGAAGACATCGTCAATATGATTTGCGCGCAAAACGGGCGTCCCTGCTTTGACTACCATGTCGGGCGCGGGCCGGGCGCATGCATCGGCGCGATTTCCCCTGCCGACTATGCCAAGAACGTCAAACGTGTCGAACGTTTCTTGTCGGGCCATCGCAAGGATGTCGTTGATGAGCTTACGTCCGAGATGACGGAGGCAGCCGAGACGCTCGATTTTGAGCGTGCGGCGCGCGTCAAGCGTCGCCTGGAAGTCATTAGGGGCCTGGACGATCGCCAACAGGTCGTTTTTCCATCGAGCGTCGATATCGACGTCATCGGCTTCTATCGCGAAGAGACTATCTCTGCCGCCTGTGTCTTTGTCGTTCGCGAGGGCCGAACGGTTCGAACTTGTGAGTTCATCCTCGATAAAGGCCTGGATGTCGACGAGGAAGAGCTTCAATCGGGCTTTCTTAAGCGCTATTACGACGAGACGGCTGATATTCCAGCCGAGATCAATCTCTCTGTCGAGCTTGAGGACGCCGAAGCGTTGGGGGAGTGGCTTGCGGGCAAGCGCGAACGCTCTTGCCATCTCCATAGGCCGCAGCGCGGCGAAAAGCACCGCCTGCTCGATATGGCTTCCAAAAATGCGCGCCATGCCCTCATGCGCTACATGATGCGCACGGGGTATGCTGACGATCGCACTAATCAGGCGCTCCTGGAGCTCGAAAGCGCGCTGGCGCTGCCTGCGCCGCCGTTGCGCATCGAGTGCTTCGATATCTCGACGTTGCACGGCACCTTTACCGTCGCTTCGATGGTGGTATTTACCAACGGCCGTGCCGACAAGGGCCAGTATCGTCGCTTTAAAATTCAGGCCGAATTGGACGAGGCGAACGACTTCGTATCGATGTCCGAGGTTCTGGGGCGTCGCTATGCTCCCGAGCGCATGGCGGACGAGCGCTTTGGCTCGCGCCCCGATTTGCTCGTTGTCGATGGCGGCAAACCGCAATTGACCGCTGCAATTAAGCAACTTGAGGCGCTTGGCCTCGATATACCAGTTTGTGGCTTGGCAAAGGCCGATGAGGAAGTTTTCGTGCCGTGGGACGAGACCCCCGTCGTGCTGCCGACCGGCTCCGCTTCGCTTTATCTGATCAAGCAGGTTCGCGATGAATCCCACCGATTTGCGATTACGTTCCATCGCGAGTTGCGCGATAAGGCTATGACGGTTTCGGTGCTTGACGACGTTCCGGGCGTGGGACCCACCAGAAAACGTGCCATTATGCGCCATTTTGGCTCGATGAAGCGTTTGCGCGCGGCAAGCGAGCAGGAGATTGCGGAAGTTCGAGGCGTTCCGGCCGATGTCGCCAAAGCGGTCCACGAGGCACTTGTTGCATGGAATGCCGAGCGCGCCCAAGCATCGGCCAGCCGTTCCGAAAACTAAACGCGCTTCTAAACAACTGATATACATGATTGGCTGATTTTCAATCATTTATTTCGCGGCGATTACCTGCTGATTTCGGGTTTTATTAACGCTAAAACGTTTGACTAGCCATGGTGAATAACCCTGCTATCCTGCGGGTTGACGAAGACTGATATCTCACCTCGTCGATACATACTGTCTGTCGAATCGTTTGTCAATGAATTCGGTGAACGGTAGTAAATACCGTTCAAGCGTATGTATGTATCGGTCGCCGAGCGCGGCACCCAAGTTGGGTTTGTCGGTAGGTAAGGTATATATCGTCCGCAAGTTGCGCGGGGGCAAGTCTAGGTGCTCCCGGGTAAGATTCTCTATTGATAGGAGAAGACATGGCCATCATCAACAAGGGTATGTCCAGGCGTTCGTTCCTCGGCCTCACCGGCAGCGTCGCTGCTGTCGCCGGCCTTGGTCTCACCGGCTGCGGTGGCAGCTCTAGCGACGAGGGTTCCGCTTCCGGTTCCACCGATTCCGCCAACCGTGGCGGCGGCGTGATCACCGCTGGTTCCGCTTACGCTCCGTCCAGCTTCGACCCCGCCAGCACCGGCTCCGCTGTGGGCCTGGGTGCTAACTGGCACGTCGTCGAGGGCCTCTACGGCATCGATTACCACGACTACAGCACCTTCAACGAGCTCGCCACCGACGACCCCAAGTCTGTGGACGACACCACTTTCGAGGTTACCATCCGCAAGGGCGCCAAGTTCTCCGATGGCACCGAGGTCACCGCTGACGATGTCGTTGCCTCCTACACCGCTTGCGCCGCTTCCGCTACCTATGCTCCGTTCTTCCAGCCCTTCGAGTCCATCGAGGCTAAGGACGCCAGCACCGTGACGGTCAAGACCAAGGTCCCCAACTTCTCTCTGCTCAAGGATCGTCTTGCCATCATCCGCGTTACCCCGGCCACCCAGACCGAGGAGGATCGCGCCAAGCAGCCGATCGGCTCCGGCCCCTGGATGTACGACTCTATCTCCGATACCGAGATCACCCTGGTTCCCAACCCCGAGTACAACGGTGAGTATGCTGCCGAGGATAAGAAGATCCAGTACAGCATCCTGACCGACCCCACCGCTCGCGTTACCGCTCAGCAGGAGGGCTCCACGCTCGTTATGGAGCTCGTTACCGCTGACGCCGTCGACCAGCTCGAGAGCGCCGGCTGCAAGATCGATAACGTTCAGGGTTTCGGCACCCGCTTCATCATGTTCAACGTCGCCAAGGAGCCTTGGAACAACGTCAAGGTCCGTCAGGCTGTCATGTATGCGCTCGACACCGAGAAGATGGTCAGCAACACCTTTGCCGGCCTTGCCACCGCTGCCAGCTGCTACCTGCCCAAGAGCTTCACCAATTATCATGAGGCTTCCACGGTGTACAAGACCGACGCCAAGAAGGCTAAGAAGCTCATCGAGGAGTCCGGCATCACCCCGGGTGCCATCACCCTGCGCACCACCGACAACGAGCAGATCAAGGGCATGGCCGCCCAGGTCAAGAACGACCTCGACGCTCTCGGCTTTGAGGTGACCATCCAGACCGATACCTCGCCGGCCACCTACGCTGCCATCGACGGCGGCGAGGCCTACGATATCCTCCTTGCCCCTGGCGATCCTTCCTGCTTCGGCGCTGACCCCGACCTGCTGCTCAACTGGTGGTATGGCGACAACGTCTGGATGCAGACCCGTTGCCCGTGGAAGGAGTCCGCTGAGTGGCAGAAGCTTCACGGTCTCATGGACGAGGCTCTTGCCGCCGAGGGCGACGAGCAGCAGAAGAAGTGGAACGAGTGCTTCGACATCATCGCCGACAACGCCGTTCTGTACCCCGTTGTCCACGTCAAGACCGTCTCCGCTTCCTGGGACGATCCGTCCACCGCGCCCAACGGCGAGGCTCTCGACGGCTTCAAGGGCATCGGCACGACGAGCATGTCCTTCAGGGGCGTTGCGACCGTCAAGGCGTAAGACTCGCTTGAGTCTGTATGCAGGATGTCGGCCGTTGGGACCGTATCCTCATAGTTGAAACAAAGACCCGGGCGGCAACGATGTCGCTCGGGTCTTGTAATGAGTATCCGTACTCATATACCAGTTGGTCCTACCGACAAAAGAAAGGGGAGAGAACGTGAACAACTTGCTACGTTTGATTGGAAGGCGTCTTGTGGCGCTGCCGATCATGGCATTGGGCGTCACCGTCCTGGTGTTCTTCCTTATGTCGTTCTCCAAGACCGACCCCGCCTACACGGCGTTGGGTGACGGTGCCTCGCCCGAGGCGGTTGCCGAGTACCATGAGAAGTATGGTCTGGACGACCCCTGGCCTGTGCGCTACGTGCGCTATATGGGCGATTTGATTCATGGCGACATGGGTACCTACGGCGCTGCCCGCAACTCCGTTGCCAAGCGCATCTCCACGGCCCTGCCCGTCACGATGCAGCTGACCTTCATCGGTCTTGCCATCGGTGCGGTCGTTTCGTTTTTGCTCGGCGTCATCGCGGCACTGTATCGCGACAAATGGCCGGACCAAGTGATCCGCGTCTTTTCCATCGCCGGCTTGGCAACCCCGTCGTTCTGGCTTGCCGTTCTGTTGATCCTGCTGTTCTCTTCCTACCTTAAGGTGCTCCCGGCATCGGGTGCTCTGCCTCACTTCACCACGAATCCGGTTGGCTATCTGGGACGTATGATCATGCCCGCTATCGCCTTGGCATTTCCGCTGACGGGCCAGATGACTCGTATCGTGCGTACCGCCATGGTCGAGGAGCTCGACAAGGACTATGTCCGTATGGCTCGTGGCGCCGGCGTTCCCGAGAAGGTCGTCGTCGGCATCAACGTTCTTCGCAATGCGCTGATCACCCCGGTCACCACCCTCGGTCTTAAGATCGGCTACCTCATGGGCGGCGCCGTCGTCATCGAGGTTATCTTCAACCTCCCCGGCATGGGCACTGCGATTCTGCAGGGCGTTCAGGGCAACGAGGCGAACCTGGTTCAGGGCGTCGTTATCGTCGTTGCTCTTGCCTTCATCATCATCAACATCGTGGTTGACATGCTCTACCTGCTCATCAACCCGCGCATCAGGACGGTGTAGATTATGGTAAAGATTCGAGAGAAGCAAACCGAGCAGCTCGAGAAGGCTGCCTCCAAGGGGCTCAAGCTCGGTGGCTGGAAGAAGATGACGCTGTCTTCTAAGATTGCCGCCGTCGTGCTGGTGCTGGTCGCCCTGACTGCGATTTTGGCGCCCCTTCTTGCCCCCTATAGCCCGGTCGAGATCTTTACGGCTCGCCAGGCTCCCGGCAACGGATTTATCTTCGGTACCGACGATAAGGGTCGCGACATTCTGTCGCGCATGCTCTACGGCGGACGTTACTCGCTGATTATCGGCTTTGGTGCTACCGCCATGGCTTTGGTCTGTGGTTCCGTTGTCGGCGCTCTTGCAGCGGTTTCGCGCAAGTCTATCTCTGAGGCGATCATGCGTATCCTGGACATCATCATGTCCATCCCGGGTATCGCCCTCGCAGCCGTTTTCGTTTCCATCCTGGGCAATTCCGTGCCGTCGATCATCTTTGCGATCGGCTTTATGTACACCCCGCAGATCGCCCGTATCGTGCGCGCCAACATCGTGTCCGAGTACGGTGAGGACTATATCCGCGCGGTCATCGTGTCCGGCGCCAAGGCTCCGTGGATTCTGATCAAGCATGTTCTGCGTAACTGCATCGCTCCGATTATGGTCTTCACCGTTACCCTGGTCGCCGACGCCATTATCTTCGAGGCCTCGCTGACCTTCATCGGCGCCGGCATCCAGGAGCCCACCGCTACCTGGGGCAACATTCTCGCCGACGCACGCGGTGGCGTGCTCGCTGGCCGTTGGTGGCAGGCACTGTTCCCGGGCCTGGCCATCATGATCACCTGCCTGGCGCTCAACATCCTCTCCGAGGGCATTACCGACGCCATGGCCGCTGCTCCCTCCGCCGCCCTGGATCCGACCGATTCCTCCAAGCGCCGCGAGGCCGACCTGCTGGTTTCCGACCCCGTTCGTGCCTACAAGGAGCAGGCTCAGTCCCTGTCCGCCCGTCTTGGCGCACTGCGCGATGTCGAGCTCAAGCGTAACGACCGCCATGTGCCCGATGAGTCCGTTGAGCCGATCCTTTCGGTCCGCGATTTCTGCATCCAGTTTGAGCACCACGGTGATATCAACGTCGTCGACCACGTTAACTTTGACGTCCGTCCCGGCCAGACCATGGGCCTGGTAGGCGAGTCCGGCTGCGGTAAGTCCATCACCACGCTGGCCATCATGGGCCTGACCGACGATGACGAGCATCTTTCCGGCGAGGTTCTCTGGGAGGGCCGCGACCTGCTCAAGATGAGCAAGAAGGAGTGGTTCGGCCTGCGCGGTACCGATATCGCCATGGTCTATCAGGACGCCCTGTCCTCGCTCAACCCCTCCATGCTCATCTCTGCCCAGATGAAGCAGCTCACCAAGCGCGGCGGCACCCGTAGCGCCGAGGAACTCCTGGAGCTCGTGGGCCTCGACCCCAAGCGTACGCTCGAGAGCTATCCGCACGAGCTTTCCGGTGGTCAGCGTCAGCGCGTTCTGATCGCTATGGCCCTTACCCGCGACCCCAAGCTGGTTATCTGCGACGAGCCCACGACCGCTCTGGACGTTACGGTCCAGAAGCAGGTCATCAAGCTGCTCAACGACCTTCAGGCCAAGCTCGGCTTTGCCATGATCTTCGTTTCGCACGACCTGGCGCTGGTCGCCGAGGTCGCCCACAACATCACGGTTATGTACGCCGGCCAGGTTATTGAGCAGGCGCCCACCAAGGAGCTGCTCACCAACCCGATTCACGAGTACACCCGCGGCCTTCTGGGTTCCGTCCTGTCCATCGAGAGCGGTTCGGGCCGCCTGCACCAGGTGCCCGGCGCCGTTCCGAGCCCGCGCGATTTCCCCAAGGGCGATCGCTTCGCGCCCCGCTCGAGCCATCCGCGCATTGGCCTGGACACCCGTCCGGTCTTCAAGCGCGTGCCCGGCACCGAGCACTTCTATTCCGAGCTCCCCGACGAGGTGCTCAAGGCAAATGGTTTGACCCCTCACGCGGAGGTGATGTAGATGAGCGAGACCGCAGTCAACGGCGTCGAGCCGATCATCTTCCTTGATGACGTCCACGTCACCTTTAGGACCCGTACCGGCTCGATTCTGCACCCCAACCTGGTTCACGCCGTCCAGGGTGTAACGATTAAGCTCATGCCCGGACAGACCATCGGCATCGTCGGCGAGTCCGGTTGCGGAAAGTCCACCACGGCTAACGTCATGTGCGGCCTGCAGGCCCCCACGAGCGGCAAGGTCTACTTTAAGGGCAAGGACGTCACCAAGCGTACCGCCGAGGACCGTCGCCACATGGGTCGCGTCATCTCGGTCGTGTTCCAGAACCCGGCCACGGCGCTCAACCCTCGCATGGTCGTTCGCGAGCAACTGCTCGACCCCATGCGCGTCCACAACCTGGGTACCGAGGCCGAGCAGGAGAAGCGCGTCAAGGAGCTCTTGGAGCTCACCGGTCTGCCCTCCTCCGCCGCCGAGGTTCTTCCCGGCCAGCTTTCGGGCGGCCAGCGCCAGCGCGTCGCAATTGCCCGTGCCCTGTCGCTGAACCCCGATGCCATCATCGCCGACGAGCCCACCTCGGCTCTGGACGTTTCGGTCCGCGCGCAGATTCTCAACCTGCTGACCGACCTTAAGAAGGAACTCGGCCTGGCTATGGTGTTCATCAGCCATGACATCCAGACGGTCCGCTATATTTCCGACGACATCATCGTCATGAATGGCGGCAAGATCGTCGAGCAGGGCGAGGCCAAGCAGGTTTTCCAGCATCCTCGAGACCCCTACACTAAGATGCTGCTCGGCGCTGCGCCGTCGCTGCTGCATCCCAAGCTCGGCGAGTAACTTCGCTTTCCCTCCCGTGCGCCCGGTTCCCTTGCCGGGCGCACCTCCGTTGCGATTTCGAAAGGTTGGGTTCACGAGCCATGCCAAGTGCTCAGGAGCTACAACATCAATTTGGTGAATATCGAGGCGCTATGTCCCGTCCATCAGATTTCGATCTCTTTTGGAAGGATCGCATGGCCGAGGCTGACGCCGTCGGGCTTGACTATGCGATCGAGGCGGCATCGGTCACCGATGCCGTGACCTGCCAGCTTTTCGATCTCTGGTATACCGGCATGTGCGGCGCTCGCCTGCACGCCAAGTACCTTAAACCTGTCTCGGACGAGCCCGTGCCATTGGTACTTCAGTTCCATGGGTATCCGGGTGCAAGCCGCAGCTGGTTTGAGCAGGCGTCGTTTGCGGGCATGGGCATGGCACTCATCGCCCTCGACTGCCCCGGCCAAGGAGGTCCCTCCGAGGACATTGGTGGATTTGAGGGCACGACGGTCGCGGGCCATATCGTCGCCGGTATCGACGGCGACCCGGCCAACCTCTACTATGTCCGCTTGCACCAAGATATCCGCATTCTTTGCCGTATTGTTCGTGAGCTCGAGGGCATCGATCTTGCCCGTGTATTTGTGAACGGCGCATCGCAGGGCGGCGGTTTGGGCATTGCGACCTGTGCGCTTAACAGCGAGCTTATCAATCGCGCCGCCATCCTCTATCCCTTCCTGTCGGATTTCCGCCTGGTCTGGGATTTGGATGCCGACGACATTGCCTACGAGGGTCTGCGCTATTGGTCTCGCTGGTTTGACGAGGACTCGACTCGTATTGACGAGGCCTATGCCAAGCTGGCGTACTTCGATTCCAAGAACTTTGCCCCCATAGTCAAATGCCCCGTGCTGTTTGGCACGGGCACAGCCGATATCGTCTGTCCTCCGGCGACGCAGTTTGCAGTCTACAACAACCTGACCTGTGAAAAGCGTCATGAGTTCTTTGAAGGCTTCGGTCACGAGGAGATTCAGGATTTTGACGATCTGATCATTCCATTTTTCTGCAAGGGAGGGGAGGCTCATGTCTAAGTGCGAGAGCAATATCGATGAGCTGATTGTCCCCGAGCTTGCGGGAATTGCTGGGACGGTTTCGTCAAGGCTCTCTGATTTCCGGGATTGGCGCGGCGATGCTTCTGCGGATGTTTCCGAGTTGGAGACAGCCGCTTCGGACCTTGAGGTTTGCGGGCTGACCGTTACGGCGATTGATTTCGCCAATCCGTGCGCGCGCTACTCCGAGGTTTCCTTTGAGCTCGGCGGGTATGTCGTGCACGGCCGTTTGATTGAGCCCTCTGGTTGCGCCCGAAGATCCGAGCTTGTTCCGCTGTGCCTGATGTTCCATGACATCGACCGACCCGTGCGGGGATGGCATCACATGACGCGGTTTGCCGCCATGGGATATGCCGTGCTTGCGCTGGACGATGAGACTATTGGATCCAGCGATCTGCAGCAGGGGATTACCTCGCCTGCTTTTGTCGAGCGTGTCCGTTGGGGCTGCGCGTTGGCGAAGGTTGCGCGCAACCTTGATGGCATGGATCCCGACCGCATCTTTGCATGGGGCGAGGGCCTTGGCGGCGGTGTCGCGCTGGCGGTTTCTGCTCTGGACGAGCGGGGCCTTGCCTGCACGGCGCTTGCCAATCCGCTTCCCAGCGGTCTCGAGACGCTGTCGCCTCGGGTTCGTGGCTCGGTGCTCATGGGCACATCGCTCATGGATACCGTGAGTGATCCCAAGGGCCAGTTTGCCGTATTCAACGGTCTTGAGTGTGACCGGAGGCATATCATCTATGCCAAATACGCTCACGAGCGCATCAATGCGTTCGAAAACGAAGTCGTCGACTTCTTTAACCAAACGTTCTATTCGTGTTCTTTGGCCTAGACGGCCTGGACACCGCCAACAAGAGTGGGCGGCATAGGGCTGCCCGCCAGACAACTAAGGAGATTCTTGTGGCAACTCAGAAATTCACCGGCGTTATCCCTCCCGTCGTTGTTCCCGATACCGAAGACCACCAGCTCGACGTTGCCTCCTTTGAGCGCAGCATCAACCGCATGATCGATGCCG
Source organism: uncultured Collinsella sp. (assembly GCA_900541695.1). GTDB lineage: Bacteria > Actinomycetota > Coriobacteriia > Coriobacteriales > Coriobacteriaceae > Collinsella. The sequence goes on along the minus strand of UQKL01000001.1, from coordinate 245,439 downwards.
GCGTCGATGGCCTGTTCTTCCTGGGCTCCTCGGGCGAGGTCGTCTTCTCCACCGACGAGCGCCGTCGCCAGATTGTCGCAGAGGCCGTCCGTATCGTCGACCACCGCGTTCCCGTTCTGGTCGGCATCATCGACACCGAGACCGAGCGCATGATCGAGCACGGCAAGGTCGCTCAGGAGCTGGGCGCCGATGCGCTCGTCGCCACCTGCCCGTTCTATGCCCTGCAGGGCATGACCGAGGTCGAGGAGCACTTCCGCATCCTTCACGAGGAACTCGACCTGCCCATCTTCGCCTACGACATCCCCGTGTGCGTCCACACCAAGCTCCCCTGGAAGCTCCTTGCTAAGCTCGGCGCCGAGGGCGTCCTGGCTGGCGTCAAGGATTCCTCGGGCGATGACATCTCGTTCCGCTACCTCATTCAGGAGAACGAGAAGAACGGCCATCCGATGAGCATCCTTACCGGCCATGAGGTCGTCGTCGACGGTGCCTATCTCGGTGGCGCCGACGGTTCCGTTCCGGGCCTCGCCAACGTTGAGCCCGAGGGCTACGTTCGTCAGTGGAAGGCCGCTCAGGCTGGTGACTGGGCTACCGTCAAGGCCGAACAGGATCGCCTCAATGAGATTTCGCACATCTGGGATGTCACCTCGGGCGTCCAGGGCTATGCCGGTGGCGTCGGCGCCTTCAAGACCGCTATGAACCTCATGGGCATCTTCGACAGCCCGACCATGCCGCGCCCGGTGAAGGCCATGACCGGTGAGAACGTCGAGGCGATTCGCAAGGTCCTCCAGGACAACGGTCTCCTTTAAAGCTTTCCCAGGCACCCGACCTCGCCGTTCAACCGTGCGGCCATGACCCATTAGGCCAATGGCCGCACGGTTTCTCGGCGATCTCGGGCACCTGGAAAACCTTTACCGCGCTGTGACGGCTAGCCTGACGGCGCATTTCCTGTAGTTGTTTTGTCTCCGAAGGAGAACGACATGGAGAACAAGTACGTCTGCTCTGTCGATATCGGCGGAACTAAGATCGCGACTGCCATCATGGAGTACCCGGCTGACGGCGGTGTGCCCCATCCCGTTTTTGAGGCTGAGGTTCCCACCGAGGCCCAGGAGGGTGGCGAAGCGGTCTTCCAGCGCATCGAGGCGTCTATCAAGGCAGCTCTTGAGGCAAATCCCGATGTCGAGGTCCTCGGAGTTGGCATCGGCGCTGCCGGTGTCGTCGACCCCAAGACGGGCGCCATCGCGTATGCCAATGAGATTATGCCCGGCTGGTCCGGCGTTCAGTTGGGGCCGCGTCTGCGCGAGGACCTCGGCCTTCCCGTTGCCGTTGTAGGCGACGTGCAGGCTCATGCTCTGGGCGAGGCCCACTGGGGCGTCGGCAAGGGCAAGTTCTCCGTCTTGTGTTTGGGCATCGGTACGGGCATCGGCGGCGCATATGTCGAGAACGGCCGCGTGATGCAGGGCTTCCATGGTGCTGCCGGCCATATGGGCCACATCGAGTGCTCGGCTGCCGCCGGCATTCCCTGCGCCTGCGGGCGTTCCGGCCATCTGGAGTCGGTTGCTTCCGGAACATCAATCGGGCGCATGTACGATGAGCGTTTTGGCCGCGTCGACCCCAGCCGTCCTTCGGTCGGCCGTGACGTGAACGACCTGTGCCGCGCAGGCGACGCAAAGGCGACCGAGGTCATTCATGACGCCGGCTTTGCGCTGGGCGCCAGCCTGGGCTCGCTCGCTAACATCCTGGACCCTGAGGTCATCGTGCTTTCGGGCGGCGTGATTCACCAAGGTCCCGATTGGCGTTCACAGACGTGGAAGGACTCGGTGCACGAGGGCTATGCCAGCCAGGCGCTCGACCCGCTTCAGGACACGCCGATTCTCATCGGCTCTCTGGAGGGCGACGCGCCGCTCATCGGTGCCGCCGAACACCTTCTTGCATCGTTGAAGTAAACATAACTACCAAGTGCGCCTTCTGAGGTGCCGCAGATTGACGTGAAAGAGGAGCGAAGCGTACTTCGGTACGCGAGCGACGGTTTGAACGTCAAGGTGCGGTGTCTCAGAAGGCTGTTTTGAGAAAGGTTGAGTCGAACATGACCGTTGATCCTTTGATCCAGTCCCTGAAGGGCAAGCTCGTCGTGAGCGTTCAGGCGTATATGGGCGAGCCGCTTCGTACGCCCGAGACCATGGCTCAAATGTCTCGCGCTTGCGAGCTTGGCGGCGCCGCCGCCATTCGCTGCCAGGGCCTTGCCGACATTGCCGCCATTAAGGGTCGCTGTGAGGTTCCCGTCATCGGTCTGTGGAAGGACGGGCACGAGGGCGTTTACATCACGCCGACGCTGCGTCACGCTCGTGCCTGCGTTGCTGCGGGTGCCGATATCGTGGCGATCGACGCCACCGATCGTCCGCGTCCCGATGGCAAGTCGGTCGAGGATACCTTCCGCCCGCTGCACGAGGAGGGTGTGCTCCTGATGGCGGATTGTGCCACCATCGAGGACATTCGCCGTGCGGTTGATATGGGCTTCGACCTGGTATCCACCACACTCTCTCACGGTGTCGCCGCCATCGACTGCACCATGGCCGATGGCCCCGACCTGCCGCTCCTGCGTCAGGCGACCGAGGAATTTCCCGGCCTTCCCATCATTTGCGAGGGTCGCGTGCATACGCCCGAGGAGGCTCGCGCTGCAATCGACGCCGGCGCGTGGGCCGTTGTCGTCGGCACCGCTATCACGCACCCCACGAGTATTACAAGTTGGTTCAAGGCTGCGCTTGAGGCGTAAGACGGGCCTTGTATCCGCTTGGGGCGGTATACTCAATAAAGGCAATTGATCGCGCGGGATCCGCTGGCCGGGTCCCGCGCTTATTTTAGGAGGCACACATGCAAAAGGGAGATGCCATGGATGCGGCGGAGCGCTCGGAGCGTATCCCCGATATCGTTATCATCACCGGAATGTCCGGCTCGGGCCGAACGCAAGCCATGCATGTGTTTGAGGACATGGGCTATTTTTGTATCGACAACCTGCCCCCACGCCTGATTGCCCAGCTTGCTGAGCTCGTTGGCATCAATACGGGCGTGGGCAGGCACCTTGCCGTTACCTGCGACCTGCGTAGCCAGGGCTTGTTCGATGAACTGCTCGATGCTGTTGCCGCACTGGAAGAGCGCGAGATGAGCTGCGACATTGTGTTTCTCGAGGCGTCTGACGAGGTGCTGATTCGCCGGTATAGCGAAAACCGTCGTCGCCATCCCATTGCAAAGCCGGGGGAGACCACGGCCGACGCTATTCAGCGTGAACGTCTGCAGCTGCAGGGCGTTCGCGATCGAGCCGATATGATTATCGACACGAGCCGCTTGCGCACTTCTGCCTTGCGCAACAAGCTGCGCATGGCTTTTTCCGAGCTGTCCGACCAGCAGCTTATGGATGTCCACGTGTTCTCGTTTGGCTTTAAGCATGGCATGCCCATCGAGGCGGATATCATGATCGATGTTCGCTTCTTGCCCAATCCTTTCTACGATCCCGAGATGCGCACCATGACCGGTCTCGATAAGAAGGTCTCCGATTTTGTCTTGGACCACCCCAAGACCCAGGAGTTCTGGAAGGCCTGGACTCAGCTGCTCGATACGGTCATGCCGGGTTATATCGCAGAGGGCAAGCCGCAGCTTTCCATTGCTATCGGCTGCACAGGCGGACAGCACCGTAGCGTCGCCATTGCCGAGGCCACGGCCCGCTACCTGGAGGGTGCTCAGTATCATGTGAGCATCTCCCACCGTGACCTGTCGCGTGCCAACACGAAGGCATAGGTTTACATGTCGTTTACCGCTGAGGTGCGTGACGAGCTTGCGCGCTGCGAACCAGAATGCGAATACTGCGATTTGTCGACGCTTGCTGCGCTAACGCGTGTGAGCGGCACGCTTTCGCTGGCGGGCTCGGGACGGTACCGCTTGACGGTCGCGACCGAGACGGGTGCTGTGGCGCGCACGATGATTGCGCTGACGCATCGTATCCTTAAGCTCAAGACCGAATTCACGGTTCGTAAGTCGGTCCTGCACAAGGTACGAAACTATCTCATCACCTTGCCCGATCAGCCCGATTTGGATAAGGCTCTGGTGCTGCTGGGCATTCTCGACCGTAGGGGAGGGCTCGTCGCGGGTGTGCCGCGCCACATCGTCGCCCGTCCTTGCTGCAGGCTCGCCTATATTCGCGGTGCGCTGATTGCCGGAGGCTTTGTTGCCGACCCGCGTGGCGATTTTCATTTGGAGATCGCGGTTCAGGGCGAGGAGTATGCAAAGGGACTTTGCGACCTTCTGGAGCAGATTGGAGTTCACGCCCGCGTCAATGCGCGTCGCGGCTCGTATGCCGTGTACATCAAGAGTGCCGAGGAGATTAAACGTCTGTTACAGCTGATTGGCGCCAAGCGCAGCGTTGCCGAGATTGAAGAGGCCCGCGCGGTTAAGCTGGTGAAGAACGACGTGAATCGTCGCGTGAACGCAGAGCTTGCCAACCAGACCAGAAGTGCCGGTGCCGCCCAACATCAGCTTGCGCTCATCGATGAGCTTGATCGGCGCGGTTTGCGTGAAACGCTGCCGGACGCTCTGGCAGTTTTTTGTGACTTACGCGAGCGTTACCCCGATCTCTCACTGCGAGATTTGGGGGAAATGGCCGACCCTCCTTTGTCGAAGTCGGCCTTGTATCACCGTGTTTTGCGCCTTGAAAAGCTCATTGAAGCAAGCGGGTAGTTTAACGCAATAGCTTTTATGGTGGTTTAACTGCTGTTTTATACGTTAAAGCGTTTTAACGCAAATTTGATTTTCAATTTCGAGCATTCTCGTGAAATTCAAGCCAAAAAAAAGGTATATTAGGCGAGTGGTTAGTTTGTGGGCCTCAACGGCAGGCGCTGTAGCTTGCGGGGGCCTTACGAAAGGAGACACAATGGCAGTAAAGGTTGCTATTAACGGCTTCGGTCGCATCGGTCGTCTGGCCTTCCGCCAGATGTTCGGTCATGAGGGCTCCGAGATCGTCGCTATCAACGACCTCACCTCTCCCGATATGCTCGCTTACCTGCTGAAGTACGACTCCACGCAGGGCAACTATGCTCGCGATCACGAGGTCGTCGCTGGCGAGGATTCCATCACCGTTGACGGCAAGGAGATCAAGATCTACAAGGAGGCCGACGCCAACAACCTGCCTTGGGGCGACCTCGACGTCGACGTCGTTCTCGAGTGCACCGGCTTCTACACCAGCAAGGCTAAGGCTCAGGCCCACATCAACGCTGGCGCCAAGAAGGTCGTCATCTCCGCTCCGGCCGGCAGCGATCTGCCCACCATCGTGTACAACGTCAACCATGAGACGCTGACCGCTGAGGATAACATCATCTCCGCTGCTTCCTGCACCACCAACTGCCTCGCCCCGATGGCCAAGGGCCTGAACGACTTCGCTCCCATCGTCTCCGGCATCATGACCACCATCCACGCCTTCACCGGCGACCAGATGCCGCTCGACGGCCCGCAGCGCAAGGGCAACTTCCGTCGCTCCCGCGCCTGCTCCGAGAATATCGTCCCGAACACCACGGGCGCTGCCAAGGCCATCGGCCTGGTTCTCCCCGAGCTCAACGGCAAGCTCATCGGTGCCGCCCAGCGCGTCCCGACGCCGACCGGCTCGCTGACCAACCTCTACGCCGTCGTTGACAAGAAGGTCACCGTCGACGAGGTCAACGCTGCCATGAAGGCCTACGCCGAGACCATCCCCGATACCTTCGCCTACAACGAGGACCAGATCGTCTCCCGCGACATCGTCGGCGAGACCCACGGCTCCATCTTCGACGCCACTCAGACCATGTGCTCTGATCTCGGCAACGGCCAGACCCTCGTTCAGGTCACCTCTTGGTACGACAACGAGAACTCCTACACCTCTCAGATGGTCCGCACCATCAAGTACTTCGAGAAGTTCGTTGCTTAATTTAGCTTTTAGCGAATAGCTCGTTGAGCGTCTAAAGAAGGGCGCGGCCTCATAGGGCTTACACCCTAGGGTCGCGCCCTTTTTATAGGAAATCGTCTGCCGTAATGGGAGGCAGACACGTACGAAAGGTAGAAGCAAACATGGCCTTTACCAAGAAGACCGTCCGCGACATCGATGTCGACGGCAAGCGCGTTCTCGTCCGCGTTGACTTCAACGTGCCTATCAAGGATGGCGTCGTTGGCGACACCACCCGTATCAAGGCTGCCCTGCCCACCATCAACTACCTCGTTGAGCACAACGCTCGAGTCATCCTCATGAGCCACCTCGGCCGTCCTGAGGGCACTGGCTTCCAGCCCGAGCTTTCCCTCGAGCCTGTCGCCAAGAAGCTCGTTGAGCTCTCTGGCCTTGACGTTGCTTTTGTTGCCGACACGTATGGCGAGAAGGCCGCCGAGGCTGTCGCCGCCGTCGAGCCGGGCAAGGTCCTCGTTCTCGAGAACGTCCGTTTTGACAAGCGTGAGAAGAAGAACGATCCCGAGATCGCCAAGAAGCTCGCTTCCTATGGTGACGTCTTCGTTCTCGATGCCTTCGGCACCGCACACCGCGCCCAGGGTTCCGTCGTGGGCCCCGCCGCTTACCTGCCTGCCGTCGCCGGCTTCCTGCTCGAGAAGGAGGTCGACACGCTGACCGGCATCTTCGCCGAGCCCGAGCGCCCCTTCGTCGCCATCGTCGGCGGTTCCAAGGTTTCCTCCAAGATCGGCGTTCTCGATCACCTCATCGACTCCGCTGATACCCTGATCATCGGTGGCGGCATGGCCTACACCTTCTTCCTGGCTCAGGGCCTGTCCGTCGGTCAGTCCCTCAAGGAAGAGGACTGGGTCGAGCGCGCCGGTGAGATGCTCAAGAAGGCCGAGGAGAAGGGCGTCAAGATCCTGCTCCCCATCGACAACCGCGTTGCTGATCACTTTGGCGAGGATGCTGTCCCCGAGGTTGTCGCTTCCGACGCTATCCCCGACGACCGTGAGGGTATGGACATCGGCCCCAAGACCGAGGAGCTCTACGCCGAGGCTGTCAAGGGTGCCAAGACTGTGTTCTGGAATGGCCCCATGGGCGTCTTCGAGTTCGATAACTTCGCTCACGGCACCCAGGCTATCGCCGAGGCTGTCGCCGAGGCTGATTGCACCTCGATCATCGGTGGTGGCGACTCTGTCGCAGCCGTCAACAAGTTCAACCTGGCCGACAAGATGAGCTGGATCTCTACCGGTGGTGGCGCTTCCATGGAGCTCGTCGAGGGTAAGGCCCTGCCCGGAGTGGAGGCGCTTCTCGATGCCTAATCGCACCCTTCTTATCGCTGGTAACTGGAAGATGAACAACGACGTCGCCGAGGCCGCCAAGCTCGCCGACGAGCTGGCTCAGGCTCTGCCCGAGGTTCCGGCTGGCGTCGAGGTGCTCGTCTGCCCTCCGACCATCGACATCACCACGGTTCATGACCGTATTCAGGCTGCCCCCATCGCCCTCGGTGCACAGAACGTGTACTGGGAGGCCAAGGGTGCCTTCACCGGTGAGTCTTCTTGCGACATGCTCAAGTCCGCTGGCTGCACCTACTGCATCATCGGTCACTCCGAGCGTCGTGATTACTTCCACGAGACCGACGAGGATCAGAACAAGAAGGCCAAGGCCCTCGTTGCCGCCGGTCTTGTTCCTGTCTTCTGCTGCGGCGAGTCCCTTGAGGTCCGCGAGGCCGGCACCTATGTCGAGCACGTCGTGAACCAGGTCAAGGCTGGTCTCGAGGGTCTCGAGATCACTTGCCCCAAGCAGGTCGTCGTCGCCTACGAGCCCATCTGGGCCATCGGCACCGGCAAGACCGCTACCGCCGAGGACGCTCAGGAGGTCTGCGGCGCTATCCGTGAGACCCTCAAGGAGATGTTCGGTGAGGAGCTCGCCGACGGCATCCGCGTTCTCTATGGTGGCTCTGCCAAGCCCGGCAACATCGCCGAGCTCGTCGCCAAGCCCGACGTCGACGGCGCCCTCGTGGGCGGCGCTTCGCTCAAGGCTGCCGACTTCGCCTCTATGGTCGTCAAGGCAGGCGAGTAGGACATATGGCACAGCGTCATCTTCCTGCACTCCTGATCATCATGGATGGTTGCGGCCTGGCTCCGGCCGATGGCGAGAACGCCGTCGCCGCTGCCAAGACGCCCTTCCTCGATAGCCTGTACGAGAAGTACCCCCACACCACGCTCGGCGCTTCGGGCGAGGACGTGGGTCTTCCCGATGGCCAGATGGGCAACTCCGAGGTGGGTCACCTCAACATCGGTGCCGGCCGCATCGTGTTCCAGGAGCTTTCGCGCATCAACAATGCCATCAAGGACGGCTCCATCGCCAAGAACGAGGTCTTCGTCAAGGCTATGGACGACGTCAAGGCTGACGGCAAGACTCTCCACCTCATGGGCCTTATGAGCCCTGGCGGTGTTCATTCTCATATGAGCCACGTCGAGGCTCTGGTCAAGATGGCTGCCGAGCACGGTGTCAAGACCGTTCGCGTCCACGCCTTCATGGATGGTCGCGACGTTGACCCGCAGTCCGGTGCCGGTTACATGAGTGAGTTCTGCGCCTTCCTGGCTAAGATCTCCGAGGAGACCGGTTGCGACGCTCGCGTTGCCACCGTCTCGGGCCGTTATTGGGCCATGGACCGCGACAACCGTTGGGAGCGCATCCAGCGCGCCTACGATGTCATGGTCAACGCATCCGATGCCGATACCGACCCTGTTGCCGGTATCAAGGCCTACTACGAGAAGGATCCGCGCGGCGACGAGTTCGTCGAGCCCTTCGCTGCCTACAACGAGGGCATCCACGAGGGCGACGCGGCCATCTTCTTCAACTTCCGTCCCGACCGCGCTCGTCAGATGACTCGCGTGTTCACGGACAAGGAGTTCGACGGCTTTGAGCGCGAGCAGATCAAGCTTTCGCACTTTGTGACGATGACCGAGTACGACCCGACGTTTGACGTCGAGGTCGCCTTCCCCAAGACGTTCCCCGAGAACGTTCTGGCCGACGTTATCGCCGCCAATGGCCTGAAGCAGCTGCACACCGCCGAGACCGAGAAGTACGCCCACGTGACGTTCTTCCTCAACGGCGGCATCGAGGAGCCCAAGGAGGGCGAGGAGCGCGTGCTCGTCGCTTCTCCCAAGGTCGCTACCTACGACCTGCAACCTGAGATGAGCGCTCCCGAGGTTACCGAGAAGCTTGTCGCCGCCATCAACGAGGATCGCGCTGATTTCTACATCGTGAACTTCGCAAACTGCGACATGGTTGGTCACACCGGTGTCTTCGACGCTGCCGTTAAGGCCGTCGAGGCTGTTGACGATGCCCTGTCCAAGGTTGTCCCGGCGATTCTCGCTAAGGGCGGCTTTGCGCTGATTACCGCCGATCACGGCAACGCCGATCACATGTTTGACGTTGCTTCCGACGGTTCCAAGCATCCGTTCACGGCTCACACCACCAACCGCGTGCCGTTCATCATCGTTGATGAGAAGGCACAGCTCACCGGTATCGAGGACGGCCGTCTTTCCGATATCGCTCCGACCATGCTCACCATGGCTGGTATTGAGCCTTCCGCCGAGATGACGGGTCGCGTACTCGCCACCGAGGCCTAATAGAAAACAAATACCGTTTTCTAGTAAGGGGGTTGTCCACAACCGGACAACCCTCTTTTTTTGCGCTATTTCTACCTCGTCACCAAATGGCTGATGGGGGAGTGCTGGGGGTTGTGGTACAGTACTGGAGTTTGAATTGTTCTATTAAGGAGCTTATCTATGGGTCCGTTTCAGATTCTTCTGTTTGTCGTTTGGGCTGTCTCTGCCGTGGCGCTGACGATTCTCGTCCTGATGCACTCTGGTAAGGGCACCGGCGTTTCGGATATGATCGCTAGCTCGCTGTATAACTCCAGCTCTGCCACGGGCGTCATGGAGCAGAACCTCGATCGCCTGACGGTAATTATGGCCGTCGTTTTTGCCGTGTGTGTCGTCCTGTGCATGTTCTTCTTCCCGCAGGGTATCGTCGGCTACTAAGCACGAGCCACATAAATACTTGAAAAGGGTTCCGCAAGTGCGGGACCCTTTTTGTTTACATATTTGTAACAGAGCCAAAATATCCCCACATACTTCGCCCAACTAAAGAAATTCTCGACCGTTGACCGGAATTAGCCCCAAATCGTGCATAAAATGCGCTACTGTATTGAGAAACGTTGGTTCGTTGTGCATAACCAGCCATAGCAACGGGCGGCGTTTTGATGGTTCGGATCGGATTGTCTCGACATGTGTCCGACTGAACATTTCTTTGTCCTATCTCATAAGGAGGATGGCATGGCTGATTCTATGTTCCACCAGCCCGTTATGGGTCGTCGCGCCTTTGTCGGCGGTACCCTTGCTGCGAGCTCCATGGCTTTTCTTGCCGCATGCGGCAAGAAGGGCGGCGACGCTTCCGGTTCTGAGTCCGGTTCGAAGCTGAACTTCTACATCAACAACCCGGTCTGCATCGACCCCTACAATGTCCAGGAGGACCAGGGCACTCAGGTCGAGTACCAGCTCTTTGATGCTCTGACCTCTTATGACGCCGAGAAGGGCGAGATCGTTCCGCTGGCTTGCGAGTCCTTCGAGGCCAACGACGACGCCACCGAGTTCACCTTCAAGATCAAGAAGGCCAAGTTCCACAACGGTGACGACGTTACCTCCAAGTCCTTCAAGCTCGGTTGGGAGCGTCTGGTCAACACCAAGTCGGCTGTCGCTACCGAGTACGGCCCTTCCGAGGTCTCCTATCACCTTTCCATGGTCGAGGGCTATGACGATCTGCTTGCCGGTAACGCTACCGAGCTCAGCGGTGTTACCTGCCCCGACGATGAGACCCTCGTCGTCAAGCTGGCTTCCGCTTACGCCGACTTCCCCTTCGTCGCCTCTCACCCGGCTCTGGCCCCGGTTCCCGAGTGCGCCGAGTCCGATGTCAAGAGCTTCTACCTCGCCCCGGTCGGTAACGGCCCGTTCATGATGGACGGCAAGTGGGAGGATGGCCAGGAGATCAACGTCAAGAAGTTCGACGATTACTATGGCGACAAGGCCAAGATCGATGGCATCCACTTCCAGGTCATCAAGGACATGGAGACCGCCTACAAGGAGTTCCAGGCCGGTAACCTCGATGTCTGCGACGTTCCCGTCGCTCAGATCGACGCCGCCAAGAAGGATCGCGGCGTGTCCAAGGACGGCTACACCATGGGTGACGGCGAGCGCATGCTGCTCGGCGCCGAGCCTTCCACGTACTATCTGACCTGCAACACCACGGCCGAGCCGTTCAGCAACGCCGACCTGCGCAGGGGTATCTCCCTGGCCATCAACCGTGAGGCCATCTGCAAGACCATCTTCAAGGGTACCCGTACTCCTGCCGACGGCATTGTTCCTCCGGGCATCGATGGCTACAAGGAGGGCGCATGGGAGTTCTGCGCCTACGATGTCGACAAGGCTAACGAGTACCTCGACAAGGTTGCTCCCGCTGGCGCTAACGGGGATCGTGGCATTAGCGTGACCCTGTCCTACAACCAGGACGGCGGTCACAAGGAGATCATGGAGTCCATCATCGGTGACCTCGCCAAGGTTGGCGTTACCGCTGTCTCCGATACCCCTGAGTGGTCTGCCCTGCTCGAGCAGTATCAGAACTTTAACTATCAGTTCGGTCGTCTGGGTTGGATTGCCGACTACCCGATCATGGACAACTTCCTGTATCCGCTGTTCCACTCCGACTCCCTCGGTGGCGACAACCGCTCCGGTTACAACAACCCCGAGTTCGACGCCAAGGTCGACGAGGCTCGTACTATTGTTGACGACGAGGAGCGCGTCGCTAAGATGCAGGAGGCCGACGCAATGGTCGCTGCCGACTGCCCGGTCATCCCGATTATGTTCTACACGCACACCATCGCCGGCTCCGATCGCATTAAGCACCTCTATGTCGATCCGCAGAAGCACGCCGATCTGGGTACCGCTGAGCTCGCCTAAGAGTTTGCAGCTTCCGTGAGGGTCAAGTATTTACGTAGACCTCATGGGAAACATACAGTTCTCCCTAACCTGGGGTAAACTGGCTGATGGTAATTTTGGGATGCCGGTCTGGCGATCGGCATCCCATTTAGGTTAATCCCTAGATAGGGGAGTGGTATGGGTAAGTACATCGTTAAACGTGTGCTTCAGTTCATCCCGGTGTTTTTGGGCGTTACGCTGATTCTGTTCGCCCTCCAGAATATCGTGCCGGGAGATCCGATCAAGCTGATCGGTGGAGACAAGGCTCTGTCCCCCGAGGTGGAGCTTCAGCTTCGCGTTCGCTATCACCTGGTCCAGACGGACGATGACGGCAACGCGATCCTTGACGAGAACGGCGACCCCGTTCAAACGTCGCTCGTGGACCGTTACTTGTATTACATGAACGGCCTGCTTCATGGCGATCTGGGCAATTCGTATCAGCGCAAGCTGCCGGTTACGGAAATCTTTGCCCAGAAGTATCCGTATACGGTCAAACTTGCCGCGTGCGCCATCGTGCTCGAGGCAATTATGGGTATCGGTGCGGGTATCATTTCGGCGGTAAAGCGTTATTCCTTCTGGGATATTTTGGTAACGCTCACCACGTCGATCCTCGTTGCGGTCCCGGCCTTCTGGCTCGGTATGTTGCTGCAGCTGTTCTTTGGCGTCATCCTCAAGGACGCCACGGGCGGTGCAATCTCCATGCCGATCTCGGGTGCCGGCGGTTCCAGCTCTCAGTATCAGGATTGGATGCACTATGTGCTTCCGACCATTACGCTGGCTTCGGTTTCGACCGCTTATGCTGCGCGCATTATGCGCTCGCAGCTGCTTGACGTCATGAACCAGGATTACATCCGTACGGCAAAGGCCAAGGGTCTCTCCAATCGTGCGATCATCGTCAAGCATGCGCTTAAGAATGCACTCATCCCCGTCGTTACCTATATTGGTGTCGACTTTGGCGGCATGCTTTCGGGCGCCATCCTGACCGAGACGGTCTTCAACTGGCCCGGTATCGGCTATGAGGTCTATCGCGCCATTAGCATGCGTGACTGGCCCATCGTTATGGGCGGCGTTACGCTCATCGTTGTCGTCGTCATGGTGATCAACCTGCTCGTCGACATTAGCTATGCATTCCTCGACCCGCGCATCCGCCTTGGCGGTCCGTCGGATAAGGCCTAAGGGAGGTACGTCTCATGCAGGAAACTGATTCTCAGTCTCAGGAGCAGGCTACCGCCACCAAGGTCGCATCTGCTCCCGCCAAGTCCCGCACGCTGTGGGGCGACGCTTTTAAGCGTCTTCGTAAGAACAAGCTCGCCGTTATCGGTGTCTGCTGGATCATCATCGTCGTTGTGGTTGCCCTGACCGCAGATCTGTGGGCTAAGCCCTGGCTCGGTTCGCCGACGGCTTCCGATTCGACCACCATGGCCGAGACATCGCTACTGGCTCCGTGTGCCGAGCACCCGTTTGGCACCGATGCCCTCGGTCGCGACATTCTCGTCCGCGTTATCTACGGTGCACGCGTTTCGCTTTCTGTCGGTATCATGGCCACCGCCATCTCCACATTGATCGGCCTGGTCATGGGCGCCCTGGCCGGTTTCTACGGCGGCATTTGGGATACGATCATCATGCGCTGTGCGGACATCTTCCTGGCGTTCCCGTACGTGCTGTTCGTTGTCGCCATGATCGCCGTTATCGGCCGTGGTCTTCAGAACGTCTTTATCGCCATCGGCATTCTTGGCTGGCCTTCGATTGCGCGCGTCTTCCGCTCTGCAATCTTGACGGTCAAGGAAAACGACTATGTTGATGCAGCGCGCGCGATGGGTGCATCTGATGCTCGTATCGTCGTGCGTCACATCTTCCCGAACTCCGTCGCCTCCATCGTGGTCTACGCGACCATGAACATTGGTGGCGCCATTCTGACCGAGTCCGCTCTGTCCTTCCTCGGCATGGGCGTTATTCCGCCTACGCCTTCGTGGGGCTCCATGATTCAGGACGGTCAGCAGTATCTTCTGACCGCTCCCTGGATGATGATCATGCCCGGTCTGGCAATTCTCTCGACGGTGCTCGCCTTCACCCTGCTGGGTGACGGTCTGCGCGACGCCCTCGACGTCAAGATGAAGGACGCATAAGGATGAAGAAGAACAAGAACTATGTGGACCTGAAGGATCAGCCGGTTCCTGAGGGCCAGCATCTGCTCGAGGTCGATGACCTTAAGATGTATTTCCACACCGAGGATGGCGTTGTTCGCGCTGTCGACGGTGTCTCCTACACGCTCGATCGCGGCGAAACCCTGGGCGTCGTCGGTGAGTCCGGCTCCGGTAAGTCCGTGACCGCCATGACCATCATGGGCCTCATCTCGATGCCTCCGGGAAAGATCGAGGGCGGTGACGTTCGCTATCGCGGCCGCTCCATCCTCGAAATGACCGAGGAAGAGATGCAGCACATTCGCGGCAACGATATCGCGATGATCTTCCAGGATCCTATGACCTCCTTGAACCCGGTCTATAAGATCGGCAGGCAGGTGGGCGAGGGTCTTCGTCTGCACCGTGGCTACTCCAAGCAGGAGGCGCTCAAGCGTGCCACCGAGCTTTTGGACCTCGTGGGTATCCCCGAGCCCGAGAAGCGCGTCAATGAGTATCCGCACCAGTTCTCTGGCGGTATGCGTCAGCGAGTCATGATTGCCATGGCCCTTGCCTGCGATCCCGATATTCTGATTGCCGACGAGCCCACGACTGCCCTGGACGTTACCATCCAGGCTCAGATTATCGAGCTCATGCAGGAGATGCAGGAGAAGAACGGCAACGCCATCATCATGATTACCCATGACCTGGGTGTTGTCGCCGATATGGCCGATAAGATCATGGTTATGTACGCCGGCCGCCCCGTTGAGTTCGGTACTGCTGAGGAAATCTTCTACGAGAGCCGCCACCCCTACACCTGGGGTCTTATCCGCTCCATCCCGGAGCAGGCAATCGAAGAGAAGAAGCCGCTGACGCCGATTCACGGCAACCCGCCTTCGCTCATGAACCTGCCTGAGGGCTGCGTCTTCTCTCCTCGTTGCCCCTACGCGACGGACAAGTGCCGCAAGCAGCGCCCTGAGCGCGTTGTCACCGAGTCCGGTCACTATTCTGCGTGCCACTATTCCGGTGACCCCGAGTTCCTCAAGAACGCTCCTGAGACGTCCCGTACGCGCAAGGATTCCAAGAAGGGAGGCGAGGCGTAAATGGCAGACAATAACGAGCGCACTCCACTGCTGAAGGTCGAGCACCTCTCCAAGGAGTTTCCCGCAGAGTCCGGCATGTTCGCCAAGCGTTTTTCCAAGCGCGTCGTCTCTGCTGTAAACGACATCTCTTTTGAGATTTATCCTGGCGAGACCTTTGGTCTGGTTGGCGAGTCTGGTTGCGGTAAATCCACCACGGGCCGCACTATCATGCGTCTGACCAAGCCGACCGCCGGCAAGGTGTTCTTCCAGGGCAAAGATGTTGCCGAGATGAGCAAGCATGAGATCAAGGACATGCGTCGTGAGATGCAGTTTATCTTCCAGGATCCTTATGCTTCGCTCAACCCTCGTATGACCATCGGTGAGATTGTCTCCGAGCCCATGACCATTCATGGTGTGGGTACCAAGGAGGAGCGCATTGAGCGCGTCCGTGAGCTTCTCGACGTCGTTGGACTGAACCCCGAGCATATCAACCGCTATCCGCATGAGTTCTCGGGCGGCCAGCGTCAGCGTGTCGGTATTGCCCGCGCTTTTGCGCTGAAGCCCAAGCTGATTATCTGTGACGAGCCGGTATCCGCTCTGGATGTGTCCATTCAGGCCCAGGTTCTGAACCTGCTCAAGGAACTGCAGGACAAGTTCGGTACCGCGTATCTGTTTATCGCACACGACCTGTCCGTCGTACAGCACATCTCCGATCGCGTTGCCGTTATGTATCTGGGTAAGATGGTCGAGGTTTCGGACTGGAAGACGCTCTATAGCGAGCCTCACCATCCGTACACGCAGTCGCTGCTGTCTGCCGTGCCGGTTCCCGATCCTGATATCCAGAAGACCCGCAAGCGCATCATCCTCGCTGGCGATCCGCCGTCGCCGCTGGATCCGCCGACCGGCTGCCGTTTCCATACGCGTTGCCCGATCGCGCAGGGTATCTGCTCCGAGAAGCTCCCCGAGTTTAAGGAAGTTGCACCGGGTCACTGCTGCGCCTGTCACTTCGCGGAGCCGTTCCCGATCAAGGAATCGCACATCGACCTGTAGTTGTTTGTTCTCGTCCGGGCCCGCCCTGTTGTTACTTTTCAGAACGTCCTCGGACATGCAAGAAACCCCCGCTGCGCACTTCGTGCGGCGGGGGTTTCTTGCGTCCTGCGGAGTGTTCTGAAAAGTAACACCAGGGCGGGCCCTACGTTAACTCGGCAAGGGGAGTGCGATTCCCTGATCGCTCGCTTAATCTGATAGGGAATTGTGTGAGGCCGGAGCCTTGGCTCCGGCCTCCCCATATAAGGGCTCGGCAAAGCAGAGCCACTAAATTTGCATCAGCCCTCAAAACATGTTTGAGAACGGTGCCTGGAGTACGTGCCCCTAGGGCAGGAATGAGGTTGCTTTCCAACGCATTCCGCAGGGGGCGGCATTATTTTGTAGCGCGAAGCGCGGATCAAAATAATGCCGCATGCCCGAGGACGCGTTGGAAAGCAACCTCATTCCTGCCCGAACAGGTCAGTCTACCTGCGCATTTACAAATTCGTAAACTTTTTTCAAAAAAGTGCTTGCGCAGTTCTCGAAACATAGGTTATTATCTTCCTCGTTGAACGCGCGGGTTCAACAAAGCGAACCGCGAATCAACAACATAGCATGTCGGAGTGGCGGAATTGGCAGACGCGCTAGCTTGAGGTGCTAGTGACCGCTTTTTGGTCATGCGGGTTCAAGTCCCGCCTCCGACACCATCGCATTTGAGAAGCCTCTTCGGAGGCTTTTTTGTTACCGATAGACGGTGAGGTTCACGATGGAAACGCTTGAGCGCAATGAGTGGGCGGACGTTGCCCAATTGGTCGAGATCACGAGCGATGCTGTCATTATCTGCGAGCTCGACGGAACCATTTTGCATGTAAATAATCGCTTGCTCGACTTGATGTGCGAGGAGCGTTCCGATGTGATCAACGGGGACGTTAAAGACCTCTTGTACTCGTCGGCTTTTGAACGCGCGACAGAGCATCGGCTTCCTTTTGAGACCAATGGAACAAAGAGCGAGTTGATGCTCAAGTTAAGTGACGGATCGTTTATTCCCGTCCTGGTTTGTGCCGGCTCGGTTACGCCGCCTCGAATCTTTGGCCGCCGTGCGCCGCGCGTTCTGGTGGCACTCCATAGCATCGAAGAACAGTATTCGCACGACCGTCAGCTCAAGCGTGCGCTTTCGGAGCTTAGAGTGGCGAATAAGCGTCTCTCGGGTACATTGTCGGTCATTATGAGCACGGTGGGCTCCGATGAGCTGCCCAGTTTGTTAGATATCGTTTTGAACCAGCTTGTAGGAACGCTCGATGCTTCGGGTGCCGCTATCTATTTTTCTGAGAGCGGCGGTTTTAAGCTTCGCGGTGTCTCCAAGGAGCTGCACGACAGCTACCTGCCCGAGTTTTTGCCGTATGGCGCTGGCATTCCGACGTATGTTCTTCGCGAGTCGCGTGCCTGTCGCTTGTCGATTCAACAGGACCTTGAGGGTGATAGGGCTGCCTCCGGTATGTTCATGGACCTGGACAATCGTTCTAAGCACCTGTTGCGCGTGCAGGATATGCCTCCGTACCGCAGCGAGATCTGTCTTCCCGTTTTTTACGGTACGCAGATCCTTGGCGTGCTGGAAGTTGGTTGGAAGCGCCCTCAGGCACCGCTCGCCTATGACGTTAATGTACTCGAGGTCATTTGCGATTACCTGTCTATCCAGCTGGTCGGCATGGCATCGAGCCTTCGCTCTCGTCGCACGGCCGAGCTTGGCCGCTCGCTCAATGTCTTACGTGATGAGTTGTTTACCTTTCTAGACGATTCCGCCGCGGCTACCCAGGCTATATCGTCCGAGATTTGCAATATGCTCAACTGTCATTTTTGCCCTGTTGAGTATGACGCCAGTCTGGGCTCCTATGTCATAGATTTTGAAGGCGGCAGTCGCGTTGCTTTGCCGGACGATCCCGAGAAACTTTTCTTTTCCACGACGGCGCCAGCGGCACGTTTGGGGGTTGGCTCTGATGGCTTTGAGGCGTCTGTTTTGGGCGGCACGAGTGCCGAGGATCTTAAACACGTCCGTATAACTCGCGTTGACGAATCGATGCCTATGGGAGGCTGGCTTAGGGCGCATGGTCTGCCTTGCCAGGGTCTCTACGTCGACACCGGCATCGAGGCGGGGCGCCCGCGCTCTGAGGGTGATGGCAAACACAGCAACGACGCGATCGTTCCTGCTTCTGTTGCGAAAGGCCCGACGACGCGCGCGCTTCTGCTTCGTGACGGTAGTCAAGAGCCGATTGATGACCTTGAATATGACTACTTGGTGCACTTGGCGCATGACTTTGAACTGATCTACGAGGGCGAATCTCAAAAGCGCGAGGAGCGCCATATCGCTCAGACCCTCCAGATTGGCATGAGAAATTCGCTTGGTGACGTTCCGGGTATCGCGACCGATTCGGTATACCTTTCGGCAACGAATTCGGCGTTGGTTGGCGGCGACTTCTATACTCTTGTCCGTCTTCCCGACGATTGCGCCGTTATGATTTTGGGCGATGTATCCGGCAAAGGAATCGAGGCGGCGTCGATGTCAGCGCTCGTCAAGACGGCGCTGACGGCCTATGCCTGGGAGGGTGCTGGGCCCGCCCGTATGGCCCGCTCGCTCAATAGCATGCTCATGGGCTTTTCGAGGGTCGAGACGTTCGTGACGGCGTTTATCGCCAAGATTGATCTTAAAGCGGGTCGCGCTACCTACTGCTCTGCGGGACATCCTCCCACTATGGTCATTAGACCGTCGTCGACGCCGCTTGGCGGCGGAGAAACCCGAGGGGGAGAAGTGGAGCTCCTTGGGTGCCAATCGGGCGTGATCGGTGCCTTTGAGAGCATGGTGTACGAGACAGGCGTGTTTACGTTCGCTCCTGGTGACATGCTATTCATGTATACCGACGGAGCAATCGAAGCACGTGATCGCTCGGGTGCTTTCTTTGGCGAGCAGCGCCTTCGTGACCTTTTGCTCTCTGTCTCGGGTGAGGGTGTATCGGGAATCTGCGGTAAGGTCTTGGGAGAGCTTGACCGCTTTACCGAGTCGGCGCTGGACGATGACATTGCGCTGGTTTCCCTTGAGTTTTTACGGGGTCGATCGTAGACCGCGATACTTGACGGGCAAAATCTGCGCAGCTGCAGATATGTATGCATCGAGCGAGCTCTTTTGGGGAACCATGGTCGTATGAATGAGTGGAATGACATAGCGGTTTTGACGCCACCGGGTGATGTCGACATCGCCTCGGTGTCCGTGCTGCGCCGACGGTTGGATAATCTGATCGACCGGGGCGTGCGTCGCGTTGTCATCAATTGCCAGGCCGTGGGCTTTATCGACTCGACGGGTTTGGCGTTTTTGCTTACACGTGCCAGAGAGCTCATGAGGCGAGAGGGCCTGCTTTCGCTCGTTAACGCCTCCGATGAGGTCATTCGCTTTTTGGAGATTGCCCGACTTGTCGACATCCTTCATGTTGCGGGTCCGGCGCGTGAGTCGATTCCCGCTATTCCGGTGGGAGAGTTGCCACGATGGAGCAAGAGCGTCGAGGTCCGACAGGGTATCGAGAATCTTCCATACTATCGACATCGCATCGCCGAACTCCTTGAATCGCTTCCGTTGCGCCGCGACGAGCGCTACGATGTCGCGTTGGCGTCGGGGGAGGCGCTGGGTAATGCCTATGACCATGCGGGCGGTATCGGGTGCGTCCTGACGGTTCAGGCCTATGGCGATCGCGTCGTGGTTGAGGTGCTTGATCGGGGTGCCGGCTATTCTATCGATGGAGCGAGCGAACCGGTCGCATCTGAGGAACGCGGCCGTGGTATCAAGCTTATGCGTATGCTTGTCGATAACGTGGAGGTTGCTCGTCGCACAGACGGCACCGGCACGCGCGTGCAGATGGTGAAGCTATTTAGCGGAGCACTGGAATCGCGTGCCTAGCCAATCGCTTTAGCGCGTTTAGCCACCAAGAACACGCGGCCGGCAACTTTTTTGAAAAAAGTACTTGCGTCTTTTGGATAACTCGCGTAAATTAATAACCCGCAAGCGGACATGGCTCAGTTGGTAGAGCACAACCTTGCCAAGGTTGGGGTCGCGGGTTCGAGCCCCGTTGTCCGCTCCATTGCATTTCCGGACCGTTTAGGCGGTCCTTTTTCGGCGAAGTGGCCAAGTGGTAAGGCAGAGGCCTGCAAAGCCTTTACCCCCGGTTCGAATCCGGGCTTCGCCTCCAGGCAACATCCGGGCGCTCCGGCGCCCGTTTTGTTTTACATATGCGGACATGGCTCAGTTGGTAGAGCACAACCTTGCCAAGGTTGGGGTCGCGGGTTCGAGCCCCGTTGTCCGCTCCAACTATCTTACGCGGTTCTAACGAACCGCGTTTTTTGTTGACGCTGCGCGAGCCCCGGGCACCCCATCTTGCCCCCTCAATCGTCGGTCGCGTACATAAAGTACGCTTCCCTCCTCTTTCGCGGCAACCTGGGGCACCCGGAGCCCGCTCGCTGTTGTGGCCGGGGGAGTGAGTCTTCCGTTCTTTTCACTAATCGATCGATTCGTCCCAGGAGGCTCGAGCCCGAGAGGGAGCGAGCGTTTTGGGGTGTGGCTGTGGCGTTGTTTGCCTCGAATGACAGCTTTGGGCGTATCATCGTGGGCATCTCGCAAAACCTCGTTGCAAGGGAGGCTCACCCCATGGCTGCAGAAAAGTCCTCTTCGCGCTCATGGATGTCCGATGCCGCGATCTATCAGATCTACCCGCGTTCGTTTAAGGATTCGACCGGTTCGGGTCTGGGCGATATCGCGGGCATTACCCAGCAGATGGACTATCTTGAGCGGCTGGGCATCGAGGCCATCTGGCTGAGCCCGTTTTACCCTTCGCCTCTTGTCGATGGCGGCTATGATGTGGCGGACTACTGCGATGTCGACCCACGTCTCGGCTCGCTTGACGACTTCGATGACATGATCGCTGCGGCTCACGCGCGCGGCATCAAGGTCATCGTCGATATCGTGCCCAACCATTCATCCAACCAGCACCCCTGGTTCAAAGCCGCTCTTGCCGCCGGCCCCGGATCGCCCGAGCGCGCCCGTTATATCTTTCGCGATGGTCGCGGCGAGCATGGCGAGCTGCCTCCCACCAATTGGAATGCCAACTTTGGCGGCCCCGCCTGGACGCGTGTTGCGGACGGTCAATGGTATCTGCACATGTTTACGCCCGAGCAGCCGGACTTTGACTGGTCATGCCCCGAGGTTCACGCGTTCTTTTGCGACGTCCTGGCGTTTTGGAGCGATCGAGGCGTCGATGGCTTTCGCATCGATGTGGCGCACGGTCTCGCCAAGGATCTCGACCGCGATGACCTCGACCGGTGGCGTCTCGCCGAGGGCGATGACATGGTTGACGACGGCGCCCATCCGCTGTGGGACCGCAACGAGGTCCACGAGATCTATCGCGAGTGGCGCCGCGTGTTCGACCGCTATAATCCGCCGCGCAGCGCCGTTGCCGAGGCGTGGGTGCTGCCTGAGCGCCAGTATCTCTATGCGCGTCCCAGCGAGCTTGGCCAGACATTCAACTTTGAGTTTGCCAAGGCCACTTGGACCTATGATGACATGCACGCTGCAATCGAGGAGGGCTTGAAGGCAGCTATCGAATCCGATTCCGCCTCGACCTGGGTACTCTCCAACCACGACGTGCCGCGCGTGGCGACGCGCTATGCCCTGCCGCAAATCAAGGCGACGCGCTACCACCAGATTGCGCTCGACTGGCTCTTACGCGACGGGTCGTCTTATGACGAGGACCGTGAACTCGGCGAGCGCCGCGCGCGGGCGGCTCTTTTGCTTGAACTGGCGCTTCCGGGCTCGGCATACGTGTATCAGGGTGAGGAGCTCGGTCTTTTTGAGGTGGCTGATATCCCGTGGACTGCACTCGAAGATCCCAGTGCAACCAATACGCGCGGACCGAAGCGCGAGAAGGGGCGCGACGGCTGTCGTGTGCCCCTGCCGTGGGTAGCGGCGGACGATCCCGCGCAGGGCGGATCGTTTGGGTTTTCGCCGGCGGACGCTGATGCGGCGCCCCATCTGCCGCAGCCTGCATGGTTTTCCGATTATGCTGCCGATAGGGAAGAAACGGACCCGACATCGATGCTTGCGCTCTATCGTGACGCCCTCTGGCTGCGGCGCAAGCTGCGCGGGTGCGCCAACGATCTTGCGTGGCTCGATCTTGACGGGCGCACCGGTCTTGCGGATGGTGCCGAGGGCGCTGAGGGCGGCGTCATCGCCTATCGCCGCGATAACGGCTGGGCGTGCGTGACGAACTTCGGTGCAGCACCCGTGGAGCTGCCGGCGGGCAGGGTCCTGCTCACCTCATCAGCGCTTGCAGACGGCAGACTCGCGCAGGACAGCTCTGCCTGGATCATGCTCGGTGAGATGTAAGGGCCTCTTGCGGCGAGTTTGCGTTTGCCTGCGCCTTCCGTGGTGGCTGATGTCTTCGCGAGGTTCGCGAGGGCGTCGCAAAACTTTTCAAAAAAAGTTCTTGCATAGGATGCGGGCATCACGTAAGATTAATCCTCGTAAGCGGACATGGCTCAGTTGGTAGAGCACAACCTTGCCAAGGTTGGGGTCGCGGGTTCGAGCCCCGTTGTCCGCTCCATTTGGGCGTTTAGCTCAGGGGGAGAGCGCTTCCCTGACACGGAAGAGGTCAGAAGTTCAAATCTTCTAACGCCCACCAAATGTTCGCAGCTCAGAGGCTATGTCCTCTGGGCTGTTTTGTTTTTTGTCACCAAGCGCGCCGCCAAATAAGTCATCAAATATTGATCCAAGGTCCGTACGCGATGGTCTTTGTATCCCGTAGGGGTGCCGGCAGATTGCATGTGTCCTGGCCCATCATGACCGCAACATGTTGGTCAAGGACAATCTTTTGGATTCTTTTGGCGCGAGCAGCTTGGTTTTGGTGCTATTTGGCGGCGGCACGGTTGAGGGGGTTTCAAAACTGCTGTGCAGGTAGTTGGGTTGATAACGTTTTAGCAGTCTGCCAAGAGGCCTTCATTTATAATGCGTCTGCAAATTGACCAATTGCTTTGACCTGCTGAAACACTATATGTTGTGTTTGACCTAAAAAAAGAATACAGGATATAGATGCCTCTTTGTCGTATGATAGATGGCGGACAGAGAACGAGAACCTTATTCGCCCCATTATTTGGATGGATCTTTGAGCCCCTTGATTGGCTGCGAGGATTGTCCGCATGAGGGCCTATGGTTATCGAAAACACAGATTGCGCGACGGCGCCGCAAGACAGGGTAAGCCCTGCCGGGCATCGTTTGGCTCTGAAGCGCAATGAGGCTACGATGCGAAAGAGGCAAGAGGATGAAGATCATCAAGCGCAGCGGCACCGAGGTTACCTTTGACATCGATAAGATCGTCAATGCGATCCGCGCCGCAAACTTGGAGGTCGAGGAAGGCTCTCGCCTTACCGACCGCCAGGTGATCTATGCGGCACAAAACGTCGCCGAGGCATGTGAGAAGGCCGGCCACACCGTATCGGTCGAGGAGATCCAGGATCTGGTCGAGGACGAGATTATGCGTCTCGACTGCTACGAGGTCGCTCGCCACTACATCATCTACCGCTATGTTCAGAGCCTGAAGCGCCAAAAGAACACGACCGATGACAAGATTCTGTCGCTGATTGAGTGCAATAACGAAGAGGTCAAGCAGGAGAACTCCAACAAGAATCCGACCGTCAACTCCGTTCAGCGTGACTACATGGCCGGCGAGATCTCCAAGGATCTGACCCAGCGCGTGCTGCTGCCCCAGGAGATCGTGGATGCGCACAACGAGGGCCTGATTCACTTCCATGATTCGGATTACTTTGCCCAGCACATGCATAACTGCGACCTGGTGAACCTGGAGGACATGCTCCAGAACGGTACTGTTATCTCGGGCACGCTGATTGAGAAGCCGCATAGCTTCTCGACTGCCTGCAACATTGCGACGCAGATCATCGCCCAGGTTGCTTCCTCCCAGTACGGCGGCCAGTCGATTTCGCTGACCCATCTTGCCCCGTTCGTCGAGGTGAGCCGCCAGAAGATTCGCGGCGAGG
This sequence comes from uncultured Collinsella sp., assembly GCA_900541695.1. Classification (GTDB taxonomy): domain Bacteria; phylum Actinomycetota; class Coriobacteriia; order Coriobacteriales; family Coriobacteriaceae; genus Collinsella. Next base: position 221,135 of record UQKL01000001.1, on the reverse strand, counting down.
TTGCCCGCGAGCTTGAGGAGCTCGGTGTTTCCGCTCCCGCAGAGAAGGTGCGTGAGGTCGTAGAGGACCGTCTGCGTGATGAGATCCGTCGCGGTGTCCAGACGATTCAGTATCAGGTCGTGACCCTTATGACCACCAACGGCCAGGCACCATTCGTGACGGTCTTCATGTACCTCAACGAGGCCCGCTCGGTCCAGGAGAAGCACGATCTTGCCATGATCGTGGAGGAGACGCTTCGCCAGCGCTATGAGGGCGTTAAGAACGAGGCGGGCGTGTGGATCACCCCGGCGTTCCCCAAGCTTATCTATGTGCTCGAGGACGATAACGTTTACGAGGATTCCCCGTACTTCTATCTGACTCAGCTGGCCGCCAAGTGCACCGCCAAGCGCATGGTGCCCGACTACATCTCCGAGAAGAAGATGCGCGAGCTTAAGCTTTCGAAGGGTGAGACCGCGGGCAATGGCGATTGCTACACCTGCATGGGTTGTCGCAGCTTCCTGACGCCCGACCGCTCGGGCAACGGCTTTAATAACGTTGCAAACGCGCTGAACTATGACCCGAGCAAGCCCAAGTATTACGGTCGCTTTAACCAGGGTGTTGTGACCATTAACCTGCCCGATGTCGCACTGAGCTCGCACCAGGACATGGACAAGTTCTGGAAGATCTTCGACGAGCGCCTTGAGCTGTGTCACCGCGCTCTGCTGTGCCGCCATGAGCGCCTGATGGGCACGCTTTCGGATGCCGCGCCGATTCTTTGGCAGTACGGCGCCCTGGCACGCCTTAAGAAGGGCGAGACGATCGATAAGCTGCTCGTGGGCGGCTATTCCACCATCAGCCTGGGTTACGCCGGTCTGTATGAGTGCGTCAAGTACATGACGGGCCACAGCCACACCGAGAAGGAGGGTACGCCCTTTGCCATGGCAGTTATGCAGCGTATGAACGACAAGTGCGCGGAGTGGAAGGCCGCGAGCGATATCGATTTCTCGCTGTACGGTACGCCGCTGGAGTCGACGACGTACAAGTTCGCCAAGTGCCTGCAGCGCCGTTTTGGCATTATTCCGGGCGTGACGGACAAGGGCTATATCACCAATAGCTACCATGTTCACGTGTCCGAGGAGATCGATGCCTTCGATAAGCTTAAGTTTGAGGGCATGTTCCAGCAGCTTTCGCCGGGCGGCGCCATCTCCTACGTCGAGGTTCCCAATATGCAGGACAACCTTAAGGCTGTCATTCGCGTGATGCAGTACATCTACGACAACATCATGTACGCCGAGCTCAACACCAAGAGCGACTACTGCCAGGTGTGCGGCTACGACGGTGAGATCAAGATTGTCGAGGATGACGGTAAGCTAGTGTGGGAGTGCCCCAATTGCGGCAATCGTGACCAAGAGAAGATGAACGTCGCCCGTCGTACGTGCGGCTACATCGGCACCCAGTTCTGGAACCAGGGTCGAACCGAGGAGATCCGCGACCGCGTGCTGCATCTCTAATACCGCTCCGGGGCTGAGCCGAGAGGGCCGCTTGGGCATTTGCTCGCTATTTCGGACAGTCCTGCGCAAGACGAAGGCCACATTAAGTGGCCTTCTTTGCGTGCGGAACTCATATCGAGCAAAAGCCCAAGCGGCCCTCTCGGCTCAGCCAAGTTGACGTAGCTGAGATGCAGCATGCGGTCTGCTCGCTTCTCGAAGTTCTTAGCGGAAATGAGTTGAGCTGCAATGACGATCTGCTTGCAATGGCGGTTGAGCTGCAGCTGAGTATTTATTGGACCGCGAACCCTATACTCAATGTTCGCTTCGTTCATTGAGTTACCCTTTGCATGAGGCCGGGACATATCGTCCCGCCCGCAGTTTCGCAGGCCGAAGGCCGAGAATGTTTGAGGACGGGATGATATGTCCCGGCCTCCCGGGAGAGTTACCTATGAACTACGCGAACATTAAGTATTTCGATATTGCTGATGGGGAAGGCGTCCGTACTTCTCTGTTTGTGAGTGGGTGCCGTCGTGGGTGCAAGAACTGCTTTAACTCTGTTGCGTGGGACTTTGCTGCGGGTGAGCCGTTCGATCGCGCCGTCGAGGACAAGATTATCGAGAGTCTCGACCATCCCTTTATCGATGGCCTGACGATTCTGGGCGGGGAGCCTATGGAACCCGAGAACCAGGTGGGGCTCGTTGACTTTGTCGAACGCGTGCGTGCGGCCTATCCTGTGGAGTCGGGGAAGACCATTTGGTGCTTTACCGGCGACGTGCTCGAGGAGCTTGTGCCGGGCGGCCGTCATCATACCGAGGTGACGGACCGTATCCTTGCCTGCCTCGACATGTTGGTGGATGGTCCGTTCGTTCAAGACCTGTACGATATCTCGTTGCGTTTTAGGGGCTCGAGTAATCAGCGCGTGATCGACATGAACGCCACGCGCGCTCGTGCTGCGCGTGAGGGCGTTGCGCTTTGCGATGCTGTGGAGCTTTGGCGAGACGATCCGGTCTATTCGACCCATACTATGTAGCTGGCAGAGGCTGCGTGCCGGCGTGGTACCATAGCGCGAACGCGAAATCGAAAAAAGTGAGGCCCAGATGGTCGATCAGGAAAAAGTCGAGACTGCCATTAAGCTGCTGCTTGAAGGTATAGGCGAGGACCCAACTCGTGAGGGCCTGCTGGAGACGCCGGCACGCGTCGCCCGTATGTATGGCGAGATTGCCGGCGGTATGGACCAGAGTGCCGAGGAACACCTGTCCAAAACTTTTGCCGTCGCTTCGAACGATTTGGTTATCGAGCGCGACATTACGTTTTACTCGCTGTGCGAGCACCATCTGCTGCCGTTTTATGGCAAGGCTGCGATCGGTTATATCCCTAACGGTCGCGTGGCGGGTCTGTCTAAGCTTGCTCGCACGGTTGAGGTCTATGCCCGTCGTCTGCAGCTGCAGGAGCAGTTGTGTGCACAGGTTGCCGATGCCCTCATGGAATATCTAGCTCCCCAAGGGGCGATTGTGCTGATGGAAGCCGAGCATATGTGCATGACCATGCGCGGCGTGCAAAAGCCCGGCACCAAGACCGTGACGCTCGCTCGCCGCGGCGTCTTTGAGACCGATCCCGCGCTCGAGGAGCGGTTCTTTAGGATGTTGGGCCGTTAGCATGGGGGCCGTCAACGACTTTACATCGAAGACCGATGAGGGAACGCCGCGTCGCGGCTTTATGGCTTCGGGCCTGACTCCCTTTGGCGCCATGCCTCGCATTGATTACATTTGTGCCAACGGGCTGTTCCGGCGGCATCTGGGCAATATTGCACAGTTGGAATCGGGGCGCATCTTTTGCCGCCACGGTATCGACCATCTGCTGGATGTCGCGCGCATTATGTGGATTAAGAATCTCGAGGAACAGCTCGAATTTGACCGCGAGGTCATCTACGCTACGGCACTTCTTCACGATATCGGCAAAGATGAACAGTATGAATCGGGTATATCCCATGATGTTGCAAGCGAGCGCGTCGCTGATGCGATTCTCGGCGGCATGCCCGATGACGTGGCGTTTGAGCCGGCCGATGCCGCAGCTATTAAGACGGCCATTCTGGGCCATCGAAAGCTGCGCGTGAACAGCCAGCCGCTCGAGCGTCTGCTTTATGCAGCCGACAAAGCGTCGCGCGCCTGCTTTGCATGCCCCGCGCGCAATGCTTGCAACTGGAGCGATGATAAAAAGAACCTGTCGATTCGCGTGTAGTTAGTTTGCGCGGTCGGGGTTCTAAACGAAGGAGACGATCGCGATGAGTAACAAGAAACTGCCCGAGAATGCAACTAAGACTGAAGGCGCCGAACTCGCCCGCCGTGGAAGGGGCGAAATATCCACTGCAACGGCGGTGCCCCACGTGAGCTATGACGATCTGCGCCATGCCGATCGCATTACTATCGACGGTCTCGAGGTCTTTGCCAACCACGGCGTGTATCCCGAAGAGAACGCGCTGGGCCAGAAGTTCATCGTGTCCCTGGTGCTCTATGCCGACCTGCGTGCAGCGGGGGAGCACGATAACCTGGACGCCTCGATTGACTACGGCTCGGTGTGCCACGATGTCGATGGCTATCTGCGTGAGCATACCTTTAAGCTTATCGAGGCTGCAGCCGAGGGTGTGGCCCAGATGCTGCTACGTCGTTACCCCCTGCTGCTTGGCGTGCGTGTTAAGCTCGATAAGCCTTGGGCGCCCGTCGGTCTTCCCCTGGCAAGCTGCGGTGTTGAGATCGAGCGCGTGCGTTAACCGGTTCTAATACGTCTCTATGGGTGGTTGCTTGAGCCGCTGCGACAAAACTCTATTGTTGGGACAGTACGTGTCGAGCAAGGCGTGAAACCGCTGATTGTGGCTTGGCTCGAGCAAGTGGACGAGCTCGTGGGCGATAACCATGTCGAGGCATTCGACGGGGTAGGCGGCAAGTTCTCGTGCGATGCGAACGGTGCCGGATTTGGGCGTGCATGAGCCCCAACGCGTTTTCATGCTGCGTACGGAAACGCGGGAAACGGCGACACCCATTGCGATTTCGTATGCGTGCACCATATCGCGCAGCGCCGATGTGACTTCGGACGTATAAAGCTGGTCGATGTGGGCTTGGAGCTCGTCGGACGTTAGACCGTCGAGGATTGCGAGCCGCTTGGCCTGTGGGCCTTCGTCCGATTCGTCGGTACCCATAAAACTTGCGAAGGTGGCCTGCTGGGGTCGCGGTGCGGGTGATACAAAGTTGTGATCGAGTGCGTCCTGTACCGTGATGGGCTTGCCCCAAAGCGCAATGATGGACGAGGGGCTGAGCGGCTCCTGTGCCGTCGTCTGACGTTGCTCGCGCTGGGCAAGTCGGCTGATAATCCAGGCGCTGTTGCGCTTCACAAACGCTTCGATACGCTCGCGGCTGGCGCCGAGCGGTGCGCTGGCGTGGACCTCACCGCTCGATGTGACGCGTAGGTTGAAGTTCTTGACGCGCTTTTTGGTAACGACGACGGGGATGGGCATCCCATCCGGTCGGGGTAGGAAAATCGTAAACTGCTGCGTCAAAAGCGGTCCTTCAGATTGGGGACGGGCCGGCATTTCGACCGTTCGGTATGCCGGCCCGCTCAAGGGATGTGAAATTAATAACGCTCGAAGAAGGCAAGGGCGTTATCGCTGCAGAGCTTCTGCATCACGGTCTTGCCAAAGTGCTTGGAGAGCATGTTCTGGAATTCGGGCATCTTGCTGGCATCGGAGAGGAAAGCGGGCACCTTGGCGCCGTCCCAGTCGCCGCCGAGTGCGATGACATCTTCGCCGCCCAGGTCGAGCCAGTGTTCGATATGGGCTGCCAGCTGGTCGAAGGTGACGTCTGCGGTGGTCTTGTCGGTCGCATCGTTGGATAGGAACTCGCTGCAGTAGTTGAGGCCGACGATGCCGCCCATGTCGCGAATGGTGCGGAACTGGTCGTCGGTGAGGTTGCGCTTGACGCCGCAAACCGCACGGGAGTTGGAGTGGCTGGCGACGAAGGGGCGCGTGGCGTGGGCGACAACCTCGTCAAAGCACTCGTCGTTGAGGTGGGAGACGTCGAGTATCATGCCGGCGTGCTCCATCTGCGTAAGTGCCTCGATGCCGGCGGCGGTGAGGCCGGCGTGGGTGTCGTGGCCGCTCGCGAGCGGTCCCTGCGCGTTCCAGCTGAGTGACGACATAAGCACGCCCAAGCTCTTGAGCACCTCGATCAGCGCGGGGTCCTCGGCAAAGAACGTGGCGTTTTCGATGGTGTGGATGCAGGCGACCTTGCCGTCTTTGAGCGCAGGGCGAATATCAGCGGCGCTGCGCACGTTGACCATGCGGTCGTGGTTGAGCATTGCCTGGCCGCTCATATGCGCCATGATCTGCGCCTGGAAGCGCGCGGCGTGGGCGGTGGGAATCTCGTCGGGGACAAACGTAGCGAAGCACTGCGCCCACGGCGTGTTGCCGATCTTTGCGAGCGAGATGGCGCAGGCGTTGCCCTCGATAAGGTCGAAATCCTGCGGATGCGTTTCGTCGCCGGGGAAATAACCGTCGGTGCCGGCGGTAAAGCGCAGGTCAAGATCGAGTGTGGCCCAGCCGATACGGTCGGCGGTGTCGCAGTGTAGGTCAAATACGGGATATGCCATGGTTCCTCCGGTTGCAGCGTTTCTTTGCAAACTGTCAATGAATTGTATGACTAGGGTATAGTTAGCGCCATATGTTCACGGCGGCCCGCGTTGTGCGCCGCCCTTATCACGGAGGTTACCATGTCCAACCAGGGCAAGAAGGTCAAGACCCATTATCGTGGCACGCTCGATGACGGCACGCAGTTCGATAGCTCCTACGATCGCGGTGAGCCGCTGGAGTTCACCTGCGGTGCCGGTCAGATGATCAAGGGCTTCGACGCCGCCGTTATCGATATGCAGGTGGGCGAGAAGAAGTCCGTGCACATTCCTGCTGCCGATGCCTACGGCGAGCACAACCCCGAGATGGTCCTGACCTTCCCGGCCGAGCAGGTTCCCAACATCGAGCAGATCGAGAAGGGCATGAAGCTCTTCCTGTCCACGCCGAGCGGCATGCCTGTCCCCGCTGTCGTCATCGATGTGACGTCCGAGGCCGTGACGCTCGATGCCAACCACGAGCTTGCCGGCAAGGATCTCAACTTTGATATCGAGCTCGTTGAGGTCGAGGACTAGTTGATGTCCGTGGACCTGGTAGCTACGGAGCGCTTGGGAAATCTCAACGACCCGTCCTATGAACTCCTGCTTCGTCGGGAGCTGGGTGGCGTCTTTGAGGTTGACGAGCTGCTACTCGATTGGGACCAGGCTGATGCGCGCCTGTTTGTGGGCGTGACGGAGCTGGGGCGCACGGTGAATGCCCGGCTGGATGCCACTGATGGCGAGCGTCTTGCCGACGGTGACGTGCTCGCTGTCGACCGCACGGGCACGGTGCCCGTAGCGGTTGTCGTACGCCTGCGCAGCGCCGAGGTCTATTTGGTCGAAGTCGACCGCATGGATCCGATTGTGCTCGCACATGCGTGCTGGGAGATCGGCAACATGCATGCGCCGCTCTTCCGGGGTGACTCGGACGAGCATACCGTGCGCATGTATACGCCGGTGCAACCGGTTTTGGGTCGTATGCTCCGGGGCATTGGGGGCGTTCGGCTCTCGGTGGTCGCACGCGAGCTCGATGCCAGTCGACGCTTTGCATCGAGCGCGGCGGATGTTGTTGTGAGTATGGCTCCAGACTTTACGATCGTAAAAAAGACGCGCGGCTAAGCGCGCGTATGCGCAAGACGGGCTTTGAGGAGCGACAAATCAAGGCCCGTCTTGCTGTTGATAGAAGGCTTTGGGGGAAGCATATGGGTCTTGAGGGAATCAAGCTGATCGCCTGTGATTTGGATGGTACGTTGCTGCATCCTGGGGAGCGCGAGCCACGCCCCGAGGCCTTTGAGCTCATCGACGAGCTGCATCGTCGCGGCATTGTGTTTATGCCGGCGAGCGGCCGTCAATATGCGAGCTTGCGCTACCTGTTTGCCCCAGTGGCCGATGAGCTCGCCTATGTATGCGAAAACGGAGCCCTGGTGATGAGCGAGGGGCGTGCCGTTGTCAAACGTTCCATGGAACTTAGCCTTGCTATGGATATCGCGAATGCCGTGGTCGCCTACCCCCATGCCGACGTAACCCTTTCCTGCGAGGGGCACCTCTACACCATAAGCGGTAACGATGCGTTCATCGACCATTTGCGTTACGAGGTCCACTGCGATGTGGCGGTGGTCGACCGTCCCGAGGACATTGACGAGGATGTCATTAAGATTGCGTTTCAAACGCCCGAGACAGAGCAGCCGGCGGCGTTGGAGTATTTTGCGCGTCGCTTTAGCGACCGGGTCGATGTGATGACGTCGGGAACCGAATGGACCGACTTTATCGGCTTTGATTCGGGCAAGGGGTCCGCGCTTGCCGATTATGGTCGCGCACTGGGGATCTCACCTAACGAAATGATGGCGTTTGGCGATAACGAAAACGATCGCGACATGCTCAACGTGGTGGGCCATCCCTATCTGATGGAGAGCTGCAATCCCAGCATGCGCGGTGTCAATGACCGTGTCCGCTACGTGCGCACGGTCGAAGAAGAGCTGCGTCGTCTACTTGCTGAGTAGGCATGTCCCAAAATCTACCTACAGTTGGGGCAGAGGCCCTCGAAGATGGTGTAGTGCGAGGTGACGTTCCAGCCGATTTGCTCGGACGCCTTGGCGTCGAGCTGGGCATCGAAGGGGAGCGGTACGTCGATGACGCGGCTGCACGAGGTGCAGATGATATGCGCATGCGGCTCGATCGTGCGATCGAAGCGGCTGCCGCCCGGCGTCTTGATGGAGAGGATCTCGCCGGCGTCGGCTAAGAGATTGAGATTGCGGTAGACCGTACCGCGGCTGATTTTGTCATCCTGCGCGCGCACGGCGTTGTAGATCTCATCGGCGGTGGGGTGGTTATAGCTTTGGCGCACGGCGTCAAGAACCAGCTTCCGCTGCTTGGTGTTTCTTCTTTGCACCGCCATGCGCCTCGCCTCTTTTCTATCAACGGTCGTAGGTAAATGATACCGTATTTAGCACACAATACTAATAACGAGGACTGAAACCGTCTTCATTGGTAAGTGGGGCTCGGGCCTGGGCGTCTGCGAGGCGAAAACGCGTTCCCATGCGCTCGTAGGAGGCATGAAGCGCCTCGAGATGAGATAGGATGTTTGCCGGAGCCCCCTGTATCTCCATCTCGACGGAGCCGTCTTCCATGTTACGCACCCAGCCGGTGAGTGCGCGTGCCTGCGCGAGGTTGGTGTTGGTAAAGCGAAAACCAACGCCTTGGACTTGCCCCGTCCAGTGCAGGAAGTAGCGCAGGGGAGTGTCTTGAGTGGCCTCGTCGCTTGCGAGCACAGTAAGCCTGCGGCGCAGCTCGAGCTCGATGTTTGATGGTTTTTGAGGCTCTCGACTGCCGCCGGTGACGCTGGAGAAGAACGTATCGAAGAGGCCCATCGCTAGGCCTGCTTGACTGAATCGGCGGGGAAGGTAATGCCGGCCTGCTGACGTACGGCATCCATGATGCGCAGCGAGACGAGCGTGACATCGCGGTAGTGGCCGAGCTCGTGGCGTCCCGCCGGGGTCTCCCAGATCTCTTCCTTAACGTTATCGATGCCGCCGATGGCGGTGATAAAGTCTGCGAGTTCGTATTCCATAGTGTTGCTCGATTTGGGCAGGTCGAGCGCGCGGCCGTTGTCTCCCTGTTCGCGCGGTGCCTCGGTCGCCGAGCCGCGTACGACGTCGCCGCGATAGTCGATGCGGACGTTGCGGGGCGTGGACAGATGGTCGATCTTGATAGTGCCACGCTCGCCTTCGATCTGCGAGGGCAGCAGGTCATTCGTAATTTTGGAGTGCGCGAGCTCGACGGAGATCCGGCCACCGCCGTAGCTGGCGAGGATGGAACCGCAGCCGTCGATGGGGCCGTGCGTGAGCTCTTGCGTTGAGGGGTCGAGCAGCGTGGTCATGCTGGTGAGACCAGAGGGCATGCCGAAAATCTCGACCATGGGCTCGACGGTGTAGACGCCAATGTCCATGAGGGAACCCGATGCCATATTGCAGTCGAAGATATTGGTGGCGCGCCCCGCGAGAACCTCGTTGTAGCGCGAAGAATACTTGCCAAAGCGCAGTGAGGCGCGGCGAATGGGCGCGATCTCGCCCAGGGCGTCCTCGACGGCGTGGAAAGCGGGGTCATGGAGGGGACGCATGGCCTCGAGGGCCACGACGCCTGCTGCCTCGGCAGCACGGAAGACCTCGAACGCTTGGGCCTCGGTGGCGCAGAAGGGCTTTTCGACGATAACGTGCTTGCCGCCGGCGATACAGGCGAGCGCCTGCTCGTAGTGGAGCGCATTGGGGCTGCCGATGTAGACGGCGTCGACGTCGTCGGCGGACGCAAGCTCGTCAAGCGCGGTGAAGTTACGCTCGCCGCCGTGCTCGGCGGTAAAGGCAGCACCGCGATTGGCATCGCGTGAAAGCGTGCCCACAAACACGGCTTGGTCGTTGGCGTTGACGACTTGGATAAAGTCGTCGGTGATCATGGATGTGCCGATGGTCGCTATACGCAGCATACGTCTCCCTTGCGTTGTTTGGTCTACAGGATGAGTGTAGCGCGTGGAGATATAAAGCTGCGCGAAAACGCTATTACAGGTCGCTCTCGTTAAAGCCGGCGTCGATATCGAGGTCGCTGCCGTCGGCCGCCGTGGTGGCGAGCTCATCGCAGCGCTCGTTGAGCTCGTGGCCGGCGTGACCCTTAACCCAGATGAACTCCACCTTATGCTTGCTCTTTGCGGCAAGCAGACGCTCCCACAGGTCGCGGTTCTTGACGGGCTGCTTGTTGGCAGTTTTCCACCCGCGCTTTTTCCAGCCGTCGATCCAGTGCTTGTTAAAGGCGTTGACGACGTACTGCGAATCGGAATGGACTTCGACCTCGCAGGGGCGGTTGAGTGCCTCGAGCGCCACGATAACGGCCATGAGCTCCATGCGGTTGTTGGTGGTCTTGGCGTAGCCGCGCGAAAGCTCGGAGGTAAAGGTCTTGCCGGCGGGGTTGGTGTATTTGAGCACGGCGCCGTAGCCGCCGCGTCCCGGATTTGATCGGGCCGAGCCGTCGGTATAGATGATGACCTTCACGGGCTTCCTTTCGTTGAGTGTGTTTCATGTGAGTGACCATTGTAGCGCCATGCCTGCCGGGGGCTAGCAATTTACGATTTCTATCCCGTCTTCCGACAGTTAGTTGGCATGGATGATGCGGTTGAGCTCGTCGAGGTATTGCCGCAAGAGAGGAGAGGGCTTGCGCTCGTCGTGCATGATATATCCTACGTGCATCGTTGGGGCGTCTGCTAACGGGATCGATGCCATACCCCACTGCATTTCATTGGAAAGGACACCGGTCGACAGGGTGTAACCGTTCGACGTGATAAGTAAGTTAGTAAGTGTTCCGCGGTCCGAGATTCGTATGTTGCGGTCGCAAGGGATATAGCTAAAAGGTTCCTCGGCGTAATAGAAGGAGTTTGAGGTTCCCTGCTCAAAGCTGTAGCGCGTATAGGGCGTGAGGTCGGCAAGGGACAGCTGAGGGCGGCGTGCGAGCGGGTGGCGTTCGCTAACGAAGACGTGGACCGTCGCGTCGAAGAGGGGATGGAAGCTTGCGCGGGCATCGGCGAAGGCCTTCTGCAGAACGCGGGCGTTAAAGTCATCCAGGTACAGAATGCCGATATCGCTGCGAAATGCGCGGACGTCGTCGATGATCTGCGAGGTGGTGGTCTCGCGCATGATGAACTCAAACTTACTGTCGCGGCAGCGCTCGACGACGTTGACAAAGGCCTTGACCGAAAAAGCGTAGTGCTGGGCCGAGACGGCAAGGCGCGCCTGGGGTGTGCCGCCGTCCTCGTAGCGTGCCTCGAGCATGTCGGCCTGCTCTACGACCTGGCGCGCATAGCCCAATAGCTCGGTGCCGTCGTTGGTGAGCGTGACGCCGCGGCTGGAGCGCGTAAAGATCTCCAGATGGAGCTCCTGTTCCAGGCTTTTGACAGCGTTTGAGATGTTGGACTGTGCCGTATAAAGGCGCTGGGCTGCGGCGTTGATCGATCCGGACTCTGCCACGGCGATCAAAAAACGAAGTTGCTGGAGGGTCATCGGCGCCCATCCTTTCGATAGCTATCTAAAAAACCGATAACAAGTTAGCGCTTTTAAGTGATTGACCGAGCAAAACAATGCTCGTACTATTCAAAACACACAAAGGCGGTAGGTAATTAAGCCGACCAAGGAACCGGGATGCGAAAGGAGGCCCGCATATGAATTGCTTACCAAGACGAATGCCGGGCTCCTGTTTGCGCCCGTCGGCGTGATCAGGAGACAGCGACTTACTTCTCTTACTCTTATTACTTTCTTCGATCAAGGAGATCATCATGAGCCAGTTTATCAACAACCCCGAGCACACCTTTGGTTTCGATACCCTGCAGCTGCACGTTGGCCAGGAGAGCGCCGATCCTGCATCCGACTCCCGTGCTGTGCCTATCTATCAAACCACGAGCTATGTGTTCCGCAACTCCCAGCACGCCGCCGACCGCTTTGGTCTTGCCGACGCCGGTAACATCTACGGCCGTCTGACCAACTCCACCCAGGGCGTCTTCGAGGACCGTATCGCTGCGCTCGAGGGCGGCGTTGCTGGCCTCGCCGTCGCCTCTGGCGCCGCCGCCATCACCTATACCCTGCAGGCCCTCGCCCAGGCCGGTGACCACGTGGTCGCCCAGAAGACCATCTACGGCGGTTCCTACAACCTGCTGGAGCACACGCTCTCCCAGTTTGGTGTCGAGACCACCTTCGTCGATGCCCATAACCTGGACGAGGTCGAGGGCGCCATCAAGGACAACACCACGGTCATCTATCTCGAGACGCTCGGTAACCCCAACTCCGACATCCCCAACATCGACGCCATCTCCGAGATCGCCAAGAAGCATGGCCTGCCGGTTGTCGTCGACAACACCTTCGGCACCCCGTATCTGTTCCGTCCGCTGGAGCATGGTGCCAACATCGTCGTCCACTCTGCAACCAAGTTCATCGGCGGCCACGGTACCTCGCTGGGCGGTGTGATCGTCGACGGCGGTAACTTCGATTGGAAGGCGAGTGGCAAGTACGCCCAGATCGCTGAGCCCAACCCCTCCTACCACGGTGTTTCGTTTGCCGAGGCTGCCGGCCCTGCCGCCTTCGCGACCTATGTCCGCGCTATCCTGCTGCGTGACGAGGGTGCCTGCATCAGCCCGTTCAACGCCTGGGTCCTGCTCCAGGGCACCGAGACTCTGTCGCTGCGCGTTGACCGTCATGTCGAGAACACCAAGAAGGTCGTTGAGTTCCTGGCTGGTGACAGCCACGTCGCCAAGGTGAACCACCCGAGCCTGACTGAGCACCCCGATCATGAGCTTTACAAGCAATATTTCCCCTACGGCGGTGCCTCGATCTTCACCTTCGAGATCAAGGGCGGCCAGGAAGCTGCATGGAAGTTCATCGATCATCTGCAGGTGTTCTCGCTGCTCGCCAACGTGGCCGACGTCAAGTCGCTCGTCGTGCACCCGGCTACCACCACGCACTCCCAGCTCTCTGCCGAGGAGCTCGCCGAGCAGAACATCACGCCCTCCACGATCCGTCTTTCTATCGGTACCGAGAACGCCGAGGACATCATTTGGGATCTGAAGCAGGCCTTCGCCGCGCTGGACGAGTAAGGCGACTTGTGCAAGGACCCCTTGCGACTCGATAGGTATAACTGCATAAAATGCCTGCTCAAGGCGTCTGTGCGAACAATGTTTGCGCAGACGCCTTTTTGCATAGGAATGCCTAAAAAACAGGTCTTTTAGCGTCGAATATCCAATCTAGATATGGAAAACTCCTGTTAAGTGAATGTGAGTTTTACGCAAATGACGTGCACCTTTTGAGAAAAACCGCAGGTCGCGAATTGCTCGGGGTACTATGCAGCGCGATCGAATCACACGCAGCTTAAACGCAGCAAAAACGCACTACGGAGGTTTCCAGCTACATGAGGATCGATTCACGAAAACCGAAGGCCGCCGCCCTTTCTGCCACGCTTGCTGTGGCGCTTTTGGTGGGTGCCGGCGCAACCGAGGCCCACGCGGCCACGCTGTCCGACGCGGTTGGGTCCCCGTCCTCCGAGACGACGCTGATGCAGCCCGTCGATTATCGCGGCGACGGTTTTGGCTCCATGCAGGAGTGGAACGCCTCTATGGAGGCCAAGCGCGACTCTTTGGAAGTTCGCGCCCAAATTATCATGAACATGTATGGCGACTACGCCACCGATGACGAGCGTGCCGTGCTTAATGAGTGCATTGACGGCACGGGCAGCCTTTTGACGATGGAGGAGGTCGACGCCAAGTCGACCGGGCTCGATGAGTTGCGCGCCACGCTCGAGGATGCTAAGCGCGAGGCGCTTGAGCTTGAGGCCGCCGAGGCCGCGGCCGCGGCCGCTCAGGCTTCGTATTACAACGCCGGTTACGGTTCGTCTTACGTTGCCGCTGCTTTCTATGCGAACGGCTCGGGCCTGACGCGCTCCGGTGGCGTTAACAACTACAATGGCCGCCGTGAGACCTACTACAGCAGCAATGTGTTGTACCATCACCGCACGGGCGAGTGGACGCAGGATTCCGAGGGCTTTTGGCGTGATTCTGACGGCTACTACGTCGTGGCTGCGGGCGATAAGGCCCAGGGCTCGACTTTTACGGGCTCTAAGGGCGAGTGCAAGGTCTACGATTCGGGCTGCGCAGCCGGAACTACCGATTACTACACCGGTTGGTAATCTTTCGGCACCGATTTGATGCGACTGACGGGCGTCTTTACCGAGCTTTCGGGCAACGTAAAGGCGCCTGTTTTATATATGCGCTTGGGTTAACAGAGCCCTTACCGTGGCACTACGTTGGGCATATGGGCGCGGGGCACACTAAGTCATGAGAAGCAAGGTCTTTCCCGTGGAGGAAGTGGTCCCATGAACGCTCGAGATATCGCTATTGCCGCCGTCGCACTTGCACTGGGTTGTCTTGGTCCTACGGCCGCGCTTGTCGCGGGCATGCAGGGCTCGTGCGGAGCTGCTCCTGTCGTTGTGGGGGCTCTGATTGCTGTCGCTGCGCTGGGAAGCGCCGGCGTCGTCCTTTGTCGCGATGATGAGGACGAGATCGTGGGGTCTTAAAGTTAGCCTCAACTCTGGTGTTGCCGGAGCATGTTGCGTGTGCCGGATAGCCGTATTTAGAAAAACAAACGCATGGGAACTCACGGCTCAAAGCCAAACCAGTGCGGGGTGTCGCACGAGAGCGTGTGGGTGAGGTCAACCCAGCGATAATCGGTACTTTTGAGCTGGGATGCGAGGTTCCAAAGGTCGAGCGCGGGCATGGGTGGCTCCTTTCATCGGGCTTTTTGCTGATGTTAATGCGGTGCCGTGACAGCTCGATTTCTGCTGCGTTACGATACGTTCTCGATTGCGATTCCACGATGTTTCGGCCGCGTGACCATTGTGTTTCGCCTTGCCGAGCGCTGATGGCGAAGGGAGGGTCCGTGCAATACCGCGTTGACTCCAAAAGTGGTAACCGAATATCTGCTCTGGGCCTGGGCTGTATGAGGTTTCCCGGTGCGCCGGGCCATCCGGATGCGAAGACAGCCGATGCCATCATCTCCCGTGCGGTGGAGCAGGGGATTAATTATCTGGATACCGCGTACCTCTATCCCGGTAATGAGGTGTGCGTGGGCGCCTCGCTTGAGCGCTTGGGGCTGCGCGACCGGGTGTTGCTGGCGACTAAGTTGCCGCACGCCTCGTGTGTATGCACGGGGGATTTCGACCGTTTCTTTGATGAGCAGCTGCGTCGGCTGCGGACCGACCATATCGACTATTACCTTATGCACAACATCACCTCGCCCGCTCAGTGGGAACGTGTGGTGGCGCTGGGCATCGAGGACTGGATTGCGCGTCAAAAGGCGGCGGGGCGCATTCGCCAGATTGGTTTTTCGTATCACGGCAGCGCGGCGGATTTTCTGACGATGCTTGACGCGTACGATTGGGATTTTTGCCAGATCCAGTACAACTATGCCGGCGAGCGCTACCAAGCGGGAACGGCAGGGCTCATGGCGGCTGCGGAGCGCGGGCTCGCGGTGTTTGTGATGGAGCCGCTGCTGGGCGGTCGTCTAGCGGGCAAGTTACCGCCGCGGGCCCGCGCCGTGCTCGATGGCGCCCGTGACCCGCATTTGCGCACTCCTGCCGCCTGGGGGCTTTCGTGGGTGTGGAATCATCCTCAGGTGACGATGCTGCTTTCGGGTATGACCGATACCGCGCAAGTGGATGAGAACGCGGCGCTGGCTGACCGAGCCCTGCCGGATTCGATGACAGCTACTCAGCTCGATGCCATCGCGCACGTGCTGACGGAGTTTGAAAAATCGAATCGCGTGCCCTGCACGGGATGTGGCTATTGCATGCCGTGCCCTAAAGGCATCAATATCCCTGGGTGTTTTGCCGCCTACAACGCAAGCTATGCGCACAGCTGGTTTACGGGTCTATCGCAGTACTTTACGGCGAGCGCGGTGCGCACAAGCGAGCCCAAGTTGGTGAGCAATTGCGTCAAATGCGGCAAATGCGCGCGGCATTGTCCGCAGCACATCGATATCCCCGGGCGCTTGGACGCCGTACGCCGCCGTTTTCAGCCCGGCCCCGTGACGGCGGCGCTTAAGGCCTTCGGCAAAACGCGCTCCTCATGACCCTTTTATAACTTGCGGTGGAATAGTTCCTGTTTGCGGCAGAATAGGGCATCGACAGGAACTATTTCACCGCAACAGATGAGGGGGAGCTGGGGATGCTGACGATCGGGTGTCACCTATCCACGACGAAGGGCTATCGGGCGATGGGGGAGACGGCGCTGTCCATTGGCGCCAATACCTTTGCATTCTTTACGCGCAACCCGCGCGGCGGCAAGGCGAAAGACCTTGACATGGATGACGTGGCAGCCCTGCGCGAGCTTATGGAGCAAAACGATTTTGGTCCGCTCGTGGCTCATGCTCCGTATACCTATAACCCCTGCTCGGCCAAAGAGCGGGCGCGCGAGTTTGCCCTGGAGGCCATGGCAGAGGACCTGCGGCGCATGGAGGCACTGCCCGGCAACTACTACAACTTCCATCCCGGTGCGCATGTGGGGCAGGGCTCCGACGCTGGCATTCAGATGATCGTCGAAACTCTGTGCAAGGTGATGTTTGAGGGCCAGCAGACGACGGTGCTGCTCGAGACCATGGCCGGCAAGGGCACCGAGGTGGGCCGCAGCTTTGAGGAGCTGGCGCTCATCATCCAGGGCGTTGCCGACAAGTGCCCCGAGCTGTCGGCCAAGTTGGGCGTTTGCTTGGACACCTGCCATGTGAATGACGCCGGCTACGACATCGTCCACGATCTTGAAGGCGTGCTCGACGAGTTCGATCGTGTGGTGGGTATCGAGCGCCTGCGCGCCGTGCATATCAATGACTCCAAGAACCCCTGCGGCGCCCATAAGGACCGCCACGAATGCATCGGTAAGGGCTACCTGGGTAGCGAAGAGTTTGGCGGCGGTATGCAGGTTATGCAGAATATTGTATCGAATGGCCGCTTGCGCGCATTGCCATTCATTTTGGAGACACCGAACGAACTTGCAGGTTATGCGGCTGAAATCAAATTGTTAAGGTCATTGCAGCAGTGATGACTGTCATAAAGTGGAGTGCTCCATTCACGTTATGGGTTTGTTTCAATCAGTTTTCTAATTGCGGATTCTTCCAAGCGGGTGCATAATAACCCTCAGTTTTTGCAGACCCCTGAATCACGTGGGGTCATTGGAAGGAGACTGATTATGAAGCTGAAGAAGCTTGGCGCATTTGCCGCCACGGGTGCTATGGCGCTCGCCCTCGCTCTGACGGGCTGCGGCTCGTCCAACGCCACCTCTGGTTCTGATGCCAGTTCCAGCAGCTCTGACGACGCTAAGGTCGAGAAGGTCGACGGTTCCAAGGAGTACGCGCTCGTCAAGGACGGTACGCTGACCGTCGGCACCTCTGCCGAGTACGCTCCGTTTGAGTACAAGGATGACAATGGCGACTACCAGGGCTTTGACCTTGAACTCATTAAGGCTATCGGCGATAAGCTGGGTCTGGATGTCGAGTATGTCAACAATGATTTTGACACGCTCGTCCCCGGCGTTGCTTCGGGCGCCAAGTACGACGTCGCCATCGCGGCTATCACCGACACGCCCGAGCGTGAGAAGGAAGTCACTTTCTCCGATTCCTACTACATGGACGATCAGGCTATCGTGACCAAGGTCGATAACACCGACATCACGGCCGACAACTTCAGCGAGAAGCTCAACAACGCCGACGCCACCATCATCGTCCAGTCTGGCTCGACCGCCGAGGCCTTTGCCCAGGAGAACTTCCCCAAGGCCAAGATTGTCCCCTACAAGGACGCCACCGAGTGCTTCAGCGCCCTGCAGTCCGATAAGGGCGACGCCGTAGTCACCAACCGCTCCGTTGCCAGCCAGCTGACCGCCGAGCAGTTCAACACCTGCCAGACCATCAAGCAGGTCAGCACCGGCGAGGAGTACGCCATCGCCATCAACCAGGGCAACACCAAGCTCAAGGACGACATCAACCAGGCCATCAAGGACCTGACTGACGACGGTACCGTCGACGCCCTCATGGCTAAGTACAACATCAAGTAAAATAGCTACTTGATTGCGCGCGGGCCCTTTCCGTTTTGGCGGAGAGGGCCTTTGCGCTTCTCTTGACGGAGAGTGTTTCCGTCTCGTTTTGCCGGCAACTTCTACGATGGGAGCCACCTTGTCTCGACTGAACAAAGGGGCTGCGGAGCAGCGTTTTCCACTGCCCGCCTTGCTCCAAAAGCTAGCCTGCGCCATGGCCGTGGCGCTCGCGCTGGTGTGCGTGGGGGCATATGCGCCCACGACCGCCCAGGCGCTTGAGACCGCAAAGATTACCGCCCGACCCAACACCGGTTCGGGCAGCGCTGTGGTCGGCGGCACCGAGACGCGCATTACCTGGGAAGTTCAGGCCGATGCCGACGAGGAGCTGAGCGGTCTTTCTCTGACGTTTGTCGACGGCACAACGTTTGGTACCGATGACACGCGATTGACGATGCTCTCGGGCGAGGACCTCATGGATCGTACGCCCATGAAGCCCACGTGCAAGGCTGACGGCCAGACGCTCAAGATCGACTTTGGCGAGACGGCGCCTGCCGGCGGCTTTTTCCGTGTCGAGGTTTACGGCGTGACGTTCCCCGTCGAGGGCGGCGATGAGGCCTTTAGCGGAACCTATACGCTCGCCGACGGTTCGACCAAGAAGATTTCCAAGATTCCTTCCGTCGAGATTAAGGGCGTGACGGCGTTCGATAACTTCCTGGCCGACCTTAAGGAACAGCCGTGGGTCGAGGCATGGAATTCCAACATGTTCCTTCGCCTGTTCCTGAACCCGGTCATTTTGGTCCAGAGCCTGCCGATCGTCTTCAAGGGCTTCCTTATGTCGCTCTCGATCGTGCTCGTGGCGTTTCCGCTGGCGATCCCCTTTGGCTTTGCCCTGTCGCTTATGCGCATATCCAAATCGCGCATCCTGCGTTGCCTTGCCGGCATCTACGTGAATGTCATCCGCGGTACGCCGGCGTTCCTGCAGATCTATATTGCATTCTTTGGCCTGCCGCTTGCCGGCGTCAAGGTGGACGACTACGTCTTGGGCGTTATCGTCATGGCCATGAACTCGTCTGCGTATCTGTGCGAGATTTTCCGTGCCGGTATTCAATCGATCCCCAAGGGCCAGAACGAGGCCGCTCGTTCGCTGGGTATGAATGCCTTCCAGACGCTGCTCTACGTTATGATTCCGCAGACGTTCCGCAATGTCCTGCCTACGCTGACCAGCGAGTTTATCCTGCTCTACAAGGATACGTCGCTGCTCGCCGCCGTGGGCGTGGTCGAGATCGTCATGAACGCCCGCACCATCGTGGCAACGACGGGCTCCATTACGCCGTATGTGGTTGCCGCCCTGTTCTATCTGGTCATTACCCTGCCGCTTGCGCGCTTGGTGAGCGGTCTCGAGGCGAGGCTGCTGGGTACGGCCGAAACCAAAAAGAAGCGTCCCACCAAGAGCGCCGGACAGGTTGTCGCGACGCCCGCCGACCATATCGCTGGTCTGTAAGGAGGTTCTATTATGGGCGAAACCAATAACTCGAACGAGGTCGTCGTCAGCATCAAGAATCTCCAGAAGGCCTTTGGCGATAACGTGGTCCTGCGCGACATCGACCTTGATGTGCACAAGGGCGAGGTCGTCGTAGTCCTGGGCCCTTCGGGTTCGGGCAAGTCGACGATGCTTCGCTGCATTAACCGTCTCGAGGAGCCCACGAGTGGTTCGATTGTCGTCGAGGGCGTGGATGTGTGCGCCAAGGGCGTTGACCTCAATAAGGTGCGTACGCACTTGGGCATGGTGTTTCAGCAGTTCAACTTGTTCCCGCACCTGTCGGTCAAAAAGAACGTCATGCTTGCGCAGCAAAAGGTGCTCAAGCGCAGCAAGGAAGAGGCCGAGAAGATTGCCATCGAGGAGCTGACCAAGGTCGGCCTGGCCGAGCGCATCGATTTTATGCCGAGTCAGCTTTCGGGCGGTCAGCAGCAGCGCGTGGCCATCGCCCGCGCCCTGTCGATGAATCCGCACGTGATGCTCTTTGACGAGGCCACGTCGGCGCTCGATCCTGAGCTCGTCCGCGATGTATTGGGCGTTATGCGCGATCTGGCCCGCGACGGCATGACCATGATCGTCGTGACGCACGAGATGGGCTTTGCACGCGACGTTGCCGATCGCGTCGTCTTTATGGACGGCGGCGTTATCGTGGAAGAGGGCACGCCGAGTGAGGTCTTCGACCATCCCAAGAGCGAGCGCACCAAGGCGTTTTTGGGCAATATCTCATAGTCGGTTAACGCAATTTGCGTTACAGGAAACGGGGGCTGGATGTGGATCCAGCCCCCGTTTTTGTTAGGACACGTATGCGTATTGTCGTGACTCGGCTTTGTCGGCCCGTGGCGTGTTAAGCCAGCTCGGCTCCAAGGGCGCGACAGGCGGCCTCGCCCTCGTCATCGGGGGCGTCGAAGCAGATTGCGGAATCGACGACGTTGACACCCGCCTCGTCGGCGTCTGCCTTCCAGTTGTCCATCCATTCGCCCTCGGCCCACGAGTAGGAACCAAAAAGAACGACCTTCTTCTCGCCGAGAATTTCCTTGACTTCGTCCCACATCGGCTGGAACTCGTCGTACTCAAGCTCTTCGGAGCCCATGGCGGGGCAGCCGAAGGCGAAGGCGTCATAGCCGGCGGCCTTGTCGGCGGAGAAGTCGGCGCAGGAGATGACCTCTGTCTCGGCTCCGGCTGACGTCGCGCCCTCGGCGACGAAGTTGGCCATGGCCTCGGTGTTGCCCGTACCGCTCCAATAGACGACGGCGATCTTGCTCATGTTTTGTCCTTTCGGTCGTGCGGCGCTTGCCGCGGTTTGTACGTTCTATCGGGTTGCCTGGACAAGTTGTCCCAGGGTGCAGCCCTGTTGATAGATGTAGGTGAGGCATTGCGTGCATGCGCGATAGGAATCGAAGGTCGTGAGCGCCTGCTCAACGTTTGTGTATACCTTCCATGCGCCAAAGACCTTATAGTTTTCGCCGCGCTGGACGATAAACTGATGGACATCTTCGTAGGGATAGCCCAAAAAATAGCCAATTTCGTGGGGAAACTCGCACATGCACCCCGTATCGCAGTGCCTATTTCGCGCGAGTGCGCAGACGTTGCCGTCATAGGCGCTTTCTGCGGCATTGCTGCTTGCCAGCGTGATGCGCGCGGCGAGATGCACCAGAGACGCGGACAGGTTGTGGACATCGTAACCTTCGGCGGCAAGTGCCGTCGTAGCGCGGGGGTCGGAGAGGTATCGCATGAGGTCCGCAGGGCGGTACACATAGATGAGCGCTCCGCAGGGGCGCCAGACCAAAACGCTCATGTGGATCCCGAGTGGCTGGAGCTCGCGGTTGCATTGGGCTATGACGGCGAGCAGGCGAGAGCGTCGCTCTTCGATATGGGCGGCGCCGGATTTTCCGTTTTGGTTGGCGTAAACGCCGGGATAGGTAAAGAGCGAAGCCGGCTTGATACCTGCGAGCGTAGGGGAGCAGTTGCGCACGACAGCCGTTTGGTATGTTGGGATGTCAATGGTTCGAGTCACGGCGCTCCTTACGGATCTAAACTGTTAGCCTAGGAAAACTTATACACGAAAGTAAGCCCTGGTCAACTAAAAAGTAAGAAAAGGGAAACTAATTGATCGAACGGACATGGTTTTGGGTTAAGATGGGGACACCCCATGGGGGTATCTGGATAGGGCTACTTGAAAGGGGAACGCATGAGTGACTTGCTCAACCCTGCGAATCTCATCGTGCTGGCCGTCATTGCCGTCGGCATGTTTTTTGGACTGCGTCGCATTGCCGCTTCGACACACGGGAAGAGTTGTTGCAGCGATGGTGCGAGCGGCAAGAAGGCCAAAAAGGTTGTTGTGACGGATACCGATGCGTCACACTATCCCTATAGCGATGAGCTGCTCATCGGCGGCATGAGCTGTGACGGCTGCGCTCAGAACGTAGCCAATGCCCTCAATGCGCTGGATGGCGTGTGGGCAACGGTGACGTATGCGGACCACACGGCACGCGTGCGCTCTAAGCGTCCGGTTGATCGCGGTGTCCTCGAGACGGCCGTGAAAGACGCGGGCTACTACGTCATGACGCTGTAAGCGCCGCCCTGGATGCGCTTCCTTGGCTAGGCTCGTCCGCGCAGTTCGATGTCTTGGATGTCGTCGAAGTCGATGGCGATATCCTTGAGCTTGAGCAGTTTGAAGGCGGGGAGCACTTCGTCAAGGATGCCCGTGCGAGCGCGATAGCCGTATGTATCGTAATAGGTGACGCGCACCAAGTCGCCGCGTTTGAGGCCCTCGAGCTTTTTCGAAAGCTCGAGGGCTTTTTCTTCCGTGAGTTCGCATTTGGGCTCAACAGTGATTTCTTGCTTACGTACGAGCTCGTAGTATCCCGTGAGAGCGGCGAAGGGCATAAACTGCGCGGCACGGCCGGCGCGAACGGCACCGTTGGCGGTGAGTTTGGGGTCGGCGGAGCGGCGTCTTCCCTCGGGGTCCGCCAGGCGCTCAAATGGTGTCGGCGGCCGCATCGGTTGTTGTTGGGGCTTAGGCACGATGCCCTCCTACCTGATCGTTGCGCTCGCGTGCGGTGGCACCAGCGGTAAGGCTCAATCCTTTGACTAGGGCGTTCTTGCCGTACTTGCCTTTTACGGCCAGGACGGCGCGCGCCAGGTCGCGTTCGCGCTCGTCGGCCTCGACGTCGCTGAACAGATTGACGGTGGCAAATTCCTCGGGCATGAGGTTGCCAAATCCCAGGTTGATGCGCTTGATCGGTCGTTTGGGGTCGACCGTCTGTGCCCAGAGCTCATCGAAATAACCCATGATCTTCTTAAACGAATTGGTGCGCTCGGGCAGCTTACGCGAGGCGTTAGAGTGCGCGAAGAGCGCGGCATAGCCACCACGCGGTTTGCCGCCATGTTCTCCTACAAAGATGCCATCGATTGCCTGCGCCTCGCGCACCAGGCGCCGCCGTTCGTCATCGTGCTGGACGGGCTTGGGCGCACGGGGGGCGAGTTCGGGACCGGCGGTCGCGGCGGGTTCGATGCTCGACGTGCTTGAGCGCAGGTGCCCGCATCCGTCTACATATTGTGCTGTGCCGCTGGCATCGAGCCGGCGTATGTCGGCTCGCTCGCTCGCGTAGCCCACAAAGAGCGAGATGCTGTCACACACCACGTGCTTGTCGATCAAATCCAGCACGGCGGCATCGACCATTTCGCGCAAGACGGTGTAGGCCTGCTCGTAGGCATAGCCCTTCGAGAGCACTTGCCCCGTGGTGGTCGAGGTCGCTTGCGGGCGATAAGCTTGGATATCGGCGATAGTTGTTGGCTCACGCCCAAAGGCGTGGTCGATCAGATACTCGGCATTGACGCCGAGCTCATCGTATAGCAGGTTTTCGTCGAGCGCGGCGACACCCATCAGGTCGTAGACGCCGTACTTTTCGAGCCGGGCTGCCACACCGGGGCCGATACCCCAGATGTCGGTGATGGGTCGATGCGGCCAGATCTCCTTGCGAAAGGTTTCGTTATCGAGTATGCCGATGCGGCTGGGTACGTGCTTTGCGGTAATATCGAGCGCTACTTTAGCCTGGAATAGGTTGGGGCCGATACCGACGGTGGCCGTGATGCCGGTGCGCGCGAGGACCTCGTCGCGCAACATGCAGGCGAACCCTTCGGCATCGGTGTGGTAGAGGTCTAGATAGGGCGTCACGTCGATAAAGCACTCGTCGATTGAATAGACGTGAATGTCTTGCGGGCTCACATATTCCAGATAGATGCCGTAGATTTTCGCCGACACCTCCATGTAGTGCTGCATGCGCGGTATGGCCTTGATGTAGTCGATGCCGTCAGGAATCTCGAACAGACGGCAGCGGTTGTGTATCCCGAGGTCTTTCATGGCCTGCGTGATGGCGAGGCAGATGGTCGCGCGTCCGCGCGATTCATCGGCAACGACCAGGCACGTGGTGAGTGGGTCGAGCCCGCGGTCGACACACTCGACGCTGGCGTAAAACGTCTTAAGGTCGATGCAGATATAGGTATGCTGCTCGTGCCCCACGCGTCCTCCCATCAAACACATGTTCTTATCGAATACCTGTTCGATAATACCTGCTTGCGCGGACACCGTCAAAACCTGCCAGGAATGGACAGGTTTATTTTGGTAGGTAAAGCGTTTGACCTGCCAAAATAAACCTGTCCCTTTTTGGTCGGTTGCCGTTTGGGGGCCGATTGGCAACGCTCGCTGATTATAGTCTTGACCTGCGCTAGAATAGTGGCATCTGAATGTCCGGGCGCATGGAGGCGTGCGCCCGTATGCTGAGGAGGACTCTATGGCAACTGTTGCCGCACCTATCGATGCTACGTCGACTGCCGCTTGGAAGGCGCTCGAGGCTCATCAGGAGAAGCTCGAGGCTGAAGGTATCGACCTCAAGGCCTGGTTCGCCGCCGATGCCGAGCGCGTGAACAAGCTGAGCTTTGACGCCGGTGACCTGCACTTCGATCTGTCCAAGAACCTGGTGACCGATGAGACCGTCAAGCTGCTGTGCGATCTTGCCCGCGAGGTGAAGCTCGAGGAGCGCCGCGACGCCATGTTCTCCGGCGAGCACATCAACACCACCGAGGACCGCGCCGTCCTGCACACCGCGCTGCGCCGTCCGGCAAGCGAGAAGGGCCAGCTTATCGTCGACGGCCAGGATGTCGTCGCCGACGTGCACGAGGTCCTCGATCGCATGTATGCCTTCGCCGAGCGCGTGCGCTCCGGTGAGTGGAAGGGCGTTACCGGCAAGAAGATCGAGCACCTGGTGTCTATCGGCATCGGCGGCTCCGATTTGGGTCCGGTCATGGCTTACGAGGCCCTGCGTCCCTATGCCGACGCCGGTATAGACTGCCGCTATATCTCCAACATCGACCCCAACGATCAGGCAGAGAAGCTCAAGGGCCTCGATCCCGAGACCACGCTCGTGATCATCGTCTCCAAGACCTTCACCACGCTTGAGACCCTCACCAACGCCCGCGAGGTCAAGACCTGGATGCTCGAGCAGCTCAAGGCTCAGGGCGCCATCGACGGTTCCGATGAGCAGAACGCCGACGCCGTTGCCAAGCACTTCGTCGCCGTTTCCACCGCACTCGAGAAGGTCGAGGCTTTCGGTATCGACCCCGCCAACGCCTTCGGCTTCTGGAACTGGGTCGGCGGCCGCTACTCCGTCGACTCCGCCGTGGGCCTGTCGCTGATCGTCGTGCTCGGCCCCGAGCGCTTCCAGCAGTTCCTCGAGGGCTTCCATGCTATCGATGAGTACTTCTGCAATACCCCGCTCGAGAACAATGCCGTCGCGCTGATGGGCCTGCTCAACGTCTGGTACGTCAACTTCTTCGGTTCCAAGAGCCATGCCGTGCTTCCGTACTGCCAGTACCTGCACCGTTTCCCGGCCTACCTGCAGCAGCTCACCATGGAGTCCAACGGCAAGCATGTCCGCTGGGACGGCAGCGCCGTGACCTCCGACACCGGTGAGATCTTCTGGGGCGAGCCCGGCACCAACGGTCAGCACGCCTTCTACCAGCTGCTGCACCAGGGCACCGTGGTGGTCCCGGCCGACTTTATCGCTTTCGCCAACACTGCCAACCCCGCAACCGACAGCGGCCAGGATGTCCACGAGCTGTTCCTGGGCAACTTCCTGGCCCAGACCAAGGCACTCGCCTTTGGTAAGACGGCCGATGAGGTGCGCGCCGAGGGCACGCCCGAGCAGATCGTCCCGGCCCGCTGCTTTGAGGGCAACCGTCCGACGACCTCGATCTTCGGCGACACGCTGACCCCGTTCGCACTCGGCGAGCTCATCGCCCTGTACGAGCACATCACGTTTGTCGAGGGCACGGTCTGGGGTATCGACTCCTACGACCAGTGGGGCGTCGAGCTGGGCAAGCAGCTTGCCAAGCAGATCACCCCGGCCTTCCACGACGACGCCGCCAAGGCCGAGCAGGACGCTTCGACCCAGGCGCTCATCGAGTTCTACCGCGCACACCGCAAGTAGGATTTGCTGCGAAAGCTAACGAATGGCCGACAAGGGCCCGTATCCGTTGGGATGCGGGCCCTTTGCTATCTGGATAGAATGGAATGTATCGGGAGGCACCTCGACGGGCATCGCAATCGTCGAAGGCGCGCCGTTCATGTTTGGGACAATATGACATTTTTCCCGTTGCAAACAGCGCCGCCGTGGGTGTTCTGTATGATGGCTCAGACAAGGTTGCTCAATGACAGGGAGGCACATATGGCAATCAAAGCCATCGCAATGGATATCGACGGTACGCTCACCAACGACCAAAAGGTCATCAGCCCGCGTACGCGCGAGAAACTGCTCGCGGCGCAGGAATCGGGTATTAAGCTCATCTTGGCTTCGGGTCGTCCCGCATGGGGGCTGCACGCCTTGGCGCAGGAGCTCAACCTTCAAAACCATGACGGTCTGCTGGTTGCCTTTAATGGCGCGCATGTGGTCGACGCTCAGACCGATGAGGTGCTGTTCGATCAGGCTATGCCAACCGACGAATTGCATCGCCTGATTGATTACCTGCGTAATTTTGACGTGATCTCTATGATTTCGCTCGGTCGCGATTTGCACGTCGAGGACTCGTACCATTGCATGATCACGCTGCCTGACGGCTCGCAGAAGAATATTGTCAAGTATGAGCGCGATGCCTGCGACCTTAAGATCCGTGAGGTCGAGAGCTTGCATGAGGTCGTGGATGCTTATCCCGTGGACAAGCTGCTGACGGCGGGCGATCCGGCCTACCTGCAGGCGCATTACGAGGAGATGTATGCGCCCTTTAAGCAGACGCTTTCGGGCATGTTTACGGCCGACTGGTATTTTGAGTACACGGCGCCCGGTATCGATAAGGCCCGTGCGCTCGAGGGTGCCCTGCCCAAGCTCGGCATCGATGCCAGCGAGGTCGTCTCGTTTGGCGACGGCCAGAACGACAAGTCCATGATTGAGTGGGCCGGCACCGGTGTTGCCATGGGCAACGCCGTCGATGAGGTTAAGGCAGTTGCTCAGATGGTGACCGCCAATAACAACGAAGATGGCATTGCGGTGGCGTTGGATAAGCTGCTGGGTTAGAATCGCCGATAGTGCATAGTTCGGGCGTCCGCTTGCGGGCGCCCTTTTGTTGGGGAGGGTGCCGTGTCCGCATTTCCGTTCGACGCCGTTATCTTTGACATGGACGGCGTGATTGTCGATACCGAGTATTACTACCTGGGCGAGACCGCCGCGTTTGCCAAGGAGCTTGGGTTGAACCTGACCCAAGAGGAGTTGAACGGGCAGGTCGGTACCTCGCATCAGTTCTTTCTCCACATGCTGGTCGATTGGTTTGAGCGTGCCGGTAAGGGACGTTTTACTGGCGAGGAGGCGTTGGCCCGTTGGGATGAGTGGGCGCATAAACGTCCGCGCGACTATCAGACTTTGATTAACCCAGGCGCCGTGGATACGATTCGAGAGCTGCCGCGCCGCGGCGTTCGCGTGGCGCTTGCTAGCTCGTCGCCCATGGATAGCATCGAGGAAGTGCTCAATGCATGCGGGCTGTCGGATGCCTTTGAGTATGTGGTGAGCGGCGAGCAGTTTAAGGAGAGCAAGCCCGAGCCCGACATCTACCTGCATGCGCTGGACCTGCTGGGGCTGCCCGCGAATCGCTGCTGCTGCGTCGAGGATTCGGTGCCTGGCATCACTGCCGGCAAACGAGCTGGCCTGACAGTCATTGCCAAGCGCGAGGAACGCTTTGGCTTTAGCCAGGATGCCGCGGACAAGATTATCGACCAGCTGCCGGAACTGCTGGAGCTTTCTTAGGAGCGCGGTAGTTGCGCGTTTTTCGGGTCAGATGAGTAAATACCCGACATTTTGGTGCGGCAGCAAGCATACTTAATGCTAATGCGGGCTTAAGGGCTTGCTGAATGCCCTTGGGCCCGCTTTAGACTTAATTGTGCTTGGAGAGGGTATATGCCACCGACTGAAGGGCTAACTGACGGTAAAGCAGCGATACCGCTGTACCAACAGGTTATCGATATCATCAAAAACGAAATCAACTCCGGTGCCTACAAGGCAGGTGCGCGGATACCCAACGAATTCGAATTGGCTGAGAGCTATAAAGTTGGCCGCGTTACCGTGCGACGCGCTATTGAGGAGCTCGTCCAACAGGGTTATCTAACGAAGCGACAGGGGAAAGGCACGTTTGTCAATGCCCCCAAGCTCAAGCGCAAGATTCGCCAGAAGGATGACGTCCAGAGTTTTTCGGACGCATGCCGCGTTAACGGAATGGAACCGGGGGCGTGTGTCATTTCGAGAAAGATGCTGCCGGCGGATTCCACCGAAGCACAGTTCTTTGGTGTTCCCGTTGGAACTGACTTGATCTGCGTTGAGCGCGTGCGTACTGCCGATGGCGTCCCTGTCATGCTCGAGAACAACATATACGTTTACGAGGACAACGCCTATCTGTCAACGGCGCCTCTATCTAACCAATCCATTTTTGAGTTCGTGCGCAACCGGACGGGCCGCACACCCGCGTTTACCGACCCATGCACGCTTGAGATCGCGTGCGCGTCGCCCGAGGTCGCTCGGTTGTTGGCAGTTCCCGTTGGCGAACCCTTGTTTTATATGGAAGCCTTCTTTTTCGATGAGCAGCGGCGGCCGTTTATCATCGGTCGTCAGCGGATCGTTGGGTCTCGCTACGTTTTTGACATCTAGGACATTGCGAATGGAAGCGCCCGGTGGATCATCTCACCGGGCGTCTCCATACCGTTCACGGCGCAAACGCAACCGTTCAACCGCGTTGCGGCAATCAGTTTGAAATTATCTTGATGACGAGAAAAGCTGCTGGTAATCTATAGAACGTCATAGAACGTTTGCCTTGTGCAAACGTTGAAGCGAGATGCGCTGCAGTCTCGAGTTCTTTGGAGGTATCTATGTCAGATGCGAAGGCGAAGAAGACAAACAGACGTTTTTGGTTCAAATTACCGCATGTCTATACGATCATGTTCTTGCTGATCGTTGTCTTTGCGGTCTTGACTTGGATCGTTCCCTCTGGTCAGTATCAGCGCAAGACGATTTCGACAGCGGCGGGCGAGCGTGAAGTCGCCGTTGCTGGAACCTATGAACAGGTCGATAAGAACTACACCGATTCCGAGACCGGCGAGACCATCAATCTGGGTCAGGATATCTTCGCGGTCCTGCAAGCGCCCACTAAGGGCATCCAGGAGGCTGCCGACGTCGTTGCGTTCGTCTTATTGATTGGCGGGTCGTTCGCAATCATCACCAAGACCAACGCTTTGAATGCCGGCATGAGCCGTGTGATTAAAAAGCTCAAGAACAAGGACATCCTCATCATTCCCATCACGATGACGTTGCTGTCCATTTGCGGCACCACGTTTGGTATGTCTGAGGAAGCCCTGCCGTTTTATGCCATCTTCATTCCCATCATGATGGGTATCGGTTATGACTCGATGACGGCATTCATCATCTGCTTCCTTGGTCCTAACCTGGGATATTGCGCTTCGACCATCGATCCGTTTAATGTTCTGATCGCCCAGGGCATCATTGGCATCGAGGGCAATCCGCAACTGTGGCTGCGCGCCGTTTCTTGGGTCATCTTCACTTCCGTTGGTATCGCATGGGCCATGCGCTACGCCATGCGCGTCAAGAAAAACCCCGAGTCGTCCATTACGTACGAGGACGATAAGCTCAAGCGTATTGAGTTTTCCGTGACCGATGCCTCCATCGAGGAAGAGTTCACTACCCGTCAGAAGCTCGTGCTTATCGATTTTGCTTGCGGTATGGGCATTATCGTCTGGGGTCTTGTTACCCAGGGTTGGTACATGAATGAGATTTCCGCCGTGTTCCTTGGCATGGGCTTGCTTGCCGGTATCCTGGGCGGTCTTGACCAGCAGACGATTGCTGAGGAGTTCGTTAAAGGTCTCGCCGACTTTGCGTACGCCGCCATCGTTATCGGTATCGCTCGCGGTATTCTGGTCATCGCCGAGGGCGGCATGATCATCGACACCATCCTCCAGGCGCTCGCTACTGCGCTCGCCGGTGCACCCGCCGCCGTCTACACCACGTTTATGTATATCGTCCTTGGCCTGCTCTCTTTGCTGGTTCCCTCGAGCTCTGGACTTGCGGCGCTCACCATGCCCGTCATGGGTCCGCTGACCGAGCTTATGGGCCTCAATCCCGAGGCGGCCGTCACCGCGCTCCAGTTTGCCAACCAGACCATCAACACCATCAGTCCCGTGGCGGGCATGACGGTTGCCGGCCTTGGCGTGGCTAAGATTTCGTTTGGCCAATGGTGGAAGACCATTTGGAAGTTCTTCATCTTCATGGTCGTGTTTGGCTTGGTCATTACTGCCATTTCTGGCATGCTTCCGGCGTAGGTGATTATAATGTCCGATCGTTTGACGGTCCTGACGTCTAAGAGCGTCTTTACCGGTACGGGGGACCTGCCGTTTGAAGGTTTCGTAGCAGTCCGTGGCAATCGAATTGAGGCTGTTGGCACCAAGTGTGAGCTAGCTTCGTATTTGACCCAGGCGGACGAGGTAGTTGACCTGGGCGACCGCACCGTCATGCCTGGCCTGATCGATGTACATACCTTCTATACAGGCTGGGCGCTGCGGACGTTGGGGCCTGATCTGTCCGGCATCGCTGATGCCAAAGAGGCCGTGCCGCTCTTGCGTGCATGGAAAGAAGATCATCCGGATTGCGCGGCGGCTTTTGGCCACAACCTGCCCGAAACGTTGGCATCGGATGCCGAGAACGCAAATACGGCAGCTGTGTTTGACGAGTGTTTTGGTGATATCCCTGTCGTCTGCTTTACACCGGGCGCGGAGACCTGCGTTCTCAACGCTGCAGCCAGTGCGCGATACGGCTTTACATCCCAGGCGTGCTATGCCGAGAAGATCTGGCGCATGATGAGCGATTTCCTCGCGCTGCCCGAGGTGCGTGCCGGGTATTCGGACTACATGAGCATGCTTAACGAGCGCGGCGTTACCGCCATCAAGGAGATGGCGTTTGATGACTACTACGGCTTTGCCGACGAAATGGCTCGCCGTGAGGAATCTGGTGAGCTGACGGTTCGCGTCTCTATGATGTCGCAGCCGGTGGGTGCCGGTGCAAATCTGGCATATGCCCGCGAGGCACGAGAGCGCTTCCGGGGACCGTTCGTTCGTTTTTCTGGCTTCAACCGTATGACCGATCGAGGCGTATGGGCGGGGCTTGCCGAGATGATTGACCCCTATGAGGACACGGCCGATGCGGGCGCTGCCGGCAAGACGGTCGTCGAGGAGCCAGAGTGGGATCTGATTGAGAACGAGCTGCGTGCAATTGATGCTGACGGTTTCCGATATTCCTTGCATTGCCAGGGCGATGGCGCCGTTCGTCGCACCGTGGCGCTCTATGCCTCGCTGCCTCGAGACGAGTATGGGCGGTTGCTTCGCCGCCATGCGATTACCGATCTCGAGAACTCTGACCCGACCGATCTTGTCGAGTTTGGCAAGTTAGGTGGAATTTGCGAGGTCTATCCGCAGATTCTGACGCTGGACCGGCGCGAGGATTGCCTGTCGATGATGCGTCGGCAAATTGGCGAGACGCGACTTTTGCACAGCTGGAATCGCCGCGGCATGGAAGATTCCGGATGCACGGTGTGCTGTGGTACGGATTTGCCGCTGCTGGTTCCGAGCCTGGGCGAGTCAATCTACAGCGCGTGCGGCGGATTCTTCGCCGACGGACTGCCCGTGAATGAGGCCAACG
This sequence comes from uncultured Collinsella sp., assembly GCA_900541695.1. Lineage (GTDB taxonomy): Bacteria > Actinomycetota > Coriobacteriia > Coriobacteriales > Coriobacteriaceae > Collinsella. The sequence continues at coordinate 189,146 of UQKL01000001.1, read as the reverse complement.
TGCTGACGCTTGTCGAGCTCTTGCGCGCTTGGACTGCCGGGGGCGCGTACGATCTGATGCGCGAAGACGAGCTGGGTACGCTCGAGGTCGGCAAACTTGCCGATATCTGCGTGCTCGATCGGGATGTGTTCGACCTCGATTATCGCGACGCACGCGATCTTTCGGTTGATATGACGATGTCGGACGGACAAATCGTGTTCGATCGAAATAAGGAGGCATAGGATGTCTGAATCCAAACCGACGCTGCGCCGCGAACAGATTGCGGGCATGAATATCCACTACATCATGTGGTCGCTCGATTACTTCCTTGATGTGCAGCAGCGTTTGGGCTTTGAGTCCATTGAGTTGTGGTGTGCAGAGCCGCATGTGACGCTCGACCATACGGGCTACTTTGAGGCTGAGGTCCTGGCGAAAAAGGCTGCAGACCGTGGGCTTAGGTATCGTACTCTGTGCCCCGAGAATGTTGTCTATCCTTGGCAGTACTGCGCACGCAAACCGCTGCATGAACAGCGCAGCCTGGCGTACTTTAAACACGGCATTGAGCTTGCCGAGGTACTTGGGTGCGACCGTATGTCCGTCAACTCGGGCTGGGGCGACTGGGACGAGGACCGCGAGGAAGCCTGGAAGCGCAGCCGCGAGCACTTGTCCATTCTGGCGGAGTATGCCGGCGAGCACGGTCTGGTGCTTACGATGGAAAGCCTGCGTCCCGAGGAGAGCAACCTTGTGACGACGGTTTCCGATGCGAAGCGCATGATTGACGAGGTCGCGAGCCCGTACTTACAGCCCATGGTTGATACAACCGCGATGGGCGTTGCAGGCGAGACGCTCGAGGACTGGTTTGCCGCCTTTGGTGATGGGGCAATTCACGAGATGCACTTTATCGACGGTGACCCGTATGGCCATCTGGTGTGGGGCGATGGCAAGCACGATATGGACGCCTTCGTTGCCACACTCAACGTCCATGGTTTCGACGGCATGCTGGGCCAGGAAATTACGGACGGCCGTTACTACGATGACCCGGCGGCGGCTGATGCCAAGAACATGGCCGCATTCGAGAAATATCTGATTGACTAAAACAACTATCGGCTACGCAACCAACGTCATTGATTGCGGCCCAAATAAGAAAGGAACTGGATATGAACGCACACGATCTGATCAAAGAGGCAATTGCCGAGAAGGGCAAGTTCGACAGCGTCTACTGGATTGCTTGCGGTGGCTCCATGATCGATTTGATCCCGGCTCACGAGCTTCTGCAGCGCGAGGCAACCACCTTCACTTCGTATATCTATACCGCACGTGAATTCGACATTATGCGTCCGCGTCGTCTGGGCGAGAAGTCCCTGGTCATCGCTTGCAGCCACAGTGGCAATACCCCGGAGGTCGTCGAGGGCTGCGAGATTGCCCTTGCCGCCGGCGCTACGGTGATCGCCCAGACCGACAACGCTGGATCCAAGATCGACTCCGGCAAGTGGACCACGTGGGTCTACCCGTGGGGCGAGGGCGTGCCGCAGGCCGAGGTCCCCGCTGGCATTTCGCTATCGCTTGCGGCCGAGCTGCTCGATCAGCAGGAGGGCTACGCCGATCTTGCCGATATGTATGCCGGTATCGCCGAGATGGATAAGATTCTTCCCCCGGCACGCGAGAAGGTAAATGCCGAGCTGGGCGATCGCTTTGCCAAGCTTTGCCAGGAGCACGAGTTCTTCTATATTCTGGGCAGCGGTCCCAACTTTAGCCAGACCTACGGTTTCGCTATCTGCTCTCTTATGGAGATGCAGTGGCAGCACTGCAGCTACATCCACTCTGCCGAGTACTTCCACGGCCCCTTCGAGGCTACTCGGGACGGCGTTTTTTACTTCCTGCAGATGGGCTCCAGCGAGTGCCGTGCTATGGACGAGCGCGCCCTGGCGTTCCTTAAGACGCATACCGATACGCTGATGGTGCTCGATGCCAAGGAGTACGGTATGGAAGCCGTGCCGGCGAGCGTCCGTGCCTATCTGGACCCGGTGCTGTTCTACGCCATGAACTGCGAGCTGCGTGCTGCACGCGGCAAGGTGTTTGATCACGATCCCGATTTCCGTCGCTATATGGGTGTTGTCGAGTACTAGAAGGAGCAAAGGCCATGGCATTTAACGTTAACGCGCTCGGATTTGGCGACAACGTCGTCGATCGCTACGAGCATATCCACACCATGTATCCCGGCGGCAATGCGGTGAACTTCGCCGTTTATGCCAAGAAATGCGGTGCCGCACGCTCCGCATACATGGGCATTTTTGGCAATGACGCCGCTGCCGAGCATGTCATTGCAAGCCTCGAGGATGAGGGTATCGAGCTTGACAAGTGCGAGCAGATGATTGGCGAGAACGGAGCGGCTCGCGTGACCGTCGTTGACGGTGACCGTGTCTTCCTCGGCTCCAACGAGGGCGGTATCCGTGGCGATGCGCGCTATGTCCTCGATCGCTTTGACCTTTCGTACATGAAGCAGTTCGATGTGGTTCATTCGGGCAACTATTGCTTTACCGAGCGCGAGCTGCCCAAGCTGAAGGCTGCGGGCGTCACGGTCTCTTTTGACTTTTCGGATGACTCCACCGACGAGTACTACGAGCAGATTGCGCCCTACGTCGATTTCGCTTTCTTTAGTGCGGCGGATGCCGCGAGTGAGGACGAGATTCGCGAGCGTCTGGCATGGGTGAAGGGCCTGGGTCCGCGTTTTGTGTCGGCTACGGCGGGCGCCGAGGGCTGCATTGCTTACGACGGCGAGCGTTATTACCGCCAGCTGGCTAAACCGGTAACGGACATGAAGGACACCATGGGGGCGGGCGACTCGTTCCTCACCTCGTTTTTGATGTGCTATCTCGATTCCGCCAAGCGTGGTGAGGATTGCGCCGAGGCCATCGAGCGCGCGCTCGACTTTGCTGCCGGGTTTGCCTCGACCGTGTGCGGCATGGAAGGTTCTTGGGGCCACGGAGCACCAATCGTCGAATAGCTTAAGAAAGCGTACGGCGGTCTGGCTATGAGGCTTTGGACAGCCGATGCAAAACAATAAGCGAAACGCGAAAAGGGGGCTCGCCATGTGGTGGGTCCCCTTTTGAACATTGGAGAAGACCATGGGTATTAAAGCGTGCGCAGCTGGTTTTTGCTGTGCGGACGTCTATCAAAACATCGGCGTGTTCTATCCGACTGGTAATGGCATTGACTGGGGTATCCATCTTGCACGAATGGGCGTTTCGGTATCCGCCGTGTCGGTTGTCGGCAAGGACGAGTACGGAGACAAGATGAGGGAGGCGCTGGCCGCTGAGGGGTTCGATATCTCACATCTGCGGGTGGAGGATGGCGACACCTCGGTGATGCTCATGGCGTTGAAAGACGGCGTCGATCGCGTACATCTCGAGGCAATCGATGGCGTAATGGAGGCATATCGACCGAATGAAGATGACCGGGCGTTTATCCTAGAACATGACATCATTCACACCGACCTGTTTGGCAATTGTTTGGACCTCCTGCCCGAATGGCATGATGCGGGCAAGACGGTGGTTATGGACTTCTCGGTGTTCAGCCAGGATCCCGAATATGCCTGCGAGAACCATTTTCCCTACGTTGACTATGCGTTCATGTCGTTTGAAGAGGACACTCCGGAGCTGCGTGATTGGGTACGTCACGTACAGGAGCTGGGACCGCGGGTGGCAGTTGCCACGCTTGGCGAGAAGGGAAGCATTGCCTATGACGGTGAGCGCTTCTATGAGTGCGGGATCGTGCCGGCGGAGAAGGTCGTTAACACCGTGGGTGCCGGCGACTCGTATATTGCCGGGTTTACCAAGGGCGTGATCGATGGCCTTGATATTCCGGCGTGCATGAAGGCGGGCGCTGAACTGTCGTCCCGAGTGATTGGTTCGTTTGAGCCGTACTAGGGCCAAATGCCTGGAAAGGAGTACGAAATGGTTATCGACATGTTGGTCCATCCTATGCTCTATGGCGAGATCTGTACGCCGGGTGATGAGCCTGATGGATTCGGTTTTTGGTCACGAGAATTTGGTATGGGGCATATGGGCCCCATGGATTGGGATGAGCTTCAAGTCGAGATGGACGTCTGCGACGTGCGGAAGAGCGTGCTCATGCCGCTCGATGTAACCACGGCATGCGGAGGACACTTTGGCACCAATGACCAGATTGCCATGCTGGTTGCCGCGCACCCCGATCGTCTGTGGGGATTTGCGAGCGTAGATCCGCAGGTGAGCGGTGCCGCAGACGAATTGGAGCGCGCCTTTACCGAGTTGGGGGCAAAGGGGCTTTGCCTGCATCCGGCAAAGCAGGGTTTTGCCCCCGATGATGCCGTGGCCGAGCCGCTTTACGAGCTGTGCGAGCGCTATAACAAGCCGGTGGTTTTCCATGCCGGTATGTCTTGGGAGCCGGGCGCAGAGCTCTCGCGCAGTAACCCGCTTGCATTTGAGCACACAATCGCAACGCATCCAAATGTGCGCTTTAGTTTGACCCACTTTGGCTGGCCCTGGGTGCGCGAGACCGTGGCGATGCTGCTCAAGTATCCCAACTGCTACACGGACACCTCTATCACTTACATCGATTCGCCCGAGGAGATGATGCAGCGCCTTTTCACGGTCGATATGGGGCCGCTGTGGTATGAGCGCGCGCTATCGCATCAAGTGATGTTCGCCAGCAATACGCCGCGTTTCCGTGCATTCAAACTCAAGCGGGCGCTCGATACCGTGCTCATGCGCGATGATGCGCGAGAAAGGCTCTACTGGGGTAATGCCCTGCGTTTTCTTGAAGGGGATGAGTAAACATGGTGACGCTCGAGACATTGAGCTATCTATCGACTGCTCCGGACCAGTTCATCGATATTACCGAAGATGTGCACGCTGCCATCGAACGCAGCTCGGTGACCAATGGCTTGGCAGCGATTATTTTGTCGCATACGACCTGTGGAATCGTGGTAAACGAGGGACTGCCCTGCGTGGAGACGGATCTTATGGAGACGCTTGATCGCATCGCCCCACTCGATGCCCCCTATGCGCATGCACACTTCCTGCCGAGCTATGGAGCCACCGGTAACAACTCCTGTGGGCATATCAAGAGCATGATTTGTGGAAACAGTTGCTTCTTTCCCGTCCAAGATGGCCACATCGTGTGCGGAGGTGCCCAGAACATCTATCTTGCGGAGTTTGACGGTCCGCAGAAGCGAAAAGTGTACGTCGAGGTGCTGGGGGAGTAACGTCCCTGCAATGACCCTAAGAAGGAGCACGTTATGTCGTTTCTAACCTCGATGTTCAAGACCGAAAAGCCGGTTATCGGAATGCTGCACCTGCGTCCTCTGCCGGGCGATCCACTGTATTACCCGGGCGGAAGCGTGTCGCAGGTCGTGGAAGCCGCCAAGCGCGATCTCGAGGCGTTGCAGCAGGGCGGTGTCGATGGCATTTTGATTACCAATGAGCTCTCGATGCCCTATGAGCAGCATGTTTCTCCCTCAACCCTTGCATCGATGGGCTATGTAATCGGGGCTCTATCCCATGATTTGTCGACTCCTTGGGGAGCTGAAGCTATTTACGATGGTGATGCCACAATCGAGCTGTGCGCTGCCGTCGACGCGCAGTTCACGCGTTGCAATTTTTGCGGTGCCTGGGCCGGTGATCTCGGGCTGATTAACCGAGATTTCGCTCACACCATGCGTCGCAAGGCGGCGCTGCGCCTGGACGACCTCAAGCTTTTTCACTTCATCACGAGCGAGGGGGAGGTTTATCTCAACGACCGCACGACTGCGGACATTGCCGATTCACTTCTCTTTAATTGCCTACCGGATGCGATGGTCATCGGCGGTTCGGCTGCCGGTCGTGGCGCTTCGGGCGAGCTTGCCGATGAGGTCCGTGAGCGTGTTGGCGAAGTGCCCGTGGTATGTGGCACCGGTTGTCGCGAAAATACCGTGGCTGACGTATTTGCTCACTACGATGGCGCGTTTGTCGGCACCTGCTTAAAGCGCGACGGAAAGCTGGATGCCCCGGTTGATGTTGAGCGGGTAGCTCGTTTTATGGCTGCCGCTCGTACGGCGCGAGGGGAGTAGGCACCTATGGCGCTCTATCTGGGTATTGATATTGGGACAAGCGCCTCTAAAGGCGTTTTAATCGATGATCGATGCAACATCGTTTGCCAAGCCTCTTGTGGACATGAGACGGACAGCCCGTGTGACGGATGGTACCAGCATGATGCCGAGGCCGTTTGGTGGGGCGATTTTTGCCGCTTGTCGCGCGAGCTGGTGGCGCGATCGGGGGTTAACGCGGCACAGATCGGATGCGTGGGCCTTTCCGCATTGGGCTGCGACTGCGTACCGGTCGATACCGAGTGCAACGCGCTGGCGCCCGCGATTTTGTATGGAGTCGATGCACGCTCGAAACCGCAGATTGACGAGCTTCTTTCCGAATATGGGTCAGATCGCGCACGCGAGCTTTTCGGGCACGATCCCTGTTCGTCAGATATTGCTCCCAAGATCTTGTGGTTTAAGGAGAATATGCCCGAGGTGCACGAACGTGCCGCGAAGTTCCTGACGGCGTCATCGTTTCTGTGCGCAAAGTTGACGGGGCGTTTTACGGTGGACCGTTATTTGGCGGAGGATTTTCTTCCCCTATACGACCGCTTCACTTGGAAGGTTGATGCTCGGGAATGTGCTCGTTTCTGCCGGCCTGACCAGATGGCGGAGGTAATGTCGGCTACCGATATTGCCGGGGTGATTACTCAGCGTGCGGCTGAGGCGACGGGGCTCGCGGCAGGGACACCTGTCTTAGTGGGAACGGGCGACTCTGGTGCCGAGGCCATTTCGACGGGTGTATTTCGTCCCGGCGATATGATGGTTCAGTTGGGGAGTACGGCGTATTTCATCTATCTAGCTGATCATATGGTCGATGATGCCCGCCTGTGGCCAGGGACGTTTATCATTCCCGGAACTTACGGGATCTGCGCGGGGACCAATACGGCGGGTGCGCTCACATCGTGGCTGCGCCAAGAGCTGTATCGCGACGCCGTGGAGGCCGAGGGCCACGGTGGCCCCGATGCATATTCGGTTATGGCGCATGATGCCGCCGGTGTGGCGCCGGGTGCCGATGGGCTCCTGTGTCTGCCGTACTTTGCGGGGGAGCGCACTCCGCTCAACGATCCCGAGGCGCGTGGCGTCTTCTTTGGCCTGACCGGAAGGCATACACGAGCCCATATGGTTCGTGCCGCCTTGGAAGGCGTCGCGTATACCGTTGCATCCCATGTCGACATTATCGAGCGAGAACATGGACTGCCAATTGGGCGCATTATGCTTGTCGGAGGTGGAACCAAGAATCCAGTTTGGATGCAGGCTATCGCCGACGTATGTGGGCGCGAGGTCTCGGTTGCCAAGGTTACGGTGGGCGCATGCTTCGGTGATGCCATCATGGCAGCTCTCGCAGGTGGCGCCTATGCATCATGGGATGAGCTCGCCCAAGTCCTTGGCGTTGCGCAAACAATCGTGCCTGATATGACTGCCCACGAGTTATATGCGTCGCGCCGTCATATCTTTGACGAATTGTATGCACGCAACCGTGATCTCATGCACGAATTGGTGTAATGCTGCCGAATTGTACTGTCTTCCAAAATAGGGACTGCGTTGTGCGATTTGCATGCCCCTTGGCATTTTTGCCCACAGGAGTTAGCGAAGGTCAAAAACAGAGTGCGCATTTGCTAAAACTGCCGACTCGATGCGCTTTGCGTCACAGTTTTTGAGTGAGGCGATGCGCATCGAGGTCCTTGCGAGCGATCTGATGAGCGACTGCGCGCTTGTTTCTGTGTTTGGCTCGGCTGGCGCATCGGTCTCGAGCAGTAGACGGTCGAGTGGAATCTGCCGGGCATATTCGCGACCGCGCTTGGTGGCGAGCATACGCTCGTTCACGGAAAAATAGCAGTTTGCGTTTCGCGCGCGGGCGAGTTCGTTCGAAGTGCCGCTAAACCAGTGGAAGATGATAGCGGGGGAGTCGGGGTTTGGGATGAGTAGTCCATGCGATTCGAGGACGTCCAGTACGGCTCCTGCCGAACGAACGGCGTGAATTGATATCACGCGCCCGGTAAGAGGATGCTGCACGAGTGCATCGCAGAGCCGGTTAAGTGCCTGTATTTGTAGCGGCTCACTTCCAGCAAAGCGCGCGGAAAAGTCGAGCCCGACTTCGCCGATGTAGCGCTCTTGGGCAGCAACTTCGCAAAGCAGATTGACTTCGGCGGGACCGCAGCGGCCGTCGGCGAGCCACCAGGGATGGAGGCCGATGCCCTTGATGACGGTAGGAAGGCGACGGGTTCGCCCGTGTGCGCTAGCGAAGTCGCGTGGATCGACGCCGCAATCAAATAGACCCAAGCCCAGCGCCGTTGCCTCATCGGCAACGGCGTCCGGGTGAGCCATTAAATCAAGATGGCAGTGTGCATCAAATAACCGGGGCTCCATCTCGGCGCGCTCCGCTAGTCTAGGCGCTGGCCATCGGCACGCACGTGCTCGGTGCCGCGGCCACTGATCTGGCGGATAACCTCGCCGGCGATCATCTGGCCCATGATGGGCGGCATAAAGCTGGCGGTTCCGAGCTCGGTACGCTCGTGGATGTTGGAAGGGTCGCGGGGCTGTGTCTTAACCGATTCCTCGCAGCTAAACAGTACATGTAGGCTCTTGATTCCGCGCTTCTTACATTCTTTGCGCATAATGCGGCTCATGGGGTCACGTACCGTATCGAAGATGTCGGCAAAGCGGAGGCACTCGGGATGGAGCTTGTTGGCCCCGCCCATGGAGCTAACCAAACGAATGTCGTGGTCCTGAGCATATTTGGCAATGGTGAGCTTGGCCGAGATGGTGTCGATGGCGTCGACGACGTAGTCGAGCTTGCCGTCCGTCTGCTCCAAAACGCTCGCGAAGAACTCGTCGATGTTGTCGCTCAGCAGGTATTCGGTGCGTTTGATAACGGTGGCGGCGGGATTGATATCGCGGATCATGGCATCCATCACGTCCACTTTGCGCTTGCCGACGGTGCTGTGAAAGGCGATGGCCTGGCGATTGATATTGCTGGGCGCGATGATGTCCTTGTCCAGAATGACGAAATGACCGATGCCGCCGCGGGCGAGTGCCTCGCAGCAGTTGGAGCCCACGCCTCCGCAGCCGAGCACCAGCACCGTGGCGGCGGCGAGTTTGTCGAGCGCCTCGCGGCCCATGATGATCTCGAGCTTGGTGTCGCGTGTCTCGACGAGTGCAGCAGTTTCGGTCATAGACATCCTCCGATGGGGAAGCGAATCGTGTTTTAGCTATCGCCATTATAGGTAATCGCCCATAGGTTGCGATGGCGCTTACTCTGATGTGGTTTGAAGCATTTCGATTAGATAGTTAGACAAACATCTAAATATCGAGTATAGTGTGCGCGTCATGAGAGATGATGAGAGGAGGTCTTATGCCGGGAGAGGGTTTTAAGGCGCTTGCCGATCCAACGCGACGGCGCATTTTGGAGTTGCTGCGCGAGGGCAATTGCACGGCGGGGGAGCTTGCCGAGCATTTCGATATCAGTAAGCCGTCGCTGAGCCATCACTTGGCGACGCTCAAAAACGCCGGGTTGGTGACCGACGAGCGCCATGGCCAAAACATCGTATACAGCTTAAACACCACCGTCATGCAGGATTTGATTGGCTGGTTTATGGGTTTTACAAACACGGAAGGTGATAAGGATGAATAACGAAAACAAGGGCATTCACCCCACGGGGGTATCGTCGCGCGTGTGGATTGCGCTGGTCGCTCTGTGCGTCGCCAATGTCGTAGCGCACCTCATGGTGATGCCGAGCTTGCCTGCGCAGATTCCCACGCACTGGGGCGCGAACGGCGCCGTCGACGGTTGGGGTCCTAGCTGGATGGCCTCCGCGCTCGGCGTGCTGCCTCTGGCGCTTCTCGCAATGTTCTGCGTGGTGCCGCGCATCGACCCCAAAGGTGAGGCATATCGAACCTCGGGCAAGTTCTACCAGGGCTTCGTAATCGCCTTCACCTTGTTCATGTGCGCCATAAGCTGGCTGGGAGAGCTTACGGTCTGGGGCGTGGTGCCGGCGGTCGGTTCGGTTAACGTGCTGATTTCCGGTGTTGTCGGTTTGCTGTTCATCGGCGTAGGCAACTACTTGCCGCGTGTGAAGCAGAACTATACGCTCGGTATCAAGACGCCCTGGGCGCTTGCCGATCCCGAGAACTGGCGCCGTACGCAGCGCTTTGGCGGTGCCTGCTTTATGGTGCTGGGTGTTGGCCTGATTGTGATGGGCGTGGCGGGCAGCGTGCTTTCGAGTGAAGTCGTCGCCGCGGTGATTGCGGCTCTGGCGTTTGGTTCGACCGGAGCTGCCTACGCCTATTCGTATCTGCTGTGGCGTAAATCGCAGCGAGCCGTTCGCTAAGGTTGCGGAAAACTAGCGTACGCAGTTCATAGTATGTTCCGGGGGACTTTTCCCAGGTAGTATTAGGGGGTGTGGGCAACCATGCCCCTTTTTCGTTAAGTTTCAGAGCTGGTTCCCTCATTTCGTTTCCACTAAAGCGAATCAAGAATAGGGAAACAGCAGGTAGAAAGGATAGGACAGACATATGGCGGAGTTTATCTACCAGATGTATCAGGCTCGCAAGGCCCATGGCGACAAGGTAATCCTTGACGACGTGACCCTGAGCTTCTACCCCGGTGCCAAGATCGGCGTCGTGGGTCCCAACGGCATGGGCAAGTCGACCCTGCTCAAGATCATGGCCGGCATTGAGGAGGTCTCCAACGGCGATGCCAGGCTCACCCCCGGCTACACCGTGGGTATCCTGCAGCAGGAGCCGCCGCTCGACGACGACAAGACCGTCATCGAGAACGTGCGCATGGCGTTTGGCGATATGATCGCCAAGGTCGATCGCTTCAATAAGATCGGCGAGGAGATGTGCGACCCGGATTGCGACATGGACGCCCTTATGGCCGAGATGGGCAAGCTCCAGGACGAGATCGATGCCGCCGACGGCTGGGATATCGATTCCAAGCTCGGCCAGGCCATGGACGCCCTGCAGCTGCCCGATTCCGACATGCCGGTCAACGTGCTTTCCGGCGGCGAGCGCCGTCGCGTGGCCCTGTGCAAGCTGCTGCTCGAGGCTCCCGACCTGCTGCTGCTCGACGAGCCCACGAACCACCTGGACGCCGAGTCGATCCTGTGGCTCGAGCACTTCCTGCACAACTACCAGGGCGCGGTGCTTGCCGTCACACACGATCGCTACTTCCTGGATAACGTTGCCGAGTGGATCTGCGAGGTCGACCGCGGTCACCTTTATCCCTACAAGGGCAATTACTCCACGTATCTGGAGACCAAGGCCGCGCGTATCGAGGCCCAGGGCAACCGTGACGCCAAGCTCGCCAAGCGCATGGAGGCCGAGCTCGAGTGGGTACGCAGCTCGCCCAAGGCTCGCCAGGCCAAGAACAAGGCCCGTCTGGCTCGCTACGAGGAGATGGAGGCCGAGGCCCGCGCAAGCCAGAAGCTCGACTGGACCGACATCCGCATCCCTGTGGGCCCGCGTCTGGGCAACAAGGTGCTCGAGGCCCATCACCTGCACAAGGAGTTCGATGGCCGCGTGCTCATCGATGACCTTTCGTTCACCCTGCCGCGCAACGGCATTGTGGGCGTTATCGGCCCCAACGGTGTCGGTAAGACCACGCTGTTCAAGACGATTGTGGGCCTGGAGCCGCTGACTTCGGGCGAGCTCGAGGTGGGCGAGACCGTCAAGATTTCTTACGTCGACCAGAACCGTTCCGGCATCGACCCCGACAAGAACCTGTGGGAGGTCGTCTCGGATGGCCTGGACCACATGATGGTCGGCGAGACCGAGGTTCCGAGCCGCGCTTATGTGGCGAGCTTTGGCTTTAAGGGCCAGGACCAGCAGAAGCGCGCTGGCGTACTCTCCGGTGGCGAGCGCAACCGTCTGAACTTGGCGCTTACGCTCAAGCAGGGCGGCAACCTGCTGCTCCTCGACGAGCCCACGAACGACCTCGACGTCGAGACGCTGTCCTCGCTTGAAGCGGCGCTGCTCGAGTTCCCGGGCTGCTCGGTGGTCATCAGCCACGACCGTATGTTCCTGGACCGCGTCGCCACGCACATTCTGGCGTGGGAGGGCACCGACGAGAATCCGGGCAACTGGTATTGGTTCGAGGGCAACTTCGAGGCCTATCAGGCCAACCGTATCGAGCGCCTGGGCGAGGACGCAGCCCAGCCGCATCGTATCCACAGGAAACTTACCAGGGACTAGTTTGATGTGGCAAAGGGACAGCCCCTTTGTCACACGAACTTATGCTCAACCTGGGAAAATAAAAAAATGCGGCGAACGTTTTTGTGACGTTCGCCGCATTTTGCTATTCGTTGGATTCTTCAACCTTGTCGACGGTCCAGGTGGCTCCGAGGCCTCCGGTGGTGTTGCGGCGGATGCGCACGGTGACTTCGCGGCGCTCGCCGGCCTGCGTGTAGTGCAGGGGGAAGCTTGCGCGGTTTCGCGCGGCCTCGATGGTACCGCGCTCGCGGGCGATCCAGTAGTACTCGCCGACAATGCCGAGGGTATCGGCGCCGTAGGGGAGATAGGTCGACAGCTGGTGCAGAAGCGGGCCGGGGCAGAAGACCTCGGTTGCGAAATCGACGGGGAAGTCCTCGGGGATGGCGGGCGTTGCGGGTGCGGGGGCCGGTGCTGCAGCGGGGACCGGAGCCGGTGCGGGAATCTGGTCATAGACAGGTTCGGATGCGGACTCGATGACGGGTGCAGACTCAGGCACCGGTTCCGGCTTAACTGCGGAATCTGTCGGTTCCACGGAGACGGATGTGTCTTCAGTCTCGGTTTTGGCATCGGCTTGCGGGGAGTCCTCTGCCTCGACAGGCAGCTTTGCCTCAATGGGCGTGGAGGCCATGGTGGTGATGCCGGCGTTGGCGTTCTCGGGGTCATAGACAACCGTGAGCGAGATGGCGGGCTGCGGCGTCTCGGGCTCCGGCGCCGACTCGGTAGCGCCTTGATCGGCGGGCTCGTCGGACTGATCGTCCTCGGCCTCGTTGCCAAAGACATCGCTGTTTTGGAACGCAGGCGTCTCGGATTGGTCAGCGGCTTCTTCGGTTGTCGACTTGGGAGCCTCGTTGAGCTCCGCAGCGGCTTCCTGTTCTGACATGACTTCGGGATCGGTCATGGCGGCGATTTCGGTTTCGGCTTCTGCTGCCACCTCAATAGCGACTTCGATCTCTGTCTCGGGCTCGGGCTCCGGCACAGCTTCAACCGCGGCTTCTGGTTCGGGACGCTTAACGTGCTTGGGGCGTACAGCCTTGAGGTCCTTCTCGCCGCGCTTTTTCTTTTTATAGGACTGCTTGGCTCCCTTGGCAGCCTTGGGCTTGTCCTCGCCCTTGGCAAGTGCGGCATCCCATGCCTCGTTGGCGATGACCGTGGCATACAGGCGACCGCCCTTAAAGACAGTCAGCTTAATGCAGTCGTCGAGTTCCTCGAGCAACTCGCGCGTGGACTCGAAGCCCAGGTCATAAGCAGTCATGTCGCCAACGGCGAGAGCCTCTTCGACCTGCGTCATAAACGTTTGCTTGCCACACCCAATCGCATCGCGCAGCAGGCGATACAGATAGATGTGGTTGCCCAGCGAAAGCATGGGCCTAACTATTGTCTTGCTCATGGCAAATCTCCTCTTTACACATGTAAAGCATCTTACCATCGCATGGCGCTCGCCATGACGGCGCCCAAGGCAAACGGGCGCGAACCGCTGTCGATTCGCGCCCGTTGTACAGGTTGCCTATCTGGGGATGCAGTGCCTAGTTGCCCGATGTCGTGCCTTGGCTTGAACTGTCAGATGCCGTGCCGGACGCGGTTCCGCTCGAGCTGTTGGTGTTGCTGTTGTCGGTAGATCCCGTACTCGGTGTATTGCCATTCGCCTGGTCGCCCGTGTTCGGTTGAGAGCCGTCAGTCGTTTGGCTTGAGTCAGTCGTGCCGGATTGCGTGCCGCTGTTGTTCGCAGAGGAATCGACGCCCTGCGATTGGTTTTGGGTGTTCGAGGACGAATTGGCAGAGGTAGAACTGTCTTGCGTATCGTCCGCCTGTGCCTGCTGATCCTGCGACTGGGTGTTGCCATTTGCATCGCTCTCGGTCGTGCGCGACGACAGGATTGGCTCGGGACGCTCGCCCAGACCCTCACCGGCTGTGGTGATAAGGATGGCGCCGGCGCAGGCGATGACCGCGACGATGGCGATGGCGATCGAGAAGACGATGACCTTCTTTTGCGTCTGGCTGCGCTCTGCTGCCGCCTTGGCGCGCAGGCTGTTGGGAGCGACGCGCGCCGTGGTCGCGCGTCCCGCAACCTGGCGCATCTCCTGCGTGGTTGCGGCGCCACCTAGGTGCTCCTCGACATTGGGCTCAACGGGCTCGTAGGCGCCGGTAGGGTAGTCGACAGCGGCATGCGTGCCCTTGATTGCTTCGGCGCTGGCAGAGATAAAGTGGCGATAGACCTGCGAGGACACAACAGTGATGACTGAGCTCACAGCGGCACCAATCACCGAGCCGGCAATGCCGATCTTTGAAGCAAGCGCCACGCTCGTGGCGGCAGCTGCGGCGCCGGCGATGATCTGGGGAATGGAAATGTCGTCAAACAGGCCCTTTTTGGGCGCGATGGCCATGGTCTGTCCGATGGAATGGTTCTCGTGCACGCCGTTATTGAGCGATGCCGGCGTCATGACGCGCGTACGCGGCGCATCGGTGTACTTGGTCGTCATACGGGGTCCTCCCGATGTAAATCTGCTTCGTTTCGTGTAGCCATCAGGGTACCCACCAGATGTGAATCGTACGTGTCATTTAACAGATACCATCAACTCATCAAGGGTGGGCTTGCTGTCTTTGGCGAAATAGCTTGATGCTAAACTGGACTTACGATTGCGAGGTGGTTTACGTGATGTACCCGTATATGACATTCGAAGATGGTACCGAGGTCGTTCATTCTGACCTGATTACAGATGGCGATACCGAAAAGGTTATCGTGCATTTTGAACGACCGACGGCAGAGGGTTTCGACTCCGCTCGCTGTGAGTTACCTTCCTGTTCGTGGACTGACTGGGAAGGGCATTTTACTCAGAGTGAAAAACGAGCTTTCGAAGAGTGTCTGAGCAAATAATTTAGATTAGTTCGAGTTTAGTTCGAATAAAGAAGCTGAATGCGATGACCTAAAGCGTATGCATTTTCAGTATTAGATGCGTATGAAATGGAGGATGTGAATGGATGAGCTAATAGACTTTAAAAAACGATTTCTCAAGAATGGCGAGCTGGTTTCAATTCCAAAAAAGGAAAGCTATAAAAGAATCATGCTGCTATGGGCCGTCTCTTTCTTTGAATCAAATACAAGTTATACGGAGCTTCAGGTTAATCGTGTGCTGTCACAGCTCTATCCTGATTATGCCGTGTTGAGGCGGTACTTGGTTGATTATGGATTCCTATTAAGGGATGAACGAGGCCTGAAATACGAGGTTAATCGTGATGTTCACGGTATTGAGAGCTAGCCGTCCGGTTCGGGTCCTATATATTGCTAGAGGGATAAGCGAAATAGGCAATTGGTGTGCGAATATTGCTTTGCCAATGCTGATTTACGAGGTAACTCACGATGTTTCTGCAACTGCTTTGATGGTCTGCTGCAGATTTGCCCCCTCTCTGTTTTCAGTTGCGCTCGCGCAGCTGCCTCAGAAGATGGGTATCGGGACACTGCAGGCCATGAGATTGGCAGACTTAATTCGCGCGGGATTATTCGTTTGCTATATTTTTGTTGATAGTAAATGGAGTATGTTTGCTATTACGTGCGCGGTATCGCTTTGCCGAACGGTAGAAATGCCCTGCTTTTACTCGTTGTTAAGAGCCAATACGAATAGTATCAATCGCGACGTAATTAATAATTCGTTTGGGTTCCTGCAGAATTTGATGATGGTTCTGGGGCCAGTTGCCGGCGGTTTTGTTGTCGCTCAATTTGGGGCGGAGGCTGTTCTTGCATTAGACGCGCTTTCTTTTGCCGCGTCGTTCTGGTTGCTGCGAGATGTTCCGTCGTTTATCGAGGTTAATGATAAAGAGGGAATAAGCAAAAATGAAAAAAACAGGACTGCATTTAGTGATCTTAGCGCGAAGCACTTGGCAATTGGTTTCCTATTAATCGATATTTCTAGTGGCGTGGCATTCGGCTCTCTGAATTCTCTTTTGCCAGCTATAGCGCAATTGCAATTTGACTCGTCATCGATACAATACGGATTCCTTCAGAGTAGTCTTACAATCGGACTGTTGTTCGGAAATACAATATATGGTCGTTTAATCAGTGGTTCCGATTGCGTTAAATCATATTGTTTTGTGACGTATCTTGCGCTCGGTGCATATCTGGCGTTTGGCTATCGCTATGCGTCTGGGATATCGTTTATTTTCCTTTTTATCGTCGGTGCCGGAAACGCCATTCAAGATGTGCTTCTCATAACATCGCTGCAGGATTTGGCGAGAGACGGATCTGAATCGATAAGCCTGTTTTCAATTAGGGAGTCTTTGCAATCGGTTGCTGTTGTTATTTCAACACTTCTTGTTTCGCTGTTCACGAGCATCGCGATGTTCTCAATTCTCGTTACAGGACTTGGTGTATTTTCAATTATGATGGTAGTTGTGTTTCAATTGAATTATTTGCGAAAGATGTGACGTTGATATGCCTAAAACGCTTTTAGTATTTCCCCCAGGATGGAGTCCAGTGGGGCCGTATCTTGCCTTGCCTGTTTTGAAGTCATATCTTCGAGAGGTTGAACAATACAAAATTGACATTGTTGACTTAAACGTGGAATTTTACGATGACCTCCTATCTTTTAGACATGTCGAAGAGTGCTGTAAAAGGTATCGGGAATCAAAGGATTCGTTTAGTTCGAATGTTCAATTAACAATCGAGTTGATACAAAAGTCGGCACTTAATGTTGACGAGGCAAAAGATATTTTCAGATCGAAGAGATACTTTAATCTAAAAGAAAGACAATATGCTGAAAACATTTTAGAAATGCACTCTATATCATAAATCACGTCTCATATGGAGTTAAATACACGTTCAACTCCATAGATCTGCCCTATGATTATTATTCGACACCAGAAATAATGAAATCGCTTGCGGATACCTTGCATAATCCGTTTATTTCCTTCTATGAAACTGCCTTTCTTAAGCGTATTCAGAGGGAAAAAATCGAGTTTATTGGGATTTCGGTGAGCGGCTGTTTCCAATTGATTTCTGCAGTTACGTTAGCGAAACTGATTAAAGAAGAATGTCCATCTGTTAAACACGTCTCATTGGGCGGCAATTACATTACTCGTTTAGCAGATGACTGCATGAAAGAATGGCATCCCTTTTTTGAATACATTGATTCGATAATGATGTATGACGGCGAAGAGCCGCTTGCACGTCTTCTTGAGGCTCTTGACTCTGGTGATGACAATCTCGACTGTGTTCCAAACCTTTGCCATGCTAAAGGTGGAAAGATATATAAAAACCATCGGATTGAGCAAACATTTATCAACGATACAGTTCCCGATTTCGATGGCTTCGCCCTTTCTAAATACTTCATGCCTGAGTTAATATTGCCGGTTTATTCCTCTAGGCAGTGTTTTAATCATTGCGCCTTCTGCACCATTCCCGGTGCTACCGGTGGTTGTTACCGAAAGATGCCTATATCGAGAGTATTTGAAATAATGTGTCGGTTAAATGAAAAATACGGCACGAGAGTTTTCTCTTTTGTGGATGAAACATTCGAAGGCAAAAGAATGGAGCAACTCGCGGATGAAATAAACGCATCGGGAAAAACGTTTTTCTGGCATGGAGAAACGAGGTTCTCTCCAACCCTAAGTACAGACGTTTTTAACAAGATATACCAAAGTGGATGTAGGCAGATTCAGTTTGGCCTCGAGTCATACAACCAAAGAGTTCTTGATCTAATGAAGAAGAACACGAGAGTTGATTGGATTGATCGCAATATCCATGATTGTCTCAATGCGGGTATTCCTGTTCATCTATTTTTTATGATTGGCTTTCCGACCGAAACTAAAGAAGAGGCTCTGAACACCTTAGCTTATACAGAGAATGTTTTGAATTATTCAAAACAGGTATGTGGTGTTCCATATTCCACGAGAGGATTTACGAATTTTGGTCTCGTTATGGGGTCGGATGTTTGGAATCATCCCGATAAGTATGGTGTCTCTGTAATGCCGAAGTCCCAATATGAGGATTTGCGCCTCGAAGTGGATTATGTTTCAGGCACTGGTTTAACTTTAAATGAAGCAAAATCTTTATCTGATGAGCATCATATTGATTTTTATATGCAAGAGGTCATAAACGGTAGCGACACAATTGACTTGCCCCAGCGGCTTCATATTTCAGAGGTGACCTGGATCCTAGATTCTATTCACGCTGTCAGGTATAAGGGGCATTTGACCAAAGTAAAGCGACGGCTAACTAGTCTAAATCCAGCTGATCGAATCTGGCTGGATTCCAAGACCTCTGTCGTGCTCGTTGAGCCATTTGCCTACTTCTATAATTCTGAATACCATCATGTCTATGCTGTTTCCCAGTTGGTATACCTTAAGTTGGCCCGTTTATTGGAGGCCGATTGTAGCATTTCTCTTATTCTTGATCAGGGCGACCTCGAGCTGACAAGGGCGATAGAAGAACTGTTGCATTATGGATTGCTGAATACAAATATCGATGCCGATTATGTAATGCACGATAATGGTTTTCAATTGGTTAAAAGTTCGTTTGTTAAAGAAGTCGGACGCTCAAAAGAGGGGTTAAGAGTACTGCTGAGTTGTGCCACCCATAGAATGTGTGCGGTTAATGATTTTTCGTTCGCTTTGCTTTCGTTGTTTGAAAAGCCGATTACTAAGAACGAGGTGCGTGACATTTTGAAAAAAGAGGGACTATCGGCAAACGAGGAGCAATTAAACAAGTTGGTTGATAATTGCATGAAAGCAGATATACTACAATTGATTAGATAGAGGAGGTTTCTGCATGGACGTTATTAACAAAGATCTCTTGGAGCGACTGAAAGAGTCTCAGGAAGAGGGCGTCGTGGTAGAAGTGTTCGACTTTGAGGACTACATGGATAAATTCTGCCATTAGTTTCGGAATTTACTTGCCTCGCTTAAAGGAGAAGTCGATTATCGATTTCTCCTTTTTTAATTAAAGATATTTTTGGAATACATGCTCTTAGCACAGGTTGGCGTCTCAGTAAACTGGGAGGTTGCTTTGGCTAGTTAGAGATATGTGAACGTCCGTTAGACTGAATCTCAGGGTAGAAGGGGCCTCCAGTGTCCAGATCAACAAGGCAATGCTGCGTTTCGGCTAATAAGAACGATGGCTTTTTGCGTGTGGCGGCGGCGTCGCCGCGGATTCGCGTGGCCGATGTCGAGGGCAATGCCGAGGTTGCGCTGGCGGCTGTTCGCGATGCTGCCGAGCGCGGCGTTCGCGCGCTGGTACTGCCCGAGCTTAACCTGACCGGCTATACCGCGGCCGATCTGTTCCATAATCGCACGCTGCTGCATGCCTGTGAGACTGCTCTGGCACATATTCTCGATGAAACCCGCGAGCTGCCGATTGTCTTTACCGTCGGCCTTCCCGTTGCGGTGGCCGAAAACATCTACAACTGCGCGGCCGTGTGCTGTGCGGGCGAGCTTTTGGGCCTCACGGCCAAGAAGTATTTGCCCAACTATGGCGAGTTCTATGAGCGCCGTTGGTTTGCTCCGGCGCCTGCGGATCCCGTGTGGGTTGAATTTGCCGGTCAGGGTCCGGTCCCGCTGGGTTCGGGGCTTGTCTACCGTTGCTGTGATGAGGGCGCCGAGGACCTGGTGCTGGGCGTTGAGGTCTGTGAGGACCTGTGGGTGCCGGCGCCCCCTTCGACCGAGATGGCGCTTGCCGGTGCGACGGTGATTCTCAACCCGTCGGCTTCTGACGAAATCATCGGTAAGTCAGATTACCGCCGCAGCCTTATCTCTAACCAAAGCGCGCGCCTGTACTGTGCCTATGCCTACGCGGATGCGAGTGAGGGCGAGTCCACGACCGACATGGTCTTTGCGGGCGAGAACCTCGTCTACGAAAACGGCTCCAAGCTCGCCGCGACCAAACTGCTTACCTGTGATATGGCCATCGCCGACGTTGACCTTGACCGCCTGGTTGCCGAGCGCCGTCGCTCGACGACGTGGACGCGCGCGGACGATGCGCCGGAGGCCACGACCGTTGAGTTCTCTTTTGAGGGCGTGCTGACAGACGAACCTGTCCTGCGCGATGCACTCGGCATCGACCGTGTCTTCCCCCGCGCGCCCTTTGTGCCGGCCGACCATGGTGACCTTGCCGAGCGTTGCGAGACCATTCTCGACCTGCAGACCGCCGGCCTCAAGACCCGCCTGGCCCATACGGGCACCAAGGCTGCAGTCATCGGTCTTTCGGGCGGCCTGGACTCCACGCTGGCACTGCTTGTGACCGTGCGCGCCTTCGATGCACTGGGGCTGCCGCGCACCGGTATCACGGCCGTGTCCATGCCCGGCTTTGGCACGACGCATCGCACCAAGTCGAATGCCGAGTCGCTCGCTCGCGACCTTGGCGTGAGCTTCCGCGAGGTTTCGATCCACGCGGCCGTGGAGCAGCACTTCAAGGACATTGAGCACGATCCGGCCGTGCAGGACGTGACCTACGAGAACAGCCAGGCCCGCGAGCGTACGCAGATTCTGATGGATCTGGCCAATCAGGCCGGCGGTTTTGTCATCGGCACGGGTGACCTGTCGGAGCTGGCGCTCGGCTGGGCTACCTACAACGGCGACCACATGAGCATGTACGCCGTCAATGCGAGCGTGCCCAAGACGCTTGTGCGCCATCTGGTGCGCTATGCCGCTGATGTTTTTGGCGGGCGTATTGCCGAGGTTTTGCTCGATATCCTCGACACGCCGGTGTCCCCCGAGCTTCTGCCGCCCACGGGCGACGGCGAGATTGCGCAGAAGACCGAAGACCTGGTGGGTCCCTACGAGCTGCACGACTACTTCCTCTACTATTTGCTGCGCTTTGGCTTTGAGCCGGGCAAGATCTATCGCATGGCGCTCAAGAGCTTCGAGGGTGTCTACGACAAGGTCACCATCCATACGTGGCTGCGTACGTTCTACCGTCGCTTCTTTGCCCAGCAGTTTAAGCGCAGCTGCCTGCCCGATGGTCCCAAGGTGGGCTCGGTGACGCTCAGCCCACGCGGCGATTGGCGTATGCCGAGTGACGCCAGCTCGCGTCTGTGGCTTGCGCAGATCGACGCGCTCAATCCCATTGACTAAGGTCGGCTAAATTGAACCAATACGGGGGTTGCAAGCGTTACACTTTTGCAATCTGATGGCCCGTATCGCGCGGCGCTCTTGTCGGAGCGCCGCGTTTTTCATATCGAAAGGTGGCACCATGCAGGCATCGCAGCGTCTCGACCGCTTTGGCGCGGAGGTCTTCGCCTCGCTCAACAACAAACTTCTCGCGCTGAAGGCTCAGGGCAAGACCATTTACAACATGAGCGTGGGCACGCCCGACTTTAAGCCGTACGACCATGTGGTCGAGGCGCTCACGCATGCAGCCCAAGATCCCGAGATGTGGAAGTATGCCCTGCGCGACCTGCCCGAACTCAAGCAAGCCGTGTGCGATTACTATGAGCGTCGCTTTGGTGTCTCCGGCATTACGCCGTCTATGGTGCAGTCGTGCAACGGCACGCAGGAGGGCGTGGGCCATTTGGGCCTGGCCCTGCTCGATCCGGGTGACACCATTTTGGTTCCCGATCCGTGCTACCCGGTCTTTGAGGCGGGCGCCAAAATCGCCGATGCCAAGCTCGAGTACTATCCGTTGGTCGCCGAGCATAATTACCTGCCCTATGTGGCGGGTATCGATCCCGAGGTGGCCGATCGTGCCAAGTATATGATCGTGTCGCTGCCCGCAAACCCGGTCGGCTCGGTGGGCACGCCCGAGGTCTACGAGGAGATCATCGCTTTCGCCCGCGAGCACGACCTGCTCATCGTCCATGACAACGCGTACTCCGACATCGTGTTCGACGGCGAGCCGGGCGGAAGCTTCTTGCAGTATCCTGGTGCGCTCGAGGTGGGCGTGGAGTTCTTCTCGCTTTCCAAGTCGTTTAACGTTACCGGTGCGCGTATCGGCTTTTTGGTCGGCCGCGAGGACGTGGTCTCTGCCTTTGCCAAGCTGCGCGGCCAGATCGACTTTGGTATGTTCTTCCCGATCCAGAAGGCTGCTATCGCCTGCCTGAACGGTCCGCGCGATGAGGTCGAGGCGCAGCGTCTGAAGTACCAGGAGCGCCGCGATGCCCTGTGCGACGGTCTTGAGGGCCTGGGCTGGGAGCGTCCCAACGCGCATGGCTCTATGTTTGTGTGGGCCAAGCTTCCCGGTGGTCGCACCGATTCCATGGCGTTTTGCGAGGAGCTTATGGAGAAGGCCGGCGTTGTGGTGACGCCGGGCGCGAGCTTTGGTCCTTCGGGCGAGGGACACGTGCGCATGGCGCTGGTCCTGCCGCCCGATCAGATTGCTTTGGCTGTCGAGGCCATCCGCGAGGCGGGTCTGTATTAGAAACCTGTTTCGACTCGTCAATAGCTCGAAACCGATTTCGTGCAGTTATTTTACGAATCCTGCAAACAATTTCGGTAAACGGTCGATTTTTGGCTGCGAATAGGAGCATAATCAAAGTCCCGATTGGATGTATTGGGATTACGGCAAGCCGCTCGGGTCGTTCCCGGGCGGCTTGCTTGTGGAGAGAGATGGGAGTTTCTAATGGTTAACGAGAAGAAGGTCGCTATTGTCGGCTGCGGTTTCGTCGGTTCGTCTTCGGCGTTCGCGCTGATGCAGAGCGGTCTGTTCTCCGAGATGGTCCTCATCGACGTGGACAAGAACCGCGCCGAGGGTGAGGCTCTGGATATCGCGCACGGCATGACGTTTGCCGAGCCGATGAAGATCTACGCCGGCGATTATTCCGATGTCGCCGACGCCGCCATGATCGTCGTCACCGCTGGCGCTGCCCAGAAGCCCGGTGAGACCCGCTTGGACCTGGTCAACAAGAACGTCAACATCTTTAAGTCCATTATCCCCGAGATTAAGAAGTCTGGCTTCGACGGCATTCTGCTCATCGTCTCCAACCCGGTCGATGTTCTGACCTATGCCGCCATCAAGATGTCCGGCCTGCCCGAGGGCCATGTCATCGGCTCCGGTACCGTGCTCGACACCGGTCGTCTGCAGCAGATGCTTGGTGCCCACGTTGAGGTCGACCCGCGCGATGTCCAGGCCTATGTCATGGGCGAGCACGGCGACTCCGAGTTCGTCGCTTGGTCCAGCGCCCAGGTTGCCGGCGTTCCGCTGAACACCTTCTGCGAGCTTCACGGTCATCTGGAGCATGAGGCTGCCGAGAAGCGCATCGCCGAGGACGTCAAGAACTCCGCCTACACCATCATCGAGAAGAAGCACGCCACCTACTATGGCGTCGCCATGGCCGTCAAGCGCATTTGCACTGCCGTCATGCGTGACGAGCAGACCGTTCTGCCCGTCTCCTCGCTCATGGTGGGCGAGTATGGCCTGTCCGATCTTGCCATCTCCATGCCGACCGTCGTTGGCCGCGACGGCGTCGTCTGCCGCGTCCCCGTGCCGCTGAACGATGACGAGCAGCATGAGCTTACCGCCTCCGCCAAGGCCCTCAAGGACATCATCGACAGCGTCGACTTCTCCTGCTAAATCAAGCTCGCTAGAGCGAAAAGCTACAATGAAGGCGTCCGAGCCCACACGGCCCGGGCGCCTTTTTGGTGCAAAGTAACCTGACCCCAATGCAGCATAGTTGATGGGAGGGCCATGTCGGATTCGCCTAATTTTTTGACCTATGCCCAGACGGCGTTTTATCCGTTTGAGGAGCAGCCGTTCTGCGCGGTGGATAGCCTGGTCTTTGCGTGGTTGTCCTATTTGCGCTTGCCGGGTGATATGGCGGAGCTGACGAACTGGCAGGGCCTAGACGTACGCGAGTTGCTGCGTGCCGAGTGCTACCGGGACATGATTGGTGACTTGTGGGACCCAGAGGGGAGCAGGGCCTTGTTGGAGGCCGTGGCAGCAAGCCCTCGTTACCGTGGCGTGCGCGTTTGCGGCTATCGTGCCGTGAGCGATGTGGTGGCGACAGAGCAGTTTGCAGCCATGGCGTTCCGGTTTCCGGCGGGGTTTAGTTATCTTTCCTTCCGGGGGACCGACAGTACGATTGTGGGCTGGAAAGAGGACTTTAACATGGCATTCCGGTGTCCTGTGCCGGCCCAGGAATCCGCGGCGCGTTATGTGGACGAGGCGGTGGATGCGATTGACGGGCCACTTTTGTGCGGAGGTCATTCCAAGGGTGGAAACCTTGCGGTGTACGGTGCGGCGATGTGCTCCGATGTCGCCCGTGAGCGAATTGAACGGGTGTATTCCCATGATGGTCCGGGCTTCGTCGAGGAGTTTCTGAACGGCAACGCCTTTGCCGATCTTTCCGGTCGAATCGACAAGACGCTACCTCGGTCGTCGATCTTTGGCATGATGTTCGAGACACAGGAGGACTATGCCATCGTTGAGAGCACCGAGTTCAGCCTGCTGCAGCACAATCCCTTTAGCTGGGTGGTTGATGGTCGCGACTTCGTGTACTGTGAGCGCCTGTCCGCCGGTGCTCGATACGTTGATGGCTCCATTCGCGAGATGCTGCTTGCAGTGTCGCCTAGCGAGCGCGAGCGTTTTGTAGATGCGTTGTTCTCCGTGTTTGAGGCTACGGGTGCTGAGCGGTTTGCGGATATCGCCGGGAATCTGCGCGAGAGCCTGCCCGTGATGCTCCAGGCTGTGCAAGGCTTTGACGAGGATACGCGACGCTTTGTCTCGCAGACCATCGTGGCAATCCTTAAATGCGCACTGCTGCCTAAACGACCCCAGATCGACATGCCCGCTGCCGGCAAGAGTTTGGCAGAACAGCTCGAGGCTTGGCAGTCCGAGCTCCTGCGCTAACCATTGGTGCAAAGCAACCTGCCCCCGATGCATCAAGCTTCGATGCGCCTGGGGCGGGCCCGACCGCTATACTGGTTCGTGCCGAAATCGATCTAGAACGGAATGCCGTATATGAAAATCAATCACGCGATTCTGCATATCCTGGACTTTGACTCTGCCGTCAACGTCATGAGCCAGCGCGAGCTCGATATCGAGAGCCGTACCGTGTGCAACTTTGTGACCACGCATCTGCGCCGCGCACGAACCTCGGCCGACAATAAGCGCGCCACGTTTGCCGAGAACTCTGCGTTTGGCGGCGAGCTCAAGGGCTATTTCTTTGGCGAGCGCGAGTTCGTAGACCTGTCGCAGCAGATTGCGGAGTTCATTTCCTCCGAGCTTACCAAGGCCGAAAAAGCCGAGTCCACCGATGTGCTCGTGGCCGACTTTGACGACGACGAGGATGCCCGCTGGTTTGCGTGATGCTGCTGGGCTCCAAGCAGGCTTTTATGCACGAGGTGGGCCGCGAGGAGGGGGAGGTGCGCAACGACATCGCGCGCCACTACGCTATTCTGCCAAACCCCTCGCAAAAGGTGCCAAGCTATGCCATCGTGCGCGCGAGCACCATGGAGATCGGCTATGTGGACAAGAAGCGCAAGATTGCCGGCGAAGACCGTATGCTCATTCCCGACGGTCTGCTGCAGTGCGATACGGGCGTGTCGGGCAAGGAGGTCATCGACACCGTGACGCGCGTGGTCGAGGAAGTCGCCGAGGAACACGGCGCCAACACTGCTGTGGCGCTTGCTAAGGTCAAGGCTGCCGTGGCTGAAAAGGTCGAGGATGACGAGGAATTGCCGCCTTGGGATATCGTCGACGAGGTCTTTGAGGATGAGCCGGTTATCAAGGAAAGTGTACGCGCGGCACTGACCGAGGAGAAGGTTCCCGAGCGCGTTCCCGTGGAGCGCAAGCAGGTCGAGCGTGCGGCAGTGCGCAACCACAAGATTCGTACCGATACGGGCATCGAGATCAGTTTTCCGGCCGAGATGGGCTCGAACTCCGAGTACATCGAGTTCGTCAACGAACCCAACGGCCTCATCTCCATCGAGCTCAAGAATATCGGGTCAATTGAGAATCGATAAGGGATCGAGCGGATTGACCGTAACGAAAAGGCCGAAGCCCTTTGGGACTTCGGCCTTTTCGTCATAACCGCGTAACTATTAAAGTTGACGTAGTCCTTCCTCGAGACCGGTCTTGCTGTCGGTCTGGGCGTCGCGCATCTTGATGACGCGGGCGGGGACACCGGCCACGACGGCGCCGGCGGGGACGTCCTCGACGCACACGGCGCCGGCGGCGACAACAGCGCCCTTGCCCACGCGTACGCCTTCCAGGACCACGGCGTTTGCGCCGATCATGACATCGTCCTCGATGATGACGGGCGTGGCGCTAGCGGGCTCCACAACGCCTGCCAGCACGGTGCCGGCGCCGATATGGCAGTTCTTGCCCACGGTGGCGCGGCCGCCCAGCACGGCGCCCATATCGATCATGGAACCCTCGCCGATAACGGAGCCGATGTTGATGATGGCACCCATCATGATGACGGCACGGTCGCCGATCTCGACGCGGTCGCGGATGATCGCGCCCGGCTCGATGCGGGCGTTGATGCCCTTAAGGTCGAGCATGGGCACGGCGGAGTTGCGGCAGTCGTTCTCCACATCGTAGTAGTCGATGGAATCGGCGTTGGCGTCCAGGATGGCCTTAAGCTCATCCCAGTCGCCAAAGACGGTCTTGCCACGACGACCGCCGTAGACATGTGCGTCGCCCCAGGCAACCTTCATGCCCGGCTTCTCGCGCACGTACAGCTTGACGGGCGTCTTTTTGGGCGCGGTGGCGATGTAGTTGATAATCTCCTGTGCATCCATCTCGGCTGCATTGCTCATTTGCTGTCTCTCCTTTGGGTGGATCCGGTTGATACCTGGTTAGGCAAACATGACCTGGTCGAACGTATAGAAGCCGTGCTCGCGGGTGACGAGTTTCTGCGCGGCTGCCAAGGCGCCGTTGACGAAGATCTGACGGCTCGTGGCGCGGTGCGTGAGTGTGATTTCCTCGTCCTGGCCAAAGAAACTCACTTCGTGCACGCCGGCGACAGTGCCACCGCGCAGTGAGTGCATGCCGATCTCCTTGGGGTCGCGCGCTCCGCACATGCCCTCGCGGCCATAGACAGGGTGGTAGCCTACCTCGGGTTCAGCTTCGACGACGGCATCGAGCAGTAGCTTGGCAGTGCCGCTGGGGGCATCAACCTTTTGGTTGTGGTGCGTCTCGACGATCTCGCAGTCAAAGCCGGGCAGCTCGCGTGTAGCCTGTGCTACCAGATGACGCAGGGCTGCGATGCCGATGGAGTAATTACCGGAGTGCATGACGCGGGCGTTCTGACCCAGCTCGCGCAGGCGGTCCATCTGATCGGGTGTGTAGCCCGTGGTGCCCGAGACCAACGCGGCGCCCGTGCGCTCGACATAGGCGACGACGGCATCGAAGGTCACGACGTTCGAGAAGTCGATGATAACGTCGGCTGCCGGGGCGCTCTCGAGCTCGGACAGATCAAAACCGATCTGGGCGACGATGTCGAAAACGGGCTGACCGGCGGCGTCGACAATGCCCTCGGCGGTAGTGCGGATGAGCGAGCCCATGCGGCCCGTTCCCATAATGACGGTCTTAATCAAGCAGACCAGCTCCCTTCAGAGCATCGGTAAGTGCAGTACGCGTGTCGTTTGCCATGGGGCACAGCGGCATGCGGTAGTTTGCCTCGATCATACCCATCTGAGCGAGCGCCTCTTTGACGGGGATGGGGTTGACCTCACTAAAGAGGGCATTGATGAGCGGCTGGCCGGCAATCTGGATATCGCGGGCACGCGCCACGTCACCGTCCAAATAGGCGCGGCACATGTCATGCACGAGCTGCGGCTGAACGTCTGCCCACACGCTGATGGTGCCCGAGGCGCCCAGGCTCATGAGCGGCACGGTAAGTGCGTCCTCGCCCGAGTACATGCGGAAGTCATCGGACAGCAGGTGGGCGATCTTGGCTGCGTAAGCGACGTTGCCTGAGGCTTCCTTGATGCCCATGATGTTGGGGTGCGCGGCCAGGCGCTCCACGTTGCGCACGCTGATGCCGCAGCCGCAGCGGCCGGGGATGTTGTACAGGATGCAGGGGATATCTACGGCATCGGCAACGGTCTTAAAGTGCTGATAGATGCCCTCTTCGTTGGACTTGTTGTAGTAGGGGGTGATGAGCAGCAGGCCGTCGGCTCCCAAGCCCTGGTAGGTGAGCGACTTGGTGAGCATGGTTTGCGTGGAGTTGGAGCCCGAGCCGGCGATGACGGGGACGCGTCCTGCAACATGCTTGACCACGGCGGCGACGACGGAGTTGTCCTCGTCATCGGTCATCGTGGCGCTCTCGCCGGTGGTGCCCAGGGTGAGGATAGCGTCGGTGCCGTTTTGCAGGTGGAAATCGATAAGGCGCCCAAGCGCGTCAAAGTCGACACTGCCGTCCTTTTTAAACGGCGTAACCAGGGCGACGATTGAGCCCTCGAGATTGCGGATATCCATGTTCTTCTCCTTCGCTTCCGCGATCTGGATGCGTTTATTCCATTGGGCGGCGACGGCCAAGCGCTCGTCCTGAGCGCGACGTCGAGCGCTTTCGGCGCGCGATTTGGCCAGCAGCTCTCGTCCGCACGGTAGCACGTCGAGCGTGGCAAAATAGTCGCCCGGGCGCTCGGCGCGGCGGATGAGGTCGGCCGAGCCATCGGGGCGCAGCAGCACCTCGGCGGAGCGCAGCCGTCCGTTGTAGTTGTAGCCCATGGAGTAACCATGCGCACCGGTATCGTGGATCACGAGCACATCACCCATGTCGATCTGCGGTAGCTCGCGGTCGATGGCGAACTTGTCGTTGTTCTCGCACAGATTGCCCGTAATGTCGTACGTGTTTGTGACAGGCGCCGCGGTCTTGTCGGCGCCACCCGGCTGACCCATTACCGTAATGTGGTGGTAGGCGCCATACATGGCAGGGCGAATCAAATCGACGGCGCTTGCATCGACACCGATATAGTCCTTGTAGATTTGCTTCTCGTGGATGGCCTTGGTGACCAGACAGCCGTAGGGGCCCATCATAAAGCGGCCCATCTCGGTGCAGATGGCCACATCGCCCATACCGGCGGGAACCAGGATTTCGTCGTAGGCCGCGTGCACTCCCTCGCCGATGGCATGGATGTCGTTGGCCTGTTGCTCGGGCAGGTAGGGGATGCCAACGCCGCCGGATAGGTTGATGAAGGCAACGTGTGCGCCGGTCTCGCGTTCCAGGCGCACGGCAAGCTCAAAGAGGATGCGCGCGAGCTTGGGGTAGTAGTCGTTGGTGACGGTGTTGCTGGCAAGGAATGCGTGGATGCCAAAGCGCTCGGCGCCCTTGGCCTTGAGTATGCGGAAGGCCTCGAAGAGCTGCTCGGTGGTCATGCCATATTTGGAGTCGCCCGGGTTGTCCATGATGCCGTTGGAGAGCTGAAACAGTCCGCCCGGATTAAAGCGGCAGCTGACTGTCTTGGGAATGGGCCCCGCAACGCGCTCAAAGAATTCAATGTGGCTGACGTCGTCGAAGTTGACGATAGCGCCCAGCTTGTCGGCGAGCTCAAAGTCCGCCGCGGGCGTGTCGTTGGACGAGAACATGATGTCGTGTCCCGTGATACCCAGCGATCGGGCGATCATGAGCTCGGTATAGCTCGAGCAATCGCAGCCGCAGCCGTATTCGTTGAGAATGGAGATGAGCGCCGGGTTGGGGTTGGCCTTGACGGCAAAGTATTCCTTAAAGCCCGGGTTCCATGCAAAGGCGTCGCGCACTTCTTGCATGTTGCGGCGGATGCCCGCCTCGTCGTATAGATGAAACGGCGTGGGGAACTGCTCAACGATATGCTCGAGCGTCTCCTTGTCCACAAACGGCTTCTTTGCCACATATGCCTCGTTGGGAGTCAATGACATGTCCCGTAAACCTCGCTATCCAGACGGCGCTACCTGCGCATCGAATCCGCATAGCGTGGACCCAATGTCCGGATAGCGCTCCCGCATTGCTGCAGACAGTCCTGTGGGTGTTTCCCACAGGCCCACCAGGTTGTTCGTGCCCGAAAAGCCCAGTTCGGCGGGTTTCGCCTTCCCACGGGGTCAAAGCCTGCCGGCTCGCCCGCGGTTCTTCGTGCCCGCGCCTCTATCAAGTGGTAACGACCCTACCACGTTGCACTTTACCAAACAAGAGTATTCGTATATAACGTTTAAAAAATGCAGGGATATGCTGGAAATAAGGGTGCGGCAATCTTGCGGCACAATAAGATGGCAACTGGCGCGCACCTATGAAAGGAACCTTTATGACCGAGCTCCAAGAACTCCGTCGCTATCGGCGCGACTTGCACAGGATCCCGGAGCTCGACTTCGATCTTCCACAGACTATCGCTTATATTGAGGGCGTGTTGAGGCCGCTCGCCTGCGAGGTGACCCATCCGTGTCCCAGCTGTGTCTGCGCTTTCTTCGATGCCGGTACGGACGCCGCGCATGCTACGGCGATTCGCGCCGACATGGATGCCCTGCCCATCGCGGAGGCAACGGGCGCGGCCTTTGCCTCGACGCATCCCGGCAAGATGCATGCGTGCGGTCACGACGGTCACATGGCCATGGCGCTCGCGGCGGCGACTTTTGTCGACCGAGCGGTTCGTGAGCAGCCGGGTGCCATCAAGCGCAACGTGCTCTTTGTGTTTCAGCCGGCCGAGGAAACGACCGGTGGCGCCAAGACGGTGTGTGAGAGCGGCGTATTCGAGCGCTATGGGGCAGATCGCATCTTCGGGTTCCACGTATGGCCCGACCTGCCTGCAAACACGTTGGCGAGCTGCTCCGGTCCATTGCTGGCGCGCTCGAGTGAGACGCACGTACGCATTCACGGGACAAGTATCCATATCGCCAAGACTTACGGCGTTCCCGTAAACGAATCACACGATGCGGCGCCGGCGGCTGCCAAGTTCTTGGTCGCCGAGCGCGAATTGATGGACGAGCTGGGCACCGACGAGCCCTGTATCGGCAAGTTTGGTCTGCTGCAGGCCGGTACCGTTTGCAATGCGGTGGCGGGGGAGGCCCATGTGGCCGGCAGCCTGCGTGTGTTTACAGACGACATGTTCGACCGTGCACGCGAGGGCGTGCACCGCGTGCTTGATGAGGCATGCGCTGCAACGGGCTGCACGTACGATCTCGACTTTGCCGAGGGCTATCCGCCGGTTGACAACGACCCCGAGCTATTTGCCAATGTCGCGCCTGCTTTGCCCGAGCTGCAGCTCGTGGATGAGCCTTTGCTGATTGCCGAGGACTTCGCTTTCTATCAGCGCCATCTGCCGGGTGTGTTCTTCTTGCTGGGCACGGGTGTGCCAGAGGGGCAAGAAAACCCGATTGACGCTGATGGCTGCCCAGCCTATGCGATGAGTGCCCTTCACACCGATACCGTGCTCTTTGACGAGGAAGTCCTGCTCAAAGGACTCGATGTCTACAAACGATTGCTTGGCTTGGAGTGACGATGGAACGACGCCGATGGTCTGCCGTGTATAGTCCTGGTGGGTGCGGGTGCGGCTTGCTGCTGCTCCCGGTTATTGCTGTGAGCATTGGCGTGATGTTTGCGCTTGCTGGACTGGCAGCAGCGGCACTTGCGCTGTTGATTGTGGCCATTGGCGTGACGATTTGGCTATGCCGTTCTCGCGAGCAACGCCGTGCCGGCGGCAAGACCAATGTCGGCTGGGTCGTCTTCCTGATTATTGCGTACCCGCTGAGCATCAGTTACTTGGCGTTCTTTATCCTGCTGCTCATCAGCACCTTTACTGGGGAATCCGTCACGGTGGGGTAGGCTTCGACAAGCTTCTTGAGGATGAAACGAAAAAGGGGTCGGATGGGCGCTTTGCCCATCCGACCCCTTTCGCACGGTAGTTAATTCGGTCTCCTACTTGGCTGCCTCGCGGCGAGCGACCTCGTCGATCAAGATGGCATCGCCGTGCTTGGCGGCGGCAATGCTCGCGGCCATAATCATGCCCATTGCCGTGATGTAGGCGAAGAGCATCGACGGCGCCACGTCCATAACGATGCCGGAGAGAATCGGCGTCGCCACCTGAGCCGCCATGCTCACGGTGTAGTAGTAACCGGAGTAGCGGCCACGCTTTGGGAGCTGCAACACTCCAGAATCATCGTGTACACGCACAGGTCCACGCCGCCCAGCGCGACGCCCATCAACAAAAAGACGCCGTACAACACGGGCGAGAAGCCGGGTGCCAGCCAAAGAAGCGCGGGGCACAAAACCATGATGACGGCGGTGCCCAGGGCGACCTTTTTGCGGCCGATTTTGAGCGAAAGGTTTGCCAGGGGTACGTAGCTTAGCAGCGCGCCTGCAATCGTCACGATATTGATGATGGCATAGGAACCGCCCTCCATGCCGTAGAACAAATCGGCATAACGGCTGATATTGGTGGTCATGGCGTTATAGCTCATGTAGTAGAAAAACGTTGCGGCGAGCAGCATGATGATGGAGCGGCGTACGCCGGCGTCTGCAATGCGATTTTTACCGCCGGCCTCGGGGGAGTCGTCTTTGTCAATCTGATCCTCGTCGATGCCCATTGACAGCGATTTCTCGCGCATCTTTTCGACGAGGGCGGGCTCACGGACAAAGATGCCGTAGACAACGGCCGACACGAGGATAAAGGCGGCCTGCAAGATAAAGAGCGGAAGATAATCAGGTTTGTCGGCCTTGGGAACCATGACCGAGATGGCGACGAGCATAAGACCCGTTCCCGCATAGCCGACGATCTTTTCGATCGAGTCTGCCTTGGTTCGAAGTGGGCGAGGCGTAATATCGGCCACGATGGCGACCGTCATGGTGCGATAGGCGCATATTGCCAAAAGCGTGAGGATAATCGCGCCAATGAGCAGAGGTAGACTGCCCATGTTGTTGGCGAACGCGATGAGCGGGACGGAGAGTATTGCCACCGCGGAGCCGCCCAAGATAAAGGGCGTTCGGCGCCCGAGTTTGCTTGTGCAACGGTCCGAGAGGATGCCAAAGAGCGGAAGCAGGAACAGGCCAAAGACATTATCGATGGCCATGATCGCGCCGGTGAGCGAGTTGGATAGGCCAAAGGTCCCTGTGAGCATCTTGGGAACGATGCCGTCGTAGACCTGCCAAAAGCTGATCATGCCCATAAAGGGTAGGGAGGCGAGGGCGACGGCCTTGGTGTCGAGCCGGGCCGCCCGCTTAAGATTTGGTTGGGTCATGCTGGTTCTCCTGGTCGGTAAAAGCGGGGAGGGGTGCTATCGGCCCCCGTTCTACAGTTGTTCAAGGTTGGCGAGAAACGCCACATAGAATTCGATGCCGCGCTTGTAGACGTCGACGCCGATGCGTTCGTTGGCGGCATGGATGAGCTTGCGCGCCTCGCCCGAGTAGATAAAGCCGCAGAAGCGGTAGACGCGATCGCAGATCTCGTTGAACTCGCGCGAGTCGGTACAGGAGTTCTGCACGTAGGGAGCAAAGCCGGCCTCGGGATAGACACCCGACACGCAGCGATGGATGTAGTTGAAGGCGGCATCGTCTTCGTAAGGCGAGATGGGCGCGGGCTCGGTGTAGGGAATCGCCTCGTTGATTTCGACGGTGACATGGTCGGGGCTTACGCCCGAGGCGCGGCACTGCTGGGCGGCGAGCTTGCGGGCGCGCTCAACGGCATCGGCGATGGTCTCGAACGGAGCGATGCGCACGTTGAAGTTGGCGCGAGCAACTGGTGGCAGCACATTGTGCGCATTGGAGCCTTCGAGCTGCGTGAGCGCATAGGTTGTGCGCAGCATGGCCGAGGTCTCGGGGCTGGCGGCCATGATCTTGGTAACCGCGGGGCGCGTGAGCCACAGGTTGCCAAAGATTGCCTGATACGTCGCGCTGCTACGGGCACCCAACTCGGTCAGTGTGGCCTCGACGGCGGGCGTGAGCTGCGGCTTGCCGGGGTTGGCCGAGATAGTCTCGCATACACGGCAGAGAAGACGGCAGGCATCGTTTGCCGCAGGCGTAGAGGCATGGCCGCCGTCGGCGCGCGCCGTGACTGTAAGGTCGACGTGGCCCTTCTCGGACACGCCTACCATGGCAACGGGTTCGGTGACGCCGAGCGGGGCGTCGGTTGCCACGGCGCCACCCTCATCGAGCACCATGTAGGGATGGATGTTATGCTCGCGAAGCCACTGCACTGCATGGGTTGCAGTAGGTGCGGCGATTTCCTCGCCATCGCTCGAGAAGAACCAGACATCGCGCGGGGGAACGAAGCCCTGGGCAATCAAATGCTCGGCGGCCTCGAAGAAAGCCGAGACGATGCACTTGGTGTCGAGTGATCCGCGGGCCCAGATCTCGCCGTCGAAGATCTCGGCTCCAAAGGGATCGTGCTTCCAGTCTTGGCCCTCGACGGGCACGACGTCCTGATGCGCCATCATGACGATGGGGTCCAAGGCGGAATCGGCGCCAGGCCAACGCAGGAGCATGCCAAAGTCGTCGACGCGTGTGAGCTCGGCGACTTTAAAGAAATGCGGATAAAGTCGCTGAAGCGTGGGAATCCACTGGCTGAAGGGCTCATCGTCGCGCTCGGCGATGTTCTCACGCGAAACGGTGGGGATGCGCAGCAATTCGCAAAAGCGCTCGACGGCTGCCTCGTCTGCCTTGTAGGTGCCTGCATCAAGAGGCGCGCCCTGTGCGACCGATACCGATGCTCCCATGGTGGGACTCCTTTCGTGTTGTATATCGAATACGTCAAGATTATCGCCCGCACCGCGCGTGGGAAATGGCGAAACACGTTGCTCATCTGCGGGCGGCGGGTCGGATAGCCTTAGCCGACGATGACCGTGCCGTCTTCGGTCACGGTGATGGCGTCTCCGGTCGACACGGCATCGAGAAACTCATCGCCCAGGTTGTCAATGGTGGGCATGGGGGTGTCGGTCCATACACCCGAGAGGATCGCGCCAGCGGCGGCAAGGCTGTCAATGGGTTTGGAAAACAGCAGGCATGCGGGTTGGCGCCCCATTTTGGTGGCGCAGAAGAGCACCATGCCGCCTGTGGTGGAGCCGATAGTCTGCGGAAGACACAAGGCACATCCCGCCAAAGGTTTGCCGTACAAGTCGGGATTGTTTTGGTCGGAACACGTGGCCTTTTTGTCGCCAAACATCAGTGCCTTCTGAAACGATGCGAGCGTGTTGAGCCCTCCGTGAGAGACAAGTGCCTTGGCGTGGGCAGTTCCGGGGACAACGACGCGGCCGTGAAAGATTTTTTCCATGAGGAGTCGCCTTCCTATTTGATTGGTTTTCCGGTGGTGACGTAGGCGAGCACTTCGTCGTCGGTGTAGTAGCGCGATGCCGAGTACGTACGCAACTTGTTGGAGTTGGTGATGATGGGCATGCTGCCGCACAGCGGGTTGTTGGTGTACATAAGCGGGCAGATGCTCGAGACGACGGCACCGGTAGTCGAGAGGCGTCTGTATGCCGCAGTCTTGCGGAAGGCGTCTGCCACGGATGGGGCGGCGGTCAGTACGGTGGGTACTTGCACGCGGCACTTGCCGGAGGCGCTCAGCCCATCGCAGATGGCGTCTGCCCAATGGGCGAGTTGTGCAGACGAGAGGTGGGGGCAGCCGATGAAGGCAAGCTTGGGGCGCGCGCCCGGGTTCTTCCACATAGCGGGGTAGCTCGAGCGGATGCGTTCCAGCTCGGCGTCGTCAATGCGATAGATTTGGGCGTCTAGTGCTATGAGGTGTTCGCCTTGTTCGACGGCCTCGGGCGTGATGCCGTCCACGTGGTAGAGCCCGACAGCGCCGTTCGATGCGCTGGCGGCGCCCATGTCCTTAAGGTAGTCCTGCGTGCCGGGTGTGAGTTCGCGGCCAAGCCAGCGGTCGAGGCCTTTAATGTAAGGGACGTCTTCCATCACCTTCATGCCAATGGCGCTGCCAAGCACTTGCGCTTCGGGCTTGCGCTTACAGTCGACTTCGATGATCCAGGTCGCCTTGCGGCCCTCATCGGTGAGCAGGCCGAATTCCGGGACAAAGCCGGCAATTGAGCCGAACATCTCGATGATGCCGGAGTTGCGATTGCAGCGAGCGCCCAGCACGGAGTTGGCAAAGACCACGGCGCTGCTTTCTGCCCAGCTTAGGATGTCGCCACGCCGAGGTCGATTGCCAACCTCGGGCTGGTAACAGGTGCAGGTGAAAGCATCGTTGTCCAATAGACCCATGCTGCGCAGCTGTGCCTCATAATCGTCTTGTTTGGAATACATAATCTTGAACAGCAGCTTTTGCAGCGGGTTGGCCGGGACGGCGGGGTCGAGGGGCCTCGGGTCGACCGAGAATGACTGACCGGACAGGGCGCCGTCTTTCAGCAGCTCATCCATAAGGTCATAGACTGGACCGAGCATGGAGAGGCCAAAACTTGTGACAAGATGACCGTTTGCGCCGGTCACGGGAACCATACGCTCGGCGCCAAAGCATTCGCCGTACATAACGAGGGTCTTGACCACTTTGGCCATGGCGGGGCCCTTGGCGCCGTCGAGCAGGGCTTGTTGTTGGGAGGTCAGGTTCATCTGTGAGCCCATCCTTTCGTGTTAGATATTGGTGCCGAGTCGGTATGCCGCACGGACCGCTTCGAGCACACGGCCGGGCGCAAACCCATCGCCGATGTTATGCAGCTCGTCAGCGGCGTGCGTCTGCTGCAGTTTGTAGAACAGCGCGTCGTCGGGGTGTCCGCCGCAGGCAATGATTACCAAGTCGCAGGTTAGCTCGAGTGACTTCCAGTCGTTGCCGATTTTGGGTGCAAGCGGGTTTTCGACGTTCTCGGGCAAGACCGGTGACCACGAGACGTAGGGGTCGGGAACGTTTTTGTGGCAGTTGCGACTCAAGTGGAGACGCGCACACCTCGATGGGGCTCCAGACTCGCGTTTGCCGCCGACTTCCGCGCGCTCGACGCGTGTCATATTGAGGAGCCGCACATTGCGTCCCCTGAGCGTATGGAGTAGGTGGCCGCGATTTGCCGTGCAGGCGCCCTGCATCATGTGAGGCAGCATTTCAATTACGCTGACCTGTGGTATGCCGTGTTCGACGGTGAGCCATTGGGCAACCTCGCAGCCCACGGCCCCTCCGCCAATGATGGTGACGGTTTTGGCGTTGCCAAGCAGCGCGGGTTGGCGCAGTAGCTGCGTTGCCAGCACGGCATGGCCCGATGCTGCAAGCTCCGTAAGACCGGGGATGGGCGGTATTGCATTGGAAGTGCCTGTCGCGCACACGATTGCGTCGAAGCCTGCTTTTGCAAGATCTTCGGCGCGTGCTGCCCGTCCAAGTTCGAGTGTCAGGTTCCCGTTGGGTTTTTCTGCCTGCTCGCGCACCTGTCGAACAAGATATGATCGGTAGTTATCGAGGTCGAACTTGATCCGGGCGGCGCTGGCGGAGAGGAGTTTTCCTCCAAGTTCATCTTCGGCATCGATGAGCTTTACGTCGTGGCCACGACGCGCGGCGATTAGCGCACAGACCATCCCAGCGGGTCCGGCTCCTATCACCGCTATGCGTTTGGGTTCTTTGGCGGGAGCGGGTGTCTGGGGCATGAGGTATTCAAAGCTGCAGCGTGGATTGACGGCACACTGCGGATGGCCCCCTTCGACAAACTCGTTGAGGCATCCTTCCTGGCATCCGATGCAGGGGCGAATATCTGCCACGCGACCGGCGTACGCCTTGTTGGGCCACTCGGGATCCGCAAGCAGCGGGCGTCCGAGCATGATCATATCGGCGTCGCCATTGCGAAGGGCGCGTTCGGCAATGTCGGGGTAGCCCAACTTACCCACCGCGACAACGGCTACGGGAAGGCCGGCATTGGAGCGGATATTGTCGGCGGCAAAGCGCTCTCGAACGGCGCGCGCCACGGGAACGAAGCAGCCTGCGGGCATGCTCGCAGGCGGGTGGGGCATCCACCAGTTGTCATAGCAACCAAGGTCGACGTCAAAGATGTCTACTCCCGCCGCCACGAGCTCTTCCATATAACCCAGGGTCTGTTCGACTGTACGGCCGCCGCGCATGCGTCCCAGATAGGTCGAATTCATGACCTGCTCGTCATAGGTTTCCTCGAGTGCAAGCGAAAGGTCGATGCGGTACATGATGGGGTAGTCGGGCCCAACGCGGCGACGGATTTCTTTGATCATATCGAGGCCAAACTGACGCCAATCGGCATAACGTCCGAGCTTGCGATGGTTAAAGGCGGGGTTTCCGAGCTGCTCGATAAGATAACCCTCGTGCCCGTGCAAATAGACGCCATCGATGCCCATGGCATGAGCATCGGCCGCCGCTTGGCCGATATTGTTTACGATACGGCGCAGCTTTTGGTCCGAGAGGCGCATGCATGGAATGGCGGGGATGTAGTAGTTAGGCAAGAAACTCGCCGAGACCGGAAACTTCTTTTGCGTGATGAGGCATTGCGGGTTGCCCACGCGGCCGAGTCCGGCCGTAAGCTGGACAAAAATGCGCGATCCGAAGGCATGGACACCTTGGGCAAGGTCGCGCCAGCCTGCCATAACGGTTCGGCTTCGATCGATGCGCGGGAAATAGGTGAGCTTGTCCAGCTCGGTGACCGTGGTATCGATGCCGTGGCTTACCGGTACGAGTCCTGTTGTGATGAGGCCGCAGCCGCCTTTGGCGCGGGCGAAAAAGTACTGCAGCATCATGTCACTGGGGCGGCCAGTTTCCTCGCACATGTCGATATTGCCCATCGGCGCCATGACAATGCGGTTTTTGACGGTGAGCTTGTTAATTTTGATGGGAGAGAAGAGCTTGTCAAAAGGATAGAGCTCTTGTGTCATGCGGGACGATCCGCAACCGGAATTTTTGGCGGGCCAGCTGTCGAATGAGTCGACGAGTTGCTGCACCAGTACGTCTTTTCCCAATGAGGTTCCTTTCAGATGTTGACAAGGTAACAAAGCAGTTTACGTCTAAATGTTTAATAGTCAACAACAATGGAGTGAGTTCGGTGAAGGAAAAAAGACTCAATGAGTGCCAGGTGGCAAGCTGTGCTGCGACATTAGCTCCCAGCTAATGAATTTGAGCTCGCTGCCTCCTACGATGTGCTGTGTGCCGGCACGGTAGCCGGATCGTAGGAAGGATGCATAATGGCAAAAGAGGGAAAGAAGCCGATCGGCAAGATCGTTTTGGGCGTCATCGTGGTGCTCGTTGTTGCCGGCGTCGTGGGTTCTATGGGCGGTAACTCGTCTGATTCGTCTACGGGTGATGCAGCAAAGCCTGCCGAACAGACCCAGCAAGTCGAGGAGAAAAAAGAGGCACAAGAACCCTATACGGTTTCGGATGAGGCCGGGGATACGTCTAATCAGTTCGCGTATAAGATCACTGGCACGTTGACCAATAATACGGATAAAGAGCAAAGCTACATTCAGATTGAGTATGTTCTGTATGACGCAGACGGCAATCAGGTGGGAACGGCTCTTGCGAACACCAACCATCTCAAAGCGGGCGGCACCTGGAAGTTCGAAGCGATGAGCACGGTATCTCCCGACCAGGTTGCCAGCTGGGAACGTTCTGACGTGAGCGGTTTTTAACTAGAATTAAAAACATGGTTACTATGCGAGCTGGGGGGTGAGGCCATATGCCTGATAAGAAGCTAACCGAAGAGTTGCTCAACGAGCTGCTCGATGCTCCGAGTATCGAGGGCTATATCAAAGAGCACGACTTTACCGCCCCGTCGCTTTCGGAGTATCTGAAACAGCTTTTGGAAGAAAAGGGGCTGGAGCGCTCGCGCGTGGTGCGTATGGCCGACCTCAACGAGACGTTTGGCTATCAGATCTTTACCGGTGCGCGGCATCCGAGCCGCAATAAGGTGCTGCAGATTGCCTTTGCCATGGCGCTGACGCTCAAGGAGACCAACCGCGCCTTGTCGGCGGCGGGCGCCAATGTCCTCAACTGCAAGGACCGCCGTGACGCCATCATCATTTTCTGTATCGATCGTGGCTGCAGCCTGCAAAAGGTGAACGAGGAGCTGTATCGCTTTGGTGAGGAGACGGTGAGCTAACGGTTGGCTGCCGGCGGAAGCGGTGTTCACGATATTTAGAACGTGCAGGGCACGGGCGTCATGGGGCGTCCGCGCCCTGCGTTATTATGGACGCTATGGATACTCAGAGCCCAACATATTCCGATGATGAGCTGACCGCTGCGCTCGCCGGACACCTGGCGTCACTTGAGCGTGATGACAGCTATCGCGTAGACCGTGTGCTCAAGCACTCCGACGTCGAGACGACCGAGCTCGTGTACTTTGAGGGCTCCGGCGGAGGATCTCTTGGCCCCTTTGTTCGCAAGCGCATCGACGCGTCGGCCCAGATTGGCGGGGCGTATGAACGCCTGTTTGCGGCCCAGCATGCTGGGCGACGTTACGAGCACTTGCCTCGGATTGTCGATTGCCGCCGCGTGGGCGACGAGCTTTGCGTGGTCATGGAATACATCGAAGGCGAAACGCTCGGGGCCCTGGTGGGGCGTTTGGGTGCGACGCCCGATTATGCCTGTGAGCTGTTTGGCGCCCTTTGTGATGCAGTTGCGGAGCTCCATGCCGGCTTTGCGTCGGCGGGGGAGATGGCTGCGCCGGTGATCCATCGCGACCTAAAGCCCTCGAATATCATCGTATCGGGCGCAAACTATACGCCCGATACAGGCATGACATTTTCATCGCTGGTGATTATCGACTTGGGAATCGCTCGCGTGTGGCGCGAGGGAGCCGATGCCGATACCGTTAAGTTTGGCACGCGTCCCTATGCGCCGCCCGAGCAGTATGGTTTTGGCCAGACGAGCGTGCGCAGCGATGTCTATGCGCTCGGTGCCCTGCTGTTCTTTTGTCTGACGGGGGCCGACCCCAAGCCGGGTCGGAACATGCGCGAGCAATGCGAGGCATATGATATCCCCGCCTCGCTTGCCGATGTTATTTGCATGGCGATGGCGCTCGATCCGGACAAGCGCTTTGCAAGCGCGAAGGCGCTAGGGCACGCTGCGCGTGCATCCTATGCGTTGTCCGCACCGACGCCGTCGTCCGCGCCGAATGCTGCTTCCTTCCAAGAGCCTCCGGAGCGGCGAGCCGTGTGCCCTGCGCCCGTGCTCCCCACGGATCAGTCTCAGGGCGGATTGCCGTTGGTGCCTGAGCGCCCGAATTTACTCTCCCGCATTCCCGACACCGTTGGGCGCATTTGGAACGCATTCGTCTATCTTTCGCTACTTGTTTTCTTTGCCGGAAGCCATTTTGCCGTTTTTCATCCTACGGGCGCCAACCAAAACTACCCGATGTGGTTTCTCGCGATTGAGTATTTTATCTTCGTCGACGGTCTCGTAGTGCTCATCCATTTTGTGATGCTCGACAAACGCCGCCTTCGCCGGCGGTTTGAGCTACTCGATAGATACCGCGGTAAAAAGCTTGCAAAGCTCTGGCTCAAGGCTATGGGTGTGCTCTTGTTGGTAATGATTATCATTGTTGCCATTGCAAACGCGACTGGCGTCGTCGATACCTCCGTCGCGTAAAAGAAAAAGGGCCCCAATTGGGGCCCTTTGACGTTGATCTTAGATGCGGTTCATCTGGGTTGCAACCTTGTTGTACCAGTCCTGCCACGTGGGCGGGCAGTACTTTTTGGCGGCT
The DNA here is from genome assembly GCA_900541695.1 of uncultured Collinsella sp. GTDB lineage: Bacteria > Actinomycetota > Coriobacteriia > Coriobacteriales > Coriobacteriaceae > Collinsella. The sequence goes on along the minus strand of UQKL01000001.1, from coordinate 147,381 downwards.
GCCGGGGTAAGCGTGGAGCCATAGTTGGCGCCCAGGTAGGCAACGTGGGCAGAGACGCCCTCGCTCCAGCTACCAAAGCTCCGCCAGCCGCCGCCGCGGGCGCTCCAGCCCCAGGCGTTATAGGAGCCGGCACAATAGAGGCCCTTGCTGCTCTCGATGCAGGCGATGGCGGGAGACCAGCGAGGGTCAACACCGGTGTTCCAGGCTGCCACGGCAAAGTTGTAACCCTGGCCTGCCATGGGGGAGCCGGCGAGGTAGTTGTCGATGCGACTCGTCCACTCGTTGATAAACGAGTCGTAATCGGAGTTGCCGGTATTGGAGTTGTTCACCGTGGTGTCGATAGTGGTGTTGGCGTTATTGGCCTGGCTGTTGGAGTTGTTGCCGCTCACGCCCTCGCCCGAGAGCTTCTCGGCGGCAGCGGCCTTGTCGGCCTCGAGCTTGGCCAGCTCTGCGGCATTCTCCTGCTCGGCCTTTGCCTGGGCTTCGCTGCGAAGCTGCTGGGCCTGTGCCAGTGCGTCCTCGGCGGTTTTCTGCTCGGTCTCGAGTTGGGACTTCGCCTGCTCGAGCTCGGTCTTGTTCTGCTCGAGCTCGGTCTGCATCTTGTTGAGCTCTTCGATCTCGTCGACGCTCGAGCTCGTGATCTGGTTGGTGTACTTGCAGGTGGTGATGAACTCGCCCAGGCTCTGCGCGTTGACCAGGAAGCTCACGATGGGGTTGGTGCCCTTCTGGTACTTATACAGATCGCGCATGGCGGAGCTCGCCTTGGCCTGTTGATCGGGAAGTTCGGCTTCGATCTTCTCGATGCTTGCCTCGTTAGTGTCGATTTGCTTCTGCAGATCCTCGAGCTTGGTGCGGGCTTCGTTGTAGGCACTCGTGGCGGTTTCGATTTTCTGCTGGGCAGCGGAAAGCTGATCCTGCGTTGCCTGCGAGGCGGCATAGGCTGCGACGGGGGAGAGCATCGGCGCGGCCGTCAGTGTAACGGCAAGCGCGGCGCTCGTGATGATACGAGCCGGCTTCGACGCGATGAGCGCTGCGGTGCGATGGTTCGAATGCTGCATCCAGTCCCTCTGCAATCAATCGTAGGTTATAGTTCGAAAGGTATTCTACTACTGCTTTCGACTTCAACTTGAACCTTAAAGGTTCTAAAGGGTCAAGTTGAACTTGAGGTTTTGGCCTTGACCTGCAGTTATAGTGAATTGTTAAGAAACCATAGAGTTCAACTTTAACGTTACGGAACCCTGCGGGCTCGATCATAAGCGCCTGCTTGCCATAGATATGGTGGAACTTTGGGAAGCGACGGTTTGGCACGCTAGAATAAACCAGTTGCATAAAGACCGCCCATCGTACGGGCAGTTGATGATAGGAAGTTTCCATGGCATTGCAGTTTACAGAGCGCGAGTTTATACCCGTGCTGCTCGGCGGCGATATCAACGCCTATTCGGTGGCGCGCGCCTTCTACGAGGAGTATCAGGTCAAGAGCCTGGTCTTTGGCAAGTATCAGACGGGTCCTGCATACCGCAGCCAGATTATCGACTATACGCCCAATGTGGATATCGACACTATGCCGGTCATGATCGAGACCGTCAACGGCATTGCACAGGCCAATCCCGATAGGAAGATTATCCTCATGGGCTGCGGCGATAACTACGTCGCGCTTGCCGCACAGGCTCAGGATGCCGGCCAGCTTGCCTCCAACGTCATCGCGCCCTATGCGCCCTACAGCATGCTCGAGCAGTGCCAGAAGAAGGAGATCTTCTACGAGCTGTGCGAGAAGCACGGTGTGCCCTATCCGCACACGTTTACCTTTACCATGGCGATGCTCAACGCCCAGGGCGAGGCTTCCGCCGAGGTGCTCGACCAGATCGACTTTCCCTTCCCGATGATTCTGAAGCCCTCTGACGGCATCATGTGGTGGGAGCACGAGTTCGAGGGCCAGAAGAAGGCCTACGAGATTGCCGATCGCGCCGAGCTGGAGCAGGTCATTCGCGATGTGTACGCCAGTGGCTACACCGATGACCTCATCTTGCAGGACCGCGTGCCCGGCAACGACGAGTACATGCGCGTGCTTACCAGTTATTCCGACCGCAACGGCAAGGTTCGCATGATGTGCCTGGGTCACGTGCTGCTCGAGGAGCATCAGCCCCATGGTGTCGGCAACCACGCCTGCATCATCACCGAGCCCAACGACGAGCTCATGGGTGGCGTGCGCAAGCTGCTTGAGGACCTTAAGTTCACGGGCTTCTCCAACTTCGACGTCAAGTACGACCAACGCGATGGTTCGTTTAAGTTCTTCGACTTCAACACGCGTCAGGGCCGCAGTAACTACTACGTCACCAACAGCGGCTTTAACGTTGCCAAGTACGTGGTGGATGAGTACGTCTATAACCGTCCGTTTGAGCCGGAATTTGTGACGGCGCAGGACGAGGCTCTGTGGATGGTCGTCCCCATGGGTGTCGTTGACAAGTATGTCAAGGACCCCGAGCTGCGTGCGAAGGCGCATCGTCTGGCCAAGGAGGGCAAGGCCGCCGATCCTTCGTTTATGAAGGGCGATTTTGTCTTTAACCGCTGGTTGCGCATGCGGCACACCAAGCTGCGTCACTTTAAGCTGTTCAAGACGTATTACAAGTAGATGAGCGCGGCGCCCGCCCGGTTTACATCGGGCGGGCGCGGGCATGATACGCGCAACGGTGCGAGCGTCACCAAGGAGGCGGCGATGGAAAAGCTGGGAGTTATCGGCGGCATGGGCGCTGAGGCCACGTCGTATTACTACGACCAGGTCGTGCGTCATACGGCTGCTGCCTGTGATCAGGAGCATATCGACATGGTGGTGCTTTCCAAGTCGACCATGCCCGACCGTACGCTGGCCATCAAGACCGGCGAGCATGCCGAGCTGCTGGCGACCATGAAGGAGTGCGCACAGGCGCTCGAGACACTGGGCTGCGCGCACATTGCCATTCCCTGCAACACATCGCACTACTTCTACGACCAGATTCAGTCGTTTACCAAGGTGCCGATTATCCACATGCCGCGTGAGTCGGTGCGCTATGCCCTGGCGGGCGCGGTGATGGGGGAGTGCGAGTTCGATCCCAACCTGAGCATGCCGTCCGAGCCGGTGCGCAAGATCGGCATCATGGGCACTGACGGCACCGTGGGTGCAGGCGTCTATGGGCGCGAGTGCGAGGCCGCGGGCGTCGAGGTCGTCTATCCCAGCGAGAAGCGCCAGGCCGACGTGATGTCGCTGATTTATGATGACGTGAAGGCCGGACGCGAGCCCGATATGGACAAGTTTGACCGCGTGATGTGGGAGTTCGCCCGCAGCGGCTGCGACCGCGTCATTCTGGCCTGCACCGAGCTCTCGGTGCTGCAAAAGTACCGGGAGATGCCCGAGATTACCCTTGACGCCATGGACGTCCTGGTGCGCGAATCCATCATCCGCAGCGGCGCCCCCTACCGCCTGTAGCCCTCGACCTGCCAAAAAGAGACAGGTTTATTTTGGTAGGTTTTATCTGGGGGAACAGTAAGGCCTCGACTCGTTTGGTGCGAGCCGAGGCCTTTTGAATTTGTCGGTTGCCGGGGGCGATGGGTTAAAACAGGAAGCCGAGGACGATGAGGGCAATGCTGACAATAAGTATGGCAATGTCCAGGCCCTTGATGGGGTAGCGCTTGTACGAGCTCGCGCGCGTGCGCAGGTAGAAGCCGCGCTGCTCGGCTGCCAGGGCCGTGGCATCGGTTTTACCCACGCTCGAGATCAGTAGCGGCACGCACAGCGGCAGCATGAGCTTGAGCTTCTTGATGGGGTTCTTGGTGTCATACTCGATGCCGCGTGCGGTCTGCGCCTCCATGATGGCGTTCATCTCCTGGCCAAACACTGGCACAAAGTGCAGCGCCGTGGTAAAGGTGAAGGCGTAACGATACGGAACGTGCAGCACCTCGACGCAGGCGTTGGCAAGGTCGTTGAGCTTGGTCACCATGAGCATCAGAATAAGCGGTAGCGCCACGCCCAGCAGACGCAGACAGGCCTTTGTTCCGGTGATGAGGCCTTCATCGGTGACAAAGCTCCACACCACGTTGCCATCGCGCATAAAAGCCAGCTGCAGCACCAGCATGATGAGCGCGAGTGGAATCAGTAGCTTGAGCAGAGCGAGCAGGCGGTCGACGACGCCGGCGTAGGCTCCCAGCGCGAGCGTGAGTGCCAGAAAGCCCAGCAGTGCCACATAGGTGTCGGACAAGAAAATGCCGATGATGATGGTGGCGGCGAGGCCCAGTTTGATGACGGGGTTCAGGCGGTGTAGCAGCGTGTCGCCCGGCATGTAGTCGATGACGTTAACCACGGCGGACCATCTCCTCGGTAATGCGAACGATATCAGTGACCTCACTCACCTGCGTAAAGGCGGGCGAGACGGTGGATGCCAGACGGCGCGAGAGTTCGATGACCTGGGGCGGCTCAACGTAGGCACGCTGCATGAGTTCGATGTTCGAGAACAGCTCGTGCGTGCGGCCGCGGTCGAGGATGCGACCGTTGGCCATCACCACGATGCGCTCGGCAAAGTCGGAAACGACTTCCATGTCGTGACAGACCATGATGACGGCGCAACCGCGCTCTGCCATGGTGCGCACCGTTTCCATCACGGTCATGCACTCGCGGTAGTCCAGGCCGCTCGTGGGCTCGTCGAGCACCACGATCTTGGGCTCGATCACCACAACGGAGGCGAGCGCCACCATCTGGCGTTGGCCGCGCGACAGTGAGAACGGTGCCTCGTCGGCGGGCAGACCAAAGCGGTCGATGACCAGCTGGGCGCGACGCAGGGCTTCGGCGCGGTCGATGCCGGCAAGTTCTAGACCAAAGGCGACCTCGTCGAGCACGGTGTCTTTGCAGATTTGGCGGTCGGGGTTCTGGAAAAGCGTTGCCACTTCGTGTGCGATGCGGCTCGTGGGAACCGATGCCGTGTCCAAGCCCGTAACGCGTACGCTGCCCGATGCGGGCTTGAGCAAACCCGTGAGCAGTTTGGTGAGCGTGGTTTTGCCGGCTCCGTTTTGGCCGACAATGCCCACGAGCTCGCCGGGGTAGAGCGTCAAGTTGAGGTCGTGGACGGCGGCGCCTCCATGGGGGTAAGAAAACTCGACATGGTCAAAGGTGAGCACCGGCTCGGCGTCTTTCGCATGCGGGCGCAGCGACGGCGCGTGCGGGGAGCCTGCGGGCGCCTGGGTATCGCTTGTCGCACGGTCGGGGTCGACGATTTCCGTGATCAGGCGTTCTGCCTCGTCGACATCCAGACAGGGCGTGCCGCTTACCAAGCCATCGGCCTCGAGACTGTTGAAGATGCGCGTGACGCGCGGACAATCGACGCCGATGGTGCGAAGCTCGTCGGTGCGTGCGAAGACCTCGTGCGGCTCACCTTGCAGCGCGATCTGGCCGTGATCGAGCACCAACACACGGTTGCAGTACTCCGAAAGTAAAGCGACCTTTTGCTCAACGACGACGATGGTGATGCCGAGCGCGCGGTTTGCCTCGCGCAGCGTCTCGAAGATCAAGGTGGAACTGGCGGGATCGAGCGCTGCGGTTGGCTCATCGAGCACTAAGACGCGCGGACGCATGGCGAGGATGGCGGCGATAGCTACCTTTTGCTTTTGGCCGCCCGAGAGGGTGGCGATCTCGCGGTCGCGCAGGTCGCTGATACCGACGGTCTTAAGCGTCTCGCTCACGCGCTGCTCGATCTGATCGTGCGGAACGCCAAAGTTCTCGAGGCCAAAGAGCATTTCGTCCTCAACGACCGAAGCGACCATCTGCGTATCGATGTCCTGCAGTACGCTACCGACGACCTGCGATACGTCGGTGAGCGAGACCTCGCAGGTGTCGTGGCCGTCAACTAACACGGAGCCATAAAAGGTGCCGGTGTAGTGGTGAGGCACGGCGCCCGACAGACAGGCGGCAAGTGTGGACTTACCGGCGCCCGAGGGCCCGATGATGCCGATGAAATCTCCCTTGTTCACGCTGAGCGAAACGTGGCTGAGCGCCTGCTCGGTTTGCGTGCCATAGGAGAATGAGACATCGTCGACGTTGATGATCGTTTCCATGGGTACCTTTCATAGTCATTGGGGACGTTCTTGCATGTCCAGTCGTTTATAAGAACGTCCTCAAGAGCTCGTTGTTTGGGACAGTCTTTGGCGGTGAAGCACGGAGACGGCTTTACGAGGTGCCCCAGGTTGGCGCGAAAGAGGAACGAAGCGTACTTGGGTACGCGAGCGACGAATGAACGCCAAGATGGGGTGGCTCGCAAAGCCGAACAGGTTAGTTGAGCTTAAGGGCCTTCTGGATGGGCATGTAGAGGGCGCCGACCAGAATGGCGTTAAACACGGCGGTCATGGCGACGACGGGCAGCATGGCTGCGGCGAGCTCGCCCACCACGCCGAGCATGGCCATCTTGATGACCATGAAGATAACGCCGGAGACAAAGGTGGTCACGAATGTTGCGACGATGGCGACGACGGGCTTAACCTGGCCGTCCTTGGCGGCGGCGTTGACAATGACGGCCATGAGCATGGCGGCGATACCCTCGGCGGCAAAATCGACAAACGGCGAGGTGGTGGTGATCTGGATCACGGCCGCTGAGATGAGGCCAATGACGAGCGCTTGGCCAATGTTGGGACGAACGACCAGGATGGTGAGGCAGAAGGCCGAGATGATGAACTCGGGACTGATCATACCGCCCGAGATGCCCGAGATTGCCTTGCCGACGGTGAAGTTGAGGATGAAGCCTGCGGCAAGCAGAATGGCGAGCAGGACAAGGGCGTGGATATCGAGTTTGCCGCGGTCGGCGGTCTGGACGGTGCGGGGCTGGGCTGTGGCGGTGGTGTTCTGAGACATGGTAAAAGTCCTTTCAAAAAGGGGAGTGTAAGAGAAAAACGGAGGCGCGTGATGCGAATGCGATCGGGCTCGAGATAGAAAAAGGCCCCCGGTCGAAACCGGAGGCCTTCCAATCACCTAGAGCGCAAAAACAGGCGTGAGGGACTCACTGTCGACCGATCGTATTCGCATCACGCCACCACCAGTTGTTGAGGGACTTCATTGTGTTCATCATCTTGGTGGCTCCTTTCGTGATGCCTTGGCGCGGTTGCACCTCGTTGCTGTTGCGCTGCACTATAGCACAGCGAAGTGTGTGCGGGGAAATCTTTTTTTGAAAAGATTTCGGCGGCGTTTCCTGCCGGTCAAAAGGGCAGGCTGAGCGGGCGGGATGACTCATGCGACCCCGCCCGTCTCTTGGAACGCGAGGGTCTTAGGCCTTCTTGCGGCGATAGAGCACGAAGCCGCAGACACCGATGATGACGACGGCGCCAACGGCCATGGCGGCCATGTTGTTGCCCTCGGACTTCTCCTCGGTCGCCTCTTCCTCAACCTCGGGCTCGGCAACGTCCTCATCGGAGAGGGCCTCGTCGGCGTAGGTGATGGACTCGACTAGGCAGTCGTTGTCGGCATCGTAGTCACTCGGGACGAACTTCTCGGAGAAGTCTCCCTTCTTGAGGTAGTCGCGCATCTCCTCGAGCATGGCCTTGCACTTGACGTAGGTGTTCTTGGTCGCTGCCTTGCCGGCCTTGTTGGCCAGGGCGGTGCGGGCCTCGGTGTCCTTGGCGGCCTGCATGGCCTCGTCGACGGTCAGGTTCTGCTCAATGAGCTCCTTCTGCAGGGCGTCGAGATAGGCGCGGACGCCGGTGGCGCAGCTGTCGCGGTTCTCATAGGCGAGCGTGTTGATGTCCATGAGGACGTAGTTGATGGAGTTCTTGGGCTCCTCGTTGTTCACGACGTCTTCCTCTTCACAGTGATCGAAGGAGACATCCTGATCGCTGAAGTAGGGGCTGACCTCGGTGAGCAGTGCGGAATAGAGGGGGATAGCGACGGAGAACTCGGCGTTGGAGAGCATCTCCCACTGGATGGTCGCGATTTCGGGGTCCATGCCGTGACGGATCTGGAAGGTGTGGATCTCGGTGTTGCGGTTGGAGCCGATGGCATAGGCGCCGTCGGTGTTGGCGTTGAGGCCGGCGACATTCTCGCCGCGAGCGGCGAAGGAACGAATCATCTCAAAGGTGTTCCAGTCGGACTTGCCGGGCTGGAAGAACAGCGGCTGCATCTCGTGGACCAGGGCGCCGGTCGTCGCACGAGCGTCTTCGCGCTCGTCCTTGACGATCTCATAGTCGGTGCCCTCAGCAAGCGGAGCCATGAAGTAATCGCGGCCCTGGACATAGCGCGACCACTGGTGCATACCGGCCTCGCTAATCTCCTCGCCGTAGGTCTTGGCGACGTCGAACTTGCCGTCGGTGTACTCGGCAAAGCCCTTCTCCTTAGGCATGGACTCGATGCCCTCGGAGTGGAGGCAGTTCTCGGTGTCGTCGAGGTCGACGTCATAGGTGAGGTTGCCGATGTTGGGGTTGAGTGAGGCAATATCGTCGGTGAGCCTCATAGCGATCCACTGGTGGCCGGAAAGCGCTGCAAACAACCAGTTCTCGTTGTTGTCGGCAATGATGATCTGGTCGTTGGAGCAGACGCCCTGCTCGTCAATCAGGCTGCCGAGGAGCTCGACACCCTCGCGGGCCGTGGCGCTCTCGCCCAGAATGACGCTGGCGTAGTTGTACTCGCCGATGCCGGTCTCCTCGGTGACGGGGTCGGCTTCCTCTGCCTTCTCGTTATAGGAGGTGCTCAGCGTGGCAGAGCAGGAAACGCCCTTTTCGTTGATGCCAGCCTCGGAATATGCGTCGTAACGATCTTCCCACTGAGAGGGGTTGTCGCGAACGAAGGTGTAGCGGTAGGTTGCGCCCTTGGACTTGTACTCAAAGCCGGACTCGACCGAGGTGTACTTGCTGCCGTCCTTGTGTGCGGGCTCGATGCCAAAGTGCTTGATGTAGCGCGGGCCGAAGTCCTCGGAGCGTCCGTAGTACGTGTTGCCGTCTGCCGTGAGCTGGCTGCCCATGTAGATCTGGGTGCAAGCGAGCGCCGAAGTCGGCATGGCCATAATGGCCGCTGCTCCAAATGCAAGGCCGCAGCCGAGCTTCTTGAGCGTGTTGACAGGATGAGTAAACCTCATGATCCCTCCCAACTGTTGAAACCCCGCGAAACCGTACGGAGTTTCAGCTAATAAATACATCTACTAGCCTAAAGGAAGTGTAAAGAGTATTCATTCGACAACAGCTTTTACTCGATGAGCGTGAAGAAATATACGATGAGCGGATAATAATACTCATTTTATTGCTTTAGTTAAATAAAGGCACCCTGCATTTACTGTAGCTGAATAAAGCGCCAGACAATGCTCAAAAAGAAAACTCTCCCGCTGTTTAGGATTTGCATAAACAACGGGAGAGTCGATAACTGGATGAATATCATACCAATGTGGATTTACTTCTTTCGGCGGTGGATCACATTGATGGCGTAACCAACGAGCATGGCCAAGACGATGACGATAAAGCCAATCAGGGGATTGTCGTTCATGGGGTCCTCCTATTTTCCGAGCGGTGAAAAATCGTCGACGATGAGGTCGAGACATTGCGGCAGCGCGCGAGCGCCAAAGACGCCGGAGTTGCTGGAGATGATCTCTCCATCGAACTGCATACCCAGCGATGGCGTGCAGGTGATCTTGGCTTCCTTGGTCTGGATGATCTTAAACTGCGGACGGCCGAGCACTTTGCCAGCGGGGTCGAGCGCGGCGGTAATTACCGTGGGGAGCAGCTGCATCGTGCGCACGGGCTCAATAACGACGATGTCGACCATGCCGTCGTCCATGCGGCAGTTGGGGAACAGGTTGATGTCGTTTTGGATGACCGAGGTATTGCCTGCCATGCAGCAGATGCCGTCGAGCTCCTCGACAATGCCGTCGTGCTCAATGGTAAAGTGCGCCACCGTGGGGTTGGGCGTGGCGAGCGCGGAGAGGAAGTAGGCGATCTCGCCAATGTCGTTTTTGGTGGGAGCGGCCTTCATCATGATCTCGGCGTCAAAGCCCGAGCCGGCGATGATGATAAAGCCGTGGCGCTTCTCGTTGCCGTTCTCGTCGAGCCAAAAGAGCTCACCCATGTCCACTTTGACCGTGCGGCCGTCGCGGCAAGCCTTGGCGAGTGCCGCCGCCTCGGGGGCATTGCCGATGTTGTTAAAGAACAGGCAGGCCGTGCCGGAGGGGAAGACAAGCGTGGGGACACCGCACCCGCGCATCTGGTCGAGCACGTTGGAGACGGTGCCGTCGCCGCCCGAAACGACCACGCGATCGAACTCGCGAACGTCCGCTACCGCGTCCTCGGGCTCCATGCCATCGCCGATAAAACGCATCACGACCTCGTCGCCGCCCTGCGCGAGGGCGTGCGTGAACGCGTAGATTTCATCTGAGCTGGGGCCCGATGCCGGGTTGTGGATGATAAGGCAGCGCATACTTACGTTCCCGTTCTGTGACTAACCGAGTATAGTTGTAGAGCAATGCCGATATCCTACCCGTGTTTTTCGGGCCTAACCTTATTCGATGGGTTGATATGTACATTTCCACACATCAGGCTCTGGTCGACTTTTGCCAGCGCGCCCGCGAGTTCGACGCGATCGCCGTCGATACCGAGTTTTTGCGCGAGCGCACGTTTCATCCGCGCCTGTGCCTGGTCCAGATTGCCACCCCCGCCGAGAGTGTCGCTGTCGATCCGCTGGTGATCGACGACCTGTCGCCGCTTGCCGAGCTTATGGCCGACGAGAGCGTGACCAAGGTCTTCCACGCCTGCTCGCAGGATATGGAGGTCATGCTCCACACCGTGGGCGCGCTGCCGCGTCCGATTTTTGACACGCAGGTTGCCGCCGCCTTTTTGGGCGAGCGCCAGCAGATTTCGTATGGTGCGCTCGTTCAGACGTTCTGCGGCGTATCACTGCCCAAGACCGAGTCGCTGACCGACTGGTCGCGCCGCCCGCTGACCGACAAGCAGATTGAGTACGCGATCGATGACGTCAAGTATCTGATCGTTGCCTATACCGAGATGATGAGCCGTCTGCGCGAGCTGGGCCGCGTGGATTGGGTGCTCGACGAGTTGCGTCCTCTGGCCGATGAGTCGCACTACCGCGCCGACCGCCACGAAGCGTTCCGCAAGGTCAAGCGCATCAACTCGTGCAGCCGCCATCAGCTGGGCATTGCGCGCGAGCTTGCCGCCTGGCGTGAGGACCGCGCTGAGCGGCGCAACATCCCGCGCAAGTGGGTTATGTCCGACGATACGCTGCTGGCGCTCGTCAAGCGCAATCCCGTGCGTGTTGAGGAGTTCCGTAGCATCCGCGGCACCGACCAGCTGGGGGAGCGCGACGTGGACGGCGCGCTCATGGCCATCAAGCGCGGAGCGAGCTGTCCGCACGATCGCCTGCCGCTCTTGGTGCGCGGACATCGTCAGATTTCGCCGGAGCTGGAGAGCGTGACTGACCTTATGTATGCGCTTATTCGCCTGGTTGCCGAGCGCTCGGGCGTGGCGACCTCGGTCATTGCGTCGCGCGATGACCTGGCCGACTACATTGAGCATCCCGAGCAGAGCCGCCTGCGCGAAGGTTGGCGCTTTGAACTTGTGGGCTCGCGCCTGGACGATCTGCTTTCCGGCAACATGGGGTTGACGGTCAAAGATGGCAAAATTGAATTGCTGTAAGGAAGCCTAGCCGCTTGATTGGGTAGAATGCCTCCAACGTGTAATTCGATTCGGAGGAATTCGCATGCCCTATTACTATGGTTACGGCTTTGGCATCGACCCGCTGTACCTGCTGGTTGTCCTTGTTTGTACGGTGCTTGGTCTTGCGGCGCAGAGCTATATCAACTCGACGTACAAGACCTGGTCCAAGGTTCGCTCGGACGGCGACACGGGTGCCACGGTCGCTCGCCGCATGCTCGACGCCAACGGTTGCAACGCCGTGGGTATCAAGGGCGTTGCCGGTGAGCTCACCGACCACTACAACCCGCAGGATAACAACCTGTATCTCTCGGACGCTAACCGTTCGGGCGGATCGGTCGCAAGCGTTGCCGTGGCCTGCCACGAGGCGGGTCATGCCGCCCAGCGTCAGAGCGGTTACGCCATGATGAAGGTTCGCACCGCCCTGGTCCCGGTCGTCAACTTTACCCAGAACACCTGGACCATCGTGTTGCTCTTGGGCCTGTTTATGAACATCGCCGGGCTCACGACCCTCGCATTGATCTTCTTCTCGTTTAGTGTGCTGTTCCAACTCGTTACGTTGCCTGTCGAGATCGATGCCAGTCGCCGCGCCGTGGCGTATATCGAGCAGTCGGGCATGAGTTCCAAGCAGGTCAACGGTGCCAAGAAGGTGCTGACGGCAGCCGCGCTCACCTACGTGGCGGCGGCGCTCACCTCGATTATTCAGCTGCTCTACCTGATGGCCCGCTACAACAGAAACTCCAACCGATAACAAATTGGCTTGACAGGCGCCGCGGAGATTCTTGTTCCCGCGGCGCTGTACTATGTGTTGGACTTGAATCTGCGCAGGGTCGAAGCCCTTGTGCTCGATAACGAAGGGGGGCTGCGTGGCAGGCTGGAATCTAACCGGCAATGCCGTTTCCGCCGAGTTCGACGGTTCGGACGATCAGGAGCGCAAGGAGCTCAGCGTGAGCCAGGCAGTGGAGATCGCCGCCGGTGCGCTCGATGCCATTCCGCAGCTGAGCGTTCTGGGCGAGGTCACAGGTTTTCGTGGTCCTAACGCCCGAAGCGGTCACTGCTACTTCCAGATCAAGGACGACTCGGCCGCCGTCGACTGCATTATCTGGAAGGGCGCCTATCTCAAGCGCACCTTCGATCTGCGCGATGGCATGCAGGTGAGCTTTAAGGGCAGCTTCAATCTCTATAAGCCCACGGGTCGCATGAGCTTTGTTGCCCGCTCATTTTCGTTGGCGGGGGAGGGTCTGCTGCGTCAACAAGTGGCGCAACTGGCCGAAAAGCTACGCCGCGAGGGCCTGATGGACGAAGCGCGCAAGCGCCGCATCCCGGTGTTCTGCTCCCGCGTGGCGGTCGTCACCTCGCTTTCGGGTGCCGTAATCGACGACGTCAAGCGCACGTTGCGTCGTCGCAACCCGCTCGTCGAGGTCGTCTGCGTGGGCGCCAAGGTTCAAGGCGAGGGTGCGCCGGCCGAGCTCATCGAGGGCTTGCGCCGCGCCGCTTCCATTACGCCGGCGCCCGACTGTATTTTGCTGGTGCGCGGCGGCGGCTCCTTTGAGGACCTCATGACCTTTAATGACGAGGAGCTTGCCCGCGCGGTGGCGGCTTGTCCTGTGCCCGTGGTGACCGGTATTGGCCATGAGCCCGATACCTCGATTTGCGACATGGTGAGCGACCGCCGCGCCTCCACGCCCACGGCGGCGGCCGAATCGGTGGCGCCGGCTATGACGGAGTTGGCCGATGTGCTCGAGGCACGCCATCAGCGTCTTGGCGCCGCGATGGCATCGATGATTGGGTCGAATCAGGTCGACCTGGAGATGCTCGATCAGCGTGGTCGCCGCGCTTGGAATACCTATACGGCCCGTCTGGGCGATGCACTCGATGCCGCCGCCTGCCGCCCGTGCCTCAACGACCCCACATTTATGGTCGAGCGTCGCGAATCGGAGCTTGCGCTGACTGCCGATCGCCTGTCGGGCGCCATAGTACGCTCGGTCGGGACATTCCGCTCCAACTTTGAGCGCCTGCCCGAGCGTCTGGTTGCAAGCACCTCGGGGCTCGATGGCAAGCGCCATGCGCTCACGCTTGCGAGTTCCCGTCTGGAGCATCAGGGGCGCACGATGCTCAGCAAACCCGCGTCCGACCTGGGCCGTGCGGCAGCCTCACTCGATGCCCTGTCGCCGCTCAAGGTGCTTGCCCGTGGCTATTCCATCGCGTACAGCGATGATGGGGTGGCTACGAGCGCCAAGACCTTTAAGCCCGGCGACGCCATACGCGTGCGCATGGCAGACGGCAACGTGGCGGCAACGGTCGATACGGTCGAGTAGACCGCGTTTCACAGCGATAAACCTTTAGGAAAGGAAACAGATATGGCAGAGAAGACCCCGGTCGAGCAGCTTACGTACAAGCAGGCCTCGCAGGAGTTGGAACTCATCATCCGCAGCTTGGAGTCGGGCGATATGGAGCTCGAGGAGTCACTCGAGAGCTATACCCGCGGCGTCGAGCTCCTCAAGAGCCTGCGCACCCGCCTGTCCGATGCCGAGCAGAAGGTCTCGGTGCTCCTTAAGGACGTCGACGGCAACGACGTGCTCGCCGACGGCGAGGCCGCCAACACCGACGACAAGCTTTCGTTCTAACCATCCCGACCAAATATAATTACCTTGGCCTGTGAGAAAGGAACCAGCCATGTGTGATTGCATCTTCTGCAAAATCGCCAACCACGAGATTCCCTCAACCGTTGTCTATGAGGACGACCAGGTCATCGCCTTCGACGACCTCAACCCCCAGGCGCCGGTCCACACGCTCGTGATCCCCAAGAAGCACTACAGCGACATCGCCGACAACGTGCCGGCCGAGACCATGGGCGCCATGGCCCACGCCATCCACGAGGTTGCCAAGGCCAAGGGCTTGGAGGACGGTTTCCGCGTCATCTCCAACAAGGGCGTCAACGCCGGCCAGACCGTCATGCACTTCCACATGCACGTCCTCGGCGGCAAAAACCTGGGCGAGAACCTCATCTGAGGACGCTTCTTCCGTGCAATGAAACGGAAGCTCTGGCACCGATAACTTATATATCAACGCAATAAACCCGAGCGCGAGGGCGTTTGGGTTTATTATTGAAGCGTATGTAACCTGGCGGCGCCACACCGCCTGTTAGTAGGGAGACACATGAACGTTCTGGTCGTCAACGCAGGATCTTCGACCCTTAAGTATCAGGTCATCGATACCAAGTCCCACAAGGTGTCCGCAAAGGGCTCCTGCGAGCGCGTCTGCTTTACCGGCGGTACCTTCACCCACGCTGCCAACGGCTCCAAGAAGGTGACCGAGAACATCGAGTTCCCCGACCACAAGGTCGCCATCGAGGTCGTCCTGAAGGACCTCGAGGCCAACGGCGTCAAGATCGAGGGCATTGGCCACCGTATCGTTCAGGGCGGCTGGTACTTTGGCGATTCCTCCCTCGTCGACGAGGACGTCCTCGCCAAGATCCGTGAGGTCGCCCCGCTGGCGCCGCTGCACAACAACCCCGAGGCCAACGTTATCGAGTTCTGCCTGGAGCAGTATCCCGACCTGCCCAACGTCACGGTCTATGACACCGCTTTCCACTTCAACATGCCCGAGGTCGCCAAGACCTACGCCCTTCCCAAGGATGTTTGCGACAAGCTGCACATCCGTAAGTACGGCGCCCACGGCACCAGCTATCGTTACATCTCCAAGAAGGTCGCCGAGATGACCAACGGCGAGGCCCGCAAGGTTGTCGTGTGCCACATCGGCTCCGGTGCCTCCCTGTGCGCCATCGAGGACGGCAAGTGCATGGATACCACTATGGGCCTCACCCCGCTCGACGGCGTCATGATGGGCACCCGCTGCGGCTCCATCGACCCGGCTACCGTGTGCTACCTGCAGCGCGAGGGCGGCTACACCTTCGACGAGGTCGACGAGATGATGAACAAGAAGTCCGGCCTTTTGGCTGTGACCGGTGGCAAGACCAACGACTGCCGCAACGTCGAGGAGCTTGCCGCCGCCGGCGACCCCGAGGCTCAGCTCGCCTTCGACATGTTCGTCTACAAGATTGCCGCCAAGGCTGCCGAGATGGCCACTTCCATGTGCGGTATGGACACGCTGGTCTTCACCGCCGGCATCGGTGAGCACGCTCCGGCCGTTCGCGCCGGCGTTGCCGACCGTCTGGCCTTTATGGGCGTCAAGATGGACCATGCCCGTAACGCCCTGCGTGGCGACGGCGCTTGGTGCCTGTCTGCCAAGGATTCCAAGGTCAAGATCTTCGTCATCCCCACGGACGAGGAGTTCATGATCGCTTCCGACGTCGAGCGCATCGTCAACGGCAAGTAATTGCAAGAGGGGAGGGGCTGGACGACCAAGTGTCGTTTAGTCCCTCTTTTGCGCTCGTTGGGCGATATGCTGATAGCTATTTATCAAGATATGATAACTTCTTATTAAAATACGGCCGCCTTAAGGGGTCTGCGTCGGCCGTATTGCACTGCAAAGGAGTCTCATGAACGTACTTGTTGTCAACGCCGGCAGTTCAAGCCTTAAATATCAGCTTTTGGATACCGATACCCGCGAGGTTTTCGCCAAGGGCAACTGCGAGCGTATCGGATCGGACATGGGCATCTTTGGCCACTCCGAGAACGGTGGCGCCAAACAGACCGAGGAGGTTCCCTTCCCCGATCATCGCTCTGCTATCGCTCGCGTGCTCGAGGAGCTCGAGAAGACCGACTTTACGATTGATGGCATTGGACATCGCATCGTTCAAGGCGGCTGGCACTTCGATGATTCTGCGGTCGTCGACGACGAGGTCATGGCTAAGATTCTCGAGGTGGCACCGCTTGCTCCGCTGCACAACTACGGCGAGGCGGCGGCGATTGAGTATTGCCGTGAGAAGTATCCGGAGCTGCCCAACGTGGCCGTCTTCGACACCTCGTTCCACATGACCATGCCCGAGGTCGCCTACACCTACGCCCTGCCCAAGGACGTGTGCGACAAGTATCACGTGCGCAAGTACGGAGCCCACGGTACGAGCCACCGCTATGAGTGGATGATGGCCAAGGAGATCCTGGGCTCGCGCTGCCACCGCCTGCTCTCGTGCCATTTGGGCAACGGCGCCTCGCTTGCCGCCATCGAGGACGGTGTATGCCGTGACACCACGATGGGGCTCACGCCGCTTGACGGCCTGATGATGGGAACCCGCTGCGGCTCTATCGACCCGGCTACCGTGTGCTACCTGCAGCGCGAGGGCGGCTACAGCTACCAGGAAGTCGACGACATGATGAACAAGCAGTCTGGTCTGCTCGCCATCTCGGGTATCTCCAACGACGCCCGCGACATTCGCACGCGCGCCTCCGAGGGAGATGAGCGCTGCCTGCTCGCCTTCGATATGTTCGCCTATAAGGCTATGCAGCAGGCCGGCTCCATGATCGCTTCTATGGCGGGCGTGGATACCATTACCTTCACTGCCGGCATCGGCGAGAACGACTGGTCGATCCGCAAGGCCTTCTGCGACTGCTTTGAGTGGTTGGGTGTGCGCATCGACAACAACAAGAACCGTGAGGCCGTGGGCAGCGGCCCGCAGGTCATCAGTGCCGCCGGTTCCGCCGTCACGGTCATGGTCATCCCCACCGACGAGGAATACATGATCGCCCACGACGTCGAGCGTCTGACCAAGAACAACTAACGCGCGCATTTACAAGTAAACGAAAGGCCTCCAGAGCAACAGCTCCGGAGGCCTTTTTACTAGCAGGCGGAAATACCAGTCCCAAAGTGACCATCGCCAGCAACGCTTGCGCCCCTAGCAACGGCACCCATCCATTCAGATCTTCAGCCCCAGCTCGTAGTCAAGCCGCCGTCCACTCCAGATGCCCTGATTGCTACGTAGCGGCAGGGACCCTACAGGGTAAAGCTCTGAAAACATTCCGCAGGACGGAGGAAGCCCCCGCCGCGCGTAGCGCGCAGCGGGGGCTTCCGACATGTCCGAGGACGTTTTCAGAGCTTTACCCTGTAGGGTCCCGAGGGGATATGTCCGCTACTCAGCCATCTGAGCCTGGACGGCGGTGATGGCAACGACACCCACGATGTCGTCGGCAGAGCAGCCGCGCGAAAGGTCGTTGACCGGCTTGGCGATGCCCTGCAGGATGGGGCCGTAGGCGTCGGCGCCGGCGAAGCGCTGGACGAGCTTGTAGCCGATGTTGCCGGCCTCAAGGTCGGGGAACACCAGCACGTTGGCCTTGCCGGCAACGGAGGAGCCGGGAGCCTTGAGCTGGGCGACGGTGGGGACGATAGCGGCATCGAGCTGCAGGTCGCCATCGATGGCGAGCTCGGGAGCCTTCTCGTGGCAGAACTTTACGGCCTCCTGGACCTTCTTGGCGACCTCGCCGCCGGCGGAGCCCATGGTGGAGTAGGAGAGCATGGCCACGTGCGGCTCAACGTTGCCCATGAAGGTGGACCAGGAGTGAGCGGAGGCGATGGCGATCTCGGAGAGCTCGTCGGAGGACGGGTTGATGTTGAGGCCGCAGTCGGCGAAGATCAGCGTGCCGTCGGTGCCGAACTGCGGGGTGTCGGTGCACATCACGAAGAAGGCCGAGACCAGCTTGGTGCCCGGGGCGGTCTTGAGGATCTGCAGCGCGGGGCGCAGGGTGTCGGCGGTGGAGTGGCAGGCGCCGGAGACCAGGCCGTCGGCATCGCCCATCTTGACCATCATGGTGCCAAAGTAGGTAGCGTCCATCACCTGGGCGCGAGCCTGCTCGATGGTGACGCCCTTCTTGGCGCGGAGCTCGGCAAACTTCTGCGCGTACTCCTCGTGCTTCTCGGCATTGCGCGGATCGATGACGGTAGCGCCGGGAACGTTGATCTCGTCGGGGTTACCCAGGATGACGATCTTTGCCAGGCCCTCCTCGATGATCTTGGTGGCTGCGACGATGGTGCGCGGATCCTCGCCCTCGGGCAGGACGATCGTCTTAAGGTCGGCCTTGGCGGCAGACTTCATACGGTTTAGGAAATCGCTCATGTTACTCCTTACAAGCGTTTCGCTAAGCTCCAGGCGCCCGGCTGTTCACGAATAAACCCGCTGCTAGCGGGTTTACCTTTCAATTATGTTCGCCGCGGTGCTTGAGCTTTCCTTGTGTGGCAAGCTCATTATAGGACGCATTAGCGCTATAATCGCTCTGATAAATATGTCTCGAAGAATGTTCGAGAAAAGCCCAGCTAACGAGCCCGTGGCTTTTGACAAGGAGTATCGATGCAGATTACCTCAGGCCTGCCTGAAGGCTTTAACGCCGGCGCATACGACATGATTGTCGTCGGTGCCGGTTATGCCGGTGCCGTTTGTGCCCGCCGTCTCGCCGAGACCATCGGCTATCGTGTTGCCGTTCTGGAGCGCCGTAGCCACATTGCGGGTAACGCCTACGACTGCGCTGATGAGGCCGGAATCCTGGTCCACGAGTATGGTCCGCACATCTACCATACCTTTAATGAGCGCGTCCACAATTTCCTGTCGCGCTTTACCAAGTGGACGGACTACCAGCACAAGGTGCTTGCCAACATCAACGGCACCCTCATGCCCGTGCCTTTTAACCACGCGAGCCTCAAGCTCGCCTTTGGCGACGAGCGCGGCGAGGAGCTGTATCAGAAGCTCGTGGAGACCTTTGGCAAGGACGTCAAGGTGCCCATCATGGAGCTGCGCAAGAAGAACGACCCGGATCTTGCCGAGGTCGCCGATTACGTCTACGAGAACGTCTTTTTGCATTACACCATGAAGCAGTGGGGCCAGACGCCCGACCAGATCGATCCCTCGATCACCGGTCGCGTTCCCGTCTTTGTGGGCGACGATGACCGCTACTTCCCGCAGGCTCCCTTCCAGGGCATGCCGCAGGACGGCTATACCGCGCTGTTCGAGCACATGCTCGACCACGATCTGATTGATGTGTTCTGCGACGTGGACGCCCGCGATCTCTTCGAGATCGACGAGACCACCGTCAAGATCGACGGCAAGGTCTATGGCGGCGAGATCGTCTACACCGGTCCGCTCGACGAGCTGTTCAACCTCGACTTGGGCGCTCTGCCGTACCGTACGCTCGACATGAAGTTCGAGACGCTCGATATGGACCAGTTCCAGCCCGTGGGCACCGTCAACTACACCACGAGCGAGGATTACACGCGTATCACCGAGTTCAAGAACATGACCGGTCAGGTCCTGCCCGGCAAGACCACCATCATGAAGGAGTACTCCAAGGCCTATACGCCCGGCTCGGGCGAGACGCCGTACTACGCCATTCTGGAGCCCGAGAACCGTGAGCTCTATGAGTGCTATCTTGAGCGCGTTCAGAACCTGACGAACTTCCACCCGGTGGGTCGCCTGGCCGAGTATCGTTACTACGATATGGATGCCGTGACCAACTCCGCCCTCGATCTTTCGGATGAGATTATCGCCTGCCATGCATAAAGTCATATCATTCGGTATTCCCTCGTATAACGCCGCCAAGGACATGGACCATTGCATCACCTCCATTCTGGAGGGGAGCAATTACGCCACCGATATCGAGATCATCATCGTCGATGACGGTTCCAAGGACGAGACGGCGGCCAAGGCCGATGAGTGGGAGACGCGTTACCCCGGAATCATCCGCGCGGTGCATCAGGAGAACGGCGGCCACGGCATTGCCGTCCTTTCGGGCTTGCGCGAGGCACAGGGCACCTACTACAAAGTTGTCGACTCGGACGACTGGCTCGATGGCGCAGCCCTGTCGACCATGCTTTCGATCCTTCGCGGTTTTGAGGAGCGCGACCAGCGCGTCGACCTCTTTATCTCGAACTATGTGTACGAGAAGGTTTACGAGGGTACGCACACCGCTATTGGCTACAAGTTTGCCCTGCCGCGGAAAAAGATCTTTACCTGGGACCAGATTGGTCATTTCCGTCTGGACCAGAATCTGCTCATGCACAGCCTGTGCTATCGCACGGATGTGCTGCGCGCGTCCAATCTGCCTATGCCGCCGCACACGTTCTATGTAGACAACATCTACGCCTACGTGCCGCTACCGCGCTGCAAGACCATGTACTACGCCGACATCGACCTCTACCGCTACTTTATCGGCCGTGAGGGCCAAAGCGTCAACGAGGCCACGATGGTCAAGCGTCTGGACCAACAGTTTCGCGTGACGCACATCATGATGGAGTCGTTCCACCTGTACAGCGATGTCGAGTCGTCGCGTCTGCGCTCGTACATGATGGGCTATTTCACCATGATGATGGCAATCTGCTCGGTGCTCACTAAGCTTTCCGACGAGGATTGTGCCGACGAGCGCCTGAAGACGTTGTGGAGTGATTTAAAGGCCTATGACGAGCGTATGTATCGTCGTGCACGCTACGGTGTGGTCGGCTTCTTCACCAACCTGCGCGGTCGGGCTGGTGACAAAACCACACTCGGCCTATACCGTCTTGCCTCAAAGATCTTCAAATTCAACTAGCTGCTGAGTAATCGCTGCTGATGGGTTGACTGGGCCCCTTGGCCTTTAGTTTGCTACTGCGAACAGTCCTGCTCGCACGGAAAGCACATTAAGTGCTTTCCGGCTCGTGCGGAACTTGTATCAAACTAAAGGCCAAGGGGCCTCTGCTACAAGAATCGATTGTCAGGCTGCCAGAATTTGAAGATCTTAGACGCGCGGTACACAGGGGCCTGGGCTGAAAGGGATTTAGTTGAGTAGGTTGCCCGGTGGGTCTTGGTTATGTTTGTCGCGAGTTCCGCACGAGCCGAAGAGCACTTAATGTGCTCTTCGTGCGAGCCAGGACTGTAGAGCAGCAAACATAACCAAGACCCACCGGGCAACCGGACGAGTTAGTTTACTTCGCGGCGCCGGGGATGCCGTGGGAGGTTTTAGCGGTTTTGGCTCCGTTTACGATGGCAGCTTCTAGGGCCCTTACTGCGAGCATACCCAGCAGGTCTAGGGGAACGGCGGCGCTTGCCTGGGCTCCCAGTTTGCCGCTGGCAAGGGTGTAGATGGTGTCGCCGTCGTTGGTGGTGTGTGTGGGGCGGATGGCGTGCGCGTAGGCGTCTGCTGCCATTTGGGAGACCTTGGTAGCCCGCGCCTTAGTGAGCTCCATGTTGGTGACGATGCAGCTGATGGTGGTGTTGGTGCGGTCGAGCGGCATTTGCATGGAGCCGGCTGCGGCAAAGGCTGCGAGCTCCATGTCGACGATCTGGTCGCTATCGGCTGTGGCGCGCATGCCGGCGACCCACTCGCCAGTGGTCGGGTCGATGACGTTGCCGCAGGCGTTGACCGAGACCACGGCGCCCACTTTGACGGGACCGAGTGCCACGGCGGCAGCTCCAAGGCCGGCCTTCATGCAGGTGGCAGGCCCCATGAGCTTGCCTACGGTGGCGCCGGTACCGGCGCCCACGTTGCCTTGCTCGAGCGTGGCAGGGGTGTGGTCGAGCGCCTCGCGCACGGCGGCGATACCGGCCTCAATGTCGGGGCGCACGGTGGGGTCGCCAAAGGCGAGGTCGAAGATGCAGCTGGAGCACACGATAGGCACCTGCGTGGGGCCGACGGGAAGGCCGATGCCGCGGCTCTCAAGCTCGCGAGCGACGCCGCTTGCAGCCTCGAGGCCAAAGGCCGATCCACCCGAAAGGCAGACGGCGTGGACCTTGTCGACGGTGTTCTCGGGACGCAGCAGGTCGGTTTCGCGCGATGCTGGAGCACCGCCGCGAACGTCAACGCCGCCGGTGGCGCCCTCGGGTGCCACGATTACGGTGCAACCGGTGCCGGCCTCCTCATCCGTATAGTTGCCATAGCAAAAGCCATCGACATCGCAGACGTCAATGGCCTCGAGCAGTGTATCCATGTTTAACTCCTATCGGTTTTCCGCCGCGCCTTGTGCCCGGTCGGGATCCGTACGGTACGCCAAAATTGTAGGCGCTGGGGAATACCCAGCGCCAGATGCAATTACGAGAGTTTTTGAATCGCGCGCGCGACGCGGGCGATGGGTAAGCCCACCACGTTATAGAAGTCGCCCGAAATATCGTGCACGAGCATGCGTCCGCCTGTGCCCTGAATGCCGTAGGCGCCGGCCTTGTCCATGGGCTCACCCGAGGCGACGTAGCGCTCGATCTGCTCGTCGGTGAGCTCGTAGAACGTCACGTCGGTCACATCGACAAACGACAGGCTCTCGGCGGCATGCGGAGCTGTAGCGTCGCCGGCTTTAACGATGCAGACGCCGGTCGCCACCTGGTGCGTGCGGCCCGAAAGCTCGCGGAGCATGGTGCGCGCCTCGTCCTCGTTTGCCGGCTTACCCAATATTTGGCCGTCAAAGGTGACAATAGTATCGGCCGCGACGGTCAGTTCGTTGGGCTCGGCATGCTCGGCGGCGATGGCAGCGGCTTTGGCACGCGCCAAGCGCTCGACGAGCGTAAGCGGAGCTTCGCCATCAAAGGGCGTTTCGTCGATATCCGCGGGAATCACGCGAATGTTGTAGCCCGCCTCGCGCATCAGCTCTATGCGGCGCGGCGATTGCGAAGCCAAAATCATAGTTGGATGCCCTCGGCGACCTTCTCGACGGCCTTGTCGCCGGCGAGCGTGCGCAGCAGCTCCAAGGCAAAGGGGAGTGACTGTGCCATGCCGCTGGCAGTGATGATATTGCCGTCTTGCGTGACCTTCTCGCCGGTATAAGCTCCCTCGGGGAAGCTCTTTTCAAAGCCGGGGAAGCACGTGGCGCGGCGTCCCTCGAGCAGGCCAAGCTCGCCCAGGATAAACGGGGCGGCGCAGATGGCGGCAACGTGCTTGGTCGCGGCGAACTCGCAGACTACGTCGCAGACGCGCTGGTCGGCGCGCAGGTTGGTGGCTCCGGGCAGGCCGCCGGGCAGCACGACGCAGTCGTACTCGTCAAAGTCGATCTCGTCAAAGAGCGCATCGCAGGTTACGGGAATCTGCAGCGAGCTCACGACCTCGCGCGTGGGCATGATCGAGACGAGCGTGGCGCGCACGCCGCCGCGACGCATGACGTCGACCATGGTCAGGCATTCAATCGTTTCAAAGCCATCGGCGGCGAGAACGGCAACGCTGGGCATGAGGGTTCCTTTCGTAAGGCGGCATACAATTAGCCGTCTTATACCCCGAAGACATGCGCTTGCCACGCTCGATTTCCCAATGTTTAAAAAGGGACGGGGATTAAATAATCATTTGGTACAAATTGATTATTTAATCCCCGTCCCAGAAAAATCATCGGGCGTGGCCTTGGGCAAACAGTCTAGTTGCGCCTAAGGTGGACGACGGTCTCGCAGTGGAAGGTTTGTGGGAACAGGTCGACTGGCGTGATCTTTACGGGGAAGAAGGTGCCTTCTTCGACAAAGCGTTTGAGATCGCGCGCCAGGGTGGCCGGGTCGCAGCTCACGTAGGCGACATCGCGAGCACTCGTGCTGGCGATAAGGTCGATCGCCTCGGGGGCGAGGCCTGCGCGTGGCGGGTCGACCACCAAGACGTCGGCATCCTGGTCGGGGAACTCGCGCACCGCGTCTCCGCCAATGACGTCGACGTTATCAAGCTTGTTGATCTCCAGGTTACGGCGCAGGTCGCGCACGGCGGGGCCGTAGGCCTCGACGGCGGCGACAAAGTCGCAGCGGCGGGCGAGCGGCAGGGTAAAGGTGCCGGCACCACAGTACAGGTCCACGGCAAGCTCGTCTTCCTGCGGGTCGAGTGCTTCCATGACAAGCTCGATCAAAATCTCGGCACCCTTGGTGTTGACCTGGAAAAAAGACGGGGCAGACAAGCGCATCTGACCCTCGGCGATATTCTCGGTCCATGAGCCCTCTCCGGCGAGCATTTCGACCTTGGAGACACGGCGGGCCTTCTTTTCGCCCTTGCTCATCACGCGCACGATGCTCGTGGGGTGAGCGGCGTCCGCCAGCACGCGGGAGACCTGCGAGCGCGGAAAAGAGCCTGTGGGCGTCCAGAGTGCGACCTCGAGTGCCTTGGTGCGGCGTGATGCGCGAATGCCCACGCGTTCGAGCCCCAAGTCATGGCTGCCGCTTAGATAGTTGAGTGCGCCGACGACCGATTTGAGCGCCTTCGGGAAGCGCTTGTCGAACAGCGGGCACGTATCGATGGTCACGATTTTGCTGGGGTCGACACCGTGCATGCCAAGACGCACGCGACCGTTGACGACGGTCGGTTCGAGCTCGATTTTATTGCGGTAGCCCCAGTCGTCCTTGGTGTGGCAGATGGGCTGTACCAACTCATCGACCTGCTCAGGAGCGAACTTGCCGATGCGCTCGAGCGTGGAGCGCAGGTTTTGCTCCTTGGCGGCGAGCTGTGCCGTGCGTGAGAGATTGCCCCACGAGCAGCCGCCGCAGATGCCCACGAAGGGGCAGGGAGGCTGAATGCGATCGGGGCTTGGCTCCAGAATCTCGGTGGTGCGGGCACGCATGAACGACTTGCCGTCCTGTACGACCTCGGCCTCGACGGTGTCGCCTGCCACGGCGCCCTGCACAAAGACGGCCTTGCCGTTGTCGGCGTGCGCCAGCCCGTCGGCGCCGTAGGTCATCGATTCTATAGTGAGCTTCATATTCCTGCCTGTCATTCGCGTTGTTATTCGCACCATGGTAGCAGGGAAAAGCGCCCCGCATCCGAGGCTTTCCTCAAATGCGGGGCGCTTCTACAAACGACTATTTCGTCTTGCCGGTAATGAGCGTCTTAAGACCCAGGCCGATCAGGCCCAGGCCTATGCGCACGCGACCGGGGCGATGGCGCTCGATGGCCTTGGTCTTGCCGGCGGGCTTATCGCGACGGGCGCTCGTCTCGGGTGCGGGCTTGGTGACCTGCGGCTCGGGCTGAGGTGCAGGTGCAGGCTTGGGCTCAATGACGGTCGCCTGGACCTCTTGGACCTTGGGTGTGGCCGGCTGCGGCTCAGGAGCAGGGGCGGGCTTTGCCTCGGCGGCGGGCTCCGGAGTCGCAGTAGCGGCCTCGGGCGCTTTCTCCACGGCGGGCTCTGCGGCAGCCTCGGGCTCATTCACCGGGAGAGCGGCAACCGCTTCCGGTTTGGCAGCCGCCCCATGTTCAATCTCGTCCTGGATAACTTTTTCGGCCACACGTTCCTTCTCCTGTGCGCGCTGCTGCGCGGCGGCCTCGGCGTTGCGATACGCGCGCTCCAGCAGAGCTTCCTGCGAGTTGAAGGGTTTCTCGTCCTCTTTGCGCTCCACCGGAACCCAGGTGCCGTCACTCGTCAGGCTGCGTGCCTTCACGTTGTCGCGCAGCTGCATGCCCATGTACTCGTGCACCAGGGCGCGGCAGGTGGGGTCGAGCACGGGGAAGGCGATCTCCACGCGGTGCTCGGTGTTGCGCGTCATCATGTCTGCCGAGCTCAGGTAGATCATGTCCGAGTCCACGCCAAAGGCATAGACGCGCGCATGCTCCAAAAAACGTCCGACGATGGATCGCACGTGCACGTTCTCGGTCTTGCCCGGAACACCGGGCTTGAGGCACGAGATGCCGCGAATGATCATGTCCACGCGCACGCCGGCACACGATGCCTCGGCAATCTTGTCGATGACCTCGCGGTCGGTAAGCGAGTTGAGCTTAAAGAACACGCGGGCGGGCTCGCCGACAAGGGCGCGCTGAATCTCGCGGTCCAGGCCGCGCATGATGAGCGGCTTGAGGCCCACGGGCGCCACGCCCAGGAAGCGGTAGTCGCCGCGCAGGTTGCCCAGCGACAGGTTGCGGAAGAACAGGTTGGCGTCCTCGCCGATGCCGGGATGCGCGGTCATGAGCATAAAGTCGCTGTAGAGCTTGGCCGTCTTCTCGTTAAAGTTGCCGGTACCCAAAAGCGTCAGGCGGGTAAGCGCCATGCCCTCGCGATAGGTGAGCTGGCAGATCTTTGAGTGGCACTTAAAGCCCTCGGAGCCGTAGATAACGGTGCAGCCGGCCTCTTCCAGGCGCTCGGCCCATTCGATGTTGTTTTGCTCGTCAAAGCGGGCACGAAGCTCCATGAGCACCGTGACCTCTTTGCCGTTTTCGGCAGCATCGATGAGCGACTCGCACAGACGGCTCTGCTTTGCCACACGGTAGAGCGTGATGCGCAGCGAGATACACTCGGGGTCATAGGCTGCTTCGTGCACCAGGTCCAAGAACGGGTTCATTGCCTCGTAAGGGTAAAAGAGCAGCTTGTCGTGCTGCAGCACCTGCTCGCGGATGGAGCGGGCCATATCGATGGTGGGATTGGGCTGCGGCTTAAACGGCGTAAAGAGGAGCTCATTGCGCAGGTGCTCGGGAATCTTACCCTCAATGCCAAAGACGTAGCCAAGGTCAAGGGGGATATCGCAGGTAAAGACCGAGCGGCGAGAAAGCTCGAGCGCCTTGCGGATGGTCTTGAGCGTTGCCTTCTCGAGCGAGCCCGATACGGCGAGCACCACCGGCTGCAGGCGCAGGCGCTTCTTGAGGATGCGCTTCATGTGCTGGCGGTAATCCTCTTCCTCCTCGACGCCTTCGCCGTCCGGGTCGATATCGGCATTGCGGGTGACGCGGATCAGCGCGCGGTCCAGCGGCTTATAGGAGCCAAAGCAACTGTCCAGGCAGGCGAGGATGACGTCCTCGAGCAAGATGTAGGAGTAGGTGCCGGTGGGCGAGGGGATCTCGACCACGCGGTTCATCGAGGTGGGAATCTCGATAAGGCCCAGCAGGCTCTCCTCGTCGGTGACGCCGTCTAGGCCACAAGCCAGATAGAGTGCGCCGTTGCGCAGGTTGGGGAAGGGATGGCGCGGGTCAATGACCAACGGCGAGATGACCGGCGACACGTAGGCTTGGAAGTAGCGGGTTACGAAGGTGCGCTCCTCGGGCGTAAGCGAATCGATGCGGGCGCGGTGAACGCCCAGAGCGTCGAGCTTGTCCTCGATGCTCTTAAAGATGGACTCCCAACGGGTAAGGAGCCCGGGCAGCTCTGCCATGACAGCATCGACCTGTTCGGAGGCGGTCATATTGCTCTTGTTGTCGACAGGCTGTTTTTTGAGCTCTGCAAGATCGGACAGGCCGCCCACACGCACCATGAGAAACTCGTCGAGGTTAGACTCGAAAATCGACACGAACTTTAGACGCTCGAACAGCGGAACGGTCTCGTCGAAGGCTTCGTCAAGCACGCGGTTGTCAAAGCGCAGCCAGCTAAGCTCTCGGTTTTGCGTGTACGAGAAGTCGCGCGGCGGCTTGCGCAGCTTAGCGGCCTTTTGTTTCTTTTCGATTTTGCTCGGCATATGCATCTGTCCGTTCAGTCCCCGCAGGGGACGGTAGCCTAACTCTAATTCACTATTGTCTCAATTTAGTCGACCGCTGGCACGGACGTATCGCGTGAACGGTATCTTTACCTACTTCTTACGCTGACAAGCCGAAGCACTAACGTCCGGTGCTTTGAGCAAGCGATCTATATCCTCACTCAACTGGTGAGAATGTATGAATAAGAATGATAGCAAGCTGAATATAATCGAATGTAGGTCGAATCGAGGGCAAGCGTCATTTATATGCAGAAAACCGTTTTCACTATGCAATTTTGAATCATGGATAACTTTGAGTGTTCAAGCTTGATTTCCTAGAAAAATAACGTTTACCTAGGAAAATCTGCTTTACGAAACTGAAGTGCATCATGGGAAATCATATGCGATATACCGTTCATCGTACTTTGCTGACCGTTCGGGGGCGAGGTAGCATTACGAATGGAATTTGGATATAACTAGAGCTGTCAGCAAGCAGCGTCCCATATGGAGGGGCGCTGATACATTCGGCCAGTAAGGCCCGAAAGAAAGGTAGGAGGCCATGACGAAAGGTCTGCACGTGCCTTCCGAGATCGGCAAGCTCAGGAAGGTCTGCCTGCACCGTCCCGGCGACGAGCTCCTCAACCTGCCGCCCGACGAGCTCGAGCGACTCCTGTTCGACGACGTCCCGTTCCTGGAGGTCGCACAGCAGGAGCACGACACCTTCGCCCAGATCCTGAGGGACCAGGGCGTCGAGGTGCTCTACCTCGAGAACCTCGTCGCCGAGGTGTTCGACCAGGTCCCCGGCGCCCGCGCCGAGTTCACCGACCAGTACATCGCCGAGGCCGGCATCCGCGGCCAGCACATGCCGCAGATCGTCCGCGAGAAGCTGGACTCCATCGAGGACAACCTCGAGTTCGTCAAGAAGACCATGGCCGGCATGACCAAGGCCGAGATCGACATGCCCCTCACGGCGTCCACGACCCTCGACTCCCTGGTCAACTCCGAGTCCGAGTCCGACCTGATCATCGACCCGATGCCCAACCTCTACTTCACCCGCGACCCGTTCGCGGTCGTCGGCGAGGGCGTCAACCTCAACCGCATGTACTCGGTCACCCGCAACCGCGAGACCCTGTACGGCAAGTACATCTTCAAGTACCACCCCGACTACAAGGACGTCTCCCTGTACTTCCGCCGCGACTGCCAGTTCCACACCGAGGGCGGCGACGTGCTGAACATCAACGAGAAGACCCTCGCCGTCGGCATCTCCCAGCGCACCCAGGCCGCCGCTATCGACATCATGGCCCAGAACATCTTCTGGAACTCCGACTCCAAGGTCGAGCGCATCCTTGCCTTCGACATCCCGGTCTCGCGCGCCTTCATGCACCTCGACACGGTCTTCACCCAGATCGACGTCGATAAGTTCACGATCCACCCCGCCATCATGGGCACCCTGCGCGTCTACGAGCTGACCGCCGGCAAGAACCCGGGCGACGTGAACATCCGCCTGATCGAGGACACCCTCGAGCACGTCCTGGAGGACGCCACCGGCGTCGACCAGGTCAAGCTGATCCCCTGCGGCGGCGGCGACCCGATCGCGGCCTCCCGCGAGCAGTGGAACGACGGCTCCAACACCCTGTGCGTCGAGCCCGGCAAGATCTGCGTCTACGCCCGCAACACCGTCACCAACGACGTGCTGTACAAGGAGGGCCTGGACCTTCTCGTCGTGCCCTCCGCCGAGCTCTCCCGCGGCCGCGGCGGCCCGCGCTGCATGAGCATGCCCTTCTGGCGCGAGGACCTCTAAGTCTTTCCGTTTCCGGTGCGGTCCCCCTACAACCGCACCGGTTTCGCCCGTCAAACGGGCTACACTAATTACTTACGTAATTCATTTCTTCGAAAGGAAACGAACCATGGGTGTTAACCTCTCCGGCCGTAGCTTCCTCAAGCTCCTCGACCTCACCACCGAGGAGATCGAGTACCTGCTCAAGCTCTCCAAGAACTTCAAGGACATGAAGCGCGCTGGCGTTCCGCACCGCTATCTCGAGGGCAAGAACATCGTTCTGCTCTTCCAGAAGACCTCCACTCGTACCCGCTGCGCCTTCGAGGTCGGCGGCATGGATCTAGGCATGGGTGTCACCTACCTCGATCCGGGTTCGTCGCAGATGGGCAAGAAGGAGTCCATCGAGGACACCGCCCGCGTTCTCGGTCGCATGTATGACGGCATCGAGTTCCGCGGCTTTGCCCAGGACGACGTCGAGGAGCTCGCTGCTAAGTCCGGCGTGCCCGTGTGGAACGGCCTGACCACTGAGTGGCATCCCACCCAGATGCTCGCCGACATCCTGACCGTCCAGGAGAACTTCAACTACGACATCAAGGGCAAGACCCTCGTCTTCATGGGTGACTGCAAGAACAACGTTGCTCGCTCCCTCATGGTTGTCTGCTCCAAGCTCGGCATGAACTTCGTGGCCTGCGGCCCCGAGGAGTGCATGCCCGCCGACGACGTCATCGAGGCCTGCAAGCCCATCGCCGAGGCCAACGGCTGCACCATCAAGCTGACCACCGACGTCAAGGACGGCGTCACCGGTGCCGACGTTATCTACACCGACGTGTGGGTCTCCATGGGCGAGCCTGACGAGGTCTGGGCCGAGCGCATCGCTCAGCTCACCCCGTATCGTGTCACCTCCGAGGTCATGGCTATGGCCAACCCGGGTGCCATCTTCCTGCACTGCCTGCCCAGCTTCCACGACACCAACACCACCATTGGCGCCGAGAAGTGCGAGCAGTTCGGCATCACCGAGCAGGAGGTCACCGACGAGGTCTTCGAGAGCCCCGCTTCCAAGGTCTTCGACGAGGCCGAGAACCGCATGCACACCATCAAGGCCGTCATGTACGCCACGCTCAAGTAAGTGCATCTAGCATCTCGCTCGGGGTGTATTGTTGAACACCCCGAGCGGCTTTATCTGGTAAAAATCTCGCATCGAGCGGCAGGCACGGCACGGAAGAGCCGCTTCGGGCGAGATCAGTAAATGATTTATGAAGGGGGGATGAGAACTATGACTGAGACCGCTAAGAAAAAGCGCGGTATGCCTTCATCGTTCACCATTCTTCTTGCTCTGCTGGCAATTGTTGCAGTGATTACCGTTATCGTCTCCGGCACGTCCGGCGGCGCGGTTACTGCCGCCCGTCTGAGCGATTTCTGCACCGCCCCGATTAAGGGCTTCGCTGACGCTCTGCCCGTCTGCCTCTTCGTTATGATCCTGGGCGGCTTCCTCGGCATGATGACCGAGACCGGCGCCCTGGACAACGGCATCGCCGTCCTGGTGCAGAAGCTTAAGGGCAACGAGATCATGCTCATTCCCGTGCTGATGCTCATCTTCTCCCTCGGTGGTACCACCTATGGTATGTGCGAGGAGACCGTTCCCTTCTACGCCCTGCTTGCCGCTACCATGATGGCCGCTGGCTTCGACCCGATGGTCGGTGCCGCCACCGTCCTGCTCGGCGCTGGCTGCGGCTGCCTGGGCTCCACGGTTAACCCGTTCGCCGTCGGCGCTGCCGTCGACGCTCTGACCGGCGTTGGCATTGAGGTCAACCAGTCCATCATCATCGGCCTCGGTGCCGTCCTGTGGATTGTTACCACTGCCATGTCCATCTTCTTCGTCATGAGCTATGCCAAGAAGGTCAAGGCTGACAAGGGTTCCACCATCCTGTCGATGCAGGAGCTCAAGGACGCCGAAGAGGCTCACGGTAAGGCTGCTTCCGAGGTCCACAATGAGGTCAAGCTCACCGGTCGTCAGAAGGGTGTTCTGATCGCCTTTGCTTTCACCTTCGTCGTCATGATCGTCGGCTTCATTCCGCTGGCCGACCTCAACGAGGGCGTCGCCAACTTCTTCGACGCTGGCGCTGTCTACGACGCCGACGGTAACGCCGTCGTCCAGGGCTGGTCTGCCCTGATCACCGGCCTGCCCATTGGCCAGTGGTACTTCGACGAGGCTTCCACCTGGTTCTTCCTCATGGCCGTCCTGATCGGTATCATCGGTGGCCTGTCCGAGAAGCAGATTGTTAACACCTTCATCACCGGCGCTGCCGACATGATGTCCGTTGTTCTCGTCATCGCCCTCGCCCGTGGTATCTCCGTCCTCATGGCTAACACCGGCCTCGACGTCTACGTCCTCGACGCTGCCGCCAATGCTCTGGCTGGCCTGTCCGGCGTGATCTTCGCTCCCATGAGCTTCCTGGTCTACTTCGGCCTGTCCTTCCTGATCCCCTCGACCTCTGGTATGGCTACCGTCTCCATGCCTATCATGGGACCGCTGGCTGTTAAGCTCGGCTTCTCGCCCGAGGTCATGGTCATGATCTTCTCCTCTGCCATCGGCGTTGTGAACCTGTTCACCCCGACCTCCGGCGCCATCATGGGCGGTCTCGCCCTGGCCAAGATCGAGTGGACGACCTGGCTCAAGTTTGCCCTTAAGCTCATCGTCGCTCTATCCGTCGTCTGCGCCATCATCCTGACCGTCGCTTGCGTGATGCTCTAAGTACCCAACGGGTACCCCACGGAAACCTTGACGATCCTGTAAAGGATCACCTGGTCATCGTCTGTCCGGTGGGGTCAACCCACCGGTAGACTCCTACCTTTAGCCCCCTCCCGTTCCGTGCGCGGGAGGGGGCGCTCTCATGTTGCGCGGTTCTACGAACCGCGCAACCAGTCGACGCTGCGCACCGCCCAGAACGACAATTTGTCATTCAAAAGGCAAGGCATGACCAGAAGGTCTATGCCTTGCCTTTTTCATGCCAACTTGTACGTTCTGGACGTCGCTCGCTGACTTATGCTCCACCTGCGACGTTCCCCTTGTTGGTGCAGGGGGAAGCTTGCTCGCTCTGGTGCCCGTTCGCTGGCTTCAGCTCTGCCTGCGACGTTTTCATTGTTGGTGCTGAGTGACTTGTTCCCCGTTCCAAACGAGCTGCCCCGGGTCCCCGGTGGTTGTGGTGAGCGTGTTTGGTTGGTGCCTGTTGATGGTCTGGGTATCGGGGAGGGCGGGCTCCGTTATAATCGCCTAGGACATTAAATGGAAACGGGACGGGAGCCACACATGCGCCAGGGTTTCGACAACGCGAAGTACATCGAGCTGCAGGCTGCTCACATTAAGGAGCGCATCTCGCAGTTTGGTGGCAAGCTCTATTTGGAGTTTGGCGGCAAGCTGTTTGACGACTATCATGCGAGTCGCGTGCTGCCGGGTTTTGAGCCGGACAGCAAGTTTCGCATGCTCAAGAGCATTGCCGACGACGTCGAGGTCATCATCGCAATCAATGCAAACCATATCGAGAAGAACAAGGCCCGTGGCGACCTGGGCATTACCTATGACGAGGACGTCTTGCGCCTGGTTGACCTGTTCCGCGGCAACGGTTTTGCTGTCGCGGCCGTGGTTATCACGCAGTATGCCGGTCAGCCCGCTGCCGACGTCTTCCGCAACCGTCTGAATGCACTCGGCATTCCCGCCAAGCTGCACTATCCCATTGAGGGCTATCCGCACGACGTCGATCTGATCGTTTCTGACGGAGGCTACGGCAAGAACGAGTTCGTCGAGACCACGCGTCCGCTCGTTGTCGTGACGGCGCCCGGCCCTGGCTCGGGCAAGCTCGCCACCTGCCTCTCACAGCTGTATCACGAGCATAAGCACGGCACCGCCGCCGGTTATGCCAAGTTTGAGACCTTCCCGGTCTGGAATCTTCCCCTGACGCATCCGGTCAATATTGCCTACGAGGCCGCCACGGCGGACCTCGACGATGCCAACATCATCGATTCCTTTCACCTTGAGGCCTACAACAAGACCACGGTCAACTACAACCGCGACGTCGAGGCCTTCCCGGTGGTCCGTGCCCTGATGGAAAAGATCCTAGGCAAGAGCCCCTACCAGAGTCCCACGGACATGGGCGTCAATATGGTCGGCTTTGCCATCACCGATGACGATGCCTGCCGTGACGCTTCCAAGATGGAGATCGTCCGCCGCTACTTTACCGCGGTCGAAAATGTGCGCCGTACCGGCGTGGGCGATGAGCAAGTCGACCGTCTCAAGATTATTATGAAGAAGGCCGGCATCGATAAGAACTACTCACCGGCGCGCTCGGCGGCCTTAACCAGGGAGCAACTGACGGGTGGTCCCGTGGGCGCCATGGTCATGCCGGACGGTTCCGTGGTGACCGGTAAGACCTCCACGCGCCTGGGCGCCGCAAGTTCGCTCATTATGAACGCTCTCAAGCATGTTTCGGGCGTCGACCTTGAGCTTGAAGTCATCAGCGACGAGGCGATCGAGCCCATCAGCAAGCTCAAGACGCATTTCCTGGGCAGCAAAAACCCGCGCCTTCACACCGACGAGACGCTTATGGCGCTGTCGATCACCTCGGCTACGAGCGAGACGGCCGCTCGTGTCCTTTCGGGCCTGGAGCAGCTGCGCGGTTGCGATGCCTTCTTTAGCGTGATTATCTCGCCGACGGACGAGACGGTGTTGCGTAAACTGGGCATCAACGTGTGCTGCGAGCCCAAGTTTGAGCGTCGTGGTTTCTTCCATCGCTAAGTTTGAAGTACCGCGGTAATTGCATCGCCTTTTGGCCGTATCGGGTTAGCGC
The DNA here is from genome assembly GCA_900541695.1 of uncultured Collinsella sp. Taxonomy (GTDB): domain Bacteria; phylum Actinomycetota; class Coriobacteriia; order Coriobacteriales; family Coriobacteriaceae; genus Collinsella. The sequence continues at coordinate 112,883 of UQKL01000001.1, read as the reverse complement.
CCGGTACGGCTTTTTGATCAATAAAGCGTCTATTTCGGCGAAAAATAGCCGTTTACCTGCCTAAAAACAATTTGGGCGGTATACAATAATCGTAACTGTTTCATCCTTAGCGGGATGCCGCATGATGGATATTACCTGCCATCGTGAGGTGTGTCGGTCGTGCACGGCGCGCTGGATGCTCGTGCTCGGTTAGAGGAGGCTGCCATGGCGGGCAAGGGTCGTGCGAGTGTCAACGATATGAAGCGTGTCGAAGTGCTGGTGTTGATGGAGATTGCCCAGCAATCCGAAAGTGGCGGGACATATGGCTTCTCGCGCAAAACGCTTGCGGAGCACGTTGGGGTGTCTCCGTATCGAGCCCGCGCCGCAATTGAGCGCTTGGATTCTGACGGTTTGATCGAGGTCGTTTCGCGTTATAGCGAGGATGGCGGCCAGCTTGCAAATGGTATTTGCCTTACCGAGCGTGGCGGGTGGTATCTGAAAGGCATCCGCGCGGGTATGCTCGTTCGGGATATGCTCAGGGACGAGCTTGCCGATCGGTAGCGATCTGCCGCCTAAGTTGTTGCTACGCCGCTCGGGTCCCGGGCGGCGTTTTGTTTCGAGATGGAGAAATGCAAGCACTTTGGTGAAAAATGGCGAACTGCTTCTTTCTCGAGTATTACAATGAAGACCCGTAAGATGTGTATGGACAACTTCTACGGGAAGCGCAGGTAATTCAATATGACTAAGCATGTGTTTGTGACCGGCGGCGTGGTTTCGTCTTTGGGCAAGGGCATTACCGCGGCATCGCTGGGCCGTTTGCTCAAGTCGCGCGGCTACAAGGTGACGATGCAGAAGGCCGACCCGTATCTGAACGTCGACCCCGGTACCATGAGCCCGTTCCAGCACGGTGAGGTCTTTGTGACCGAGGACGGCTACGAGTCCGATCTGGACCTGGGCCACTACGAGCGTTTTATTGACGAGAACCTGACCCGCGATTCTAACTTTACGACGGGCGCCATTTACAAGAGCTTGATTGCCCGCGAGCGTCGCGGTGACTTTTTGGGCGGTACCGTCCAGGTGATCCCGCATGTCACCAATGCTATCAAGGACAAATTCCGCCGCATTGAGGAGCAGACTGGCTCCGACGTTGTCATTACCGAGCTGGGTGGCACGATCGGCGACATCGAGTCGCAGCCGTTCGTGGAGGCTATCCGCCAGTACCGCAAGGAGGCCGGTCCCGAGAACGTCTGCTACATCCACGTATCGCTCGTTCCCTATATCGCCGCCGCCCACGAGGTTAAGACCAAGCCCACGCAGCACTCCGTCAAGGAGCTGCGCAGCTTTGGTATCCAGCCGGACATCATTGTGCTGCGCTCCGATCACCATATTGATGACGCTATCCGCGGCAAGATCGCGAGTTTCTGCGACGTCGACACCGACTGTGTCTTTACCAACGAGGATTGCGCGAGCATTTACGACGTGCCGCAGCTGCTCGCGGAGCAGGACTTTGACCTGCGCATTTGCGAGCGCCTTGGCCTCGATCCGCGCGAGCGCGATATGAGCGCATGGAATGAGTTCCTGCGCAAGCAAAACCATGCCAACCATCACGCCGATAAGGTTAAGGTTGCCGTCGTGGGAAAGTACACCCAGCTTCCCGATGCATATCTGTCGGTTATCGAGGCCCTGCATCACGCGGGCGTTTTCTACGATCGTCACGTAGATGTGCAGCTGGTCGATGGTGAGAGCCTCGATGCCGAAAACGTCAATGAGGTTCTGGGCGACGCATCGGGCATCCTGGTTCCCGGCGGCTTTGGCAAGCGCGCCCTGGAGGGCAAGATCCTTGCTGCCGAGTTTGCTCGCGAGCATAAGATTCCGTATCTGGGCATTTGCCTGGGTATGCAGGTTGCCGTGTGCGAGTTCGCCCGCAACGTTGTCGGCCTTGCCGGTGCCAGCTCCTCCGAGTTTGATCCGGACGGTCCGTTTAGCGTAATCGACCTGATGAGCTCGCAGGAGGACGTGACCGAGAAGGGCGGCACCATGCGCCTGGGCGCCTATCCGTGCAAGCTCGCTGCCGATACCCTCGCGCGTGAGGCGTATGGCGAGGAGCTTGTCTACGAGCGCCACCGTCACCGTTTTGAGTTCAACAATGCCTTCCGCGATCAGCTCGAGGACGCCGGTCTTGTCATCTCGGGTCTTTCGCCTGATGAGCGTCTGGTCGAGATGGTCGAGCTGCCGCGCGATGTGCACCCGTGGTTCGTGGCCACCCAGGCTCACCCCGAGTTTAAGAGCCGCCCCACCAATCCTCAGCCGCTATTCCGAGAGTTCGTGCGTGCCTCGATTGGCCAGCATGAGGGCGTCGATCGCCTGCAGGTGACGCCCATGAATCGTTCGACGGACTAAGGTTGCCGGCGAACCGGGAACATATCGGAGAAGCTCCTTCGCCGCTCGCTGTGGCGGCGGGGGAGTTTCTTGATTACCTTGCAGTCGAGCGGGGCTTGGCGCGTAACACGATTGCCGCCTATCGCCGAGACCTGACGACCTACTGTGCCTATCTGGAGCGGACGGGCATTGCGTCCTTTGAGGACGTGAGTCGGCGGGTCATTGAGGACTTTATCGCCGATCGGCGCGATGGGGGCTATTCCGATGCCTCGGTGGAGCGCGCGCTCGCTGCCGTCAAAGGCCTGCATGCCTTTTTGGTGCGCGATGGGGCCGTGACCCAAAATCCTACGGCGGCGTTGCGTTTGCCAAAAAAGGCCGAGCGCCTGCCGGAGTGCCTTTCGGTGGAGGATGTTTCGGCATTGCTCGACCAGGATTTTCCGGATGGTGAGATGGGTCTGCGCGATCGCGCTATCTTGGAAGTGCTGTATGGGTGCGGCCTGCGCGTGAGCGAGCTGGTGGGGCTCGATGTGAGTGATATCCATGCCGATGACGGCTTTGTGCTGGTTCGCGGCAAGGGCTCCAAGGAGCGTCTGGCCCCTTTGGTGGGAAGCGCGGCGCGTGCCCTGACGCACTATATATGTGATGGGCGCCGACTTCTGGCGGCTCATGCTCGTGGGACAGAGACGCCGGCGGTCTTTTTAAACAAGAACGGCGGGCGTCTGTCGCGTCAGGGTGTTCACGTCATATGCGAGCGCTACGGACGCCAGGTGGGGTTGGTGGGACTCCATCCGCACACGTTGCGCCACTCCTTTGCCACCCATATGCTCGCGGGCGGCGCGGACCTTCGCGTGCTGCAGGAGATCTTGGGACACGCCGATATATCGACGACGCAGGTCTACACGCATGTCGATCGTACGCAGCTGACTGAGGTTTACCTGGCGGCCCACCCGCTGGCACATCGCTAATACGCTGCTGAGCTGCGATTACATGCTATTCGAGGACGGACCCCCGATTGCTGGAACGTGCTGTTGCGCACGTTTTGGCAATCGGGGGTCCGTCCCATTTTGCGCCACCGGCCAATGGCGCGGCGGGGTGCACATGCCGCGCGTGGGAGAGTTTGGGGGCGATGTGAACGGCATGTAAAGGGACATAAAAATCGCCTCAAGGTCAACTTGAAGGTTGAGGTTGAAAGGCGGGGTGCTACAGGTGGCATCCCGCCTTTGCGTTAAACACAACATATTGTGTTTTCGAACATATGCTCGGGGGTGGCGCCCAATAGTTAGGGGGTGGAGTGGTGGGGTAGGGTGGGGGAAGGAGTGGGGAAAGGTGTTGAAAAATGGGGCGGTTCCCCATATTATTAATGACGTCGACAGGCGGGGTGGTTCCCCGCGTACGTGCCATCTGAGTAACCGAGGGGAGGGCGCACATGGGAATGACTGGTGCATACGAGCGCAATCTCGATGCAAAAGGTCGTCTGTCCCTGCCTGCACCCCTTCGCGAGGAACTTGGAGAGCACGTTCGCGTGTTCAAAGCCCTGGATGTCGATGCTCTGTACGTGTTCTCTGCCGAGGCCTTCGATAAGTGGGTCGAAGGACTCTTCGCGGGTCGTGAGGGCCACGAGGGTTTTAACCCGCGTGACATCAACGACCAGAAGCTCATGAGGGCGATCAACAAGCGCACCACGTCGATGGATGTGGACAGCGCCGGTCGTATCGGTCTTTCTGAGTCTCTCCGCAAGCAGGCGAACCTTGACCGCGAGGTCACGGTTGTGGGCAACTACGACCACCTTGAGGTTTGGGACCGCGCCGCGGCCGATGAGGACGATGACGACGAGGCTCTGCTTGACCTCTTCTTCTCGTAAGGGCAAGGCACGAGTAACGGATGGAGCGTGGGATCTTGACACAAGAATATCGGCATGAACCTGTCATGCTCGGCGAAGTGCTTGAGTCGCTGCAGCTCAAGAGCGGCTCCGTTGTCTGCGATTGCACCCTTGGCGGTGCCGGTCATTCGGTAAAGATGGCCGCGCAGGTGGGGGAGACGGGCCTTTTGCTCGGCGTCGATCAGGACGACATGGCCCTCGAGGCCGCTGGCGCCCGTCTGGACCGCGAGGTTCCCGGCGTCCCGCACCAGCTGCTGAAGGGCAACTTCGGCGACTTGGACGAGCTGCTTTGCTCGGCCGAGGTGCCCGGGGTCGATGGCTTCCTGTTTGACTTGGGCGTTTCGTCACCGCAACTCGATATCCCTGGCAGGGGCTTTTCGTATAACGAAGATGCCCCATTGGACATGCGGATGGATCCGGGTAACAACACCCTAAACGCAGCTGAGGTCATCAACACCTATAACGAACACGACCTCGCCCGGATTCTACGCGTCTACGGCGAAGAGAAGTTCGCCTCGCAGATTGCGCGCGAGATTGTGCGCCGTCGCGAGCAAGAACCGATCGAAACTACAGGCCAATTTGTCGAGATCATCAAGGCTGGCATTCCGGCTGCCGCTCGTCGGCATGGTGGGCACCCGGCCAAGAAGAGCTTCCAGGCCATTCGCATCGAGGTCAACCACGAGCTCGATGTGCTCGAGAGGGGGCTTGATGCCGCCACCAGGTGGCTCAACCCGGGCGGACGCATCTGCGTCATCTCGTATCATTCGCTCGAGGACCGTATCGTAAAGAACCACTTTAAGGAGATGAGCCAGGGGTGCACGTGCCCGCCGGAGATTCCGGTGTGCGTGTGTGGCAACGTGCCGATACTCAAGGTCATCACCCGCAAACCCTTGGTTGCCCAACCCGATGAGGTTGCGCGCAACCCTCGGGCGAGATCAGCCAAAATCCGCGTGGCGCAGCGCCTGTAGGCGCGACCGCGCAAAATTGGACCTCCCGCTCGCACCATAAACGAAGCTTAAACACACTACCAACGTACTCGGGATGGGAGGCGGCATATCATGGGCTATAACACCTCAAACGCAGCACTCGCCTATGATATGAACGCCATGCCCGCCTACCGCGAGGCACCGCAGGCGCCCGTTGCCCCTCGTGAGCAACGCACGCCGCGTTTTGATGTCTACACGGGCGCGGGCCGTCAGGCAAACCAGGCGGTAAGCCCGGTTTTCATGAGCGTTCTTAAAACGGTTTGCATCATCGCGGCTGTCTTCATGACGATCGGTGTCGCCCGCGTGGCACTTGCCGGTGTCACGGCCCAGGTGCTCAACGGCAACGCAGAGCTTGCCAGCACGCTCGAGAAGGCGACCGACGAGAGTTCTAACCTTGAGGTCATGCATTCGGTCTATGGTGCCGACACACGTATTCGCGATCTTGCGGGCGCCTATGGCATGGTGGAGCCCAGCGAGAGCGTTACGCTTGACTTTTCGCAGGATGCAGCCGCGGGCGCTAGCTCGACTGCGGCCGCTCAGTAAATAAGACGGTAGCTGAGTATGACAAATGACTATCGCCGCGGTTCCGACGGGGACCACGGGTCTGGACGTCCCTCCTCGCGGGGACGTTCTGGTTATCAAGGAACGGGTCGGCCATCTTACAACGCGGGGCCGTCCTATGGCAACGACCCTGCGTCGCGTCTTCGTGGCTCGGGCGGACCTCGGGTACGCAATACGGGCGCGCGCAAGGGGTCGTCGTCTGAATGGGTTACGGGAACGCCGCTGCCTCGCCGCGATGTCGTTATGGGCTGTATCGGGGTTGGCCTTGCCGCGGGCGTCTTCCGTCTTGCCGAATACCAGATCGTGAATGCTGACAAGCTGCGCGAGCGCGCGGACGCGCGTCGTCTGCTTTCACAGACGCTCTATGCCAAACGTGGCACTATCTACGACCGCAACGGCAACGTGCTGACGTCGTCAGTCGAATGCCGCAATGTTGCCGTGAACCCTCAGCTTGTCGAGGACGTCGACAAGACGGTCTCGGCGCTGGTCAAGGCCACCGGTATCGATAAAAAGACCTGTCGCAAGCTGGTACTGTCTGATGGTTCCTGGGTGTATATCAAGCGCCAGGTCGACGAGGATGACGCTGCCGCCCTGGAAAAGAAGAATCTACCCGGCGTGCTCTTTGAGCAGGCGATGAAGCGGGTTTACCCGTATGGAAACCTGGCTTCTCAGGTGCTGGGCGTCGTGAACGTGGACAACGCTGGCCTGACAGGACTCGAAAAACAATACGATGAGCTTCTGACCGGAACGAATGGCTCTCTTGTGCGCGAGCGCGCAAGAGATGGCGGCTACATCGCGGGCGGTGCCTATAAAAAGGTTGCCGCGATTGATGGCGTGGATATCGTGACGACGATCGACGTCAACATTCAGCGCGCCGCGGAAGATGCCTTGGCCGAGGCGGTCGAGAAGACGAAGGCCAAAAACGGGTCGGCCCTGGTGACCGACCCGACGACTGGAGAGATCCTGGCCGCCTGCTCGTATCCGACCTACGACCAGACCAATTTGGAAAACGCCAAGACCGAGGACATGAACCTTCGTCTGGTGACGGATGCCTACGAGCCCGGCTCGGTCTTTAAGACGCTGGTTGCGGGCGCCGGATTTGATTTGGGCGTTGTGCGCCCGAGCACATCGTTTGAGGTTCCCGCGAGTATCAAGGTGGGCGACGATACCGTTACCGATGCCGACAAGCGTGACTACACCATGACAATGGACGTACGCGAGATGATGCGCCGTTCGTCCAATGTCGGTTTTGTCCTGGTGGGGCGCAAGATCGGTGCCGATGATTTTGCCACCTATGTGGACAAGTGGGGTATCGGTCATAGCTCCGGTGTCGATTTTCCGGGTGAGAGTCTGGGCATCGTCAAGGAGCGCGACCAGTACGATGGTGCCACCTTGGGTGCTATGAGCTTTGGCCAGGCGCTGTCCGTCTCGCCGATTGAGGTCGCACGTGCCGTGGGCGGCATCGCGAACGGCGGCGTGATGATGACTCCGCACTTCTATAAGTCGAGCAAGGGCGATGAAAAGGATTGGGGCGAGGGGGATCGCGCGATTTCCGAGGAGGCCGCCTCGCAGGTGACATCGTGTATGCAGACGGTCGTTGCCGAGGGAATGGGCGTTGGCGGCGCGGTGGACGGCTATGACGTGGCGGGCAAGACAGGTACGGCCGAGCGCGCCGATGAGAACGGCGGCTACCTCAAAGAGAACTACATGTCGTCTTTTATGGGGTTTGCCCCGGCGCAGTCGCCCAAGGTCCTGTGCTATATCACCCTTGACGGAACCCCGTCAGGCTCCGATGCCGCCGCAGTGCCGTTCCAGTCCATTATGGCCAGTGCGCTTGACGTGTTGGGTGTCCCGCGCACCAAGTAGGGGGTTACTATCTATGAAATGGCCAGTCGGCTAATCCGGGTTGTTCACACGCCCTGCACCACGCGTAGGCGGCGCTGGGATACAATACGCCGATAGCATTATTAGGTTTACAGGGGAGCTGCAATGATAGAGATCGCCGTCAACAATCTCGCGGCCGCAACAGGGGCCCGAACCGTGACGGGAGAAGCCGATCGGGTATGCCGCGGTTGCGTTATCGACTCGCGCCAGGTTGAGGAGGGCACGATATTCGTCGCCTTCCCGGGTGAAAAGGTCGACGGCAACGACTTTGCTTCCCGTGCCATCGAGTCGGGTGCCGGCGCCGTAGTGATGACGCGCGAGCCCGATGCCGAACTGCTTTCGCTGGCCCATGAGAAGGGCTGTGCCATCCTGCATACCGATGACCCCGAGGAGTTTTTGCTGCGCCTGGCTCACGCTTATCGTTTGGAGCTTGGCTGCCTGGTAATTGGCATTACCGGCTCTATCGGCAAGACAACGACCAAGGACGTGCTCGCCGCGGTGCTCGCCAAGCGCTATCGCGTTTGGGCAACCAAGGGTAACTACAACAACCTGATCGGTATGCCGCTCACGGTGCTGGCGGCCCCTGCCGACACCGAGGTTCTGGTGCTCGAGATGGGCATGAACCATTTCCACGAGATTGAGCGCATGTCTCAGTCCGCCAATCCCAACCTTGCCATTGTGACCAAGATCGGCACCTCCCATATCGGTATTCTGGGCAGTCGCGAGAATATCGCTCGTGCCAAATCCGAGATTGTTGGCGGCATGTGCGCCGCCGGAGACCTTCTCCCGTTGCTGGTTTTGGGTGGTGAGGACGACTTTACCCCGTTCATCCGCGACACCTTTGCCGCGCCTGCGGGCGTCGACGTGATGCTTGCGGGCGTCTCGGACGACGATGAGGTCCGTGCGTGCGACATTCGCATTGATGACGAGGGGCGCCCGGTCTTTACGCTCGATTTTGGCTTGGGCGAGACTATCGACACACTGCTTGCCATTCCCGGCGCGCAGTCCGTTCCCAATGCCGTCAAGGCCGCGGCGGTTGCCTATCGTCTTGGCGTGACGCCCGAGCAGATCGATGCCGCCTTTAGGGGTCTTACGATTACCGGGCATCGCCAGGAAATCAAGCGCGCCAAGAGCGGCGCTCGCGTCATCGACGACTCATATAACGCCAGTGCCGAATCGATGGCAGCCGGCCTCGACCTGCTGTGTTCGCTTTCGTGCACGGGTTCGCGCATGGCGGTTCTGGGCGAGATGGGCGAGATGGGCGACGAGGCTCCTCGCATGCATGAGCTGGTGGGCGCCTATGCGGCGGCCAAGAAGCTCGATATGCTCGCATGTGTCGGCGGTGAGCTTGCCCAGCGTATGGCCGAGGCCGCGCGCATGATGGGTATGGATGAGGACCGCATTCAGGTGTTCTCCGACTATCAGCAGGTGCTCGACCGTATGGGCGGCGCTCTTGAGCAGCATGATGTCGTGCTGGTCAAGGGCTCACGCTTCGTTGAGCTCGATCGCTTTGTGGAAGGTGTGTGCTAGTCCATGTTCGGCAATCCTTCGTATCCTACGTACCAGGCATTTTTGGGATTGGGCATCGCCGCCGTCATCGCGATGCTGCTTATGCCGTGGTGGATTAAGCTCCTGAAGGTCGAGGGCATCGGCCAGCAGGTTCGCGCCGATGGCCCCAAGCGTCACCTGATTAAGCAGGGCACGCCCACCATGGGTGGCGTCATCATCCTGGTTGCCGTTTCGCTGACCTGCCTTTTGATGGGAAAGCTCACCACCGAGCTCGTGCTTGTGCTGCTCGCCACGCTGGCAACCGGCGTTCTTGGCCTCATCGACGACCTGACTTCTGTCACGCACGGCCGCTCGCTCGGCCTGACGCCTCACGCCAAGATGATTGGCCTTACCCTCATCTGCGTTACCTTTACCGTGCTTGCTGTCAACTGGTGCGGCGTCGCCCCCGAGATTCGTTTCCCCGGTGGCCTGACGATCGACCTTGGTGTGCTCTCGACCACCATTTGCGGCCTCTCTTTTCCGTGGCTCTACCTTGTCTTTTGCTGGCTGATGATCGCGGGCCTTTCCAACGCCGTAAACCTCACCGACGGCTTGGACGGTCTTGCCGGCGGCACCTCCATGATCGCCATGCTGGCCATGGCCGCCATGGCGTTTTTGCACGGCGATGTGAACCTGTCCATCTTCTGCACGGCGTGCGCCGGCGCCTGCCTGGGCTTTTTGTGGTTCAACTGCTATCCGGCGAGCATCTTTATGGGCGATACCGGCTCGCTTGCCCTGGGTGCCGCTTTTGCCTGCACCTCCATCATGACCAACACCGAAGTCGTTTCCCTCATCATCGGCGGCCTGTTTATCGTCGAGACCCTGTCGGTCATGATCCAGGTTGTCTATTTCCACTTTACGCACAAGCGCGTCTTCCTTATGGCGCCCATTCATCATCATTTCGAAAAGAAGGGCTGGGCCGAGACCAAGGTCGTCATCCGTTTTTGGATTGTCGCCGCGGCCTTCGGAGCCCTGGGCCTCGCGTTGTTCTTCCAGTTGGGATAGTGGTCTTTCATGCCTCTTGCTAATGTCTTTAGCCTGCTCGTTTTGGGCCAGGGCAAGTCCGGTCTTGATGTCGCTCGCTGGGCGCTTGCGCATCCCGAGCGCGTGAGTGCCGTTACCGTTTACGGTGGCGGCGCGTCCGAGCCCAACGATGCCACGCGCTCGCTCGAGGCGCACGGGGCATCGTTTGTCTACGGAACCGAGCAGGTCGAGGGCGCGTTTGATGTATGCGTGACGTGTCCGGGCATCTCGGAGTTCTCGGCATTCTTTAAGGCTGGCCGTGATCACGCTGCCCAGATTATGGGTGAGCCCGAGTTTGCCTACCGTCTGTCTCCCCAAAATTGGATTGCCATTACGGGCACCAACGGCAAGACGACAACCACGTCGCTGACCGATTACCTGCTTAAGGCGGCGGGCGAGGCGAGCGTTGCTGTCGGCAACATTGGCGAGCCTCCGGTGAACGAGATCGATGGCCGTGCGCATAACGAGTGGTTTGTGGCGGAGCTTTCGAGCTATCAGATCGCAACGACCCAGGAGCTTCACCCCCGTGTGGCGGTGCTGCTCAACATTACCCCCGATCATCTGGGCTGGCATAAGAGCCATAAGAACTATGCGCTCGCCAAGATTAAGCTCTTCGAGAATATGGTCGACGATGACCTGGTGATTGTTGATGTCGAGGATGCCGGTATCCACGAGTTCGATGAGTACATCTATGTTCCGGGCCGTCGCATCTGCAAGGTTGCTTTTGACGAGCCTGCGGGCGAGGACGCCGCATTTGTTCGCGATGGCAAGATGGTCATTCGCCTGAAGGGCGTCGAGACCCCGCTCGTCGATACGTCCGAGCTTAAGATTTCGGGCCATCACAATGTAATCAATGCCCTGTGTGCTGCCACGGCGGCCCTGACGGTCGGCGCCGATGTTGACGGTGTGTGTCGCGGCCTGGTCTCGTTCCAGCCGCTGGAGCACCGCGTTGAGCCCTGTGGCGAGATCGATGGCGTGCGCTATGTTAACGATTCCAAGGCAACGAACACCGATGCGGTCGAAAAGGCCCTGACGGCGTTTCCCGATGACGATGTGATCTTGCTGCTCGGCGGTCACGATAAGGGCACGCCGCTCGAGTCCTTTGCCCGCGTTGTGATGGATAACGTTCGCTCGGTGGTCTGCTTTGGCGACGCGCGCGAGCGCTTTACCGCCGCTATGGACGAGGCGGATGTCGACGGTGATGTCGATATCGCCCAGGCCGACGACCTGCGCGATGCCGTGGACGTTGCCCGTTCGCTCTCGAGCCGCGGCGATGTGATCTTACTGTCGCCCGCCTGCTCTTCGTTCGATGAGTTCTCGGGCTACGAGGAGCGCGGTCGCGTGTTTAAGGACTATGTGGCCCAGCTTGCCGCTGCGTCCAATACGCAAATGGAATAGGGGTTGCCGGTGAGAGAGGAGAGCCCCCGACAGAATATGAGGAGGCCCGACTCGGACCGTGCTTCCTCGCAGTGCATCACGCCGCGCGCCGGTCGTCGCACGCAGGGCATCGGCGAACGTTATATCGCCGGCGTCCCCGCACGTATCATGCGACCCCGCCTGGTCTTTTTGACCTGCCTGTTCTCGCTGGTCTGTTTTGGCCTGCTTATGGTGTACTCGGCTTCTTCAGTCGAGGCGCTTCACGAGAACGACTCCGCGACCTACTTTTTGTTCCGGCAGTTTATGTTCACTGTCGTCGGTGTTGCTGCCCTCGAGTTCATCGCGCGCGTTGCACCCGATAGCTGGTTTGGCGAAGGGGCGCTTAAACTTGCCCTTATCGCTATGATGATCTTGCTGCTTGCGGTGTTCCTCTTTGGTAGCGGCAGCCGTGGCGCTACGCGCTGGCTGAGCATTGCCGGCATTCAGTTTCAGCCATCGGAGTTTCTCAAGCCGTTTGCCATTGCCTATTCTGCCATCATGCTCGATCGCGTGTTTTCGCCCGGCGGTAACATCAATGAGTTCCTTAAGGGCATGGGCTTAAATTTGGGCATATCGCTCGTCTTGATTTTTATTCAGCCCGACTTTGGCACCATCCTGATTATTCTGTTGACGATCATGTGCATGGCGCTCTTTGCCGGCCTTGACCCAAAATTCATTATCGGTGCGATTCTTGCTGGCGTCGTCATCATCGTGATCGCTCTTGTCGTCGAGCCGTACCGTATGGTGCGCATTCAGGTTCTCTTGAACCCTTGGGCAGATGAATATGGAGACGGGTATCAGGCAACGCTTGCCATTATGGCGTTTGCTTCGGGTGGACTGTTCGGTCGCGGTATCGGCAACTCAACCATGAAGTACTCGTATTTGCCCGAGGCGCACAATGACTACATCCTGGCCATCATTGGCGAGGAAGTTGGCTTTTTGGGGACGCTGCTGTTATTCTTGGTGTTTGCGATGCTGATCTACTCGGCGTTTCGAATCGCCGAGCAGGCTACCGATCGTCGCGGGGCGCTCATGGCTTCGGGCTCTGCGGTTATCCTCGCGGTGCAGTTTTTGATCAACGCGCTGGGTATTCTCAACGTGTTTCCCATGACGGGTAAGCCGCTGCCGTTTATCAGCTATGGCGGCTCGTCGATTATCGTGTCGCTCATGCTCGCCGGGCTTATCTTGCGCGTTTCGCACGAGAGCGCTCGACGCGATGAATACGATCGTCGCCGAGATAGTTTTGCCGTTATGGACGAAAGCACCGCCGGGGTGCCCCATGCGCGTGGGGAGCGCTCATCGCGTGGCGGTTTTACCGTCTTGAACGGTTTTGCTTCGGAGTCGGATGCCCGTCCCCGGCCGCGCTCTGCGCCGCAGGGTCGCCCGCAACGACCGGTACCGCGCAATACGGGTGGCGGATATAATCGAATCGACTTGAATTCGGACCCGTCGGCGCGCTTGCGCACCGACGATCAGGGGCCGCGCGTACGAAGGGACTACCATGACCGATAAGATGACCGTTGCTATCGCAGCCGGCGGCACGGCGGGACATATCAACCCTGCACTCGCCTTGGCCGAGGAGCTACGTGACCGTGGCCATCACGTTGTGTTTGTAGGTCAGTCGCATAAGCTCGAGGGTCGTCTGGTTCCCGAGGCAGGGTTCGATTTTGTGCCGATTACGGTTACGGGCTTCGACCGCTCCCGCCCTTGGACGGCATTGAGCTCGCTGTGGCGTGTCTATAAGGCGAAGCGCACGCTCGGCAGCCATTTTTCTAAAGCCTGCAAGCCCGATGTCGCTATAGGTTTTGGCGCCTATGTCGAGGTCCCGCTTCTGGGCTGGTGCAAAGACGCGGGCATTCCGTATCTGCTGCACGAACAGAACTCCGTTCCGGGCCTTGCTAACAAGATGATGAGTTCGCATGCCGCCCGCGTTTGCATCTCGGTGCCGGCAGCACGTTCCGCGTTTGAGCGCGAGGGCGATCCTGACCATGTGCTCATGACCGGCAACCCCGTGCGCCGTTCTGTGATCGAGGGGGATCGGGTTCGCGGTCGCAGGGCTCTCGACGTGCCTGAGGACGCCACACTCCTGCTGGTTTTTGGCGGCTCACTTGGTGCTCAACATCTTAATGAGCGCGTGGCTTCGCTTAAAAACGAGTTGCTCTCGCGCGATAATCTCTATGTTTTGCATTCGACGGGCGCCGATGGCTTCGAGGACACCGAGCGTGCTCTTGCCCTGATGCCCGAGGAGGCGAAGCGGTACCGCGTCCAGCCCTACATCGACAATATGGGCGATATGCTGGCCGCGGCCGATTTGGTCCTCTCGCGCTCGGGCGCTTCGAGCATTGCCGAGATCGCGGCCCTTGCCACACCTTCGGTACTGGTGCCGTATCCTCATGCGACGGCCGATCATCAGACCACCAATGCCCGCTATCTGGTCGATGCCGGTGCTGGCGTGCTCTGCGCCGATGCCGATATCGATACCCAGGCGTTTGCCGATGAGCTGCTGCATCTTATCGATGATGCGCAGGCGCGCGATGCCATGCGTCAGGCGGCTCGCGGTTTGGCCCAGGACCGCGCTGCCGTCCTTTTGGCAGACGCGGTAGAAGGATTGCGTTAGTTAGACGGGATATCGCGGGTCGCCCTCGCGCGGATGCGATAGGTGCGCTACAGTAGACGGGTTACAGGCAGTGTTTACGCAAGGAGTACACGAGCACATGGCTGATTCCCAGACTGCAACCTCCGCGCCCGATTTCAAGAGCGCCCATTTTATCGGTATCGGTGGCGCCGGCATGAGCGGCATCGCCCTCGTCCTTCACGAGCGCGGCTATGTCGTTACCGGCTCCGACCTTAAGACGTCTCGCTATATTCGCCAGCTTACCCGTGCCGGCGTGAAGGTGCATGTGGGCCATGAGGCTGCCACCATCGATGAGGTTAAGCCCGACGTCGTCGTGGTCTCTACCGCTATTCCCGAGTCCAACCCCGAGCTCGTCCGTGCGCGCGAGCTGGGTATTCCCGTGTGGCCTCGCGCCAAGATGCTCTCGGCTCTGGGCCACGGCTACACCACCGTCGCCGTCGCCGGTACTCACGGCAAGACCACGACCTCTTCGATGTGCGCCACCATGCTTGACCGCATGGGTCTGGACCCCAGCTTCCTGATCGGTGGCATTGTCGAGGGCTACGATACCAACGGCAAGAACGGCTCGGGCGACTATTTTGTCGCCGAGGCGGATGAGTCCGACAGCTCCTTCCTGTTCCTTAACCCCAATGTGGTCATCGTGACCAACGTCGAGGCCGACCATCTCGATCATTACTCGGGTATCGAGGAGATCGAGGCCACCTTCGCCAAGTTTATGAGTCTGGTGGGCGAGGACGGCACGGTCATCGTCTGTGGCGAGGACCCGCATCTGGTCGAGCTTGCCAAGTCGACGGGCCGTCATGTGCTTTCCTATGGCTTTGCCGAGACCAACGACATCGTCTGCGTGCATCCGGATGTCAAGGGCATCCAGAGCGACTTTATCGTTCGCTTTGATGACGGCACCGAGCACGCTGTCGAGATTAAGAGCAACCCCGGTCGTCACAACATGCTCAACGCCACGGCCGTCTTGACCGTCGCCCATGTCCTAGGCCTCGATATCGACGCCGCCGCTAAGGCACTTTCGAGTTTTGAAGGCGTCCGCCGTCGCTTTACCCACGTGGGCGATATCGACGGCATCACGGTGGTTGACGATTACGGCCATCATCCCACCGAGATCAAGGCGACGCTCGCTGCTGCCTCTTCGCTGGGCTACAAACATGTCGACGTCGTGTTCCAGCCGCACCGCTATTCGCGCCTGCAGGCTCTGTGCGATGACTTTGCCGACGCATTCGCCAATGCTGACAAGCTGCTGTTGATTGACGTGTTCTCTGCCGGCGAGATGCCCATCCCGGGCGTCACGTCCAAGATGCTTGCCGATACCGTGCGCGCCAAGCATCCCGGCAAGGAGGTCGTGTACTGCTCGAGCCGTCTTGAGCTCAATGAGGAGCTCGAGAAGATGGTGGGCGAGGGCGATTTGCTGCTTACCATGGGCGCCGGCGACGTCACGACGGTCGGCCCCGAGTTCATCGAGTATCTGACTGCCAAGAAAGACGCTTAAACCCCATGGGTCTGTTTAACGCCGTCATGGCGCTTTCGGGCATGATCGATACGGACGTAATTGAGGATGAACGCCTCGCGCGCCATACGAGCTATCGTATCGGCGGCAAGGCGGACCTCTTTGTGACGTGTCACAGCTATCATGCCTTGCGTCGCGCCGTGGCGGTGCTCGATCGTGAGCAGGTGCCGTGGGTCATTATCGGCAAGGGATCTAATCTGCTTGTTGCCGATGCAGGCTATCGCGGCGCCGTCATTTCGTTGGGGCGTGAGTTCCAGCGTACGGTTGTCGCCGAAGACGGTTGTACGCTGACGGTCGGTGCGGGCGTGATATTCGCTCGCCTAGTCAACGACGCGCTGTCGCGCAGCCTTTCGGGCCTTGAGTTTGCGGTCGGTATTCCCGGCTCCGTTGGCGGCGCCGTGTCCATGAATGCCGGCACGCGAACCGAGTGGATTGGCTCGCTGGTCGAAGATGCCGTTACGTTTGACCCGAGCTCCGGCATCAAGCATTACGCGGGCTCGGAGATCGCTTGGGGCTACCGTGAATGCAGCCTGCCGCGTAACGAGATCATTCTGGAGTGCGTGCTCAAGCTCAAACCTGCGCCCAAGGCCGATATCCGTGAGCGTATGGAGCGGTACCTGACGCGGCGTAAGCGCACACAGCCCATGGGCTGTGCATCCTGCGGGTCGGTATTTCGCAACCCGCCCGATGCGAGCGTGGGCAAGCTTATCGAGGATTGTGGATTAAAGGGTTTTTCGGTTGGCGGCGCGGAAGTTTCGCCCGTACACGCTAATTTTATCGTTAATAACGGAACCGCCTCGGCCGATGACGTGGCCGCGGTTATCAGACATGTGCACGGAAAGGTGAGGGAGGCGTATGGCATCGAGCTCAGACCGGAAGTTAAATTCCTCGGCTTCTAGAGCATCGAAACCAACCTTCCGCCGCGCCGGAGGGCGTTCCGGCGCACCGTCTCAGCCTCAACGTAAATCCGTTATGCCTTCTAAGCCTGCTGGGTCCGTGCGGCCTGCCAAGCGTTCGACTGCCGGTTCGCAGCTTGGCGGACGCCCCGCGGCCAAAAATGTTGCTCGTCCGGTGGCACGTCCCTCGGTGACGCCCAAACCGGCGATGGGCGCCATACCTTCTCGCCCCATAGCGTCGCCCAAGCCCTCGTTGGGGGCAAAGGTGACGCGTCCCGGTCGCGCGCTGGGTGCATCTAAGCCACGTATGCTGACGTCGGTGTCGGCCTCCGCAAAACCGCAATCGGGCAAAAAGGGCTCTAATCCGTTGTCATCGATCGGCGCCCTGGCAAATCATGCGGCGGGTGCCGCTTCTGCCGTTAAGGGCAAGGGCAAAATCGTGGGCGGCATCCTTGCCGCTCTGGCAGCGCTTGCAGTCGTTGCCGTCGTCGTCATTAACTCTGGCCTGTTCGCCGCTACCGATATTCAGATCCAGGGCAGCGAGCATGTGACCAAGCACGATGCCATCCAGCTGATCGATCTGCCCGAGAACACGTCGCTGTTCAATGTGAATCCCGACCAGATCACCGAGGGCCTCAAGCAAAATCCGTGGGTTTCGGGCGTGGATGTTCAGCGTCAATTTCCCCATACGCTCATCATCACGCCGACGGAACGCAAGGTTATCGCAATTGCCTACATTAGCTCCGACGATCTTGCATGGGCGATCGGGGACGATGACACATGGATTGCACCGCTGTCTACCTCGGTCGATGTTGACGACCAGGGCAATGTCATCACAACGGGGGAGGGTGCCAACACCCTAAACGGCATCGATGCCGCCCTGGCGCTCGCCAAACATTAC
The DNA here is from genome assembly GCA_900541695.1 of uncultured Collinsella sp. Classification (GTDB taxonomy): domain Bacteria; phylum Actinomycetota; class Coriobacteriia; order Coriobacteriales; family Coriobacteriaceae; genus Collinsella. The sequence continues at coordinate 95,280 of UQKL01000001.1, read as the reverse complement.
GGAGCCGTGCTGCTGACCGATGTCTCGGCCGATGTCGCGCCGGTTTCGGGGCAAGCGGTAAATTCCAAGGCGGTCAAGGCCGGCCTGGATTACGTCCGCGGATTCTCGAGCGAGTTCCTGGGCCAGGTCAAGGATATTTCCACGCCCTCGGTCGAGGCCATCTCGGCGAATCTCGATAACGGTATCGAGGTGTCGCTCGGAGATTCGGACGACATTGCCAAAAAGGAGCGTATCGTGACCAAGCTGCTTTCGCAGGTGGAGGGCGTGACGTATATCAACGTTCGATCTCCTGGCAACTATACGTTTAGGAACGCACCGACCTCGTAGCGTTTTCTGGCCTTTGTTGACGGGGCATACCGCGCCGTTTATCTGGTTTGTTTGGTTTTCACCGTCAATTATTTGACTGATACGTTCATAATGTGCAAACATAATACGGTTTACCTTTGCATTTACTTTCAACTTGAAGGTTAATGTGCGCAGGGGTCAACCCATGCTATGGCAATAACCTTTGTTCGGAGGACCGACATGCACGAGACAGAGATCAACAACTACCTTGCCGTCATTAAGGTGGTCGGCGTCGGCGGCGGCGGTACCAACGCGGTCAATCGAATGATCGAAGAGGGTATCCGCGGCGTCGAGTTTGTTGCCATCAACACCGATGCTCAGGCACTCGCGATCTCTGATGCCGATATCAAGGTGCACATCGGCACCGACCTGACCCGCGGCCTGGGCGCTGGCGCCAACCCCGAGGTCGGCCGTAAGGCCGCCGATGAGTCCCGCGACGACATCGCCGAGGCGCTCGCTGGCGCCGATATGGTGTTCATCACCTGCGGCGAGGGCGGCGGCACCGGTACCGGCGCTGCCCCCATCGTTGCCGATATCGCGATGAACGAGGTCGGCGCGCTGACCGTCGCCGTCGTGACCAAGCCCTTTACGTTTGAGGGCCGCAAGCGCAAGAAGAGCGCCGAAGAAGGCATTAAGACGCTTTCCGACTGCGTCGACACCATGATCGTTATCCCTAACGACAAGCTGCTCGACATCGCCGAGAAGAAGACCACCATGCTTGAGGCCTTCGCAATCGCCGATGGCGTCCTTTCCCAGGGCACCCAGGGCATCACCGACCTCATCACCGTCCCCGGTATCATCAACCTGGACTTCGCCGATGTTAAGACCATCATGAAGCAGGCCGGTACCGCCATGATGGGTATCGGTACCGCTTCTGGGGACACCCGTGCCGTCGACGCTGCCCAGCAGGCTATTTCCAGCCCGCTGCTCGAGAGCTCCATCGATGGCGCTACGCGCGTCCTGCTTTCCATTGCCGGTTCCAAGGACCTGGGCATCCAGGAGATCAGCGACGCCGCCGACGTTGTCGCCAACGCCGTCGACCCCGAGGCCAACATCATCTTCGGTACCGTTGTCGACGAGTCCCTGGGCGATCAGGTGCGTATTACCGTCATCGCTACGGGCTTCTCCGACTCCAACGTCAACCGTCAGGACGAGCTCTTCGCTGCACAGCAGTCCCAGAGCAAGGCCGCTGCTTCTACCGAGCCGCAGCGCACCGCTCCTGCCACGAGCCCGGCTCAGGCTGCCCCGACTCGCAACGTCGGTGGTACCGAGCTCCCCAACTTTGGCAACGACCAGTTTGAGCTTCCTGACTTCCTCAAGCGCGGCAGCTTCTAGTTCGTTTTTCTCAGCGACCTGTATGGGGTGCGTCCGATTGGGCGCACCCTTTTTGTTGTGTTTTGCCTTTGTAAACGAAAGCCTCCAATCTCCTTACGTTCCCCTTACGTTTAGCCCCTACCGCTGCGGGTATCCTTTTGATGAAGTATGGCAGCCGTGTGGCACGGACTGCTGCGGCGTCGCCGCGATACTTGTGTTATTAGGAGGCTTTAGTATGGCAGCACGTGCGGACAGCGTTTCGCGTGTCGACCATGATGGAGTTACGTTGGTAGAGGGCGCGACGCACGATGTTCGCTTTGCTTTTACCGAACGCGCCGGCGGTGTTTCCGAAGATGCGTACTCCTCACTCAATCTGGGCTCGCATGTTGGCGATGACCCCTTTGCCGTTCAAGAAAATCGTCGCCGCGCACTCGAGGCCATAGGGGCCGCGGAGTGCGAGCACAACCTGCTTGTTCCCAATCAAGTACACGGTGACCATGTCGTGACGGTGGCCTCGAACGGTGCCGATTATCTCGAGAATATTCGCGAGCAGATTGCCGAGGGCTGCGATGCCATCGTCTGCATGGCCCGTGAGGTACCCGTGATGCTCTGCTTTGCCGATTGCGTTCCCGTGGTGCTGGTGGCTCCCGGCGGCTTTGCCGTGGTGCACTCTGGCTGGAAGGGCACGATTGCGCGCATTTCCGCCAAGGCGTGCCAAGCGCTCTGCGAGGCGGCTGGCTGCAAGCCGGACGACATCTCTGCCTACATTGGGCCCCATATCCTGGGCGACGAGTACGAGGTGTCCCAAGAACTTATGGATCGCTTTGCCGCCGAGTTCGCGTGCATCGATGCCTCTGCTTCTCGTATGCTCGATCTTTCCGCCGCCATTCGCGAGGCGCTGATGGACGCCGGCGTCGAGGCGAGCAGCATTGTGGACACCAAGCTTTCCACCGTTCGTCAGAACGACCGCTTTTATTCCTACCGCAACGAGGGCGGCACCTGTGGGCGCCATGCTGCGATCGGCGTGATGCTATGAGAAAGATCGCATCGGTCCTGAGTGCTGCAGTGCTTACGCTCACGCTGTGTGCTTGCTCCTCGGGATCTTCCACATCTTCTATTACCGTGGCCGGCTCGACCACGTGCCTTCCCATTGCCGAGATCGCAGCCGAGGGCTTTAAGGAAGAGGCCGGCACCGATGTGCTCGTCTCCGGCCTTGGCTCCTCTGCGGGTATCGAGGCCGTCAGCAACGGCACGGCCGACATCGCCAGCTCGTCTCGTGGCCTCAATGCCGACGAACAAGACCTTGGCCTGACCCCGATCGTAATCGCGCACGACGGCATCGCAGTCATCGTGAACGACGACAACCCGGTCGACAATCTCTCGACCGAGCAGCTCCGCGATATTTACGCCGGCAAGATCACCAACTGGAAGGAAGTCGGCGGAGAGGACCTGAAGATTCAGGTTATCAACCGCGACGAGGCGTCCGGTACGCGCGAGGCCTTCCGTACCATCGTGATGGACGGCACGCCGTTCGATCGCCGCTCGGCCGTTCTTTCGGGTACGGGCCAAGTGCGCGACGTCGTGTCCCGCTCGCATGGCGCCATTGGCTACATCTCGCTGGGTTTTGTCGAGAGCCTCAACGCCACGACCTCGGTTAAGGCCGTTTCGGTCAACCATGTCGAGGCATCCGAGAAGACGGTCGCAAGTGGCGGCTATCCCATCTCGCGCGACCTTTACTTCTTTGTGAAGGGTACGCCTTCGCATCAGGCGCAGGACTACATTGACTATGTGACGTCCGAGAAGATGGACAAGCAGATTCGCGAGGCGGGCTTTATTCCCGTCACCAACGACGGAAAGGGGAGTGAGTAGCGTGGAAGCACAGGAAACCCCCCAGATTGAGCAGGAGGCTCAGACGCCCAAAAAGCGTGAGTTGGCGTTGGTGTCGCGTAGCACCTATCTCAAGGAGAAGGCGCTGCAGTGGATCTTCTTTGCCTGCGCGTTCTTGGCGGTCGTCACCGTTATCCTGATCTTTGTCTTTACCACGTACTCGGCGCTGCCCGTCTTTACCGACATCGGCCTGGCGGACTTCTTTAGCTTTACGTGGGCGCCATCCGAGGGCCACTACGGCATCATGTCGCTGCTGGCGGGCTCTGGTCTGGTGACGGTCGGTGCGCTCGCCATGGGCGTGCCCCTGGGTGTGGGCACGGCTGTATATCTGGTCGAGATCGCCAGCAAGCGCGTGCGCAGGCTCATCAGCCCCGCCGTCGACCTGCTGGCGGGCATCCCCTCCATCATCTACGGCTTCTTTGGCATGGTCATCATCCGCCCGTTTATCGCGCAGCTGACCGGCGGTCTTGGCTTTGGCGCGCTGACGGCGTGGTTTGTGCTTGCCATCATGATCGTTCCCACCATTACCACGCTCACGATCGATGCCCTCAATTCCATCCCCATGGGCATTCGCGAGGCGTCCTATGCCATGGGTGCCACCAAGTGGCAGACCATCTACAAGGTCGTGCTGCCTGCAGCCAAGCTGGGCATTGTCGATGCAATTGTCTTGGGTATGGGGCGTGCCATCGGTGAGACCATGGCCGTGCTGATGGTCGTGGGCAACGCCCCGGTCATTCCAGATAGCATCTCGAGCCCCATCTCGACGCTCACGAGCCAGATCGCACTCGACATGAGCTATTCCTCGGGCCTGCATCGCTCGGCTCTGTTTGGCATGGGCGTGGTCCTGTTTATCATCTCAGCTGCACTGGTGGGTATCGTTCGCCTGATTTCAAAGAAGAGGGGGTAGGCTATGTCCGATTCCGTTGACACGACGGTCGATACGACATCGTCGCGCGAGCTCATCAAGCGTGCCCTTTCCCATGGCAAGAAGGGCCGCATCAACAAGGACCTGTCCAACAAGATTATGCTCGGCGTGTTTCGCGCCGCGGCCTATATCACCACCCTGGTGTTGCTTGCCATCATCGCCTATGTGGTCATCAACGGTCTTCCGCATATCTCGCTCGACTTTATCTTCGGCTGGCCGCAGGGCGTAAACGCCGAGGGTGGCATCTGGCCCACGATCGTCTCGACCATCTACGTGACGGCGCTCGCCATGCTCATCTGCACGCCGGTTGCCGTCTTGGCTGCGGTCTATCTGGCCGAATACGCCAAGCAGGGCAAGGTCGTCGACATCATTCGCTATGCTGCCGATGCCCTGGCCTCGGTGCCTTCCATCGTTATGGGCCTCTTTGGTTACGCCTTGTTTGTTGAGGCCATGGGCCTGGGCCTTTCGATGGTTTCGGCCGCTCTGGCGCTGGCGCTTCTGATGCTGCCCATCGTCATGCGCACCACCGAGGAGGCAATTCGCGCCGTTCCGCGCTATATCCGTTGGGGCGCATATGGCCTGGGCGCCACCAAGTGGCAGGTCGTCTCCAAGATCGTGCTTCCTTCTGCCTTTGGCCGCATTGCCACCGGCATCGTCCTTGCCATCGGTCGCGCCATCGGCGAGACCGCGGTGGTGCTCTACACCATGGGTCAGGCCATCAATCTGCCGATCTCGCCGCTCGATTCCGGTCGTCCCATGACCGTTCACCTCTATTTGCTTGCCAACGACGGCATCAACATGAACGCAGCCTACGGCACTGCGCTTTTGCTGATGGCGATTATTCTGGCCTTCAACCTGTTTGCGCGTTATCTGTCGCGCAAGCGCCGCTAGTTAAGGAGTCCCATGTCCGTCTATCAGTCCGCTCCCACGCCGGAGCAAGCGGCCATCACAGCCAAGGATTTCAACTTTTGGTACGGTGACTTTCATGCGCTGACGGGGCTCGACCTCAACATCGCCAAAAACGCCATCACCTCGTTTATCGGTCCTTCGGGCTGTGGTAAATCGACGTTTTTGCGCTGCATCAACCGTATGAACGACCTTATCGAGGGTACTCGCGTCGAGGGCACCATGACACTCGACGGCAACGATATCTATGCCGAGGGCGTCGACCCGGTCGACCTTCGTCGCCGCGTGGGCATGATTTTTCAGCAGCCCAACCCGTTTCCCAAATCCATCTACGAGAATGTCGCTTTTGGCCCTCGTCTGCAGGGCGTGACTAGCAAAAGCGACCTCGACGACATCGTGGAAGAATCGCTCAAGCGCGCCAACCTCTGGAAAGAGGTATCCAATCAGCTCAACAAGGATGGTTTGGCGCTCTCGGGCGGTCAACAGCAGCGTCTGTGCATCGCGCGTGTGCTTGCGGTGCAGCCCGATGTCCTTCTGATGGACGAGCCCTGCTCCGCCATCGACCCCACGTCCGTATCTAAGGTCGAGGATCTGATGGCCGAGCTGGCGCCCGAGATGACGATCATCATCGTCACGCATTCTATGCAGCAGGCCGCTCGCATTAGCGACTACACCGCATTTTTCTTGCAGGAAGTTGCCGGTGAGCCCGCCACGCTCATCGAGTATGGTCAAACCGACGCGATCTTCACCAGCCCGGTGGATTCGCGGACGGAAGACTATATCACCGGCCGCTTTGGCTGATCGGTGCGACTAGTCCCAAGCCGATCGGACCTGGTCCGGTGCGTATTCACTGTGCGGGCGGCATGACCGCACCCAACTGATTGGAGTGAACCATGCGCAAACTGTTTTCCCGTCAGCTCATCGAGGCCCGTCACGAGATGTTGAGCATCTACGAGGCCGTCGATCTTGCCCTTCACGACGCCGTGAAGGCCTATGTGACCGACGACCGCAAGCTCGCCACTAAGACCAAGAAGCGCACGCTTTCGATTGATGCTCGCTGCGCCAACTTGGAGGCCGTGTGCTACAACCTGATCGCTACGCAGTCGCCGGTCGCCTCCGACTTCCGTTTGCTGCAGACGATTATCTACGTCGACTTTAACCTGCAGCGCATGACCGATAAGGTTCGCCAGATCTGCCGCGCCACGCGTCACATGGTCAAGGCCGACATCTCGCTGCCTCAGGAGCTCGTCGGCACGGTTGAGGCCGAGGCCGAGGCCGTGTACCAGGTGCTGGGCTCGTCGCTGTCCGCGCTCGTCACCAACGACATGTCCATCATCTGCAACCTGGCCGTTGAGGATGAGCCGGTACATGCGGCGTACGAGAAGTTCTTCCGTACCTTTAACCGCATGGACACCGGCGATTTTATGGACGACGACAGCAACTATGACGACCTGCGCCGTGCCATCATGGTTTCGCGCTACCTCGATCGCATTGCCTCGATTTCCATCGATGCCGCCTGCCGTCTGACCTTCCTTTTGACCGGACAGCGTATGACTGCCGGCGATATCGCCTGTACGGATGAGGACGAGCTCGAGAGCATGCGCGTGCCTTCGGGCGAGGGCGTCATTATGAGGCCCGCCGTGGATGCACGCTTTGTTGCCAAGGTGCCCGCTAACGAGGTGAGCGAGGGTCTTCGCTACCTGTTGGATCATCTTGAGGACGAGGATGATGCCGAGGACGACGAGGAGTAGGGTACCCCGTTCGTTGAGAGATTGTAAATACCTAAGGGAGCGCGGCCTTGCGGATGCGGGGCTGCGCTCTTGCGTTAGCATGGGACTACTTGTTGTGCTGTTAGCGGAGGCGATTGGCAATGGATAACTATTTGAATGTAATGCGCGCTCGCCGCGAGCAGATACTCGAGCGTTTCTATGCCGCGCTCGATCGCGCCGGGAGGCCCCGTGATGCCGCGCGTTTGATTGCCGTGTCCAAGACCGTCGGCGTCGATGAGACCATCGCGGCCATCCAGGTGGGATATCGCCATTTTGCCGAGAACCGCCCGCAAGAGCTCGTCCGCAAACTTGCAGGTCTGGCGGATCATCCGGAGCTGCCCGAGGTGCGCTTCGACATGATTGGCAACCTTCAGACCAACAAGATCAACGCGGTGTTGGGCTCGGCCGAGCTGATTCATTCGGTGGGGTCGCTTCATTTGGCGCAGGCGATCTCGAGCCGTGCCATTCGCAAGATCGAAGCTGGCGAGCTCGCCGCCCCCCAGCAGGTGCTGATCGAGGTTAACGTAAGCGGCGAGGAGTCCAAGGGCGGTTTTTCGCCCGATGAGATTCGTGGCGCTGCCGGCGAGCTTGCGGAACTTGAGGGAATTTGTGTGCAGGGCCTTATGACTATGGCCCCTCGGGGGAACAAGGATGTGGCGCGTCGCACCTTTGCCGGGCTGCGAGAGCTGAGGGATGAGTTGGAGGCGGCGCATCCCGATCTGAGGCTGCCCGAGCTTTCTTGCGGCATGAGCGAGGACTTTGAGCCTGCCCTTGAGGAGGGCTCTACGCTCGTTCGCCTGGGCAGGGTAGTATTTAGCCCGGAGTTTGCAGTAAAATAGGGCTCTGAAGTGCGCACTGGTTTACAGAGCGCCTGCACTAAACCGTGAGAGGACACAACCATGGGCTTCCTTGACGAGATTAAAAATAAGATGCACCTGGGCGGCCAGCAGGGTTACGACCAGAGCTATGACCAGGATGACGACTACGGCTACGATGACGGCTACGATGATGGCTATCAGAACAACGGCTACAGCGGTACCTCGGGCGAGGGCTTCTATACCCAGGACGAGCCGAGTAACGGCCTGCTGGGCCAAACGCGCCGCGGTGAGGCCGAGTCGGTCGCCGTGTATACGCGCTCCGGCCAGCTGGTCGGCGATGACTCGCGTCATGCAACGACGTACAATCCGCCTTCGCGCTCGCAGGACAGTGTTGCGAGCGGTTATCGTCCTGGTGCCTATGACACGCCGTCGAGCTACGCCGAGAACACCCGCGCCCGTGCCGCCGCTGCGCCTGCGCCTGCACCGAGCGATGCCTCGGCCTATGCGAGCAATATCATCAACGCCACACCGCAGCTGCCGGCCTATGTCCTGCGCCCCGAGAGCTATGACGACGTGGAGACCGTGGTGCGCCGCGTTCGCACCAAGCAGCCTGTCGCACTGATTTTTGTGGGCGTACGCACCGAAGTTGCCAAGCGCGTCTTGGACTTCTCTTACGGCTTTGCCTGCGGTCTGGGTGCCACGGTCAAGGAGGTGGGCGACCGCGTGTTCATGGTGCTGCCCGCCGGTTGCGAGGTCAAAGATTCCGATCTCAAGAAGCTTCGTGCCGACGGCTACCTTAAGTAAAGACAAGACGAGGAGATTCCCATCAACATCTACACTATCGTCCAGCTGGTCAATACGCTGTTCAACTTCTATTCCACGCTCATTGTCGTCTACTGCTTTATGACGTGGATTCCCATGAAGCAGGGTGGTTTGCTTCAGGATATTGCCGCGGTGCTTGATAGCGTGTGCGGTCCGTGGCTCAACCTGTTCCGTCGTTTCATCCCGCCGATGGGCGGTATCGATTTTTCGCCGGTCGTTGCGATTATTGCGTTGCAGTTGGTGCAGAAGCTGGTTCTGCAACTTCTTATAGGTATACTCATATAAAACTGGCTTAGTAACTCACGTCGGGCGCACGGCGCCAAGGCGAAGATAAAGGAGAACTTGTTATGGCTATTACCCCTGCTGACATTCAGGCTCAGACCTTCTCTGAGGCTAAGCGCGGCTACGATCCCGCCGAGGTCGACGTCTTCCTGGAGACCCTGTCCTCTGAGGTCGACGCCATGCTTGCCAAGATCGTCGATCTTAAGGGTCGTCTGACTGCCACCGAGCAGCAGCTTGCCGATACGCAGGCCCAGCTTGCTCAGGCTCAGGACGCTGCCGCGCAGGCCGTTCCCGCCGCCCCTGTGGCCGCTCCTGCACCCGACTTCTCCGCTCAGGAGCGCCAGATTTCCGCTGCCCTTATTGCTGCCCAGCAGACCGCCGAGGGCATTGTCAACGACGCCAACGAGAACGCCGACCGCATCCGCAACGAGGCCGACGCCAAGGCCCGCGAGGTCATCCGTCAGGCCCTGACCGAGAAGCAGGCCGAGCTTGAGGAGATCGACCGTCTTAAGGCTTCCCGTGAGGAGTTTAAGGCCGAGTACCTCAAGCTCATCCAGCACTTCATGGACGATGCTCAGAACTCCTTCCCGTCCGATCTCATGGCTTCCACGCCGGTCGGTTCCGCCGCTTCTCCGGCTGTGACCGTTCCTGCTGCCGAGCCGCTGCCCGTCGCCGAGCCGGTTATCCCCGTTGCCGATCCCTTCGCACCGATTGACAACTTCGCTGCCGACGACCTGGACTAACATCCAGCTATCATTTAGCGCCTAGAAAGGGCCCGCAGCTTGCGGGTCCTTTTTTGTGGCTGCATGCAGTCTGCAAAACAAAACGCCGAGTCCTGCGTTTGAGGGCACAGGACTCGGCGAAGGGCGCGTGGTCAAAGGTAGATTTTAAGGCATGTCCCAAAAATCTACTTGAGGAGGAAGTTGGAGAGGGAAATGGTGCGGGCCTCGCGATGCTCGGGATCGGCGATGTGGTCGGCGGGATAGCCACAGACGAGCATGTGATAGGGATAGACGCCCTTGGGCAGATTGAACTGCTCCTGTGCCACCTCAGGCTTAAAATGGCATACCCAGCACGTTCCTAGGCCCTGCTCGGTGGCCTCCATCATCATCTGATCACACACGATGGACGTATCGATTTCACTGGAATTCATCTGGTCATACGGGCGCACCCAAGCATCATCGGTAACGCTGCAAATAAGGAAGACAAGCGGAGCTCCAAAGATAGACCCATCACGAGCAAACCGAGGCTGACAAGCAGCAGCCTTCTCCAACAGCTCAGGCGTATCCAGCACCATCACACGGGCTGGATGATTATTACAAGCAGAAGGAGCAATACGCCCAGCCTCAACAATGGCATCCACCACAGCCTGCTCAACAGAACGGTCCTCAAAAGAACGACAAGAATACCGACCACGAGCCAGATCCAAATAAGACATACAAGCCCTCCTAAAATTAAAAATCAAACAAACCCAAAGTAACCCAAACAATACCCAAAGCAGCAATCAGCCAAACGCTCATCAAGGGCCAAAGTGTCCGAACGGATACCAAAGGTCCCTTCAGCCAAACCCCCGTCGCGCTAAATCTATCAGCCAAAGTTCCCAATGGTGGTGCATAAGGGAGCGGGCCCGGCCACTAATAACCTTTTGAACGACTCTGCTTGCAGCCGGAGTGAAAAAGGTTATTAGTGGCCGGGCCCGCGACCGGTGGGACATGTACCCCCAATTAACTGTTCTTCATGACAATCGAATCCACGACATCGGCCACATTCTCGCAGCAGTCGGCGCAGTACTCCAGGAAGGCGTACACGTCACGCCAGGCGATAACCTCGAGCGGGTCCTTGCCGTTAACGTGCAGGTTACGCATGGCGTTGATATAGAGCTCGTCGGCCTCGGACTCGATGGTGTTGATCTGGATGACGAGCTCGCGCAGCGTTTTGGACTTGCGGTAGTTAGGCAGCTCGACCATCAGGTCTTTCATGGCGCGGCAGGCGTCGGTCACCTTGTGGGCGATCACGATGGCATCGGGATGGATGCTCTGGATGTTGGTGAAGTAGACGCGCTGCACGACGCCCTCGATACGGTCGAGCACGGTGTCGAGCGAGCAGCTCATCAGGTCCAGGTCCTCGCGCTCAAGCGGGGTGATAAAGGCGGTGAGCAAGGCGTCTTCGAGCTCGTGGTGCTTCTTGTCGGCCGCATGCTCGATCGCGTGCATCTTGTCGAGCATATCGTGAATCTTTGCAGGATCGAAGTTCTCGAAAATCTTGGTAAGCAGCTCGGCGGCCTGGACGGCGAGGTCGGCGCAGGCGACGTAGTTGTCAAAGTAGAACGAATCGGGTTTCTTTGCCATGAGTGGGTCCTTTCGAGGCGAAGACGGGTGGGCGAGGTGTTACGGTCCGGATGGACGTTCGGTTTGACTAGATGAACATCATGAACAGCTTGGCCATGACAAAGCTGATGAGTCCGCAGGCGGGGAAGGTGAAGAACCAGGTGAACATCATGTCCTTGACGACGCCGAAGTTGATGGCCGAGAGGCGTTTGACGGCACCGACGCCCATGATGGCGCAGGTCTTGATGTGCGTGGAGGACACGGGGATGCCGGTAAGGGTGGCAAGCAGCAGGTTCGCGGCGCCCGCCAGGTCGGCGGAGAAGCCCTGGTACTTTTCGAGCTTGACCATGCTCTGGCCAACGGACTTGATGATGCGCTCGCCGCCCACGCTGGTGCCGATGCCCATGGTGGCCGAGCATAGCAGCATAATCCAGATGGGGATGCCGGCATCGCCGACGCTCGTCTGGCCGCTGGCAAAGGCCACGCCTAAAAAGAGCACGCCGATGAACTTCTGTCCATCCTGCGCGCCGTGCATAAAGCTCATGGCCGCAGCGCTCGCGATCTGAGCGTATTTAAAGAAGACATTGGCACGTCGCCTGTTGGCGGCGGCGAAAAGAATCGAGACGAGCTTGCACAGGACCCAGCCCATGACAAAGCCCAGACCGATGGAGAGCGCCAGGCCGTAGATGACCTTCATCCACTCGTGAATGTTGACGCTGTTGGCACCACCGAGGGCGATAGCAGCTCCGGTCAGGCCGGCGATGAGGCTGTGGCTTTGCGAAGTGGGGATACCAAAACGCGATGCCGTAGCACCGTAGACGACGATGGAGAACAGCGCCGCACAGAGGCACGCGAGTGCCATGGTGCTGTTTCCGCCAAAGTCGACGATATGTGAGATGGTGTTGGCGACGCTCGCGTTAAAGTGCGTCATGATGAGCACGCCCAAGAAGTTGAATGCGGCGCTCATGAGGATGGCGGCGCGGGCGGGCATGCAGCGCGTGGTGACGCAGGTCGCGATGGCGTTGGGCGCGTCGGTCCATCCGTTGACGAAGATGGCGCCGAGCGCGAGGATCACGGTGACGGCAAGGACTGGGTTCGACACAAGCTGGCCGAGGAAGGTTGAGAACGTTACGTCCATATATGGGCTTTCTCGATATTTGCAGACTCGTTACAAAAACATGATAAATCGTATCACCTCCTGCGGGTTTCTTTACGGAGTTCTGATGGGAGAAGTGAATTTTTTGGTACTAAAATTGAATATTAGCCCTGTTGACCGCGGTCGTTCTTTTTGCTAACACGCCATGCGGACGCGTGCGTTTGCTCCGACACTCCAAAACCACAGTCTGTTCGCTTTACAATATGCAAACATGCGTTCGATAATAGGGGCCATGGAATATCGACAGACAGACGGCAAAACTCGGCGCGTGCACAAGCAGTATGTGGACGTCGTGGCTCGCATTCTCGCGGGCGGACAGGTTGTGCCGGTTACCGTCTGCTGGGTTGACGGTCGCTGCTTTACGATTGACGAGATTGTCTCGTCCACCGGTTTTGGCCTGACGGTTCACGGCATTCGTACGGCAACCTATAAGGTACGTTTTGGCGGACATGCGACCGAGTTGTATCTAGAGGACCAAACGCGTGAGCGGGCGGACGGCTCGCAGGCGCACGTGATGCGTTGGTGGGTCTGGGCTTTTGATCGTACGCTCGAGGGCGAGCGCCGCAGGTAAGAACGCGTGGCGTTCGGGTACAATGGCAGGAAACTTGTCAGCTACGGCGCCGTCGCGGTGCTTTTTGAAAGGACGAAAGTATGAACGATATCCAGGGCTATCAGAATGGCCCCATCGAGACCGGCGCAAGCCGTGCCAAGGAGATGTCGCCGCGCGCGTACAACCTTGTCATGTCTGCTCTGATCTTTTTGGGCTTTTGCGCCATGGGCGCCGGTGCTTACTTTACGAGCACCATGTCATTTGCGCGCATGATGATGAGCGGCGCCGCTTTGCCGCTGGTCTTTGGCTCATTTATTTTGACCATCGTTGGCATGGTCATGATGTCGGCTGCTGCCAGCAAACAGTCCGTGGGCCTGTCGCTCGTGGGCTACGTGGTCTTTGCGAGCACCTTTGGCCTGACGGCGTCGTTTGGTCTTGCCAACTACGACCTGCCTACCATTAACACCGCCTTTATCGCCACGGCCGCCATCACCTTTGTCTTTGGTGCGCTGGGCGTGACCTTCCCCAAGTTCTTCCAGCGTGTGTATGGCATTGGTTTTGGCATCTTGCTTGCCACGATTCTGGTCGAGATCGTGCTGATGTTCATGGGCGTTTCGCAGTCCATCACCGACCTGATCGTGATTGTGGTGTTTGCCGGCTTTATTGGCTACGACACCTATGTGGCCACGACGGTGCCGCCTACGCTGCCCAATGCGGTGCTCATGGCGTCCAATCTGTTCGTGGACATTATCAACGTGTTCCTACGCATCCTGAACATCCTCGGCCGTCGCGATTAAAACGCGGCATTGCGATGCTTCCTGCCGGACACGGTAAAACGATGCGAAAGGCGGTCCTTCGGGGCCGTCTTTTTTGTGCGCGGCGGGGTATCATGGATGGGAAAAGCCGATAGCGGCAGCGACAGGAAAGGTGGCCATGTATGGCAGACGTCGACAACAGGAACCGTAACCGCAGGTCCAACCGAGCGGGTCAGCCCAATCCCAAGCGCGAGGCCCGTGCCAAGGCCGCCGAGCGCCATGTGATGACTGTGTCCGAGGCCTGCGCCAAGGATATCGAGCGTTCGCTTGCTGGTGTTCGCGAGTTTGACGGCATGCCCGCCGGCTTTGTCGCGGCGATGAAGGCCAAGGTTCAGACTGCTGTGGCCCCCGAAGAGCAGGTCGCCGAGGACGTCGAGAACGCGGAGACTGCCGAGGTCGAGGCGGCGCCCGAGACCGAGGCGGCGCCCGAGCCCGTCGAGGAGCCTGCCGAGGAAATCGCCGAAGCTGAGTCCGCGCCTGCTGAGGAGCCCGCTCCGGTCCTGCCCGAGGTCACTGTGCTTGATGCCTCCGCCACGCAGGCAATCCTCGATAACGGTCGCGGCTATGCGCAGTTCTGCGACATGGCCGTGCTCGCCTTTGCCTCGTTTACCAATCCGGGCGGTGGATATATTCAGGGTTATCTGGGCCAGGAGGCCACGCTGTGCGCCGATTCGTATCTGTACAACGTCCTCGATAAGCAGCGTAAATGGTACGGTGAGAACCGTCGCCGCAACATCAACTGTGAGCTGTACCGCAACCGTGCGCTGGTGGTGCCCGCGGTGCGCTTCGAGCGCAAGCATGTGCACGCCTATGCCGACGTGATCGTCGCCGCTGCACCCAACGCCAAGCGTGCTCGCCAGGAGTACCGCGTGAGCGACGATGCCTTGCTTGACGCCCTGCGCGACCGCATTCGCTTTGTGCTTGCTATCTGCGATGAGCTTGGCCGCGAGAAGCTCGTACTGGGTGCTTGGGGCTGCGAGAACAACGGCTTTGACGCAGAGGCCGTGGCCGAGCTCTTCCGCAAGGAGCTCGCATCGGGCGACTTCAAGGTCAAGCAGGTCTTCTTTGCCGTGCCCTCTACGCGCTGGGACGAGGACTTCGCCAAATTCGAGCACGTGCTGGCAAACTTCCCCGAGCAAAACGAGGAGTCCTATGCTCAGGTTGCCGCCCGCGCCGCAGCCGCCCGTGCCGCCGAGCAGGCTCAGACCGCTGCCGAGGATGACGAGGATGACGACGACTGGCGCAAGTACCTGTAAACGGTGCTCGTGATGCGATATACCGAGCCGACGGGAGAGGCTGCTCCTGTCGGCTTTTTATTGAGTGGGGAGCTTACGATGAAAAACGTTCTGTGCTTTGGTGACAGCAACACCTATGGTTACGATCCGGCGGGCATGCGCGACGGTACCGCGGTGCGCTATGCGCAGGATGTGCGCTGGTGTGGCGTGGTCCAACGTGACTTAGGCGAGGGCTGGCATGTAATTGAAGAAGGCCTCAACGGCCGCACGACGGTACGCGACGACATGTGCCATCTGGACACTAACCTCAACGGCATTCGCGCGCTTCCGATGCTGCTCGAGGCTCATAAGCCGCTGGACGCCATTGTGATCATGCTGGGCACCAACGACTGTAAGACGGTCTTTAACGTGACAGCTTCCGATATCGCCCGTGGCGCCATGGCGCTGATTCGCGCCGTCCACGCGTTTCCGTGGACCGACGCTGCGCCTTGCCCGCGCATCCTGCTGATGGCTCCTATCAAGATCAAGCCGCAGATCGCCGATGTATATATGACCGATTTTGACGAGCGTTCCGTCGAGGCATCTGAACATTTTGGCGAGTACTATGCGCACGTGGCCGAGCAGTTTGGCTGCGACTTTTTGAATGCCGCCGAGTTTGCCGAGCCGGGCGATATCGACTATCTGCATATGATGCCCGAAAGCCACGAGAGCTTGGGACATGCCGTGGCAGCCAAGCTCCAAGAGATGCTCGGTGAGTAGCGCGACCCCAAGCCACCACAAAGGCACCTTTGCGGTGGCTTGATTCGTCTGATTGTCTTGATCTGTAACAGTTGTAAGGCCGAAAACGGGCTAGATGTTACAGATTGAGATTATTTAGGTCGATATCGGTCGTTTGTCTCGATCTGTAACATCTAGGGTCGATTTTGCCGAGTTACTGTTACAGATCGAGATTATCTTCTCAGCGGAATTTGAGTATCTCGATCTGTAACAGGTGGGCCGAAAATGGGCTCTAACTGTTACAGATTGAGATGTTTGTGAGGACCACTGCAAAGGTGCCTGTCCCCTTTGCAGTGGTTTTGGGCTGCGAATCTTAATACTGCCACATGTGGTTGACAGGGCCGGAGCCTTTGCCCATGTCAAAGCCGGCGGCGAGAGCGCCCGTTAGGTAGGCCTTGCCGGCGTTGACGGCGTCGGCAAGATCCATGCCCTGCGCCAATGCGCAGGCGATGGCGGATGAAAGCGTGCAGCCGGTGCCATGCGTGTTGCCGGTCTCGATGCGCTTGTGGCGGAACCACGTGGTGAGCGGATCGCCCATATGGTTGCCTTCGTTATCGAGTGGCGCGGGTTCGGCCAATACATCGTTGGTCTCGTTGACAAGATGCCCACCCTTAACGAGGGATGCGCAACCAAAGCGGCGGGTGAGGAGCATGGCGGCGTTTTGCTGCGTGCGCTCGGAATCGACCTCGTAGTCGAGCAGCGCCATGGCCTCGGGAATATTGGGCGTGATAACGGTCGCCAACGGGAACAGGCAGTGGGTGAGCGCCTCGGCAGCATCCTCGGCGATGAGGCGAGCGCCCGAGGTGGCAACCATGACGGGGTCGACGACGATATTCTGCGCATCCCAGGCGCTCAAGCGCTCGGCGATAACCTCGATAATCTCGGCAGAGGAGACCATGCCGATTTTGACGGCGTTGGGGCGGATATCGTCAAAGACGGCATCGATCTGCGCCGCGACAATATCGGGGGAGATGTCCTGCACGGCGGTGACGCCCAGGGTGTTCTGTGCGGTGATGGCCGTGATGGCCGTCTCTGCATACAGACGGTGCGCCGTGATAGTCTTGATATCGGCCTGAATGCCGGCGCCGCCGCTGGAATCGGATCCTGCGATGGACAGGACGGCAGGTACCTTGCTGCGATCCATGTTCGCTCCCTTGTTCGGTCGGATTCAAATGGGTCTTCAATCCGCATTATAAAGATGCCCGGGCCGGCTGTATGCCGAACCCGGGCGGGCGATGCAATCTTTACGCAAATGTAAGCAAATGTTCACAAGTCAACAATTGACGGGCGTTGCAGAAGGCTTGCTGGCGATTACCCTGTAAAGGCTAATCCTCCATGCCAAGATCGATCGTCGTGCCCTCGAACACCTTGTTGACGGTGCGGACGGCGCACATCTTGCCACACATGGTGCAGGTGCCCTCGGTGGCGGCGGGGGATTCCTCGTAGCGCTTCTTACCAGTGACCGGGTCGAGAGCGCACTTCCACATGGCATCCCAGTCGAGTTTGCGGCGTGCCTGGCCCATCTTGTCGTCCATGTCGCGGGCGTGGGGCACCTTCTTGGCGATGTCGGCGGCGTGTGCGGCGATCTTGGTGGCCATGAGGCCGTCGAGCACGTCCTGGGCGTTGGGCAGGCACAGGTGTTCGGCGGGCGTCACGTAGCACAGGAAGTCGGCGCCCGAGCTCGCGGAGATAGCGCCGCCGATGGCTGCGGTGATGTGGTCGTAACCCACGCCGATATCGGTCACCAGCGGCCCGAGCACATAGAACGGGGCGTTGTGGCACAGGCGCTTCTGCAGCTTCATATTGGCGGCGATCTCGTCGAGCGCCATGTGGCCCGGTCCCTCGACCATAACCTGGACGCCGGCGGCCCAGGCGCGCTTGCACAACTTGCCGAGCTCAATCATCTCGGCGGTCTCGGTGGCGTCGTTGGAATCGTAGAGACAGCCCGGGCGGCAGGAGTCGCCGAGCGAGATGGTCACGTCGTACTCGTGGCAGATTTCGAGCACCTCGTCGTAGAACTCGTAGAACGGATTCTCGTTGCCGGTGACCTCCATCCATCCAAACAGCAGCGAGCCGCCGCGGCTGACGATGTTCATAAGGCGGCCGGTCTCCTTGAAAGTTTTGATGACCGATTTATTGATGCCGCAGTGGATGGTCATAAAGTCCACGCCGTCCTCGGCGTGTGCGCGCACGACCTCGAGCAGGTCGTCCTTGGTAAGCTTGACCAGCGGCTTTTCCATGTAGTCGATGGCGTCGTACATGGGGACGGTGCCCACCATGAGCGGCGTCTCGTCGATGAGCTGCTGGCGGAACTGGCGTGTCTTGCCCGAGTTGGAGAGGTCCATGATGGCGTCGGCGCCAAAGTCCTCGGCGATCTTGACCTTCTTCCATTCCTCGGCGGCGTCGGCCTTGTCGCCCGAGATGCCCAGGTTCACGTTGACCTTGGTGGACAGGCCCTCGCCGACGCCAAAGGCGCGCATGCCCTTTTTGATGTGCACGATGTTGGCGGGGATGGCGATGCGGCCGTCGGCCACGCGTTCGCGGATGTACTCGGGGTCGCGATGCTCGCGCTCGGCGACCTCCTTCATCTGCGGTGTGATCTGCCCGGCGCGGGCGAAGTCGATTTGCGTGACGAGCTTGGGCTCGGTCTGTGTGCTCATTGGCACGGCTCCCTTCGTTGGCATTACCCATATCAGGTTTGCGGGTCAGGGCGGGCGCGCCCAGTCTCAGCCTGCCGTCTTGTCCTGCAAGCTCCCCGTTTATGTGGTGGGCTCAAGTATAGCCTGAATGGGTACGATTGACGCGATGAGCATGTCCATGGGGAGGCGAACATGGAAGACAAGCATCTATATCGAGAGACGCAATGGGATGTATCGGCCGAGGAGAGCCGTGCGCACCATGGCCTTGTCGCGATTGGTTTTGCGGTGCTTGCCGTGCTGGTGATTGCCTTTTGTATCTGGACGTTTGGTGGTCGCGGCGGCGCTGCATGGGAGTTTGAGGCCGACGATGCCCTGCCGATCATGACAGTGAAAGTTACGGGCGGCAACACCGTTGCCGCGCCGGGCGACTATTGGTATCCGCGCGACGAGTTTGTCCAGCTGCAGCTGAGCGGTGGTTCCATTCCTGGTGAAGAGATCGAGCGCGCGACCTTCGATGCGTCGCTTAAGACGCTGTTGGTTGAGCTCAAAGGTCAAGGGGATGTGCCCACGACCATGGATATCGCCTTGACGGAATGGCGTCTGGAGCCTCCGACGGGTGTTGCGGTGTCCGAGGTCGAGCACGTCAAGATTGCCTATCAGGACGGTTCGACAAATGAAATTGCCAAAGCCGACGGCTTGGCGGAATAGACGCCGTGCCTAGGCAGCACATTCAAAAGTAGCGGTGGTTCTACAAGGTCTGTTCGTTCAGGAAGACCAAAGTGTTTTTATTTGAAAGCTCGGGAAGGTGACGATAACCAACGTCGAACGCGGTGAGCCCGCTTACATCCTCGAGCTTGTTTTCTGCCATCCAGCGCACCATGGAGCCGCGTGCCTTTTTGCTGGCGGTCGATCGCTGGATGGGCTTGCCGTTGCGGACACCTTCGCCAAAGAGACAAGTGATGGTTGTGGCGTCGCCTGCGAGATGGGGTAGAACGGCCTTGGCGTACTCCACGCTGGCAAGGTTGACGACCGTGGTGTTGGAGCCGGTCGGCGCAATGGCGCATGCAAGTTTGTCGCCCCAAAACGCATAGAGGTCACGGGCGTTGTCGACGGCGAGCTTGGCTCCCATTTCGAGCCGATAGGGCGACACGCCGTGGAAGGGGCGCACGCATCCATAGAGTCCCGAGAGGATCCAGAGATGGCTTTGCAGCCAGTCGAGCTGTGCGGCATCCATGACCTCGGGCGCCATGCTTTGGTATTGGATGCCGTGGTAGGACATGACGGCAGGGGAGAGGTGACGGGCGAGTGCGGGATTGTCGAGATCGCCGTTTTTCAGGATGGGCCCGAACTCATGCAGGGTGTTGAGACAAGGCCCCAGCAGTTTGTCACTCACGTTCCATAGCGCCTGCAGGCCGCCGCTACCTTCATTTCGTTCGATATCTAGCAGCGCGCGGTGGAGGCGAGCCGCCTCGTGCACAAAAGGTGGAATGCCCAGGACTTCAAAAGCATCTTGGGCCGCGCGCATCTGCTTGGCGGGCGAAATGATGACCTGCAGCATGGACTCTCCTCTGCCAAAAAGGAAGTTGCGGTGGAATACGGTCTGTTTTGGCCGTTGATGGGCCAGTTTAGTCCGTATTTCACCGCAACTGATGAAGGGTTGGTTAGGCGCGCTCGATGAAGGCCTTGTAGCCGCGATAGGCCTCGTAGATATCGGCCTTGTTGGCGACCTCCCACAGGGCGTGCATGGACAGGACGGCAACACCGGAGTCGATGACGTTCATGCCGTACTTGGCCATGATGTAGGCGATGGTGCCGCCGCCGCCCGCGTTGACACGGCCGAGCTCGCAGGTCTGGAAGTCCACGCCGGCCTCGTCCATGATGTCGCGGACGAGGGCCACGTACTCGGCGTCGGCGTCGTTTGAACCGCCCTTGCCGCGGCTGCCCGTGTACTTGTTAAAGCACAGGCCACGACCCATAAAGGCGGCGTTCTTGGTTTCGAACTTGCCGGCATAGCCCGGGTCGAAGCCAGCAGACACGTCAGAGGAGAGCATACGACTATGGGCGAGTGCGCGGCGAAGGGCCAGCGGGCTATCCTCGCCGGCGAGCGTCATGATCTCGGCGACGGTGTTCTCGAAGAAGCGGCTCGTCATACCGGTGGCACCCACGGAACCGATCTCCTCCTTGTCGACGATGAGCGTGATGCTCGTGCGCTCCACGTTGGCCACATTGATCTGGGCGAGCATGGAGGGGTAGGCGCAGACGCGGTCGTCGTGGCCATAGCCCAGAATCATGGAGCGGTCGAGACCCATGTCGCGGGCGGGACCGGCGGGCACGACCTCGATCTCGGCGGAGAGGAAGTCCTCCTCCTCGACGTCGTACTGCTCCTTGAGGATGTCCAGGAACATCTGCTTGACGGGCTCCTTGGGGGCGTCCTTGTCGTCCTCGTCGAACTTGACAGGGCGGCCGCCCACGATCACGTCGAGGATCTCGGCGTCGACGGCGTCCTTGGCGGGCTTGGACATCTGCTCGCTCGAGAGGTGGATCAGCAGGTCGGAGATGGTAAAGACCGGGTCGTCCGCCTTGTCGCCGATGTTGATGTCGACGGTGGTGCCGTCCTTTTTGCAGATGACGCCCACGAGTGCGAGCGGGGAGGCCACCCAGTGGTAGCTCTTGACGCCGCCGTAGTAGTGCGTGTCGAGGTAGGCCATGTCGCCGGCCTCGAAGGCGGGGTTTTGCTTGAGGTCCAGGCGCGGCGAGTCCACGTGGGCGCCCAGGATGTTAAAGCCCTGCTCGAGCGGGGCGGTGCCCAGGTTGACGAGCATGAGGTCCTTGCCGTGATTGGCGGCGTACACCTTGTCGCCGGCCTTGAGCGCGCGGCCCTCGGCGATCACGGTCTCCAGGTCGACGTAGCCCGCCTCCTCGGCCATCTTGATGCCGGTCTTGACGCACAGGCGCTCGGTCTTGTTCTCGCTCAAAAACTGCTTGTAGCCGCGGCAAAGCTCCTCGAGCTCCTCGATTTGCTGTGGCGTGTACTTTTTCCATGCGCAGGGACGCTCCATGACGCAGGCTCCTTTCGGATCGATCGTGCTGGTTGATGTACCGTGAGCCATCGTATCACGCGCAGGCTCACGGTGGCGGGGGAGCTTGATGTGAGGTGGCCGCGGGGCGGGGAGCGTGTAAACTGGAGTGAGCAAACCGTGCCCAGCCCAAAGCGAGGTAGTTAATATGTCTGACAAGCGCCGCACCTTTGCCGTTATCGACGGCAACTCGCTCATGCACCGCGCCTTCCACGCCGTGCCGCCCACCATGAATGCGCCGGACGGTCGCCCCACCAACGCGATCTTTGGCTTTCTGAACATGTTTCTCAAGATGATCGATGCCTTTAACCCCGACGGTGTGGTCGTGGCGTTTGATAAGGGCAAGCCGCGCGTGCGCATGGAGATGCTGCCGCAGTATAAGGCGCAGCGCCCGCCCATGGACCCCGATCTGCACGCACAGTTTCCGATGATCAAGGAGCTGCTCGGTGCGCTCAACGTGCCGATTCTGCAGTCCGAGGGCTGGGAAGGCGACGATATCCTGGGCACCATGGCGCGCCTGGGTGAGGAGGCAGGCTGCGACATGCTGCTGGTGACCGGCGACCGCGACATGTATCAGCTTGTGACCGAGCACGTCAACGTGGTCTCGACCCGCAAGGGCCTGTCCGACGTAGCGATTATGACGCCCGAGAGCGTGGATGACCTGTATCACGGCATTACGCCGGCGCTCGTGCCCGATTTTTACGGCCTGAAGGGCGATACGTCGGACAACATTCCCGGCGTACCGGGCATCGGCCCCAAAAAGGCGAGCGCGCTCATTGCGCAGTACGGCAGCTTGGACGAGGTCATCGCGCATGCTGACGAGGTCAAGGGCAAGATGGGCGAGAACCTGCGTGCGCACATCGACGATGCGTTGCTGAGCCGCAAGGTCGCAACCATTCGCACCGATGCGCCTGTCGAGCTCGACTTTGACGAAACGTCCTTCCCGGCGTTTTCTGCCGACGAAGTGTCCGCGGCGCTGGGCACGCTCGGCATTACGGCCATGCAGAACCGTTTCTTGGCACTGATCGGTGGCGAGGGTGGGGCTGCGGCCGCTGCAGGCACGTTTGAGATTCCCCCCGTTATGCGCGCTGCCGCCGGCGATGCCGAGGCGCTCGCTGCTGCTGCCGACGAGATCGCTCGTGCGATCGAGGCAGGCGAGTGGATTGCCGCCGTGGTGGACGACGACAAGGAAGAGGGCGCGCTCTTTGGACTGACGCGCACGCTGTGGCTGGCGACGTCCAAGGGCCTGTTCGCGCTCGAGGAGGGCGACAGCGGTGCGGCGGCTGAGGTTGAGGGCTTCAACTTCGTCCACGGCGTGATTGCCGGCGTGCTCGCGCGTCTGTTTATGGAGGGCCGTGTGGCGAGCCCAGATATGAAGGCGCTGTTGCATGAGCTTTCGCCCATCGATTCCTCTGAGCCCGAGCTCATGGATCCGCTCGCTGCCGATTCCACGCGTATCTTCGATACCGTGGTCGCCGCCTACCTGCTGGATTCCGACCGCTCCGAGTTCGATGAGGCATATCTTGCCGATATGTATCTGCAAATGACGCTGCCTGCGGCGCGCGGCGCAGAGGGTGCTGGTGAGGACGCTCCTGCGCCCGCCGCCCGTACTGCTGCTCTGACGCTGGCGCTCGTGGCGCCGTTGCGCGACTGCATGGCCCGCGAGAACGCCGTCAACGTGTTCGATGGCATCGAGATGCCGCTCGTTCCGGTACTTGCCAAGATGGAGCGCGCGGGCATGCTCGTGGACCCCGACCGCCTGCACAGTCTGTCCGAGGGTCTGGCGACCCAGATTGCCGAGGTCGAGCGCAGCATTCGCGACCTGGCGGGTGACGAGACCTTTAATATTGGCAGTCCCATGCAGCTGTCGCACGTGCTCTTTGATGTGATGGGGCTTCCGACCAAGGGCCTCAAGAAGACCAAGCGCGGTTACTATTCGACCAACGCCAAGGTGTTGAGCGATCTTGCCCGCAATCACGAGATCGTGCGCCTGATTTTGGACTGGCGTGAGAAGTCCAAGATTAAGTCGACCTATCTGGACACGCTGGGCCCGCTGCGCCGTGGTGACGGTCGCGTGCACACCACGTACAACCAGACCATCACCGCGACGGGGCGTCTGTCTTCGAGCGACCCCAATCTGCAAAACATTCCGACGCGCTCGGAGCTGGGGCGTACCGTCAAGACGGCGTTTTCGGCGGGCGAGGGCAGCGTCTTTTTGGCGGTGGACTACTCGCAGATCGAGTTGCGCCTGCTCGCGCATCTTTCGGGTGATGAACATCTGGTACGTGCCTTTAACGAGGGTGAGGACTTCCATGCCGAGACGGCCGCGCGTGTATTTGGCGTGCCGGTGTCCGAGGTTACACCCGACCTGCGCAGCCGCGCCAAGGCCGTGAACTTTGGCATCGTGTACGGCCAGCAGGCCTATGGTCTGTCGCAGTCGCTGCATATCTCGATGGCCGAGGCGCGCGACATGATCGACCGCTACTACGAGGCCTATCCGGGCGTGCGCACGTTCCTCGACAATGTGGTGGCGCGTGCCAAGCAGACGGGCTATGCCGAGACCATGTATGGCCGCAGACGCCATATTCCCGAGCTCAAGGCC
Source organism: uncultured Collinsella sp. (assembly GCA_900541695.1). Classification (GTDB taxonomy): domain Bacteria; phylum Actinomycetota; class Coriobacteriia; order Coriobacteriales; family Coriobacteriaceae; genus Collinsella. The sequence continues at coordinate 71,034 of UQKL01000001.1, read as the reverse complement.
AAAAACCCACAGCTCCGCGGCTTTGGTGAGCGCACGGCCATGAACCACCCCATGCAGGGCACCGCCGCCGACATCATCAAGATCGCCATGGCCCGCGTAAGCCGCCGCCTGGAAGAAGAGGGTTTTGCCGCCCACATGATCTTGCAGGTACACGACGAACTGGACTTTGAGTGCCCCGTCGACGAAGTCGAGCGCCTCACCGCCATGGTCCGCGACGTCATGGAACACGTAGTAGACCTCCGCGTCCCCCTAATCGCCGAAGCTTCGACTGGAGTGACCTGGGCAGACGCCAAGTAAGGGCACGACCACAATTCCAAAGTAATACAAAACCAGAAGGACGCCCCTCATCAACAAGGAGCGTCCTTCGTTCAATAAAAATCAGCCAAAGTATCTAGGCGCCAAGACGCCATCCATGCGGCAAGCAAGTCACCCAAGGACCTGGCCGGGCGAGGCGGGTAAGTTTTTCGTAGATTCCGCACGAGCCGGAAAGCACTTAATGTGCTTTCCGAGCGAGCCCAGGACCTGACCGAGCGAAAAACTTACCCGCCTCGCCCGGCCAGGTCCGACGAGCCACGTTAACGAGCCGCCAAGATGGCGTCGATGAGCGTCAGTACGCCCCCGTCGTTGTTGCTCGGAATGCGCCATTTGGCGTGCGCGTTCATGTGCTCCTCGGCATTGTCCACGATAAAGCTGTGACCGACGCGCTCCAGCATGGGGATGTCGTTGTAGGTGTCGCCCACGGCGGCAGCATCGGCAATATCGATGCCCAGGTGCTCGCACAGGTGCGCGACGCCGGCGCCCTTGTCGACGCCCAGGTTCATAAAGTCGATCCACTCGCGCCCGGCGTTGGTGACGTAGAGCTTGTCCGAGAACTCGGGGCTATAGGTCTCGCGGAATGCGGGCTCGGCGTTGTAGCCGGGGAAGAAGACCGAAATCTTGTTGGACTCGATATCAATGCCCTCAAAGGTGTCGACGTAGTTAATCGTGTTGTAGTAGACGCTGATCTCGTCGTGGTATTGATGGTCGCGGGCAAGCACGTAGAACTCGTCGAAGCAGCACAGGACGGGAACGGCGCGAGGATCCTCCGAGACACGGCTCAAGACCTGCTGATACAGCGCCACGTCGATATTGCTCTTATAGATATAACTGCCGCGATAGATGACGCACGCTCCGTTGTCGGGACAAAAGGCGAGGCGGTTCTTGATGTCCTCGAACATCTCCTCGAGCTTGGGGGCTGGACGTCCGCTAGCGGGGCAGAATACGATGCCGGCGTCGGCGAGCTTGTCCAAGCGCTCATCAAGACCCTGCGGCAACACGCGCTCGTCGGTGAGCAGCGTCTTGTCCATATCAACGGCGAGAATCTTAATGCTGCCGATATTGGTGTCCGATTCGTAAGTTTGCATAAAAGCGCGCCTTTCGTTTCGAAATTGTTTCAGACGTTATAACCATCAACCAGTAACCGAGCGTATTGTCGCAGGAACGGAGCGTATTTGCACCACGCTTCACAAAGTAATGAAAAAACTTTTCAGAAATTTGAATTTGTCGCTTGTGCTGCGGGCACTTTAGCGTAATATAGCGACCATCGAAAACGGAGACGGAAAAACAACCGCTTACCGAGGAAAAGGTACCGTTTGCGATATTAGAATTGCGCCCGGCGATAGGTGAAAGGAGAGGCAGATGCAGTTCGTAAAGATCATCACTACTGCAGACAATGCCATCCGACGCCAGCGCGCAATTTCCCGACGACGATAACAATCGTCTCTGTCCTTATGGGGCGTAACGCCTCAACAGAGTCATTTTGAGGTCGTTGGGTTTTATGCACGACATAGACGCATGTTTCTAGGGCATGCCTGTGATGCATTCTGCTGAATAACCTGATATTGCACGGTTTTTGACCTCAAGGTGACTTGCAACTGACCGATGTTCTAACTAGCTACCAAGGGCGAAAGGAAACAGCCATGAGCAAGGAAAAAGTCGTTCTCGCATATTCCGGCGGTCTTGATACATCCGTATGTGTCAAGTGGCTCCAGGACGAGAAGAATCTCGATGTCGTTTGCGTCTGCGGCAACGTGGGCCAGGAGGAGGCCGGCCTGGATGCCAAGAAGCAGAAAGCGCTCGACCTGGGCGTTCTCGATTGCCAGGTGCTCGACCTGCGCGACGAGTTCTCCGATGAGTTCCTGACTAAGGCCATCGCTGCAAACTCCATGTACGAGAACAAGTACCCGCTGCTCTCCGCCCTGTCACGCCCGCTGCTCGCCAAGAAGCTTGTCGAGGTCGCCCACGAGTTTGGCGCGACCTACGTCGCCCACGGCTGCACCGGCAAGGGTAACGACCAGGTTCGTTTTGAGGCTGCCGTCAAGGCCCTCGACCCCGAGCTCAAGGTTATCGCCCCGGTTCGCGAGTGGGATCTGAAGTGCCGTCCCGACGAGGTCGCCTATGCTCACGCCCATAACGTGCCGGTTCCCGAGGGTGCCAACGATAACCCCTATTCTATCGACGACAACCTGTGGGGTCGTGCCATTGAGTGCGGCCACCTGGAGGATCCCTGGAACGAGCCGCTCGACGACGCCTGGGTTATGACCAAGAATCCCGAGGACACGCCCGACACCCCGACGTATACCGAGATTGAGTTTGAGGCCGGCAAGCCCGTCGCCGTCGACGGCAAGAAGATGAAACTCTCCGAGATCGTCATCGCCCTCAACAAGATTTCGGGCGACAACGGCTTTGGCCGTCTCGACCTGGTCGAGGATCGTCTGGTGGGCCTCAAGAGCCGCGAGTGCTATGAGGTTCCCGGAGCCCTGACGCTCATCACCGCCCACAAGGCGCTCGAGGACATTTGCGTCGAGGGCGACCTGCTCAAGACTAAGATTAAGCTCGAGCAGGATTGGGCCACCGCCGTGTACAACGGCCAGTGGTACAGCCCGCTCAAAAACGCGCTCGACGCCTTTATGGCCGACACCCAGAAGTTCGTGACCGGTACCGTCCGTCTGAAGTTCTTTAAGGGCAACTGCCATGTTGTCGGCCGCAAGAGCCCCTTCAGCCTCTACGACTACGGCCTGGCTACCTACGACCGCGACACCACGTTTGACGAGAAGGCCAGCGCCGGCTTTATCGAGATCGATACGCTGTCGCTCAAGACGTGGGCTAAGGTCCAGGGTCCCAGCTCTGCTGCCGCCCAGGCTTAAGTCTTCCTTTCCTTGGTATCCGCGCGGCCCATCCGCGTGATACATAACGGGCGCATGGGGTCCCTACCTTTCGTTATGCTTGCTGACACTTCTTATCATCGGTGGCCCCTACGTTCCGCCCGCATATATGATGCCGCGTCTGCGGCTGAGTCCGAGCCCCGCCGGGGTTGTCCGGCGGGGCTCCTTCTATCAATTTGGCGGCTCTGTGCCTATATATATGAGGAGTATCCATTATGTTCAATGCTGTCGCGCATGCTTTACTTGCCCTTGCGCCCGAGTTCGATGCTGCAAAGGTCGAGGACGTCCCTATGAGCTTGAAGGCCTGGATCGATGGTTCGCAGGGCAACATTCGGAGGGAGACGTTGGGCGCCAAGTGCATGGCGCGTCGCTTCTTTGCAAATTAGCTATATGGCCTCGCGCATGGTGGGGAATGTGTAAAACTAGCGGTTGAAAAATCGCTTTAGCGATATGGCGCATTGCTTTGGGCGCTTGTTTTGGTATTTGGAGAAAGGGGACGGTTCCATGGCTCTTTGGGGCGGTCGTTTTGAGGCAGGCGTGGCCGAGGTCACGCAAGAGTTTGGCGCGTCGCTGCCGGTCGACAAACATCTCTATAAGCAGGATATCGCCGGCTCTAAGGCGCATGCCAAAATGCTGGCGGCCCAGGGCATCATCAGTGCCGAGGACGAGCAGGCGATTGCCAAGGGCCTGACCGGAATCGAACAGGATATCGATGCCGGCAACTTCACCTTCGACATCAACGACGAAGACATTCATATGTCCATCGAGAGCGAGCTGACCCGTCGCATCGGCGAGGCGGGCAAGCGCCTGCATACCGGGCGTTCACGCAACGACCAGGTGGCGACCGATACGCGCCTGGGCGTCAAGGCGCTGGCCAAGGAGCTTATGGAGGCCAATCTTGAGCTGCGCCACGTGCTGGTGGATGCGGCCAAGAGGTACGACAAGGTGATTCTGCCGGGCTACACGCACATGCAGCATGCTCAGCCCGTGCTGCTGTCGCATCATCTGCTGGCGTATTCTTGGATGTTCGCGCGCGACTTTACACGCCTGAAGGCCGCCTTTGATGCTGCCGACAACTGCCCGCTGGGCGCTGCCGCGCTTGCCGGTACGAGCTATCCGCTCGATCGTCAGATGACGGCTACCGAGCTTGGCTTTGCGGGCGTGATTCCCAACTCGCTCGATGCGGTTTCCGACCGCGATTTCCTGCTCGATCTGCATTACGCCGGCTCCGTCATGGCCATGCACCTGTCGCGTCTTTCCGAGGAGATCGTGCTGTGGTCGAGCTCCGAATTTGGCTTTATCACGCTTTCCGACTCGTACTCCACCGGCTCGTCCATCATGCCGCAGAAGAAGAATCCCGACTTTGCCGAGCTTATCCGCGGCAAGAGCGGCCGTGTGTATGGCAACCTGGTGCAGCTGCTCGTGACCATGAAGGGCCTGCCGCTTGCTTATAACAAGGACTTGCAGGAGGACAAGGAGGGCGCGCTCGATACCGCTCACACGCTCATGCAGTGCCTGTCGGTTATGGCCGGAATGATTTCGACTTGGACCGTCAACGAGGATGCCATGGCGCGCGAGTGCGGCGTGGGTCACCTTGCCGCCACCGATGTTGCCGATTACCTGGCTAAGCGTGGCCTGCCGTTCCGTGAGGCACATGCCGTGGTGGGGCATCTGGTTCTGATGTGTGAGAAGCGCGGCTGCAATCTTGAGGACCTGCCGTTTGAGGTGTTCCAGGAGGCAAGCCCGCTCTTTGAGCGCGACATCACCGAGGCGCTCGACATCCCGTCGATTGTCGCCGCGCGCACGACCGAGGGCGGCACCGCTCCTGCCGCCGTTGCCGTGCAGCTTGAGCGCGCCGAGGCACAGCTCGTGGCTGACGAGGGCGTGTTTGGATTGCTGACCAAGGTCGTCGAGATGGGTCACGGGGCAAAGTAGAGGTTTGGCTGAAGCCGTTTTGGCCATTTATTGATAAATCGTTTTCGCTTTACGGGCGCCTGCTGATGTGGGCGCCCGCATTTTGTTGCTATGGGGGAGGGGCTTGTCGAGAAGTTCTGTAGAACCTTTGGGCAGGTTGTGAATGGGGTACGTTCGCGGGCGGCAACCGACCGTCTGCTCTGCTCGATGCGGTTGATGGGCAGTCGGATGGTACTCTAATCGGGCTTCGAAACAGAAGTGACACATATGGAACGCTTCAATAAATTGCAACGTTTCAATAAACAGCTTTTTGTTTAACTGCAGCTAAAACTCTGTTACGATGCAGTCCAGGCGGGTGCCGGAATGGGACTTGGGCACGCGCGAACCTACTTGAAAGGCTACCTTATGGCTATCGAGAAGACCTTCATCATGATTAAGCCCGACGCCGTGCGCGACCGCAAGATCGGCGAGATTGTTGCTCGCATCGAGCGCAGCGGCCTTGTCATCGAGCGCATGGAGATGACCACGCTCGAGCGCGCTACCGTCGAGGAGCACTATGCCCATCTGGCCGACAAGCCCTTCTTTGGCGGTCTCTGTGACTTTATGACGAGCGGTCCGGTCGTCAAGATGGTCGTTTCCGGTCTCTCCGCTGTTGCTAAGATGCGCACCCTTATGGGCGCTACTAATCCGCTTGACGCTGCTCCTGGTACCATCCGCGGCGACTTTGCCGTTGATGTCAACGCCAACGTGATCCACGGCTCCGACTGCCTGGAGAACGCCGAGATCGAGATCAAGCGCTTCTTTGGCTAAACCAGCTTTGACTCCTTAAAGCTGTTAGCGTGTGGCTTGGGCGCCGCGGAACTCCATCCGCGGCGCTCTTTTATTTCAAAATCTATGAAGGGGCCCGCTCGGACACGTGTTCCGAGCGGGCCCCTGCTGTTAGCTTGTGGCACTGAATAGTTTAGGCTTCGTCGACGATCTTAAGGCCGCGCGTGCGATCGATCTCGTTGAGGAGGTTAACGCGACGCTCGTGACGACCACCCTCAAACTCGGCGTCGAGCCACTCGTCGACAATCATCTTGGCGAGCTCGGAGCCCACGACGCGGGCGCCAAAGGCGAGCACGTTGGTATTGTTGTGCATGCGGGAGAGCTTGGCGCTGAAGGGCTCGGAGCACACAACGGCGCGTACGCCCTCGACCTTGTTGGCAGCCAGACTAATCCCGACGCCGGTGCCACAGATGAGGATGCCCAGGTCGACGTCGCCGTTGGCAACGGCCTTACCCACCTTGTAGCCGGCGATGGGGTAGTCAAAGCTCTCGGAGGTGTCGGTGCCAAAGTTCACGACCTCGCAGCCGCGCTCCTTCAGGTGCTCGGAGATGATGTTCTTGAGCTCGACGGCGGCGTGGTCGTTACCGATACCGATCTTCATGGATGGTTCCTCTCTGGTCTGTGCGGCGCAAATGCTAAAGGTGTTTACCGCGTTCGACTGCATGATAGCGCGACTTTTGCGTAAACGCTCGGGCGTTTTTTGGTCAAACGCTTTAGCATGCAACAAGACCGGTTTCTCGTGAATGAATGTCGTCAGTTTGCGCTTGAGCGCCGTCTGCCGGAACCATGGTTGCGGTTTTTGATGCATTGTTATCAAATAAAAGAACTAATTATTTTCGAGAGCCCAGTCCGTTATACAAGTAGGAGATACCTATGCCTACCGATTCCCTTCGTGATGCCGCGTTTTGCGATGTTTTGAACCGCGAGCTTGTCTGTGCGCTCGGCTGCACCGAGCCCATTGCCGTTGCCTATGCAGCGGCACTGGCGAGCCAGACGCTCGGTTGCGAGCCCGATCATATGGACGTTGCCTGCTCGGGCAACATCATCAAGAACGTTAAGAGCGTGACCGTGCCCAACTCGGGTGGTATGCACGGTATTGAGGCGGCAGCCGTGCTGGGTGCCGTGGGTGGCGACGCTAAGAGCGCTCTCGAGGTGCTCGAGAGCGTTAACGATGAAGACCGCGCTCGCGTGGCCGAGCTCCTCGCCGACGCCGGCTACTGCGATGTGTCGCTTGTCGAGGGTGTGCCCAACCTCTACATCAAGGTGACTGCGACGGCCGGGGGCCATACCGCGGTCGTCGAGATTACCGACCACCACACCAACGTCACGTGCCATACGCTCGACGGTATTCCGGTGTGCGGCAAGTCGGCGGGGGAGTGCGCCGCCTGCGCCGAACGCGTCGTGGCCGAGCGTGCGGCAGACAACGCCGACACGCCCATGTCGATTGAGTCCATCATCGACTTTATTGAGGACGGCGACATTGAGGACGCCCGCGCTGCCGTTGAGCGTCAGATTGAGCTGAATGGCGCGATCAGTGCCGAGGGCCTTGCGCACGCTTGGGGCGCCGAGGTGGGTCGTACGCTGCTGGGTGCTCGTGCCGATGACGTCGCCTGCCGTGCCCGTGCCCGTGCGGCCGCCGGGTCTGACGCCCGCATGAACGGCTGCGCGCTGCCGGTCGCCATTGTGTGCGGCTCGGGCAATCAGGGCATTACCTGCGCACTGCCCGTCATGGAGTATGCCGAGTACCTGCGTTGCGACCACGAGCGCCTGGTGCGCGCCGTGATGCTGTCCGACCTTATTGCCGTGCATATCAAGAGCTATATCGGTGCGCTCTCGGCGTTTTGCGGTGCTATTTGCGCCGCGTGCGGCGCCGGCGCCGCGATTACCTGGCTGTGCGGTGGCACGCGCGAGCAGATTGGCGCAACGGTTTCGAACACGCTCGGTAACGTGGGCGGCATCGTGTGCGATGGCGCCAAGGCGAGCTGCGCCGCCAAGATTTCCGCTGCCGTCGATGCGGCAATTCTGGGTCACGATATGGCCATGCAGGGTCGCGGCTTTCGCGCCGGCGAGGGCCTGATCCAGGATACCGTCGAGCAGACAATCGCCAGCATGGGCTACGTAGGCCGCGTGGGCATGAAGGACACCGACGTCGAGATCCTCAACATTATGATCGGCAAGACTCGAGTCTGTTAGTTACGCGGTTTTACCAAACCGCGTAACCAGTCGACGCTGCAAACGCCCCTAAACGGCAATCTGCCTTTCAATCGTCGGGCATGGCCAGAAGGCCTATGCCCTCCTCTTTCAAGGCACATTGCTCGCTTAGGGGCGTTTTCGCTGACTTATGCTCAACCTGCGGCACTATTTTGTTTGGAGCGAGGGGTCCTACGACAGTTCGTTCGCTACTTGGTGTTCGTAGAAGGCTTCTACTACGGCGTTGAAGTTGCGGGCGAAGTCTTCCATGGTTCCGTGCCAGGTGGCTCGGCCGGGTTTTCCCTGGCCAACATAGGCGGTTTGAATGCCGCAGGCGGGGCTGGGGAAGTCGCGCTTGGGATCGTTGCCCACCATAAGGACCTCGTGTGGCTCGAGTCCCATCATCTGAAGCTGCTCGAGATAGTAGGTGGCATCGGGCTTGCAGCGGGTGGCGTTTCCCATATGCGTGACGAGCTCAAAGGGGGCGTCGGCCAGGTCGCCCCAACCCATGCGGCACTCGATGGCCCCCTGGGGAAAGCTGGGGTTGGTAAAGAGCGCGCAGCGCAGCCCTGCATCCTGTACGGCCTGGAGAGCGGCGTGTGCGCCCGACATGGCGTGGGCGTTGATGACATCGTCATTCTTGTGCGGAAGCACTTCGCGGTCGTAGTAGGTAAACGCCTCATAGATGAGGGGATCGGAGAGGCAGATGCCGCACCTACGCTCGACCTCGGTGCGGTAAAACTCAAGATTGGTGCGGTTGTCCGTGCCGCTTCGGCGGTTGGCGTTGAGGTCGACCAGGATGGTGCCGAGGCGCGCCATCGTGCCACCTCGGCTGCGTCGTCCGATATCCGCGAGCATCGACGAGACATCCTTAAAATAGCGAAGGATGAACGCGTTGAGGTTGATGCTAAGAAGCGTCTCGTCCATATCGAAAACGACTGCTTTGAGCACGCGGGCACCTTTCTCGATAAATCGTTCCAGAATCGTTGCTCCGGATACTTTACCCCAAAGCCGTATGCCTAACTGCCTATCGTCAATTTATGGAGACGGTCGTCCACAAGATTGCGAAAAAGTCTCCATACGAGTAAAAAATCGCAGTTCGCGCTTGAAATCGAAGTAAATTCCCCGTAATCTATACGAACGTGATTGCATAAGCGTCACATTAGTATCTGTCGGCTCCCGAGTGTTCCTAAACGTTGTGTGCTTGTCGCACCCTTCTGTAGGTCCTAGCAATCGGGGCCCCGTAGTTCGAAAGGGGTCCACCTTTGAGTGAGATTCAGAACTCGTCCATTTTCTCTCTTGACGATGTCAATGAGGAGGAGATGAACAACCTCATCGACGGTACGATTACCGACTTTGATGAGGGCGATCTCGTTAACGGCACTGTCGTTAAGATCGAGCATGACGAGGTGCTCGTTGACATCGGATTCAAGTCCGAGGGCGTTATCCCGGTCCGCGAGCTGTCCATCCGTAAGGACGCTAACCCTGCAGACATCGTTGCACTCGGTGATCCCATCGAGGCTCTGGTTCTCCAGAAGGAGGACAAGGACGGTCGTCTGGTCCTGTCCAAGAAGCGTGCCGAGTACGAGCGTGCTTGGAACCGCATCGAGGAGAAGTTCAACTCCGGCGAGAACGTCGAGGGCGAGGTTATCGAGGTTGTCAAGGGCGGCCTGATCCTCGACATCGGCCTGCGTGGCTTCCTGCCCGCTTCTCTCGTCGACCTCCGTCGCGTCAAGGACCTCACCTCTTACATGGGCACCCGCATCGAGGCCCGCGTCATCGAGATGGACCGCAACCGCAACAACGTCGTCCTCTCCCGTCGCGTCGTGCTCGAGGAGTCCCGTAAGGCCGAGCGCTCCGAGATCCTGTCCAAGCTCAAGTCTGGCATGCGTCTCCAGGGTACCGTTTCCTCCATCGTCGACTTCGGCGCCTTCGTCGACCTCGGCGGTATCGACGGCCTCATCCACATCTCCGAGCTCTCCTGGAACCACGTCAACCATCCTTCCGAGGTTGTCAAGGTCGGCCAGGAGGTCGAGGTCGAGGTTCTCGACGTCGATCTCAACCGCGAGCGCATCTCCCTGGGTCTCAAGCAGACCACCGAGGATCCGTGGCGCGCACTGGTCAAGAAGTACCCCGTCGGCGCCATCGTCGAGGGCACTGTGACCAAGCTTGTCCCGTTCGGCGCTTTCGTCGACCTGGGCGAGGGCATCGAGGGCCTGGTGCACATCTCCGAGATGGCCAACAAGCACGTCGATCAGCCTTCTCAGGTCACCCATGTGGGCGACAAGGTTCAGGTCAAGGTCATGGAGATCGACCTCGACCGTCGTCGTATCTCCCTGTCCATGAAGTCTGCTGCTGAGACTCTGGGCGTCGAGATCGAGGTTACCCCGCTGCCTTCCGAGAAGAAGGACGAGGAGACCGACGCCGAGTAAATCGGTTTGACGATCACTTGTTTAAGGGATCCGTCCGTAATGGACGGATCCCTTTTTGCATTTGGCGCCGAGATGCGCAATGCTGCCGGGCTGTCCACAGGCTATTGGATTGTCGGTGCATGAAAAAATGCCGACATCCCGCCTCGGGGAGGAGGCGGGAACACACCGAGTAGACGGAGGGGTGCGGAGCGCGGTCGCGTCTCGACTGACGACGTTGCCCATCGACAGGACCATTGTAACGCATGGCGGTTCTTGGTTTATCGTGTCGAGCGTTTGCGTTGTGCCATTGCCTGCGGCAACGGTGTGTTACACTCTTGCACTGCTGAGTGGGCCAGACGGTCGCGCGATGTGCTGCTTGCAGTACGCGTGAGGAAAGTCCGGGCTCCAGAGGGCGGGATGCCGGCTAACGGCCGGGCGGAGTGATCCGACGGAAAGCGCCGCAGAAAAGAAGACTCCCACCTGCGCCGCAAGGCGTAAAGGGAAAAGCTGAAACGGTGGTGTAAGAGACCACCAGCGTCGTGGCAACACGGCGGCTTGGCAAGCCCCATCCGGAGCAAGCGCGAATAGGAACGCTATGGGCCGGCCCGGTCCGCGTTCGGGTAGCGTGCGTGGAGCTGCACGGTAACGTGCAGACAAGATAAATGACCGTTCACGACAGAACCCGGCTTATAGGCCCACTTGGCAACTATGTTGACGCTGCGAACCCGTCAGCGCGGCAATCTGCCTTTCAAGCCTTCGGGCATGACCATAAGGTCAATGCCCTTGTCTTTCAAGGCACCTTGCTCGCGCTGACGGGTTCTCGCTGTTGGTGACGGTATCATTGGCGTTTCCGTTCTATTTACCGAGGTTATCGGTACGGCCTTTGCCGTATTATTGAGGCTGTTTGTTGCTTTGCTTGTGTTTGAGGGGCTTTGTTGGACAGCTATTTTACTCTGCAATCGAATATTGAGGCTTCGGGCGAGTTTGTGGACCGCAAGAGCCGGTTTATTGCCCAGCTGGTCCATATTGAGTCCGAGGATGAGGCGAATGCCTTTATCGAGATGGTTCGCAAGCGTCATTACGACGCTCGACACAATGTTCCCGCGTGGATTTTGGTCGATGGGCGCGAGCGCCAGAGCGATGATGGTGAGCCGAGCCGCACGAGCGGCATGCCGACGCTCGAGGTGCTGCGCGGTGCGGGGCTCAAAAATGTTTGCTGCGTGGTGACGCGCTATTTTGGTGGCACGCTGTTGGGGCCTGGTGGCTTGGTGCGCGCCTATACTGCGGCAACGCAGGCGGCGGTGGCCGCGGCTCAGGAGGCCGGGCAGATCGTCGAGATGACGAGTGTCGTGCCGGTTGACGTGCATGTGGCCTATCCGCAGTATGAGCAGGTGCTTCGCTTGGCACAGGATTCGGGTGCCAAGGTTTCGGATACCGATTACGCGGATACCGTTACACTTCACTTGGTATTTAAGGCGGGGGAGCAGGAGCCATTTTGCGCCAAGATGCGCGAGCTTATGGCGGGACGCGAGGAGATCGAGGTCGGCGCTCCCGAATTTGCCGAGTTCTGAAGGCGACGGCCGGCGTGCTTTTGGATGGATCCCAAGCGCGCCGGCCGTCGTTTTTCTGTTGCTGCCGTTTACTCGGCGAGCTGCTTTAGCACATCGCAGGCGATCGCGACGGCATCGTCGATGCAACCGGGGCAGCTGCGGAGCGGACCCTTATCCGATCCGATGCCCTTGAGCGTGCCGCAGACGGTCGTCGTATTCTTCTCGCCAAAACGCTTGGCAATTTCACGCGACAGCTTGTAGGTCTGGCCTTTGGTCTTGGGGTTTTCCATGCCGTCGCTCATCACGAAGCCCATGATGGCCACGGCGCCCGAGATGGCGCCGCAGGTTTCGGTCATGCCGCCCATGCCGGCACCAAAGCCCTCGGTGAGGGTAAAGGCGACCTGGGGGTCGAGTCCGACGGCAGGTGCGAGCGTGCAGGCGACGGCCTGCGCGCAGTTAAAGCCACGGGCGTGGTATTCGGCAGCCTGAGCCTGACAGGCGGTGATGTCGAGCTGGGCCGTATCGATTTGCTTCATCGTTGTCTCCTTGGTCACGGTGTACCCGCCTATGGTACCCGTGGCGGTGCGTGTAATCATCGAGAGCTTCATGGATGCCTCATTTTTATCTATCGAGCAAATGTCCAAGGCTTGAGATAAATGCCCCGGATCAATTTGTCCCATAACCTACCTTGGGGATGGGTTGAGAGGGGTGCAGGGTAGCGGTATCGTGAACCGAATAAAACGTAACCCAGGCAAGGGAGCAAGATATGAGCGAGCAGACCATCGGTACCACATGTGTTCAGGGCGGCTATCACCCGGGAGATGCGGAGCCGCGCCAGGTGCCCATCTACCAGTCCACCACGTGGAAGTACGACACGTCGGAGCACATGGGCAAGCTGTTTGACCTAGAGGAGTCGGGCTATTTCTACAGCCGTCTGCAGAACCCTACGTGCGATTTGGTTGCTGCCAAGATCTGCGAGATGGAGGGCGGTACCGCTGCGATGCTCACGAGCTCGGGCATGGCTGCGAACTTCCTCGCGATTTTTAACGTGGCCGGTGCCGGCGATCACGTGGTCGCAAGCTCTGCCATCTACGGCGGTACCTACAACCTGCTTGCCCATACCATGGGTCATATGGGCTTGACCTGCACGTTCGTTGCCCCCGACTGCACCGACGAGGAGCTCGAGGCAGCCTTTGAGCCCAACACCAAGCTCGTCTTTGGCGAGACGATCGCCAACCCCGCCCTCGCCGTGCTCGATATTGAGCGCTTTGCCAAGGCCGCGCACGACCACGGCGTACCGCTGATGGTCGACAACACCTTCCCGACGCCCGTGATGTGCCGTCCCTTTGAGTGGGGCGCCGACATCGTCACGCACTCCACCACTAAGTACATGGATGGCCATGCGGCCTACCTGGGTGGCGTGATCGTCGATCACGGCCAGTTTGACTGGATGGCCCATGCGGACAAGTTCCCGGGTCTCACCACGCCCGACGAGAGCTACCACGGCGTGACCTATGCCGAGAAGTTCGGTCGCGAGGGCGCCTTTATTACCAAGGCCACCGCGCAGCTTATGCGCGACCTCGGCCCCATGCAGAACCCTCAGGCGGCCTTCTTCCTGAACAGCTCGCTCGAGAGCCTGCATGTGCGCATGCCGCGTCATTGCGAGAACGGCCTGGCCGTTGCCAAGTTCCTGCAGAGCCATCCCAAGGTACGCTTCGTGAGCTATCCGGGCCTGGAGGGCGATAAGTACTATGACATGGCTCAGAAGTACATGCCCAACGGTACCTGCGGCGTCGTGAGCTTCGGCTTTAACGGTGGTCGCGCGGCGGCCGAGACCTTCATGAAGAGCCTCAAACTCGCCCAGATCGCCACGCACGTGGCCGACGCGCGCACCTGCTGCTTGCATCCGGCAAACGCCACCCATCGCCAGATGAACGATGAGGAGCTCATCGCCTGTGGCATCTCCGCCGACATGGTGCGCCTGTCGTGCGGCCTCGAGGACACGGCCGATCTGATTGCCGACCTTGAGCAGGCACTCGAGCAGTGCTAGGCTAGCGTTCGTGCGAGGCGCCGATGCTGGCAGAAAGCTTCGGCGACCTTTCGTTCCGATTCCGTAGGCGGGACCCCAATCGCGACTGTTTGCAGGCGATTGGGGCCCCGTTTTTGCGTTGCGCCACTCGAAAGGATGGATATGGAGAAAACCGCAGAGCAGCTGCGCCGCGAGCACATTGCCCTTGAGGGCGACACCCATGGCAAGAATAAATGGGCGATTCTGTTTACCGTGCTCATCATGACGTTTATGGTGTGTCTGGATTCGACCGTCGTGACCGTGGCGCTGCCCGTGATGCAAAAGGAGCTGGGCGTGGGCCTCGATCGCATCCAGCTGGTAAGCTCGGTGTATCTGCTTGCGACTTGCGTGGCTATGTTGCCGTTTGGCCGTCTGGGCGACGTGCGCGGCAAGGTGAATGTGTTCCAGCTGGGCGTCATCGTCTTTACGGTTGGCTCGCTGCTTTGTGGCCTTTCGGCCTCGCTCGAGGTTCTTATTCTGGCACGCATTGTTCAGGGTATCGGTTGCGCGGCGGCCATGGCCAACAACATGGGTATCATCACCGAGTCGTTTCCGGCGCGCGAGCGCGGTCGTGCTATGGGTATTCTCGCGACCTTCGTGGCCCTCGGCATGATGTGTGGCCCCGTGCTCGGCGGTATGCTGGTGGCAAGCTTTCCCTGGGAGAGCATCTTCCTCATCAACCTACCCATTGGCGTCATCTCGTTTATCGTGGGGCTCTACACGCTGCCGCATGTTAAGCCGGAGGCTGGCGAGCGCCCCATGTCCCTGATCGAGGCCGCTCGTCGCTGTTTTGCAAATTCGGCCTTCACCATCAACCTTGCCTGCATGCTCATCGTGTTCGTTGGCATTGGCGCATCCGAGTTTATCCTGCCGTTCTATTTTCAGGATGCTCATGGGTTTGGGTCTGACGTTTCGGGCCTGCTGTTTTTGGCACTGCCGATGGTGAATGCCTTTATCGGCCCGCTTTCGGGAACGGTTTCGGACCGTGTTGGCTGCGAGGGTCCTACGGCGGTTGGTCTGGGCGTGTACGTGTGCGGCCTCTTCGCGGTGAGCACGCTCGACGAGCGCTCTTCTATCCCTGTGATCGTGTGCTGCGTCGCATTTATGTCGTGCGGTACGTCGATTTTCCAGAGCCCCAACAACTCGCTGTATATGGGTTCAGCCCCGCGCGAGGCACTTGGTTTTGCAGGCAGCTTGGGCAGTTTGGCGCGCTACGCCGGCATGGCACTCGGCATTACGGTGGCGTCGAATATCCTGTATGGGCAGATGAGCATGGCGATGGGCGAGGCCGTGACCAGTTTTGTTGCAGGCCGTCCGGATGTGTTCCTGTTTGGCTTTCGCTCGGTGTTCTACGTGCTCATGGCTGTGGCCGCTGTGGGATTTGCGCTCGCCATGGTGCGTTTGGTGAGGATGCGCGCCCGCCATTAGCTTGTGGTGGCAGGCTTGCCAAGAATCGGGCTTATCTACTGGTCTTGCAGCTTTATAGTGCGATGCGGCTTGTGGGGCGGGCGGGGGTCGGTCCGTGGTAGACTATCGAACAACGTTTATTAATCGCGCGGTATCGTTGCCGCGAGAAGGGGTTGCGCCATGCAGGAGCTTGAGGATCGTATTCGCCATGACGGCATCGTAAAGGCCGGTAACGTCCTTAAGGTTGATGCCTTCCTCAACCACCAGTGCGACGTTGAGCTGTTCGACCATATGGGCGCCGAGTGGGCCCGTCTGTTCGAGGGTGTCGAGATCAACAAGATCCTGACGATCGAGGCTTCGGGCATTGGCATGGCTTGCATTGCGGCCCAGCATTTTGGTGGCGTGCCGGTGGTCTTTGCCAAGAAGGCACAGTCCATCAACCTCGACGGCGAGCAGTATGCCACGACCATCTACTCCTTTACCAAGCAGAAGGAGTACCCGGTTATCGTTGGCAAGCGCTTCCTGTCCGAGGGCGACAAGGTCCTGATTATCGACGACTTCCTGGCCAACGGCTGCGCGCTCGAGGGTCTTATCAAGATCTGTGAGGCTGCGGGTGCCGAGGTATCTGGTATTGGCATTGCGGTGGAGAAGGGCTTCCAAGGCGGTGGCGATAAGCTCCGCAAGCGCGGCTTCCGCGTTGAGAGCCTGGCCCGTATCGCCGATATGGACTGCGAGAACGGCGAGATCACCTTCGCCTAGGCTCGCAACACAAGCGATTGGTATGCGATGTGACAAAGGGACTGTCCCTTTGTCACATTTTTTGTATGAGGGGAGGTGTTGATATGGATGAGAACAAGATGGGATGGAGCGAGTATGCACGCTATGCCGAGATGTCGGTCGAGGAGTTGGCACGCGATTGCGAAGTGCAGGTGTTTCGCGCGACGGGTCCGGGCGGACAGGGCGTGAACACGACGGACTCGGCGGTACGCATGAAGCATGGGCCCACGGGGATTGTCGTGACGGCGCGCGAGAGCCGCAGTCAGTTTCAGAATCGTAGCTGCTGTCTGCGTAAGCTGAGGGCAGAGCTTGAGCGTCGTGGCCGTCCGCCGCGTCGACGCGTAAAGACCAAGGTGCCCCAGCGCTCTCGCCAGCGCAGGCTCAATGATAAGCACTTCAACGCCATTAAAAAGGCCAACCGTCGCAAACCGGGCAGCGACGAATGATCTCCTCATAAGTTGCGGTGAAATAGGGATTGTTTTCCGGCTTTACCTGCATAAACAGTCCCTATTTCACCGCAACTTAGGGATGGCTAGCGGGTGGGGTGCCAGACTTCGAGAGCGGCGGGAAGGACGTCGACCTCGATGCGCGAGGCGACAACGGGCTCGCCGTCGGCTTGGATGGGGTAGTCGGGCTCCTCAAAGGTGAGCTCGGCATGGCGGCAGCGGCGCATGCGAACCGGTGGCAACTTGGTATGGTGGCCGTCCTTGGCCGAAAGAAACATAGGCAGGGCAATCGCGCGAGGGACGGGGCCGCATGCGTAGCAGACGTCGAGCATGCCGTCGCAGGGGTCGGCATCGGGGCAGATGCGATAGCCCGAGCCATACGTGGGGCCCAGCTGAATCGCCATGATGATCGCCCTTACGCGCTCGGCGGGCGCCCCGTCAAAGCTGACTGTCATGGGGTAGTTGCGGTAGCGCAGACCAAACTGCTCCAGACCCGAGAGGGTGTAGAGCGGAGCGCCAGCGAGGCCCGTCTTTTTGCGCAGCTCGGTGGTGCCCAGGCCGATGGCGGCATCGATGCCGACCGAAAGCGTTTGGTCGTAGTACTCAACGGTAGCCTCGCCGCTGCCGTTTGCGGGGTTCCATGAGCGAATGCGTCCGATATCCTGGCGCTGCAGCTCACAGGTGAGCAGCGCGCCAAAATCCTTGCCGGAGAAATCTTCGATGCCGAGCGTCTGGGCAAAATCGTTGCCGGAGCCCACGGGCAGGACGGCAAGAGCGGGGCGGGCGTTCTCCTTTTGCGTCATAAGCCCGTTGACGACCTCGTGGATCACGCCGTCGCCGCCGAGTGCGATAACGGTACGATAGCCCTGAGCCTGCGCGGCAAGCTCCTTGGCATGTCCCATGCGCTCAGTCAGCACCAGGTCAAACTGGGATGAGCGCGCGGTCATGTCCAAAAAGCGCTGCAGGCGCTCAGCGACCTCGCGCGCCGCACCCGACTGGGCGGCAGGGTTGGCGATTATGAGCGTGCGACCAAAATCAGTTGCGTGCATGGAGCGACTCCTGGCGTATGACGTGACGGTGCGGTCGCGCTCAGGTCGAATTGCCCCCGATTGTGGCTGCACGGCGAATACTAACGTCTACTCTATCAGGTCGTTGTGGCGCTCGATAGCATCCGCTACCGTACCGCCCTCATCCACAATAAGCGAACGGCGTTTAGGCGAGACAATGCGCTGCGCGGGATATACGCCGCGGTGGCCGCCGACAAGATAGCTGATAAACGCCACGATCACGAAGAAGCCGGCTGCCGTGCCGTGGAACAGGTCGATGGCCATCATACAGGTGGTGATGGGCACGTTAAGGCCGGCGCAGAAAACACCGAGCATGCCCAGCGCCGCCAGAAAGCTGGGGTCGATACCGACGAGGCAACCGATCCAGCCGCCGAGCGCCGCACCGATGCCAAACAGGGGCGTGACCTCGCCGCCTTGGAAGCCCGCACCCAGGGTAAGCGCCGTCACCACGAGCTTGATGGCTGCGTCCGCCAGGGTCGTGTTACCGGCGAACCCGGCGCCCGAGAGCCAGGTGGCAAGGCCGGCATACTTCCAGGCGTCGAGCATCGCGTATGCCGCGAGCACCACGAGCGCGCCCACGAGTGCGCGAGCAAGGTAGTTGGTGATAAAGCGACCGTACAGGCTTTTGACGGTTCGAACCGACCAGGCAAAGAGGCGTGCCGTCAGACCGAAGATAATGGCGCTGATAACAACGATGGCAACCGTCCGTGGTGTCATGTTGGGAACGCTGGCGATGACATTCGCTTCGTACTCGGTACCCAGGGCGAGTGATGTAAAGTAGCCGGTAAACGAGGCGACCAGACAGTAGATGCCCGCGGTGTAGTCGATCTTGCCGATAAAACACATCTCCATGCCAAAGAACGCGCCGGCAAGGGGCGAACCGAATACGGCGCCAAAGGCCGACGAGATGCCGGCGAGCATGAGGTCGTGGTGGTCATGCTTTTTGAGGTGGGCGAGGCTCGAGATGTTGCTGGCGATGGTGCCGCCAATCTGCACCGCGGCTCCCTCGCGACCGGCCGATCCGCCCGTTAGGTGCGTGAGCGTGGAGCAGATGAAGGTGAGGACGGCCATGCGCATATGGATGAGACGTGTGCCCAGAGCGGAGTCGATGACCAGGTTGTTGCCTCGTTTGGCGGCAAGGCCGTGGTTTTTGTACACCCATGCGGTGGCCATGCCCACAACGGGAAGCAGCGCGTAAATCCATGCATGGTGCTCGCGATAGTCGGTCGCGATATTCAGCGAGGCCAAAAACGCCCAAGCGGCAACGCCCATGGCGAGCGAGACGATGACGACGAGTGCGAGCAACTTGGCGCTTGCGAGTAGGTTGCGGACATTGCGGCGCGTGTCGGCAGCTAAGAGATGCTCGGAGCGGGTGATCTGATGCCTGCCTGCCATGATGACGTCGTTCAGGGAGAAAAAGCCGCCGTCGTCGAGCGGCTGGGAATGATCCTGCGCCTCGTTTGCGCTTTCGGGTTTGTCGGTAAAAGCCATACGTTCCTCTTTTTGGTTGCAACACGAGCATTATAAAACGCGGTAAACGCGACGAGCCGGTGGGTTGGTTTCCATTCTGTTTCGCGGCTTGCGGCCGACAGGTGTATTTGCGGGTACAGGCCAAGTCGCGGTCGCGCGTCGGGGATTATACTTAGACAAGCATAAAGAATCGGCGCCCCGTTGTGCGCCGTGGCATTAAGAGGTGCATATGGCAGAGAAGCTCATTCCGCTGGAGGACGCGCAGTCGATTGTTCTGTCGCACGTTGCTCCGACCGATCTCGTCGAGATTCCCGTGTGGCAGGCCACCGGTCTTCCCTTGGCCGAGGACGCGGTGGCCGATATCGATATCTCGCCGTTTGCCAACAGCGCTATGGACGGATATGCCGTGCGCTCGGCGGACTTGGCGCAGACGTCTGGCGAGGCGCCGGTGACGCTCGACGTTATCGGACATGAGGCCGCGGGCCATGTGTTTGAGGGCACAATCGGAGTGGGCGAGACGGTCCGCATCATGACAGGCGCGCCGGTGCCCGAGGGTGCCGATGCCGTAGTGAAATACGAGATCGTCGACGTGCTCGATGGCGACGGCAACGAGGGCTCGCACGTGAGCTTCTCGGCGCCTGCTAAAGTGGGGGAGAACGTTCGCTCTGCTGCCGAGGAGGCCCATGCCGGCGATGTTGTGATGCGCGCCGGCGAGGTCGTGGCTCCGGCGGGCGCGGGTCTGCTGGCGAGCGCCGGATACGCGAGCGTGAAGGTGCACGCTGCCCCACGTGTGGGCATCATCTCGCTGGGCACGGAGCTGGTCGCACCGAGTAAGGTACCGGCGCGCGGGCAGATTCGCGACTCCAACTCGTCGGCGTTGATGGCCGAAGCACTCGATGCCGGCGCCGAGCCCGTGTTCTACGGCATTGCACCCGATGATGAGCAGGCGATTGCCGAGCTGGTGCATCGCGCCGTGCAGGAGTGCGATTTTGTCATTACGAGCGGTGGCGCCTCGGCTGGCGACTACGACTATGTGACGGCGCTCGTCCGGCGCGAGGGCGTGGTGCTGTTTGACCGCATCTCGATGCGTCCGGGCAAGGCCATCACGTTTGGCTTGCTCGGGGGCAAGCCCTACCTAGGGCTTTCAGGCAATCCGGCTGCGGCGTATGTAGGCTTTGAGATGCTCGCCCGTCCGGCGATTCGCAAGATGCGCGGCTTTGCCGAGGGCGTGCGTCCCGTGCAGCAGGCGACGCTCACGCACGGCGTGAAAAAGCGCCAGGACCGACGCTTCTTCGATCGCGCCACGGTTTTGCGCGACCCCGAGACCGGTGAGCTGTTGGTGACCGAGGCCAAGACGCAGAATTCGGCGCTGCTCGGCACGATGCAGCGGTCCAACTGCCTGCTGCGCATTGACGAAGGACCGTGCGAGCTCAAGGCGGGAGATGCCGTGGACGTTGTTCGCGTCGACCTGCCCGAGGGCGCCGTGTTGTAGGAGGAATGCTATGGAGCTGAAGATTTCGATTGTGACGTGCTCGGATACGCGCGATCTTGCCCAGGACGAGGCGGGTGCTGCGCTCGAGGAACTCATCGTGGCGCAGGGCTGGACGGTCGCCTCACATGTGGTCGTGCGCGACGACGTCAGCGAGATTGGTGATGCCATTGCGGAAGCCGCCGATGAGTGCCACGCCAATGTCGTGCTTACCTGCGGCGGCACGGGGCTTTCGATGCGCGATGTGACGCCCGAGGCGACGCGTGCCGTCTGCGAGCGCGATGTGCCGGGCATTGCAGAGGCAATCCGTGCGTACTCGATGACCAAGACGCGCCGCGCTATGCTCTCGCGTGCTATTTGCATGCAACGAGGTCATACACTTGTCGTAAACTTTCCCGGTTCCACGAAGGCCGCCCGCGAAAGCTGGGAGGCCGTGAGCGATCAGCTGGAGCATGCGGCCCAAATGACGGCGGGCGGCGGACATACCAACTAAGCGGTTTACCTGCGGCGGGGCGACCTGAACGGCTGCTCCGCCTTTGTTTTCCGCCGAAGCGACGCCAAGGGGCACGGCAACTCGAAACTATATTCTCTGGCGAGAATAATTTCTCACTATCATTATTCTCGTAGAAGTATAATCTGATTGCAGATTAAAGCCCGCGGTGGGGTACCCGGGCACAAGGTCCGAAAGGGTTGAATATGTTCGATATGGTTTCACGCCGCGGTTTTGTCTCGCTAACTGCTGCCGCTGCCGCCGGCCTTGGTCTTGCCGGCTGCTCGGGCAGCAAGACGTCCGAGCCGGCTGGTTCCGATGCCGGTTCTGCTAAGGCATCTTCCAAGAAAGCTGTCGAGCTGCAGGTCTTTGCCGCCAACTCGCTCGAGAAGGCTCTGCCCGAGGTTCAGGAGCTTTACACCGAGCAGACCGGCACCACGTTTGCCGACACGCAGTTTAAGGCGTCTGGCGACCTTGTCGAGCAGATGCGCGCCGGTGCCGCCGTCGACGTGCTCATCACCGCTTCCAAGGGCACCATGGACGATGCTGAGGCCGCCGAGCTCGTCGATGCCGATACCCGCGAGGACATGTTCGTCAACGACCTCGTGATCATTCGCGCCGAGGGCTCCGACACCAAGGTCGAGGCCGTCGCCGACGTCGCGAACCTGGACGGCAAGATCGCCATTGGCGACGCCAAGACCGTTCCCGCCGGCAAGTACGCCAACCAGGCCCTGGCCTCCGTGGGCCTCTACACCGGCACCGAGGGCGACGACGGCGAGTATGCTCCCGAGATCGCCGACAAGGTCGCACTGGCCGACAAAGTTGGTACCGCCGCCGCCTATGTGTCCACAGGCGACTGCGTGGCTGGTTTTGTCTACAGCTCCGATATCTTCCGCTACGACGGCATCGAGGAGGCCTTTGTGTGTCCCGAGGACTCGCACAAGCCCATCGTGTATCCGGGCGCTGTCGCCGATGGCTCCGAACATGCCGACGAGGCCAAGGCGTTTATCGACTTTTGCCTGTCCAACAAGAAGGCCCAGAAGATTTGGGCCAAGTACGGCTTTGAGCTTTCCGAGTAGTGCGGCTTGGCGCGATAATTCCATCGTTTTGTGTTTCACTTCGTCCTTGTATTCGCTTGGAGCTTTTCGTGCTTAATAGATTCCGCATGCTTGTCGCCTGTGCTTTGACCTTCGCGCTTTGCTGGGTGCCGGGATTTGCGTTTGCTGGGGACGCTGAGGACGGGGCCCAGGTTGCTGCGACCGCTCATGGGCTTTCCTATGGGATCGAAGGTTTTGAGCGGTTGGCCAAGGGGACCGCTCGTGACATGGAGGGCCAGCCTGAGGGCTACCGGTTTCCCGTTGACGAGGACGTGGACCTTGTGGTGGCGCCTGCTGCCGATCGCGTTGTGGTGTGGATATCGCCCAAGGCGGTCGAGAAGTTTGGATTGGATCCGCAGGACAACGAGTGCGCATCGGGTCTCAAAGCCCTCGTCTGTGAACTCGACAGCGCAAACTGCATGGGAGGTGCGCAGCTGGGGGACGTGGATCTTCCTTGGTATGTTACGGCGGAAACAACGTTTGATGCCGGCGGGTATACCTATGGCTTTGACGAACGAGGTGCGGATGGGGACCGCTATGTGGTGATCGCATCAGCCTCGGGTGATGCCAAGAGCGGCGCGCGTTGGCTTGATAGCGCTCAAATGGTTGAGGCATCGTCTGTCGTGTTGCGGGATGAGCAGGGCCCCTTGACCTCTCTGGCCTCCTTTTTGGGCGACATCGACTATCGCCCGTTTTGGGTGTCCATTAAAACGTGCGGCCTTGCCCTGCTGATCTCCTTTGCGCTGGGCCTGTTCGCCGCGTGGAAGACTATGGGTACCTCGAGTCGCATCAAGGGCCTGCTCGATTCGGTCTTTACGATTCCTATGGTGCTGCCGCCCACGGTCTGCGGCTTTTTGCTCCTCATGCTGTTTGGCCACTCGACTGGGGTGGGCCGGTGGCTTATCGCGCACGGTATCTCGATCGTCTTTACGTGGCCGGCGGCGGTGATCTCTGCCGTGGTGGTGTCGTTTCCCCTGGTCTACCGCACGGCGCTCGGTGCCTTTGAGAGCCTCGACATGCAGATGCTCGACGCCGCGCGAACTCTGGGATGGTCCGAGCGTCGCATCTTTACCAAGCTTATGATGCCGCTTGGCTGGCCCTCGATTGCCGCCGGCACGGTGCTCGCCTTTGCCCGCGCGATGGGCGAGTTTGGCTGCACCCTGTTCTTTGCGGGTAACTACGCCGGCATTACGCAGACCATCCCCATCGCCATCTACTTTGAGTGGATGGGCGGCAACACGTCGGTGGCCCTCTTTTGGGTTGCCGTCGTGATCGTGTTTAGTTTCCTAGTCATCCTATTCATCAACATGTACACCGCTCATTCGCAAAAGTATCGCGAGCGTGGTCTCTCCCGTGCGGAGCGCAAACAGGCCAAAGAACTCGCCGGACAGGGCGATTCGCTCGACCCGGCGGGTGGCGATGCCCTGCGTATCGATCGCGAGGCGCTGGCCGAGCTTATGCGCGATGACACGGTCTCGAAGGGAAGTCGATAGGCCATGTCGCTCGTTCTGGATATCAAAAAGCGCTATCCCGGGTTTATGCTCGACATGCAGCTTGAGGCCGGCGAGGAGCGCGTGGCGCTGCTTGGTGCCTCGGGTTGCGGCAAGAGCTGCACGCTGCGCTGCATTGCCGGCGTGGAGACGCCCGACGAGGGCAAGATCGTCGTCAACGGCGTGACCTTTTTTGACTCGGCGGCGGGCATCAACCTGTCGCCCCAGGAGCGAAAATGCGCCCTGTTGTTCCAAAACTATCAGCTGTTTCCCAACATGACGGTGGCCGATAACGTATGCGCTGGTGCAAAGGACGCGGGTGACGCCGCGGCGCGCAAAAGGCTGGCCGAGCGCTACCTGGGTATCTTTGGCCTGGCCGATTTCGCCGACCGTTATCCCGCGCGACTCTCGGGCGGTCAGCAGCAACGTGTGGCGCTCGCCCGCATGGTGGCGGCGCATCCGGGCATTTTTATATTCGACGAGCCCATGAGCGCACTCGATTCCTATCTTAAAAGCGCCCTCGAACAGAATTTGCTCGACCTGTTCGATGTATGCAACCGCACCGTGCTCTACGTGAGCCACGACATCGACGAAGCGTGCCGCCTGTGCCAGCGCATCTGCGTGATGCACGACGGGCAGGTTGAGGAGATCGGCTCCGTCGAGGACGTGGTCCGCCGTCCGCAGACGCTGGCGGCGCTGCGCCTGACGGGCTGCAAGAACACAAGCCGGGCGCGCAAGATCGGCGACGAAGAAGTTGAGGCCCTCGACTGGGGCATGACCTTTAACGTGGGTCGCGAGGTTCCCGATAATGTGGCGTACCTGGGCATTCGCGCAAGCTACTTCCATGTTGACAATCGCGCGGAGCGGGGCCGCAACAGCTATGATCTGCACGTGGCCCGAGTGAGCGATTCGCGCTTTGAGCGGCTGGTGCTGCTGGACGTGCCGCGCGCTGATGCGCCCACGCGTCTGCAGTGGAAGGTCAACAAGGTGGGCGTGCCTGTCGACGAGCTGCCGCAAGCAGGCGAGACGCTGCGCATGCACTTCGATGCGAGTAGGATCAACTTGGTTTGTCGATAGCGTCGGGTAATGCCGTCGGGGATATAAGCCTCGTCGGCTTTATCTTGCCGCGCGCCGAATGAGGGATAATAAACCATTATCAATCGAGATAATTATTTATTAAACGACGGTACACGACGCTGTCGTACGAATGTCAACGGTGTTCGCTTAGTCGATGACCGTTGATATAGTTGACATCAACTTGTAAAGGAGGGTGCGCACATGCCGCAGACGACATACATTCGCCGCGTTGCCGCGCGTGCCCTATATATGGCCCGGAGTCGCATATGAGCAGGTATGTTCACGGCTCCGGGAGAGACGACGCACAACTAAATAATCGACCGCAAAGCAGGTTCCCTAAAATTCCGGGTTTAAGCACGGCCGGGCAATCGCCGTCCGTCGTGCATCGATACCGCTGTTATTCGTTTTTGGTTCGAGAGGGGAACCGTCATGGCTGAAGAATTTGATTTCCATCCGATGTGGGAGAGCCTCGGCATGAATCTTGCCGACCACGATATGTTGCTGGGCGCCGTGGGCCAGATGTACGGCGATATGTTCCTAACGCAGAACAATCGCCCCAAGTCCACGTCCTACCTGGATTTTGTCGCCACCAACATTCACAGCGGCCGTATTAAGGAGATGCTCGACAAGAAGGAGGCCGGCGAGGCCACCAAGATCGTCGGTTCGTTCTGCGTCTACGTGCCCGAGGAGATTGTGCTCGCCTGCGACGGTATCCCCGTGGGTCTGTGCTCTGGTGCCGATTGGGCAACCGATAAGGTTGAGAAGCACCTGCCGCGCAACACCTGTCCGCTTATCAAGAGCTTTGCCGGCTTTAAGCTGGGCGAGGTCTGCCCCTACATTGAGTCGAGTGACTTGGTGGTAGGCGAGAACACCTGCGACGGTAAGAAGAAAGCCTACGAGTTCTTTGCCACGCAAAAGAACATGTACGTCATGGATATTCCCAACGTACACGACGAGTCGACGCTCGTGACCTGGAAGGCCGAGGTCAAGAAGCTCGCCGCCAAGATCGAGGAAGAGTGCGGCGTCACGATTACGCCTGAGCGTCTGAAGGCCGCCATCCACGCCGTCAATGAGAAGCGTCGCGCCCTGCAGCGCCTCGCTGCCACGCGCGCTGCCGACCCGGCGCCCATCAGCGGTCTCGACAGCCTGCTGACCGTTCAGGCCGCCTTTATGGACGACACGCCGCGTCTGACCGGAGCCATTAACGATATGGCGGCTGAGTGCGAGCAGCGTGTCGAGGCCGGCGAGGGCGTGGCGCCCAAGGGGACCAAGCGCATCCTGTACACCGGTACGCCCATGGCCGTGCCCAACTGGAAGCTGTTCAACCTCATCGAGAAGGCCGGCGGCGTTGTGGTGGGCGAGGAGTCCTGCACGGGCTCGCGCTACTACAAGGACCTGGTCGACGAGTCCGGCGAGACGGTCGACGAGATGCTCGATGCCATCGCCGAGCGCTACTTTAAGATCAACTGCGCCGTCTTTACGCCCAACGACCAGCGTATGAAGGACATTGTCCAGATGGCCAAGGACCTGCATGCCGACGGCATCGTCGACGTGGCTCTGCAGTTCTGCACGCTCTACGAGATGGAGTCGTTTGCCGTGGAGAAGGCCGCCGAGGAGGCCGGCATTCCGTTTATGCACATCACGACCGACTACGCCGGCGAGGACGCAGGTCAGCTGCAAACCAGGATCGAGGCTTTCTTGGAAACCATTTAGAGCTATCCGTCTCGGCGGCTTCCCCAGGCACCCGGTCTTGCCGTTCAAACCGTCGCTTGCGTCCCAAAGTACGCGGCGCTTCTCTTTCACGGCAACCTCGGGCACCTGGGAAAGCCGTTTCCTTGGTTGGTTAAAAGGTTTGTTAAGGAGCTATATGCCTGAATATATTGAGCAGCCGTTGCCGTCCACGTTTGAGGAGTTCAACGAGCAGCGCAAGGCGGCGTTTATTCGCGTCAAGGATTATAAGCAGGCGGGTAATCGCCTGGTCGGCTTTTTGTGCAGCTATACGCCGCTCGAGATTATCGATGCCGCGGGCGCCGCAAGTGTCGCTCTGTGCGGTACGTCCGATGAGGTGATTCCCGAGGCCGAGAAGGTGCTGCCGGCAAACCTCTGCCCGCTCATCAAGTCGACGTACGGTTTTGCCTATTCGCAAAAGTGCCCGTTTACGTACTTTAGCGACATGATCATCGGCGAGACCACCTGCGACGGCAAGAAGAAGATGTACGAGCTACTCAACGAGCTCAAGCGCACGCACATTCTGCACCTGCCGCAGGGTCGCGATCGCGCCTACGAGCGTGAAGGCTGGTACGAGGAGTGCCGCCTGCTCAAGGAGGAGCTCGAGAACTTCTACGGTATTACGATTACTGATGACGACCTGCGCGCCGCCGTCCGTCGTCGCAATCGCCTGCGTGCTGCCCAGCTCGAGATGTTTGCGCTGCAGGCCAACCAGCCGGCGGCCATGAGCGGCGTCGATCTGATGAGCACCATGTTTGCCGGTACGTTCAGCTTTGATATCGAGGCCTATACGCAGCAGCTGGAGCAAAAGGTTGCCAAGCTGCGCGAGGCCTACGACGCGGGCGAACGCCCGGTCGCGGCGGATGCCAAGCGCATTCTGATCACTGGCTGCCCGGTGGGCGGTGTGATCAACAAGATCGGCCGCACCATCGAGTCCAACGGCGGCGTGGTCGTGTGCATGGATGACTGCTCGGGCGAGCGCACGGCGGCCATGATGATCGACCCGGATGCTCCCGACATCCTGCGCGCCATCGCCGACCGCTACCTGGACATTAACTGCTCGGTCATGACGCCCAACGACGGGCGTATGAAAAACACGCTGACCATGTGCGAGAAGTACCACGTCGATGGTGTAGTCGAAAACGTGCTCCAGGCGTGCCATACCTTTAACGTGGAGAGCTCGCGCATGCAGGAGGCCGTCGAGGGTGCGGGTATTCCGTACATGAAGATCGAGACCGACTACAGCAATGGCGACATGGGCCAGATCGAGACTCGCATCGCCGCCTTTATCGAGACCCTGTAGCTTCCTCAGGCACCGGATCTTGCTCCTCAAACCGTCGCTTGCGTACCCATAGTACGCTGCGCTCCTCTTTCGGGGCAATCTCCGGTACCTGAGAAACCTAGAGCTAAGGCGCCTGAACGCGCCGCTACCTTTGATGTTTAGATTGGGAGAGAGCCATGATAGGGATCGGGATCGATATCGGGTCTACGGCGGCTAAGGCTGCTGTGGTCGATGGGGAGGGTTCGGTGGCGTGGACGTGCGTGCAGCCAACCGGGTTCTCCTCGGTCGATGCTTCCGAGCGGCTGCGCGAGGCACTGGCAGCGGCGGGCTATGACGTGACGGGCGACGATGTTCGCGTGGTCGCGACTGGCTACGGTCGTGTCGCCGTGCCCTATGCACACAAGGTCGTGACCGAGATCACCTGCCACGGCACCGGTGCCGTGCGCCTGTTTGGCGACCACGGCACCGTGATTGACGTCGGCGGTCAGGATACTAAGGTCATTCAGCTTAAAAGTGGCCGCGTGGCCAAGTTTGCCATGAACGACAAGTGCGCCGCCGGCACGGGGCGCTTTTTGGAGATCATGGCCGACCGCCTAGGTATTTCCCAGCAGCAGATGGCCGATCTGGCACGTTCCGGCGAGCCTACCAAGATTTCCAGCATGTGCACGGTGTTTGCCGAAAGCGAGGTCATCAGCCTGATCGGTCGTGGCGAGCCGCGCGAGAACATTGCGCGTGGCGTGATCGACAGCGTGGTCTCGCGCGTGGCGACCATGGCCGGGCAGGCCGCGGGCGCCCCGTACTACCTGACCGGTGGCCTGTGCGAGAACGCCTTCGTGGTGGAGCGGTTGGGCGAGCTACTGGGGTCGCCGGTGACCACCTCGCCCCAGGCTCGCTTTGCCGGAGCGATCGGCGCGGCGATTCGCGCACAGGCGCTCAATTAATGCATCCGCCGTCGGCTCGCATTCATGCGTATACTGGGAGAAAATGATTGACCGATGAGAGGAGGTATCGATGGCTGACGATCAGATTAAGCTCACGTCTATGACGGCCGCGAGCGGTTGAGCCGCCAAGCTGGCTCCCGGAGCCCTCGCCCAGGTCCTGGGCGATTTGCCCAATGTGCATAATGACAACTTGCTCGTGGGGTTCGATACCTCCGACGATGCGAGCGTCTTCAAGGTGGGGGAGAACCTGGGCCTCGTGCAGTCCGTCGACTTCTTCCCACCCATGGTGGACGACCCCTTCCTCTTTGGCCAGATCGCCGCCGCCAACTCGCTGTCGGACATCTACGCCATGGGAGGCACTCCCTCGCATGCCATGAACCTGCTCTGCATCCCCAGCTGCCTAGGGGTGGAGGTGGCCGGTCAGATCTTGGCGGGCGGCGCCGACAAGTGCGTCGAGGCGGGCTGCACCATCGCGGGCGGCCACACCATCAACGACGATGAGCCCAAGTACGGCCTGTCCGTCTCGGGTTTTGTGCAGCTCGACCGCATGCTTGCCAACGGTGGGGCGCGCCCGGGTAATGTACTGCTGCTCACCAAGCCGGTGGGCTCGGGCATCATCACCACGGCCATTAAGGGCGAGCTTATCGAGCAGGACGAGGCCGCAGCCATGTTTGACTCGATGTGCACCCTCAACGAGGCGCCGATTCGTCTGGCCGAGGGGCTCGAACTTCACGGCTGCACCGACATTACGGGCTTTGGCCTGATCGGGCATGCGTGCGAGATGGCCGAGGGCTCGGGCGTGCAGATTGAGCTTGCGTCGGGGGCGGTGCCGCTCTTTGACCAGGTGCTCGACATGGCGCGTCTGGGCATTATCCCCGCTGGCTCCTACCGCAACCAGGACTTCTTTGGCCCGCGCGTGACGGCCGACGAAGATCTGGAGCCGGGCATGCTGGATGCGCTGTACGATCCGCAGACGTCTGGTGGCCTGCTTATCGCGGCACCTGCTGCCGATGTGGATGAGCTTGCGCGTCGTTTACATGCCGAAGGGCGCGTTGCCGCCACAATCGGCCGCGTGTGCGAGCCGGTGCCGGGCGGTCCTGCCGTTCGCGTTGTCCGTTAACGACACGTTTATTGAGCTCTGTACCGTTCTAAAACGATTAATTCGAAAGGAAATACTATGTCTACCAAGATTGAAGTCAATGCCATGGGCGATGCCTGCCCGCTGCCCGTCGTCAAGACGCTCAAAGCCCTGAAGCAGCTTGATGGCGAGGGTACAGTCGTGACCTCGGTCGATAACGAGACCGCCGTCAAGAACATCTCCAAGATGGCGCAGGAGAAGGGCTGCACGGCCTCGGTCGAGAAGGTTTCTGACGCCGAGTGGCACGTGACCGTGGCGACCTCTGGCGCCGTTGCCGTGGCTGATCCCGAGCAGGATGGCGCTGCCTTCTGCGATGCCAGCGCCGGCAAGGGCAAGCTCGTCATTTCCGTCTACACCGACTGCATGGGCCGCGGCGACGACGAGCTGGGCCACAAGCTCATGAAGGCCTTTATCTTTGCCGTGACGCAGCAGGAGGAGCTGCCCGCGACCATGCTGTTCTATAACGGCGGCGCCAAGCTCACCGTCGAGGGCTCACCGGTACTCGACGACCTGAAGGGTCTGGCCGAGCAGGGCGTCGAGATCCTTACCTGCGGCACCTGCCTCGACCACTATGGCATTAAGGACCAGCTTGCCGTGGGCGAGGTCACCAACATGTACGTGATCGTGGAGAAGATGGAGCAGGCCGTGCGCGTCGTGCGCCCGTAGCGTATTGGTTGGAGTTGCCATGAGGGAGAAGCGCCCTGCGCTTGTCATCACGTTTCCTACCACGGCGGCCGCCATGGGGTGCGAGACCCTATGCATCGAGCGCGGCCTTCCCGGGCGCACGATTCCCGTGCCCGGGGAGGTCGCTGCCGGCTGCGGTTTGGCATGGAAGGCGTTGCCTGCGGATGAGGAACTGCTGCGCGGCGAGCTTGCCGCGGCGGGCGTTCCCACCGAGGGCTTTACCGTGATCGATATGTGGGAGGTCGTGCGATGATCTACCTGGATAACGCGGCGACGACCATGCACAAGCCGCAGACGGTCATCGATGCCGTGACGCAGGCGATGTGCTCGCTCGGCAATGCCGGGCGCGGTGCCACGTCGGGCGCCCTCGATGCCGCTCGTACGATTCACGCTTGCCGTGCCAAGCTCGCGCGCCTTTTGGGTTGCCCGAGGGCGGACCATGTGTGCTTTACGCCCAACTCCACCGCGGCGCTCAACACCGCCATCTGTGGCGTGGTGCGTCCCGGTGACCGCGTGGTCACGACGGTGCTCGAGCACAACTCGGTGCTGCGTCCGCTCAATCGCCTGGCGACGGAGCAGGGTGTGACGGTTGAGCATACGGGCTGCGACGCGAACGGCGCGCTCGACTACGACGAGCTCGAGCGGTTGGTCACGCCCGGTACGCGTGCCGTGGTGGTGACGCACGCTTCCAATGTGACCGGCAACGCGGTCGACGTTTCGCGTGTTGCTGCCATCGCCCATGCGGCCGGCGCGCTGGTGATCGTCGATGCCTCTCAGTCTGCCGGTACGGCGAAGATTGACATGGATACCATGGGGCTCGACGTGGTGTGTTTTACCGGCCACAAGGGGCTCATGGGACCCCAAGGCACCGGCGGCCTGGCCGTGGCGGAGGGCATTGACGTGGCTCCGTGGGCCATGGGCGGCACGGGCGTGCACAGCTTCGATGCGCTGCAGCCGCTTGAGTGGCCCACGCGCCTTGAGGCGGGCACGCTCAACGGTCATGGCATCGCGGGACTTTCCGCAGGTCTCGACTTTATCGAGGCCCAGGGTGGGATCGAGGCGATTGCTGCCCACGAGCGTGCGCTCGCTGATCGCTTCCTTGCCGGTGTGCGCAAGATTCCGGGGATTAAGCTCTACGGTGCCTTTGACCAGCCGACGCGCTCTGCGATTGTGTCGCTCAACGTAGCCGATATCGATTCGGCCGAGATCTCGGACGCGCTCATGCAAGGGTGGGGAATTGCGACGCGCCCCGGCGCCCATTGCGCCCCGCTCATGCACCGCGCGCTGGGAACCGAGCGCCAGGGCGTGGTTCGCTTCTCGTTTGGTTACTTCAACACGGCCGAAGAAGTCGACACCGCGATCGACGCTTTGCGCAATTTAGCCTGCTAAAGCGTATATACTTGCGGGACGGGTCTTTTGCCCGTCCCGTTTTTGTTTTGATTCGAAAGGTGCTCTCATGGCCTCATCCGCCTCGCGTGGTCTACGCTCCGACCATGTCGTTACCGTCGGCATCGCCCTGTTCTCGATGCTCTTTGGCGCCGGCAACCTCATTATTCCGCCGCTGCTGGCGCTGCAGGCAGGCTCTGCCACGTCGGTCGCCATGCTCGGCTTTCTTATTGCCGCCATCGGCCTGCCCGTCATGGGTTTTATTGCCGTGGCGCTTGCCGGAACGGCACGCGAGCTTGCCGGCCGCGTGCACCCCAAGTTTGGTGAGTTCTTTGTCGCGGCGGTGTATCTGGCTATCGGTCCGTGTCTGGCTATTCCGCGCACGAGCTCCACGGCCTTCGAGATGCTGGTGCCGCTGCTGCCCGAGGGCGTTTCGCTCGGCACGGCACGTCTGGTGTTTGCCATCGGGTTCTTCGTCGTCGCGTTTGCGCTCACGCTGCGCCCGGGTGTCATCACGCGCGTGCTCGGTCGCATTACAGGCCCCGCGCTCATTGCGCTCATCGTGCTGGTCGTGGGTGCTGCCGTGATCTCGCCGCTGGGACCGGCTGCCGCGCCTCAGGCTCCCTACAATGCCGGCGCCGCCGTGCAGGGCTTTTTGACCGGCTATCAGACCATGGACCTGCTCGCGTCGCTCGCCTTTGGCATTATCATCGCCGAGACCATCCACGAGTTGGGCGTTACCGACGATAAGCGCGTGGCCTTCGAGATTTCGCGTTCCGGTGTGATCGCCGGTGTGCTCATGGCCATCATCTACTGCGGCCTGGCGCTTGCCGGCATGCAGCTCGGCACGGTTATGCCCGATGCCACTAACGGTGCTGCCATCCTCGCCCGTTCGGCGTCTATGCACTTTGGCCTTGTCGGCACGGTCGTGGTCTTTGCGATTTTTTTCCTTGCCTGCATGAACGTGTGCATCGGCCTCATCAGCTGCTGCTCGCGTTACTTCTGCGAGACGTATGTGGTTAAAGGTGGAGCGGAGGCCTCTGAGGAGGCCATGCGCCGTCCCTTCGCGGTTCTCGCCTTTGTGTTCGCGGCGTTTTCGTGCGTGCTCTCCAATGTGGGCCTCGACGTGATTCTTATGTTCTCGGTGCCCATGCTCAACGCCTTGTATCCCGTTGCCATCGTACTGGTACTGATGGGCCTGGTGCACGGCTTTTGCGACGCGCACCCGCAGGTGTGGGTCTGGGTCGGCGGCGTTGTCGCGGTACAGAGCGTAATCACTTCGGTCCGCGATGCGTTCTTTGCTGGCGCGTGGCTGCCGTTTGATGCGTTGCCGCTGGCAGATATCGGCGCTGCGTGGGCGCCGGTTGCTGTGGTCGCGTTTGTGATTGGTCTGGTTCATAGCCAGTTTGTCGCACATTCGAGGAGCTAGGGTTTCTGCGCTTGCACAGGCGGGGAGTCTCCCCTATAATTTCCTTCGCTTTGGGACACGCAAGGTCTAGACCTTAGCTGCTCAACACCTTCGGGACGTGGCGCAGTTTGGTAGCGCGCCTGCTTTGGGAGCAGGATGTCGCAGGTTCAAATCCTGTCGTCCCGACCATATCTTGCGGGCGTAGTTCAATGGTAGAACCCCAGCCTTCCAAGCTGATGACGCGGGTTCGATTCCCGTCGCCCGCTCCATAGGATAGTTTTAACGGCTTTGGCTTCATTTGGCGCCAGAGTCGTTTTCATATACATGCCGGGGACCCCACATCCCCTCCTAAGTTGCGGTGAAATACGGACTGTTTTTCGGCTTTTAGGGGGTGCGGACAGAAAGTTGGACCGCGGGGCGGTCCGGACTGGAGGTTCGCATGTACAGCAGGGAGAAGGTCGAGCTCTTCCTCCTGGCGACGGAGGACGGCATGGGGCCCACCGCCGCCGCGGAGTTCGCGGGGGTCACGGTGAGCGCGGCCAAGAAGTGGGCGACGGGGCACCTCCCGCGCAGCTACACCGGCGGGGCTGTAGAATCGTGGCGAGGAAACCGCCACGGAAGGAGGCCAGCTTGGGCCCCGACAAGTCGATCTACGCCCCGCCCGCGACCGGCCCGCTCGCCGGACTCAACGAGGACCAGATAGAGAACCTGCTGCTCAGGGCGGTGTTGGCCGACCTAAAAGCGGAAGGGTGGGACCCGGCTTCGATCTCGAACAGGAGCAAGTGCGAGCTCGGCGAGAGATTGAGGCGGGCGACCGCCCTGCCCCTCCGCTCGATCACAGGTTTCTTGAGGATATCGAAGAGCTCCTATGAGTACTGGAGGCCCCGCGTCGCCGCGCCGCGCGACCGCGACGCCGACATACGCGACCGCGTGGTGCGCATCTTCCGCGAGGGCTCGGGGTGCTGGGGGTACCGCACCGTCTGGGCGCGCCTGCGCCGCGAGGGCGTCCGCGCCAGCGAGAAGCGCGTGGCCCGCGTGATGCGCGAGGAGGGCCTCGAGGTCGTCTACAACAGGAGGCGCGCCCGGGGCTACAGCTCCTACGCCGGCGAGGTCTCCAAGGCGCCGGAGAACCTCGTGAACAGGAATTTCCACGCCGACGAGCCCAACCGGCTGTGGCTCACCGACATCACCGAGTTCAGGCTCCCGGGCGGCGAGAAGGTCTACCTGAGCCCGGTCATCGACTGCTTCGACGGGATGCCCGTCGCCTGGTCGATCGGGCTGCACCCCGACAAGCGCCTCGCGAACTCGAGCCTGCTCAAGGCCTGCGCGGCGAGGCCGGCGGGCGCGCGCACGACAATCCACTCGGACCGGGGCGGCCACTACCGCTGGCCGGAGTGGATCGGGATCTGCGAGGAGAACGGCCTGGTCAGGAGCATGTCAGCGAAGGGCTGCAGCCCGGACAACTCGGCCTGCGAGGGCTTCTTCGGCCGCCTCAAGAACGAGTTCTTCCGCTACAGGGACTGGGAGGGCGTGACGGCCGAGGAGTTCATGGGGAGGCTCGAGGCCTACCTCGTGTACTATCGGGACGGGCGCATCAAGAAGTCCCTCGAGTGGCTGAGCCCGATGGAGTACCGCAGGAAGCTTGGATACGCCTAGGCGCGGTCCAAGAAATCGTCCGCACCCCCCCGCGCGGCGAGGACGTGCACTGGGCCATGCTCGGCAATAACCAGAAGTGCTACCGCTGGCGCGCCAAGGCCGCCACGTACAGCAACTGGCCGGTCCTGCGCTACATGTTCCGCGGCAACACCGTGGGCGACGCGGCGCTGATCGTCGGCTCGCTCGACCCGTGCTACTCCTGCACCGATCGCGTGACGGTGACCGATGTCGCCGCCAAGCGCGACCACGTGCTCGACAAGGAGCAGTTCGAGAACGTCTGGCGCGACAAGTCGCCGCTTGCGGGCGAGGGCACCTTGGCCGCTCCGCTCGATGAGGAGGCACTCTAATATGCTGAAGCTTTGGAAGGTTAACGCCAAGGCCGGCGACGCGACGGTCAAGTACCCGTTTGCGCCGTTTCCCACCAACAAGGACATGCGCGGCAAGCCCGAGCACAATGCCGAGCTCTGCATCGCCTGCGGTGCCTGCGGCGTGGCTTGTCCGGCCGATGCCATTCGCATGGACACTGACCTTGCGGCCGATACCATTACCTGGTCGATCGACTACGGCCGCTGCATCTTTTGCGGCCGCTGTGAGGAAGCCTGCCCCATGGAGGCCATCAAGCTCACCGAGGAGTTTGAGCTGGCCGTCATGAGCAAGGACGACCTCACCAGCAAGAGCGTCTACACGCTCGAGCACTGCTCGCGTTGCGGCAAGCCGTTTGCCCCGCACAAGGAGATCGACTACGCCAAGCGCCTGCTGCAAAAGGCCGGCGGCATGGAGGCCGAGCAGGCCGCCCGTACCGTCGGTATGTGCCAGGAGTGCAAGCGCGAGCTCGACGCCCTGCGCGCCGCTTCGGCCGTAAAGACCGGCAACGCTGCCGGCATGGCTGCCAACGAGACGCTTGCGTCCGGTGAGCCCCAGGGCCCCGGCATGGAGTATCTGGGCGGCCACGGCGTGAACCCGGAGTATATCGACCGTGAGCTCAACCCCGATGCGCCCGAGATTCCCGCCGGTCCTGCGCCGGTCGAGGGCATCATTATGGATTTTGATACGAAGGAGGAGTAACCATGGCCGAACCCACGCTTTTACCCGAGCGGCTTCAGTACCGCCCGACCAAGATCGAGCTCGACGAGAGCATCGAGAAGGCCAAGGCGACCCTTCTTAAGAAGATCAAGCGCTCGGTGTACGTCTACCGTGTCGACTGCGGCGGCTGCAACGGCTGCGAGATCGAGATCTTTGGTTCCATCACGCCCGTCTTCGACGTCGAGCGCTTTGGCATCAAGGTCGTGCCCTCGCCCCGTCACGCCGATGTGCTGCTGTACACCGGTGCCGTGACGCGTGCCATGCGCATGCCGGCCCTGCGCGCTTTTGAGGCCGCACCCGATCCCAAGATCGTGGTGTCCTATGGCGCTTGCGGCTGCACCGGCGGCATCTTCTACGACAACTACTGCGTCTGGGGCGGCACGGACAAGATTCTGCCGGTCGATGTCTACATCCCCGGCTGCCCGCCCAGCCCCGCGCAGACCGTCTACGGCTTTGCCATGGCACTTGGTCTGCTGGACCAAAAACTCCATGCCGAGACCACGGTGGAGGCCGCCGGCGAGCAGGCCGATATCCTGCACCCCGGCGTGCCGTACAAGCTGCGCGTTGCCATTGAGCGCGAAGCTCGCGCCATGAGCGGTTACCGTTACGGCCGCGACTTGGCCAACGAGTTTATGGATACGCTCGAGGGCGCGCCCAAGGGCGATATCCGCGGTGCCATGGCGCTGCTCATCGACAAGCAGGACGATCCGCGCCGCGTCGAGGTGTACTCGGCGCTGCGGGATCTGGTGCTGGCCGGAGGTCGCTAGATGGAGCTCACGGACCGCTCTGGTTACTTTGCGGGCCCCGGCATGCTCGGCGGCTCTTTTGGCGATGCCTCGCGCGCAAGCGACGAGGCTGCCGAGGGCGTCGCCGACCCCTGCCTGGGCCATACGCCCGACCAGGTGGTCTTCTACGAGCTCACGCGTAAGTTTGTGGAGACCGAGGAAGACGTTCCCCAGGAGGCCTGCGACGTGCTGTACTACACGCTCGCCGTGGGCCACCATACCGGCGTGCTCGACTGCTTTGAGCCGCGCCTGTCGGTGCCGGTGAACGTGTTCTATACGCTTATCGACGCGCTGCCGGAGGGGGAGGCCAAGACCAAGTTCGAGGCCATCCGCTCCTTTGGCGAGTGCCAGCTCGACAAGGCGGCGGTGCCGTCGCTGCTCGAGGCCTGCGACACGCTGCTCGACGAGCGCGGTTTTCGCGGCTCGGCCAAGGCCGGCATCTCGGTGTTCGACGACGACTTTGGCCTGCATGCCCAGCAGGTCGCGTTTCTGATGAAGTTCCGCGATCTGGTTGAGCGCGTGCGCGATGTGTCGGGCGTGTACCTGACGGGAAGGTTGCAGTAATGGGTCACGTTGTGGATGGACGTGTGAACGGCGCCCCGTTTGCGGGTATCGTGCTCACGGCGGGAAGCGTGCTGCGTGCCGACGATGCCGCCGGCCCCGTGCTCTCCAAAAAGATGGAGGACGCACCCATCGCCGGTTGGTACACCATCGACGGCGGGCAAACGCCCGAGGACGACATCATCGAGGTCAAGCGCGAGCGTCCGCCGCGTCTGGTTTTGGTCGATGCCGCCGACATGGCGCTGCCCGTCGGCGCCATCCGCTTGCTCGACAAACGTGACGTGGCCCGCAAGTCGATGTTCACCACGCATTCGCTTCCTTTGTCGATTCTGATCGAAGAGATTGAGCAATCGTGTGATGATATCGTCTTCGTTGGGATTCAGCCGGGCGACACGGAGTTCTACAACCCTATGTCCCCGGAGGTCTTTGACGCCGTCGACGCCGTGTACGACGCCGTGGCCGCCAACGACTTTTCCCACTTTGTCCGCTTGGGGCAAGAGCAATAGGAGCGCTTGTCCCTGCTGATTAGGAAAGAAGTGATTGACATGGCAGATTCCAAGGCGGAGTACCCCGCTCCCGATTGCCTGGCGCCCGCCGCGATCGAGGCCAAGACCGAGGCCGCCGGCGTGACCAAGGCCAACCTGCCGGTCGCAAAGGCCTTTCTGTTGGCAATGTTCGCCGGTGCGTTTATTGCCTTCGGTGGTCTGTTCTTTACCGTGTTCTTGAGCGACAGCACGCTGGGCTGGGGTGCCCAGCGCGTCGTGGGCGGCCTGTGCTTTTGCCTGGGCCTGGTGCTGGTGCTGGTGTGCGGCGCCGAGCTGTTTACCGGTAATTCGCTTATGGTCTGCGCGCTCAAGAGTAAAAAGATCACCCTGGTCCAGATGCTCAAGGCTTGGGTCGTCGTATGGGTCGGTAACTTTGTCGGTGCCCTGTTCATCGTCTTTTTGGTGTACATGGCCGGCATTTACAAGCTCAACGGCGAGGCGGTCGCCAATTCCATGGTGAGCGTCGCCGCCGGCAAGGTGACGATCGACTGGGTGACGATCTTCTTCCGCGGCATCCTGTGCAACATCTTTGTGTGCCTGGCCGTGTGGATCGGTACCGCCGGCAAGACCGTGGTCGATAAGGTTGTGGGCATTCTGCTGCCCATCGCCGCCTTTGTGGCCTGCGGTTTTGAGCACTGCGTTGCCAACATGTACTTTTTGCCCATGGGTGCCGTGATGCACGCGTGCGGCTACGGTGCCGACGTCGCCGGCGCCGATGCGCTCAACGCCGCGGGCATTGCGTTTAACCTGTCCGCCGCCACGCTGGGCAACATCGTGGGCGGCGCGGTTCTGGTCGCGCTCGGCTACTGGTTTATCTACGCCAAGAAGTCCGAGGCGTAAGGTGCCGCCTGTTTGACGTTGGGCCTCCCGCGGGGCGTTGCCGTGCGGGAGGCTTTTTGGGTCTGGGGCTCGTTGCCGGGCTTTTGGCCTGTTGTGTTTGGCTGATGAAAGGGGTAATCGAGATGGCATCTGCTGTGAAGCGTGACGGTCGCGCCGTGGTGACCACATGCGGGGGATGCTATGCCGATTGCGCCTTTGCGGCACGCGTTGAGGACGGTCGCGTGGTGGCCGAGTTGCCGGTTGTGGGGCATCCGTGCGCGGCGCGTGCCCTGTGCGCCCGCGGACGCCATCGCCTGGCAATGCCGTTTGACGAGCGCGACCGCATCGTGCACCCCATGCGTCTCCGCCAGGATGGCTCGGGGTTCGATGCGATTTCCTGGGACGAGGCGTTTGCGCAGATCGCTGCGCGCCTTGGGGGGATTGTTGACGGGCATGGTCCGCGCGCGCTGGGCATGACGCTCGGCGTGCCCTCGTTCGACCGCTACTGGGCGTATCGCTTTATGCATGCGCTGGGCTCGCCCAACGTATACGGTGCCGACGGTGCCTGCGAGGTAAGCCGACTTACCGGTTGGGAGCACAGCCTGGGCTATAGTCCCGCCTCCGACCTGGCGCATACCGATTGCATCATGTATCTGGGGCGTTCCATTGTCGATTCGTCGACGATGGGGGCCGTTGATGCGCTCAACGATGCGCGTCGCCGTGGGGCGAAGATTATCGTGGTCGACCCGCGGCGCAGTGGCTCTGCGGCGCTTGCCGACCGCTGGTTGCGCGTGCGCCCGGGCTGCGACTTGGCGCTGCTGTTGGGTATTGTCCACGTGTTGATTGCCGAGGGCCTGTACGATCACGAGTTCGTGACCCGCTATACCACGGGTTTTGACGAGCTGGCGCAGGCGGCGAGCGCTTGGACGCCCGAGTGGGCCGAGTCGATGTGCGACGTGCCGGCCGCAGAGATCGCCGCCACGGCGCGCGATCTCGCTGCCGCCGCGCCTGCCGCTGTGGTGGACGCGGGCTTTCATGGCGGCATCGGTATCGCGTATGCCAATAGCACCCAGACCGCGCGCGCTATTTGCTTGGTCGATGTGCTGCTGGGCTGCATCGGACACGCGGGCGGCGCGCTCAACCCGCCCACGCCGCTTGTGTTGGGCGACCTCGATCCCGCACGCTTTGCGACGCCGCCGGTGCCACGCGGGCCCAAGCTGGGGTCCGAGCGCTATCCACTGGTCGATCCGGTGCGCGGCCTGTGCACGACCATCGGTCAGTCGATTCTTGCTGGCGATTTGCGTGGGCTCATCGTCTATGCCAGTAACCCCGGTGCGGGCTATGGCAATGCGCAGGCTTGGTTGGGTATTTTGCAGCAGCTCGACTTGCTCGTGACGATTGATATTCGCTGGTCCGAGACGGCGCGTGCTTCTGACTTCGTGCTGCCCGACGTGACGTATCTGGAGGCCGACCGCGGTGTGGGCACGGTCGTTGGCGCCAACGATGCGCGCGTGTTCTACCGCAATGCCGTGCTGCCCGTGCAGCATGACGACACACGTCCCGGTCGGGAGATTTTTGCCGGTCTGGCGCAGGCGTGTGGCGTGGGCGAGTACTTCCAGTTTACGTCTGACGATCTGGCGGCTGCCCAGGTGGCGCCTTTTGGGATCAATCTGGACGAGCTCAAGGAGCGCGGCTGGGCCGATACGGGCATGGGGCTGCCGACACGCACGGGTGAGCCGGTGATTCCGCTTGCCGGCGGCAAGATTGCGCTGGCAAGCGACATATGGGAGCGAGCCGGCATGGGTCGTGTGCCCAACTGGATCGCTCCCATGGTGGAGCCCGGCCCGGGGATGTTTCGCCTCATTAGCGGCAACCGTCCCTTTGAGTCGCATACTTCGCGCAGGCTCGCGGCCCAAGGTGCCGCTGAGGCTGGATCGGACCTGGATGCCGTGCAGATGAATGCCGATGCCGCTGCGCACATGGGCATCGCCGATGGCGAGGTCGTCGAACTTGTGAGCGATTTGGGCCGCGACCGCGTGCGCGTGGAGACGACGCCGTATCTGCATCCGGCGTGCATCTTCACCTCGGCCGCCCCCGGCGGGCGTTCGTTTGGCGCCGATGCCGGTGGCGCTCAAGCCTTGGGCGTGGGCCCACTCGACCATACGCCGCTGCGCTGGGACCCGTTGACGGGTGCCGCGCTCACCCAGGAAAACGCCGTTCGCGTGGAAAAGATCGCGGCGCGAGGATAATAACGAGTAATTGACTCAGCTGATGCATTAGACTGATCCACGTTTCTTTTGAAAGGCCGTACATGAGCGATAGCCAGAACATGTCCGATGAGTTACGCGCCCGCCTGCGCGCCATTCCTTCCGTCAACGAGCTGCTTGCCGAGTGGCCGGTCGTGAAGGCGGCGGGGGAGACCTGCGACGCGGTGGTGCATGCCGCCGTGACGGCCGAGCTCGACGAGGAGCGCGCAGCCATTCGCGCCGGTGCTGCCCCGCGCTCTAAGCGCGACCTTGCCTCGGCCATCGAGTGGCGTGCGCACCGCTCCGCGTTGCCGAGCCTGCGCCCTGCCGTCAACGCCACGGGTGTGGTCATCCATACCAACTTGGGCCGCGCCCCGCTCGCGGAGTCGGCGGCAAAGGCCGTGGCCGAGGTCGCGCGCGGCTACAGCACGCTCGAGTACAGCGTCGACACCTGCTCGCGAGGGTCGCGCAAGGAGCATGCCGCGCAGCTCATCCGCTCACTCACCGGTGCCGAGGACGCGCTCGTGGTCAACAACAACGCCGCCGCGGTGCTGCTGGTGCTGGCGACCCATGCCGCGGGCAAAGAGGTTATCGTCAGCCGCGGCGAGCTTGTCGAGATCGGCGGCAGCTTCCGCATCCCCGATGTCATGGCGGCTTCGGGCGCCAAACTCGTCGAGGTCGGCGCCACCAACCGCACGCACCTGGCAGATTATGAGCAAGCCATCACACCCGATACGGCCATGATCCTCAAGGTTCATCCTTCCAACTATCGCATCGAGGGCTTTCACGAGGAGGTAGGCTCTCGGGAGCTTGCCGCCCTGGCCCACAAGCATGGCCTGCTGTTCTACGAGGACCAGGGGTCGGGCGCGCTGTTGCCCGACGACATCTTGGTGCGCGGAGGCGAAGAAACCACGCCGGCTTCGGTCGCGGCGGGGCTCGATATCGTGTCATGCTCGGGCGATAAGCTGCTCGGCGCCGCGCAGGCGGGCATTATCATGGGTCGTCGCGATCTGGTCCAGGCCTGCGGGTCGCATCCGCTTATGCGTGCCCTGCGTCCGGGTAAGCTTGCACTGGCGGCGCTCGAGGCTACACTGCGCATTTACATGGACGGGGCGGATGTGGCCCATCGCGAGGTGCCGGTACTCAACATGCTCACGCTTCCGCAGGCTCATCTGGAGCGTCGCGCACGCAAGTTGCGCGATCTGATGGTGGCGGGCCTCGATAAGGCTGGCTGCCCGTGCGCCGTTCAGGTGGAGATCGTCGAGGAGTCGTCGGCTCCCGGCGGCGGCTCGCTGCCTACCGTCGAGTTGCCCACCATGTGCGTTGCCGTGCGTCTTGTCGATGAGCGTCTTTCCGTTGACGCACTCAAGCGCTTGCTCGTCCAAGATTTCGACACTCCGGTCGTCACACGAACCTCGCACGATCGCATTTTGTTTGACGTCCGTACGCTCGTGGGCGACCGCGATATCGAGACGGCGGCATCGACGCTCGTCGCGTGCGTTGAGAAGGCGATTGCTCGATGAGTGAGGTTCAAGCGCTGGTAGAGTGTCCCGTTATCGTTGGCACGGCGGGCCACGTTGACCATGGTAAGTCGGCACTGATCGAGGCGTTGACCGGCAAGAATCCCGACCGTCTGGAGGTTGAGCGCCGTCGCGGTATGACCGTGGAGCTGGGCTTTGGCGAGCTGGCACTGCCGAGTGGCAAGATCGTTGGCCTGGTCGACGTGCCGGGCCACGCGCATTACTTGCGCGCCATGGTGCAGGGCGCCACGGGCATCGACGTGGCGGTGCTGGTGGTTTCGGCTGTCGAGGGCGTGATGCCGCAGACCCGCGAGCACGTGCATGTGCTGGAGCTGCTGGGCGTTACGCATATGGTGGTCGCGTTGACGATGTGCGACCTGGCCGACGCCGAGATGACCGAGCTTGCCGAGCTCGATGTCGATGACTTTTTGTCGGGTACCGTGTTTGCGGGCGCGCCGATGGTCCCCGTGTCGTCCAAGACCGGCGAGGGGATTGACGCGCTGCTGGCCGCGCTTGACGATCAGGTCGGTGCCTGCTGGGATTCCTGCCGCGACCGTGCCGAGCGCACCGATGCTGCGCCGCGCTTGCCGATTGACCGCTGCTTTACGATCAAGGGCGCCGGCACCGTCGTGACAGGGACACTGCACGATGCGCCGGTTGCGGTGGGCGATGAGCTCGTCGCGCTGCCGTCGCGCACGGCCTGCCGCGTACGCGGGATCCAAGTGCATGGCGACACGCAGCAGGCGCTTCCCGGTCAGCGTGTGGCGCTCAACCTGGTTGGTGACGGCGTCGCCGCGCTCGATCGCGGTGAGATGCTCAGTGTGGCGGGTCGCTTTGGCCAGACGCTGCGCTTTATGATGGCGTTTACGTATTTGGGTCGCGAGGGAGCCAAGCCGCGCGCGCTCGAGTCGGGTGCGCGTGTGCACGTGATGGCGGGTACGGCCGAGGTCGGCGGCCGCATCATGCTTTTGGAGGGCGAGGCCCCCATGGCGGTGGGCGAGACCCGTACCGTACAGGTGCGCTTGGAGGAGCCGCTGCCGCTGCGAGCCGGAGACCATGCCGTGGTGCTGTCGTATTCGCCCGTTATGCTTATTGGCGGCGGGCGTGTGCTGCTTTCGCGCTGCCGTCGCTCGCGCGAGCTTGCCGAAGGAGAGCGTGCGCTGTATGCGGCGATCGAGTCCGGCGATATCGCGGGCGGTGTGGGCGCTTGGCTGGCGCTGCAGACGCTGCCGGTTACGGCGGTTGATGTTGCCGAGGCTTTGGATCTTGGTGTCGGCGAGGCCGATGTCGCACTGCGTGGGTTGGTGGCGCAGGGCGCTGCTTGCGCGCTGGCTGGCTCGGATGGCTCGCTGTATGCAGATTCTTCCGCGCTCGACGC
Source organism: uncultured Collinsella sp. (assembly GCA_900541695.1). Lineage (GTDB taxonomy): Bacteria > Actinomycetota > Coriobacteriia > Coriobacteriales > Coriobacteriaceae > Collinsella. The sequence continues at coordinate 26,900 of UQKL01000001.1, read as the reverse complement.
CGCTATGGATGCCCTGGCGGCGACCCTGTCAGCCATGCACGCGGCAGCTCCCAAGGAGACGGGCTTTACGCCCGGCGCCGTTGCCCATGCTGCGTGGCCTGCCGCAGATGAAGGCGTTGCCGCGGCTCTGATTGCCGAGGGCTGCTCGCGTGGCGTGTGCGCCTCCGAGGGGGCCGAGGTGTTCGACCCGCATTCCGCAGCCGCCGCGGCGCGTGTGGTGCGCGAGGTCTGCGGGCGCATCGTTGCCTTGCTGGACGAGGCCGGACTCGATACGCCGACGTTGCCCGAGGTGGGCGAGCAGCTTCAGCTCGATTGCGACATCATGACGCGTGCCCTGCGCGAGCTTTCGCTCAACCGCTCGATCGTCAAGGTCGAGCGCGACGTTGCCCTGTCCGCTGCCGCTGAGGCTCACGCGCGCGAGCTCGTCGCCGCCGCCATCGCCGAAGCCGGCGGTGCTGCCACCACGAGCGTGCTGCGCGAGGCGCTGGGTGTGTCGCGCAAACGTGCCATCAGCATCTTGGAGCACCTGGATGCCGTGCGCTTTACGGTGCTCGACAAGGATGCCGGCGGCCTGCGCTCCCTGCGCTAGATTGGCTGCTCGGTTTGGTAAAATACCGGCGCACTTGGGAACGGATGGGCTCCGGTGGGCTCCGCGGTCCTCAAAACCGTTGCGAGGCGTGCAAAACGTCTTGGATGTGTTCGATTCACATACGTTCCCGCCATACGCTACCAGCGCTTTTGTGCTCGCGGTCTTGCTGCGTGCCGCAAAGGCGCTGTTTTGTTTTTGCACAGGTTTGCCGTACCGCCCGCTTTATCGGCGACGGTATTTGGCTTCGCGTGCCGGGTTTTGAGCATGCCGATGGGGGTGGTTTGCCGTATGACTACCGTAAGACGGGCCGATCTTTCTTGCGTCGTTCAAGCGGGCGGGATGTCCTCGCGCATGGGCTGCGATAAGGCTCGCATGGCGTTTTGCGGCGAGCCGCTCATCGAACGCGTGCTGGGTCGGCTGGCGCCAGTTGCCGGCGAGTTGGTCGTGACGACGTCGCGTCCCAGCGAGCTTGCCTTTCTTGAGGAGTGCGCGTTTGGCGGCTTGGTGCCGCGTGTGGTGGCGGACCTAGAAGGGTCGGCGGGCGCCATGCGCGGCATCGCGAGTTCGCTGACTGCGGCCCGGCTGCCTCTCGTTGCTATCGTCGCCTGTGATATGCCGTTTGTCTCTTCGGAGCTAATCGGTGCCCTTGCTGGCTGTGTCGAGGCCGAGGCGCTCGACGTGTGCGTGCCGCGCGAGGAGCGGGGGATTGAGCCGCTTTGCGCCGTCTGGCGCCGTGACGCGTGTGCGCCGGTTGCCCAAGAGCTGCTCGCCGATGACCGTCAGCGAATCCGCTGCCTGATCGACCGGGTGAATGCCGGGTATTTGGACGAGCCTCAGATTGTCGCGGTCGCCGGCTCGACGCTCTGCTTCGAGAACGTCAATACGCCCGAGGAGTTTGCGGCGGCCGAGTTACTCGCCTAGACGATTGGAGTTGCCATGTCTCACGATATTTGTCCCGACACGGGAGAACCTTGCACTTGCGACGGGTCCGAACCCTGTACCTGCGGTTGCGGTGGCTGTGGACATACTGCGGAAGAGGAAGCGGCCGCCGCGGCGTATCGCGATGCACACCGCGAAGGCCCGTCCGGTGATGCTCTCGACCATGAACGCAAAATCATCGTGTCGTTCGACAGCACCTTCGATGTGATGGAATGCGAACAGCTGTGCCTTGCCGCCGGTGTTCCTGGGCGCATCATGCCGCTGCCCGGCTCCATCACCGCAGGTTGCGGCCTGTGCTGGGCCATGCCGTTCTCGGGCGATGCACTCGCCGCCTTCCGCGCTGCCACCGAAGGCCGCATAACCCCCGCCGACTACCATCAGCTCGTCCTCTAACCACCAACATCGCCACAAAGGTGCCTGTCCCCAATGTGGTGGCTTGGAACACGTGGACGAAACAGGTTTGAAACACGGGTTTTGCATGTCAGGCACTCAAAAACGCCTCTACCTGCATCGTAATCAAAACGAAACATCTGCTCGTCGGCTTATGCGAAACTTTGCCGCAACAGTGCGATATTATCCATACACGATAAAGCTCGCGGCGCATGGGGTGCCGCGACCGACACTTTTCGTTTCCCATCATTGGAGGAAGCATGAGCTACACGCAGAAAGTTCTCGAAGAGCTCAAGGCCCGCTATCCCGAGCAGCCTGAGTTCATCCAGGCCGCGACCGAGATCCTCGGCACCATCCAGCCGGCGCTCGACGCCCACCCCGAGTACGAGGAGGCCGCCCTGCTGGAGCGCCTCGTCGAGCCCGAGCGTATCGTCATGTTCCGTGTCCCCTGGGTCGACGACCAGGGCAAGGTCCAGGTCAACCGCGGTTACCGCGTCGAGTTCAACTCTGCTATTGGACCCTACAAGGGCGGCCTGCGCTTTAACCCGACGGTCACCCTGGGTATGCTCAAGTTCCTGGGTCTGGAGCAGATCCTTAAGAACAGCCTGACCACCCTTCCCATGGGCGGTGGCAAGGGCGGCTCCGACTTTGACCCCAAGGGCAAGTCCAACAACGAGATCATGCACTTCTGCCAGTCCTTCATGACCGAGCTCTATCGCCACATCGGCCCCAACACCGACGTTCCCGCCGGCGACCTGGGTGTTGGCGGCCGCGAGGTTGCCTACCTGTTCGGTCAGTACAAGCGCCTGACCAACGAGTGGACCGGTGTCCTCACCGGCAAGGGCCTCTCCTTTGGCGGCTCGCTCGCCCGTACCGAGGCCACCGGCTACGGCCTGGTCTACTTTGTGGACGAGTACCTCAAGAGCCGCGGCGACTCCTTCGAGGGCAAGAACGTCGTCGTTCACGGTTCCGGCAATGTTGCTATCTACGCCGTCCAGAAGGTTTCTCAGCTCGGCGGCAAGGTGCTTGCCTGCTCCGATACCCACGGCTGGGTCGAGGATCCCGACGGCATCGACTACTCCGTGCTTGAGCACGTCTACAACAAGAAGCGCTCCGGCCACGACAAGGGCGTCACGCTCGCTATGTACGTTGACGAGAAGCCCAACGCCGTGTGGCACGAGGGCGACGGCCGCGGCGTGTGGCAGCTGCCCTGCGACATCGCGCTGCCCTGCGCTCGCGAGAACACGCTGCTGCTCGAGGACGCCCAGGCGCTCGTCGCCAACGGCTGCAAGGTGGTCGGCGAGGGCGCGAACATGCCCACGACCATCGAGGCCACGACCTACTTCCAGGAGAACGGCGTCGCCTTTATGCCCGGTAAGGCTGCCAACGCCGGCGGCGTGCTCGTGTCCGGCCTGGAGATGAGCCAGAACGCCGAGCACCTGTCCTGGACCTTCGAGGAGGTCGACGGCAAGCTCGAGCAGCTCATGCGCGGCATGTTCCACAACGTGGACGACACCGCCAAGGAGTATGGCCAGGAGGGCAACTTCGTCATGGGTGCCAACATCGCCGGCTTCCTGAAGGTCGCCGACGCTATGCTCGCCCAGGGCGTCTGCTAAATCCAGCTCAACATAGCTCCACACAGCACCAGCTGATGCGCTTAAGGCTCCCGGCAATTCCTGCCGGGGGCCTTTTTCTATGGTGGTGAGGGTCGTGCGCCCTCGTTTGGTACACTTAGAGGTACTGGACAAGTAAAGAGATGGGGGAGAACGTGCTCAAGTTCGGTACCTACGTCCGTGTTGGAAACGCGGCCGAAGCCTATGAGCTCTTGCAGAAAAACCGCAACAACAAGATTGTGGGCGGCGGCATCTGGATGCGCCTGGGTTCGCGTCGTGTGGCGACGGCGATTGACCTTTCGGCCTGCGGACTCGATCAGATCGAGGAGACCGAGACCGAGTTTCGCATCGGTGCCATGTGCACCCTACGCCAGCTCGAGCGCCATGCCGAGCTCAACGCGCTCGTCAACAACGTATTCGAGTTTGCCGTCCACGACATTGTGGGCGTGCAGCTGCGCAATACCGCCACGGTGGGTGGCAGCATCTACGGCCGTTTTGGTTTTTCGGACGTTCTCTCCGCCTTCCTCGCGCTCGACTCGTATGTTGAGCTGACGGGTGCCGGCCGCGTGCCGCTTGCCGAGTTTGTGAGCATGGGCTATGTGCGCGACGTGATCGAGCACGTCGTGGTCGTCAAGCACGACTACCGCGCGAGCTACGAGGCCGTACGCAAGGCCGCGACCGACTTCCCCTCCCTAAACGTTACCGCCGCTTGGTGGGATAACAGCTGGCATGTCACCGTGGGGGCCCGCCCGCTGCGTGCGACCCTGCTGCAGGGCGAGGCATGCGGCCTCACCAGCGAGCATCCTTCCGAGGATGAGCTTCGCGCCCTGGCCGCGTCCGTACGCGCGTTGAGCTACGGCACCAACATGTGGGGCTCGGCCGAGTATCGCCGTCGCATCTCGGCGCCGCTTGCCGTGCAGGCCGTGCGCCGCGCCGCCGGCATTGAGCTTTCGGCCGCGCTTGCCCGCGAGCTCGAGACCGTTCAGGTCCCCAAATATGCCACGGACGAGTATTCCTGCCGCCGCGTGCCCGGCGTCGATTCTAGCGAGGTGCGCTAATGGCTGCCAAACTCATCGATCTTTCCTTTACGCTCAACGGCCGCAAGGTCAAGGTTCAGGTTGCCCCCGACACCATGCTCTTTGCGCTGCTGCGCGAGCAGGGTTGCGCGTCGGTGCGCTGCGCCTGCGAGACCACCAACTGCGGTCTGTGCACGGTGTGGCTCGACGGCGAACCGGTGCTGAGCTGCTCGGTTCCTGCCGCCCGTGTTGAGGGCCACACCATCACCACGCTCGAGGGCCTCAAAGCCGAGTCTGAGGCGCTGGCCCGTGCGATGGCTGCCGAAGGCGCCGAGCAGTGCGGTTTTTGCGCCCCGGGCCTCATCATGAACGTGCTGGCGCTTGCCCGCGCCGCCAAGGAGGATCCGAGTCTCGTCTCCACGCGCGAGGAGCTCTCGCGCCAGCTCGCCGGCAACCTCTGCCGCTGCAGCGGCTACGAGAGCCAGCTGCGCGCCATCGTGCGCTTCCTTAACGAGTCCGGCGTGCAGGTGGGCTTCGAGATGCCCGAGCTGCCGGTCAACGACACGAGCTCTGACGGCGTCACCTACAAGCAGATTACCCACAAGCAGCCCAAGAAGGACTCGAAGGCCCTGCTCGAGGGCCGTCCCGTCTACACGGGCGATATGGTGCCCGCCGGCGCGCTCATCGTTAAGCTCAAGCGCAGCCCCTATGCCCGCGCCAAGATCCGCTCCATCGATACGTCGCGCGCCCTGAAGGTGCCGGGCGTCGTGGGCGTCTACACCTACGAGGATGTGCCCAAGCGCCGCTTTACCATCGCCGGCCAGAGCTATCCGCAGCCGAGTCCCTACGACCGTCTGATTCTCGAGAACCTCGTCCGCTACCAAAACGAAGAGGTGGCGATCGTCGCCGCCGAGACCGAGGAGGCCGCCGATAAGGCGCTCAAGCTCATCAAGGTCGACTACGAGGTGCTCGAGCCCCTGCTCGACTTTACCCAGGCACTCGATAACGACATCGTGGTCCACCCCGAGGGCGACGTGACCTTTATGTTCCCGCAGGGCGGCGATGTTCCGCGCAACCTGGTGTGCAGCGGTACCAGCGATTATGGCGATCTGGACGAGGCCTTCGCCCAGAGCGACATCGTCTTTGAGCGCACTTACACCAGCCAGGCCACGCAGACCGCGCCCATGGAGACCTTCCGCGCCTTTGCGACGACCGACGCTTTCGGCCGCATCTCGGTGACCACCTCGACGCAGGTGCCCTTCCACGTGCGCCGCATGGTCGCGCAGTCGCTCGACATTCCGCAGTCGCAGGTGCAGGTCATTAAGCCGCGCATCGGCGGCGGCTTTGGCTCCAAGCAGACGGGCTGCTGCGAGATCTTCGTGGCGTTCGTCACCCAGCAGACCGGCCGTCCGAGCTACTGCTGCTACACCCGCGAGGAGACCATCACTGCGGGCAACTCGCGCCACCAGATGCAGATGACCGTTAAGCTGGGCGCCATGAACGACGGCACCATCACGGCCATCGACCTGCATACGCTTTCCAACGCCGGCGCGTACGGCGAGCACGCCACCACGACGATCGGCCTTTCGGGCCACAAGAGCCTGCCGATCTACAACCATGTGAAGGCGAGCCGCTTTAGGTGGGACGCCGTCTACACCAACACCAACCGCGGCGGCGCGTATCGCGGCTACGGTGCCACCCAGGGCCAGTTTGCCGTGGAGAGCGCCGTCAACGAGCTCGCCGACATGCTGCACATGGACCCCGCCGACCTGCGCCTTAAGAACATCGTGCGCGAGGGTGAGGTCATGCCGCAGTACTACAACGAAAAGCTCAACGCCTGTGCGCTCGACCGCTGCCTGCTGCGCGCGATGGACATGATCGGTTGGCGCGACAAGCCGCTGGCCGTCGACCTGGGCGACCGCGTGCGCGCCCTGGGCTGCGCGCTCACCATGCAGGGCTCGGGCATCTCCAACGTGGACATCGCCGGCATCGACATGCGCCTGGAAGAGGACGGCTTCATTACCATCGGCACCGGCGCCACCGATAACGGTATGGGCGTCGACACGATCCTGGCGCAGATTGCCGCCGAGGAGCTGGGCGTGGAGAGCTCGCTGATCGTGGTGCGCGGCGTGGACACCGATGTGTCGCCGTTCGACGCCGGCTCGTACGCGAGCTCGGGTACGTACGTGACGGGCCTTGCCGCCAAGAACGCCGCGACCGAGCTGCGCGAGAAGATTTGCGCCAAGGCGGCCCAGATGTGGGACGTTGACGCCGCCGATGTGGTCTTCGACGGCCAGTACGTGCGCCTGTCCGACGAGCGTGCCGCGCGCGAGCAGAACCGCTACCTCACGCTGCGCGACTTTGCCAACCTGTGCGTCAAGAACATCGCGGGCGGCGACGCGCTCACCTCGCACGCCTCAGCCTGCCTGCCCGTTTCGCCCCCGCCGTTTATGGCCGGCATTGCCGAGGTCGAGGTCGACAAGGCCACCGGCAAGGTGACTGTGGTGGACTACGCGGCGGCTGTGGACTGCGGCACCGTTATCAACGAGGCGCTCGCGCGCGTCCAGGCCGAGGGTGGCATTGCCCAGGGTATCGGTCACGCGCTCTACGAGATTGTCGAGCACGACGACCGCGGCCGCCTGCGCACCGGCAACTTTATGAGCTACAAGCTGCCCACGCGCCTGGATATCGGCAGCATTCGCGTGGCCTTTGAGCCGAGTTACGAGCCGACGGGTCCGTTTGGTGCCAAGTCGATCGGCGAGGTCGTCATCAACACGCCGCTCGCCGCCGTTGCCTCGGCCGTGGCACACGCCACCGGACATCAGGTTCGCTCGCTGCCGATCACGCCCGAGAAGGCCCTGCTGGGGGAGTAGTGGATCAGCGAGCAAGTCGTAATTGGCGGGGCGGGGTAATTCGCCCCGCCTTTTGTACTCGTGGTGAGGTCGTGAGCCTGTAAAAGGTGTGCGTGCGCTTGCCGCTCGTATCTGCTATCATTCCTAGTCTGTGCGCTCATGCGGGCGTGGCGGAATTGGTAGACGCGCCAGATTTAGGTTCTGGTGGGATTCCCGTGAAGGTTCGAGTCCTTTCGCCCGCACCAACGCACCCGCGTCGGCTTATGCCCTCGCGACGCTTGTTGCATAAAGGTACCAGCACCTCAGATAAGCTGGGCAGTATGAGGAGGAACGTGTTGAACATCACCGCTTCTGACGTCAAGGACGCCAAGCTCACCGCTACGGTCACCATCCCGGCCGCCGACGTCGACGCCGCGATCAAGAAGGCCTACAAGGACACCGCCAAGAAGTACCGCTTCCCGGGCTTCCGCGCCGGTAAGGCCCCCCGTCCGGTCATCGACTCCGCTCTTGGCGCCGAGGCTACCCTCGCTCAGGCCACCAACGACCTGATCGCCGCCAACGAGCCCGCCGTCCTCAACGAGCTGGACATCGTTCCCACCAAGAACGGTGACTACAAGGAGCTCGACCTCGCCAAGGATCACGAGGACTACACCTACACCGTCGAGTTCTCCCTGCGTCCTGCTGCCGAGCTCTCTTCCTTCGACGCTGTCGAGATCGAGATGCCCCCTGCGGAGGTCACCGAGTCCGAGATCAACAACCAGGTTGAGATGCTCCTCAACTACCGTGCCACCTTCGAGGACGTCGAGGGTCGTGCCGTCGAGGCCGAGGACTACGTCACCGTCGACCTCAAGGCCGTCGAGAACGCCGACAACTTCGCCGCCGAGGGCCGCATGCTCATCGCCGGTAGCGACAGCAACCCCGCCGAGTTCAACGAGGCCCTGATCGGCGCTAACGTTGACGACGTCAAGACCGTCACCTGGACCGACGAGGTCGAGGAGGGCGAGGAGGCCGAGACCCACACCGTCGAGGTCACCGTCAAGGGCATCAAGGTCCGCAACACCCCCGAGCTCACCGACGAGCTCGTCAAGTCCGACTTTGGCTTTGACAGCATCGACGCTATGCGCGACGCCATCAAGATCGAGATCGAGCAGGACAAGGCTTCTCGCCTGCCGGCCGAGAAGGAGAACCGTTGCGTCTCCGCTCTCGCCGAGCGTCTGCAGCTCGACGAGATGGACGCCGACTACGAGCAGTCCGTCTTTGAGGAGCTCGGCCAGAACTTCCTGTCCAACCTCGCTGCTCGTGGCATGACGCTGGACACCTGGCTGCCCGCTTCCGGTCTGACCATGGAGCAGTTCATCGGCGACCTGCACAAGCAGGCCAACGACGTTGCCCGTGAGTCCCTGGCTCTGGACGCCCTCGCCCGCGAGCTCAAGATCGAGGTCACCGAGGATGACATCAACGCCGAGTTCGAGAAGGCCGGCGTCAAGGACGTCGAGGCTTCCAAGGCCGAGTTCATCGCCGATGGCCGCATGCCTGCCGTCCGCGAGTCCATCCGTCGCTCCAAGGCCGTCGACCACCTGGTCGAGAACGCCAAGGTGACCGAGGTCGACGAGACCGCCAAGGACGCCGAGTAATTCTCGCCACCTTGCCCGCGAGCGCATGCGTGCGCCCGTGATGGGGTAAAGTTATACACCGGTTATCCGGTTGCTTCGTACGGTGCCAGCCAATGCATAGCATGCGGGCACCGTACGTTTATCTAGAACCACTATTGGTCCGTAAGAGAAATGGAGATGCGTATGATCGCTAAGTTCGATTCCGCCCTCGTGCCATACGTTATCGAGCAGACGCCGCGCGGCGAGCGCAGCTACGATATCTATTCGCGCCTGCTCAACGACCGCATCATCTTCTTGGGCGAGGAGATCAACTCCGTCAGCGCCAACCTGGTCGTTGCCCAGCTGCTGCATCTTGAAAGCCAGGATGCCGAGAAGGATATCTCGCTCTACATCAATTCGCCCGGTGGCGAGGTTTACTCCGGCCTGGCGATTCTTGACACCATGAACTTCATTAAGCCGCAGGTCTCGACCATTTGCGTCGGTATGGCCGCGTCCATGGCCGCCGTGCTGCTTTCGGCCGGCGCCAAGGGCAAGCGCTTCTGCCTGCCGCATTCCAAGGTCATGATTCACCAGCCCAGCGGCGGTGCCCAGGGTCAGCAGACCGAGATCGAGATCGTTGCCGAGGAGATCAAGAAGACTCGCCGCGAGCTCAACCAGATCCTGTCCGACGCCTCGGGCCAGCCCATCGAGAAGGTCCAGGCCGACACCGAGCGCGACAACTACCTGACCGCTTCCGAGGCCCTCGACTACGGTCTGATCGACCGTATCGTCACCTCGCGCGACCTCGCCGCGAAGGACGCCTAGGATGGCCGGTAACATGCAGGACAACTTTGACGAGAACGGCAACCCCATCCGCTGCTCCTTTTGCGGAAAAGAGCAGGGCCAGGTCCGTCGCCTCGTAAAGGGCCCGACCAACATCTTTATCTGTGACGAGTGCGTCGCCGCCTGTTCCGAGATTCTTGAGGAGTCGCTGGCTTCGGACTTTATGGACGCCGCCCGCAACGGCAAGCTGCCGGGCTTCCTCAACGACCACGGCCAAGCTGCATCCCAGCCCGCTGTTGACCCCGAGACCGAGGGCTTTGAGCTCGAGGACGACCGCCAGGTCATCACGCGCGTGCCGACGCCGCACGAGATCTATGACGAGCTTTCGGCCTATGTTATGGGTCAGGAGGACGCCAAGCGCGCCATGTCGGTGGCCGTGTACAACCACTACCGCCGCGTGATCGAGGGCGGCGCCGCGGTGTCTGCCTTTGACGACGACATGGACTCGCAGCTCGACGATGATATGGACGAGGTGGAGCTCGCCAAGTCCAACATCCTGCTGCTCGGTCCCACCGGTACCGGTAAGACCCTGCTTGCCCAGACGCTCGCCCGCATTCTCGAGGTGCCGTTTGCCATCGCCGACGCCACTGCGCTTACCGAGGCCGGTTACGTGGGCGAGGACGTGGAGAACATCCTGCTCAAGCTCATCAACGCTGCCGATGGTGACATTGAGCGCGCTCAGGTGGGCATTATCTACGTGGACGAGATCGACAAGATCGCCCGCAAGGCCGAGAACCTCTCCATCACCCGTGACGTTTCGGGCGAGGGCGTTCAGCAGGCGCTGCTTAAGATTCTTGAGGGCACGGTGGCAAGCGTTCCGCCCACCGGCGGCCGCAAGCATCCCCAGCAGGAGCTGCTGCAGATCGATACGACCAACATCCTGTTCATCTGCGGCGGTGCCTTTGTGGGCCTGGACAAGATCATTGCCGATCGCGTGGGCAACAAGGGCGTGGGCTTCAACTCCGAGATCGCCGGCCCCACCTCGGTCGACGAGAACGACCTGCTGCGTCAGGTGCTCCCGAAGGACCTCAACGCCTTTGGCATGATCCCCGAGTTCGTGGGCCGTACGCCCGTCGTCACCCAGACGCAGGCGCTCGACGAGGATGACCTGGTGTCGATCCTGACCGAGCCCAAGAACGCCGTGGTGCGTCAATACCGTAAGATGTTCCAGCTCGAGGACGTTGAGCTTGAGTTTGAGGACGCCGCCCTGCACGAGATCGCCCGCATGGCGCTCGCCCGCAAGACCGGCGCCCGCGGCCTGCGCTCCATCTGCGAGGACGTGCTGCAGCAGACAATGTTCGATCTGCCCAGTGAGGAGGGCGTTTCCAAGGTCGTTGTGACCGAAGCCTCCGTAAAGGGCGAAGAACAGCCCCAGCGCATCTACGGCTAAACCAGCCAAAAACGTGCTTGCAAATAGCCTCCGACCACCCGCGGTCGGAGGCTATTTTATATATACGCAATAACCCCAACTACCTGTGTTATTCTGTGTGTTTGTTTAAGCCTCAGCGAAGTCATATCAGACTGAAGTAATCGATACCTAAGGGGAGGAATGCAAGTCCGATTTTCGTAGATTCCGCACGAGCCGAAGACCACTTAATGTGGTCTTCGAGCGAGCCCAGGACCTGACCGAGCGAAAATCGGGCCTACATTCCTCCCCGACGGGCAAGGGAGAAATATATGGAAGAAATGCCCAAGAACTACGATCCGTCGACCAACGAGCCGGCGATCCTGCAGAAGTGGCTCGACGGCGGTTACTATAAGCGCCGTGAGGGCGTGGGCGACTGCACCGTCACCATTCCGCCTCCCAACGTGACCGGCAAGCTCCACATGGGTCACGCCACCGACGACTCCATCCAGGACGCCATCATTCGTATGGCCCGCATGCGCGGCAAGTCCACGCGCTGGGTGCTCGGAACCGATCACGCCGGTATCGCCACGCAGACCAAGGTCGACAAGAAGCTCAAGAGCGAGGGCATCAGCCGCCTAGAGATCGGTCGCGACAAGTTTGTCGACGCCTGCTGGGACTGGACCCACGAGTACGGCGGCATCATCGTCGAGCAGATCAAGCGCATGGGCTGCTCCGTCGACTTCGATAACGAGCGCTTTACCATGGACGAGGATTACGCCCAGGCCGTGCGTAAGGTCTTCTGCGACTGGTACCACGACGGCCTGATCTACCGTGGCAAGCGTATCGTCAACTGGTGCCCCAACTGCACCACCGCCATCTCGGACGACGAGGCCGAGTATAAGGACGAGAAGGGCCACCTGTGGCACCTGCGCTACCCGCTGACCGAGCCGGTCAACGGCCAGGACTACATCGTCGTCGCCACCACGCGCCCCGAGACCATGCTCGGCGACACGGGCGTCGCCGTTTCCCCGAAGGACCCCGAGAAGGCCGCCTTCGTGGGCAAGACCGTCAAGCTTCCCATCGTCGACCGCGAGATCCCCATCTTTGAGGATTGGCATGTCGACGTCAACTTCGGTTCCGGCTTCGTTAAGGTTACTCCGGCCCACGACCCCAACGACTACGCCATGGGTCAGGCTCACGACCTGCCGCAGATCAACATCTTCGACGAGCACGCGGTGGTCGTCGAAGGCTACGGCGAGTTCACCGGCATGAACCGCGACGAGTGCCGCGAGGCCGTCATCAAGTGGTTCGAGGAGCACGACCTGCTCGATCACGTCGAGGACCTCGATCACTCCGTCATGCACTGCTACCGTTGCGATGCCGCACTGGAGCCGTGGCTGTCCGAGCAGTGGTTTGTGGCCGTCGACAAGCTCAAGGGGCCGGCGCTCGACGCCGTCAACTCCGGCAAGGTCACCTTCCACCCCGCGCGCTGGACGCAGACCTACACCACCTGGATGGAAAACCTCAAGGACTGGTGCATCTCGCGCCAGCTGTGGTGGGGCCACCGCATCCCCGTGTTCTACTGCGAGGACTGCGGCTGGGAGGACGCCCTTACCGAGGACACCGACGTGTGCCCCAAGTGCGGCGGCCATCACGTGCATCAGGACGAGAACGTGCTGGACACCTGGTTCAGCTCGCAGCTGTGGACCTTCGCCACGCAGGGCTGGCCGCAAAAGCCGGAGCTGCTCGAGGGACATCACCCCACGACGGCGCTCGTCACCGCGCGTGACATCATCGCGCTGTGGGTCGCCCGCATGGTCATGAGCTCGCTGTACTTCCTGGACGAGGTGCCGTTTAAGGACGTCGTCATCTATCCGACGATTCTGGCCAAGGATGGCAGCCGCATGTCCAAGTCCAAGGGCAACGGCGTAGACCCCATGGACCTCATCGGTATGTACGGCGCCGACGCCATGCGCTTCAACCTGCTGACGCTGTGCACCAACAACCAGGACGTCAAGTTCGACGCGAACATCGACAAGAAGACCAAGAAGCTCATCGACAGCCCGCGCACCGAGCAGGCCAAGTCGTTTGTGACCAAGATCTGGAACGCCAGCCGCTTCCTGCTTATGAACATGGAGGGCTACACGCCCGGCGAGCCCGTCGTGGAGACGCCGGCCGACGCCTGGATGTTCAGCCGTCTGGCCAAGGCCGTCAAGATGGTCACCGAGGGTATTGAGAACTACACCTTTGGCGATATGGCCCGCGGCGTGCAGCAGTTCTTCTGGAACGAGGTCTGCGACTGGTACGTCGAGGTCACCAAGGCCCGCTTGAAGGGCGAGGGCCGTCTGCAGGCTCAGCGCAACCTGATCTTTGTGCTGGATACCTCCATTCGCCTGATGCACCCGCTCATGCCGTTTGTCACCGAGGAGATTTGGGACAACATGCCGGCCAGCGTGCTCGACCTGGATGCCGAGGGCAACGTCGACCGCGCCGAGGCACTCATGATTGCCAAGTGGCCCGAGCCCGCCGATTACGCCAAGTATGTCGACGAGGACGCCGAGCGCGCGTTTGAGCTGTGCCGCGCCGTCGTTTCCGCCGCCCGCGCCACGCGTTCGCGTTATCGCTTGAGCCCCAAGGCCGAGCTCGACGTGGTCGTGCGCGCCGGTGTCGAGGACATCGAGAAGCTCGAGAGCCTGCGTTCGACCATTGAGCCGCTGGCCAACACCGCTTCGCTGGTCATGGGTACCGACGTTGAGAAGCCGGCCGCGAGCATCGCCGTGGTCGACAGCGGCGTCGAGGTCTTTGTGGTGCTCGAGGGCAAGGTCGATCTTTCGGCCGAGAAGGCGCGTCTTGAGAAGGAGATCGCCGCGGCGCAGAAGGAGCTCGCCGGCTGCGAGAAGACGCTCGCCAATGAGGGCTTTGTGGCCAAGGCCGCGCCTGCGGTGGTCCAGAAGAAGAGGGACCGTACAGCTGAGCTCAAGGAGATCCTGGCGGCGCTGAACTCGCAGGTTGCTGACTTCTCGTAGGCGGTACTGGGGGACGCGGTTTGGGGCTTTGCTCGCTACTGCGGACAGTCCTGCTCGCACGAAGGCCACATTAAGTGGCCTTCGGCTCGTGCGGAACTTGTATCGAGCAAAGCCCCAAACCGCTCCCAGTTCGTTTACGTGGTTGTCTGCGCCCGGCATGTTAGGGCCACTGGGTTGTGGCCTTGAGGTTGCTGCAAAGCGGTGTTTGGCTGATTTTTTGAACGCGAGGGGCTCATTCTATTTAATGGGCCTCTTTTTCTGTTATGGGGGACTTTGGGTTATGGCTAAGCGTTCTGGGTCGTATGTCGTTCCTTTCTCGTTTGAGCTGCTTTCGTTTGATGAGGCTGTGGGGCTTGCTGCTGATACGGGGCGGATTTCTGGGGATGCTGGTCCTCTGCTTGAGACGGTTGTCGATATGCTCGATGAGCTGGGGCGTCCGGACGAGTATTTCGATTGCATCCAGGTTGCCGGTACCAATGGCAAGACTTCGACTACGCGTTTTTCGGCTGCCATTCTTCGTGGTGAGGGGCTCAAAACCGCGCTGTATACGTCGCCACAGCTGGTGCGCTATCCCGAGCGCATGGAGGTTGATGGGTGCGTCGTGAGCGACGAGGCCTTTGCCCATGGCGTTTCGGCAGCTGTCGAGGCGGGGCATCGCGTGAATGCGCGCCGTGTGGCGGCAGGGGAGCGCGCCTATACCATCACACCGTTTGACCTGCTGACGGCTGCTGCACTTGTAGTGTTTGCCGAGGCTTGCGTGGACGTAGCCGTGCTTGAGGTTGGCATGGGCGGGCGTTGGGACGCCACGAGTGCGACCGATCCCGTCGCCGTTGCCATTACGGGCATTGGGCTCGATCATACACGTATTTTGGGCAACACGCTCGAGGCCATTGCGGGGGAGAAGGCTGCGGTTATTAAGCCTGGGCGCTTTGTTGTTTTGGGCGAGGGTACGCATGAGGCGAGCGTTCAGCGCGTGATGGATGCCCGTTGCCGTGAGTGCGGTGTGGTGCCGCTCGTGGTGAACCATGCCACAACCAAGGTTCCGGCACACGTGGGCGACACGGTTGAGTTTAGCTGCACCACGCCGCGTGCGATCTATACGTCAAGCATGGTTAAGCCGGCCTACCAGCCGCAGAATGCTGCGTGCGCGATTATGCTGTGCGAGGGGTATTTGGGCCGCGAGCTCGACCACGATGCGCTCGACGCTTCGCTTATGGGCTGCCCCACGCCGGGTCGTTTTGATGTGCTGGGGACCGATCCGCTCAAGCTGATCGACGCCTGCCATAACCCTCAGAGCTGCGAGAACTTTGTGAGCGCGCTGGACGAGATAGATCCGTGCGTCGAGAATCGCCCCACGCTGCTGTGCGCCGCACTGGCCGACAAGGATGTGGCCGGTATTGTCGATGTTCTGATTCCGGCCTTCCCGCGTGTGGTCGTAACCCAGACCGATTCCGATCGCGCCCTGCCGGCAGAGGAACTTGCTGCCCTGGTGGACGCCAACAAGCTTGCCGGTGTGTACCCTAGCGTGCCCGAGGCTCTCGCGGCTTTTGACGCCGTGGGCGAGTCCTTCGTTGCCGCCGGCACCATCACCCTAGCCGGCGAAGTAGCGGGCCTGCTCCGTTAACCCATCCCCACATCAGTTGCGGTGAAAACGGACTGTTTTACAAGCAAGAAGCCTCAAACAGTCCGTATATCACCGCAACTCAAAAGCAGTCAATTTGGGACGGGGCTTTTTGGCTGCCCTGTGCCCCGAGTTGACTCGCTTGCCACGAAATGGGCCTATCCACTACGTTTTACCGACTACCCCCGACCACACCGAGAATTGCGAAATGAAAACCGCAGGTAGATGGCTTACCAGTTTTGCGAAAACACAGGTATGGTCGACCCATGCGGGCTAAACGTAGTAGATAGGCCGTTTTTGTGGCGGCATTCATGTGATGCGGCAAAGGGACAGCCCCTTTGCCGCATTGCCTAGTCTAGGCGGACCGGATCGTGGGGGTAGGCGTTGAGAATCTCGACGCCGGACTCGGTGACCAGGGCCAAGTCCTCGATGCGGACGCCGGTGCGGCCGGGGAGGTAGATGCCCGGTTCGATGGAGAACGTCATGCCCGGCTCTACGACCTGCTCGTTGACCAGCGAGACGTCGCCCGGCTCGTGGTCCTGCAGACCGATCGAGTGACCCAGGCGGTGCGTAAAGTACTTGCCGTAGCCAGCGTCCTCGATCACGTCGCGCGCTGTACGATCCAGGTCGCACATGCGAACGCCCGGTGCGATGAGCGCCTCGGCGGCCTCGTTGGCGCGGCGCACGATGTCGTAGATGCGTGCCGTCTCCTCGTCCGGCTCGCCCCAAAAGAATGTGCGTGTCATATCCGAGCAGTAGTTGCGATGACGTCCGCCAATGTCGAACAGCACCACGTCGCCACGTTTGAGCACGGTGTCGTCGGGTTCATGATGCGGGTCGCCGGCGTTGGCGCCAAAGCTCGCGATCGGAGGAAAGCTAAAGCCCTCGCAGTCGTGCTTGCGGTACAGGCCGAGCATCTGGTCGGCAATTTCGCGCTCCGTCACGCCCTCGTGGACGAGCTTGATGGTGTCGGCCATCACAGCGTCGTTAGCGGCCGAGGACAAGCGCATGAGCTCCTGCTCGGCGGCATCCTTATAGGTGCGCGCGGCGGTGACGGCAAAGTCGCCCAGGAAGAACTCGCTCGCGGCATGGCGCTTCATGAGCGGCATCAAAAAGCCGGAACGCATGACGGTGTCGATGCCGAGCGGTTTGGTCTGATCGACCTCGCGAACGATGGCGTCGGCTACGACGTCGGTATCGGTGTGATAGGCAACGCGGGCATTGTCGTACTCGGGCAGCTGATGCAGGGCGTTGACCAAGATCACGGGCTCGTCATCGCGCGCGAGCAGCACGCCACAAAAACGCTCGAACATATCGGCATAGAAGCCGGTCAGGTAATAAATCGACCACGGGTCGTTTACGAGCAGCTGCGCGCCGGGGTGCTGAGCCTCGAGCGCATCGAGCACGCGCGCCACACGCTGGTCATCGACATGTGCCATGAAACATCCTTTCGCTAGGGTGCCACCATGGTATCCCCAATGCCAGGGTAGTCAATTTGGGACGGGGCTATTTTAGCTGCGTCAAACATGCGGAATGATTTTTCTGGGACGGGGATTAAATAATCATTGGGTTCCGAATGATTATTTAATCCCCGTCCCAGAAAAATCATTTGAGCGAACGTTCGGACAATAGCAGTCATAAGAGCCCGCCCCAAATGGGCTGCTTTCAAAACTATGGCGGATTACGGGGCTGGACTTGTATTACTTGACCATGGGAAAAATCGCGAAATTAAAACCGCAGGTAGACGGCTTATCAATAATCGAAAATTGCCGGCATGGATGGGGGTCTCCGAATCAGCCCCGTAATCCGGCACAGTTTTGAAATGGCACTAAAGTAGGCACAGGCTAAATACCGATTCCAAGGATAGTTGCGGTGGAATAGTTCCTGGATGCCGGGGTTTTGGCGGAAATCAGGAACTATTTCACCGCAATTGAGGAGGGGCGGGGTGGATGGCGTGGTAGCTAAAAGAGACCCGTCCCAAATGAACCATCTAGGCTGGGTCGTTGTCCATGCTGGCGATTAGGTCGACGCCCGTGTGGAGGAGGTCTTCCAGAACGACGTCTCCCATGCGGATGGGGGCTTTGACCACTAGGCTGCGGATGAGGTTCATGGCCTGGGCGTGAAGCGCCAGCGGGATGGCTTCGGTCGTGCGCACGGGCAGCAGCGCCTCGTCGCCGCCGGATACGGCAACGGTGGTGGTAAGCACGCGCATGGGGCAGGTGAGCTCCTGATGTGCGAATTTTTCGCCGCGCGGGCAGCTGTTGCCGGTCACGGAGCGCACCTCTACCACGGCGCCGTCTGCGCCGCGCTCCACCTCTACGGTCAGGAGGCACTCGGATGGGCAGGTGGTGCAGTTGAACTGCAGTGTCTCGATCGCGTTTATGCTCATGGCCTTACGCCTCCTCTACGGGGTCGACGGACAGGACAATTTCGCTAACACCTTGGTCGAGTGCGTGCTGAATCACCTTTGCTGGCAGCGGGAAGCTTTCCATAACGCTCGGTTTAAACGGGCGGACCTTGCCTGCAAACAGTTCCTCATCGCCTGCCAGAATGCGCACGCGGGCGGCGTCGACTGGTCGGCGCACACGGAAGTTGAGTTTGGTGAGTGCCACAGCCGTAATGCGTCCCGGCAGTGCGTAGCCCGCGATACCAGCAGGGGAGACCGTGAGCTGGCAGCCCGGGCCCGCAGCGCCCGCATCCGCCCCAGCACCACAGCCCAACGCGTACGCCGCCGCGGCTGCACCGGCGCGTTCGGACTCGATCGTCACATTGTCTGCCAGGTCGTGTACGTGCAGCACGTTGCCGCAGGCAAAGATGCCCGGCGCGCCCGTTTGCAGGTTCTGGTCCACCACGGCGCC
This sequence comes from uncultured Collinsella sp., assembly GCA_900541695.1. Taxonomy (GTDB): domain Bacteria; phylum Actinomycetota; class Coriobacteriia; order Coriobacteriales; family Coriobacteriaceae; genus Collinsella. Next base: position 8,213 of record UQKL01000001.1, on the reverse strand, counting down.
GCGCGTACGTGGGTCAAGCTCAACGCCCGCGCCTACCGAAAGCTCGTTTTCGGGAATCAGACCCACCGAAAGCAGCAGCGTGTCGCACGGAACAACGCGCTCGGTTCCCGGAATGGGTGCCAGGTGCTCGTCGGCCTGACTCACCTCGACGGCCTCCACGCGATCGTGCCCGATCACGCGCGTCACGGTAGTGGACAGGTGCAGCGGAATGCCAAAGTCCTCCAGGCAGTTCTTGACGTTTCGGCGCAGGCCGTTGGCGTATGGCATGAGTTCGTACACGCCTTCGACCGAAATCCCCTCGAGCGTGCAGCGGCGCGCCATGATCAGCCCGATGTCGCCCGAGCCCAAAATGACGGCGCGCGAGCCGGGCTTGAGGTTTTCGATATTGATGTATCGCTGCGCCAGACCCGCCGTAAACACGCCAGCGGGACGGCTGCCGGGGATCTTGATCTCGCTGCGTGTACGCTCGCGGCATCCCATAGCAAGGACGACCGCACGCCCGGTGAGCTGAAGCATGCCGGTACGGCTCATGAGCGTGACAGTATGGACTGCGGCGTCTCCCGCGCCCTTGCTCGAATCAATTCCAAGCACCATGCTGCCCAAGAACAGCGCAATGTCGGTCGCGCACACCTGGTCGATATAGCGCTGCGCATACTCGGGACCGGTTAGCTCCTGCTTAAAGTGCGAAAGGCCAAAACCGGGGTGTATGCACTGGCGGAGGATTCCGCCCAGATGCTGCTCGCGCTCCACGATGGCCACGTGGGCGCCAGCCTTATGTGCGGCAAGCGCAGCCGCCATGCCGGCAGGTCCGCCGCCGATAACGACTACGTCGAAGGCCTGCGTCTGCACGGGCGCTACGGCTCCGGTCTCTACGCGTCCGTCGCGCATATCAAGCGTCGCCATCCTAGCGCACCCCCTTCAGCGGTCCCTCGACCAGCCAAGAACCGGCATCCTCCAGCAGCACCTCGCTGGGGTCGCAGCCCAGCTCGTGCGCTAGGATCGCCACCACGCGGCTCTGACAAAAGCCACTCTGGCACCGACCCATGCCGGCGCGGCAGCGGCGCTTGACGCCTTCGACCGAAACCGCGCCAGGACGGCGTCGAATCGCGGCCACGATCTCGGCCTCGGGCACCGTCTCGCAGCGGCAGACGATCTGCCCCCACGCGGGGTCGGACTCAATGAGCTCTTTCTTGCGCGCAAGCGGTGCGCGGTCAAAGTCATCCGGCGCACGGCGAATCGGGTCCCAATCGTCCCGTTCGCGTAGGGCCACGCCGGCATCGTGCAGCACCTGCTCCATGCGCTCGGCAATGGCTGGCGCGCTCGCCACGCCCGGCGACTGAATGCCCGCCGCCTGGAACAGCCCCGGCACCACGGCCGACTGCCCAATAAAAAAGTCGTTCGTTCCCTTAATGACCGGTCGACCGCCGGCAAACGCGCGCACCACGCGACGCGTGTCCAGACCGGGCACCAGCTTGCGCGCACCGGTCAGGAGCGCGTTGACATCGGTGGCGTAGGTCTGTGTATCGCCGGGCTCGCGCACGGCGGCCGTCGCGGTAATCACGGTGTTGCCATGTGCGGTGCCCGTGACGATAACTCCCTTGGTCACCGGCGTGGGAACGGGGTAGAGCGGCATGAGCGCACGTGGCTCCTTGTCCAGCACTACGATGTTGCCCTGGCGCCAGACCATCTGGAACTCCTCGGCGCCTGCCATATGCGAGATGTCCGCGGCACCGTTGCCCGCGGCGTTGATCAGGTAACGGCAGCGCACGTCTCCGGCGGGCGTCGCCAGCGTAAAGCGCGCAGCCCCGTCGGTAGCCTCGCTGCCAGCAACCTCAATCGCTTCCACCGGTGCGGAGCGCATAAACGTCACCCCGTTGGCGACGGCGTTCTCCAGCGCGGCAATGGCGACCTCAAACGGATCCACAAAGCCAGTGGAGGGACACCACAGCGCGCACGTCGCCTCGGCACTGGCCCGCGGCTCTAATTCGTGGATGCGGTCGGGTCCGACGATTGACAGCTCGGGCACGCCGTTGGCATGGCCGTTGCACCGCAGCTTCTCTTGGTGCGCGCGGTCTTCGTCGTTAAATCCCAGCACCATCGACCCGGTGCGGCGGAACAAAAAGCCTAGCTCCTGGGCCCACGTGCCATATAGCTCGCAACCACGGGCGTTGACCAGCGCCTTTACCGTGCCCGGCGTCGGATCGTAGCCGGCGTGCACCAGGCCGCCGTTGGCCTTCGACGCGCCCAGCGCGATATCGTTGGCCGCCTCGACCACACAAATGGACAGGTCAAAACGCGCAAGCTGCCGCGCGATGGCGCATCCCGTGATGCCCGCGCCGACAATCGCGATATCAAACGTTTCTGTCACAGTGCCTCCCAGACGAGTTGACAGGCTGTCAATAAGACTATCCTACGGTCTACACACCCCCAGCGCGGCGGCAATGCGGCGAACAGCCCTGCAACACCCGCCAACGGCAGGCGAGGGGAGACCCGGCACGGATGTTGGCCTCGTCTGCCGACAGCTACGGCAACCGTTCGTCTTGATCTGTAACAGTAAGAGGGGAATTACGGTCCTACGTGTTACAGATCGAGATTGAAGTCGGGGAGGGACCCCTGTGTCTCGATCTGTAACGTTTAGACCCGGATTCCGCTCCCACCTGTTACAGATTGAGATGTTTGTGTCCGCACCAGCCCCGCCCCTAGCCGTGGTCCCATGTAAACAAACCCCGTGGTAAACTTTACCGGACTGTAAATATTCCGAAAGGTACCCGTAATGTCCAAGTACATCTCCGAGCTCATGTCGCCGCAGCTTATGGGCGTCGTCTATGCCTTCGTTGGCTTTATCATCGCCCTGTATGTGCTGTCGGTCGTCTATGTGTTCATCGACGCTCGCCGCCGCGGTGCCAGCGCCTACGTGGCATGGGGCATCATCGCCCTCATCCCGTTTGTGGGCCTCATCGCCTACCTGGTCCTGCGTCCGCACTCCTACGCGGCCGACCGCGAGGAGCAGGAGCTGGACATGGCCCTGCGCGAGCGCCAGCTTGCCCAGTACGGCACCTGCCCGCAGTGCGGCGCGCCCATCGAGAAGGACTTTGTGGTCTGCCCGGTGTGCGACACCCAGGTTCGCAACGTGTGCCCAAGCTGCCATCGCCCGCTCGACGCGCACTGGAAGGTCTGTCCCTACTGCCGAACTCGCATTCAGTAACGCATCCATCGCCGGGCTGGCCGTAAGCCACGGGCGCCGCGCATCCCGCGCAAACGCCCCGCGCCGCACGCGCACCCCGCCCCCACACGATGAAGCATGCGTAGAAAATCGCCCGCCGTGCCATTAAGGTGCGGCGGGCGCTTGTATACCAAGGCAACCTGCCTATAATGATGCAAGTCAAAAACGCCGAGCGCATTGCACGCACTTGCATCAGGCATCCGAGAGGAGAAAACATACCCATGAAGGCACTCTACAATGACGGTTCGGTGGCCGAGCTCCCGCAGGACGAGGTCACGCACGTCATCCGCCACTCCGCCGCGCACATCATGGCGCAGGCCATCAAGCGCCTGTATCCCGAGGCCGACTTTGCCTACGGCCCCGCGACCGACAACGGCTTTTACTACGACGTCGACCTGCCCGAGGGCGTTAAGATCAGCGAGGACGACTTCCCCGCGATCGAGGCCGAGATGAAGAAGATCGTCAAGGAGAACCTCAAGTTCACCGTGTTCGAGAAGCCCCGCGCCGAGGCCATCGCCCTTATGGAGGAGCGCGGCGAGAAGTACAAGGTCGAGCACATCGGCGACCTGGACGACGACGCCCGCATCACCTTCTACCAGCAGGGCGACTACATCGACATGTGCGTCGGCCCCCACATCTGCTACACCAAGGCTCTGAAGGCCTTTAAGCTCACCGGCGTCTCGGGCGCCTACTGGAAGGGCGACAAGGACAACAAGATGCTCACCCGCATCAACGGCGTCGCCTTTGCCACCAAGGAAGAGCTTGACGAGCACATGCACATGCTGGAGGAGGCCAAGAAGCGCGACCACCGCAAGATCGGCCGCGAGATGGACCTCTTTATGATGCGCGACGAGGCCCCCGGCTTCCCGTTCTTCCTGCCCAACGGCATGATCCTTAAGAACACGCTGCTGGACTACTGGCGCGAGATCCACCACAAGGCCGGCTACGTGGAGATCTCCACGCCGCTCATCATGAACAAGCAGCTGTGGAAGACCTCGGGCCACTGGGACCACTACAAGGACAACATGTACTCCACCGTCATCGATGACGAGGAGTACTGCATTAAGCCCATGAACTGCCCGGGCGGCGTGCTGGTGTACGCCTCCAAGCCGCACTCCTACCGCGAGCTGCCCATTCGCGCCGGCGAGATTGGCCTGGTGCACCGCCACGAGCTGCGCGGCGCCCTGCACGGCCTGTTCCGCGTGCGCTGCTTTAACCAGGACGACGCCCATCTGTTTGTGCGTCCCGACCAGCTGACCGACGAGATCGTGGGCGTGGTCAACCTCATCGACTCCGTGTACCAGAAGTTTGGCTTTAAGTATCACGTTGAGCTTTCCACCCGCCCCGAGGACTCCATGGGTTCGGACGAGGATTGGGCTCGCGCCGAGGAGGGCCTGCGCACCGCTCTGGAGAAGCTGGGCATGGACTACGAGGTCAACGAGGGCGACGGCGCCTTCTACGGCCCCAAGATCGACTTCCACCTGGAGGACTCGCTCGGCCGTACCTGGCAGTGCGGTACCGTTCAGCTCGACTTCCAGATGCCGCTCAACTTTGATCTGGAGTACGTGGACGCCGACGGCACCAAGAAGCGCCCCATCATGCTGCACCGCGTATGCTTTGGCTCTATCGAGCGCTTCATTGGTATTCTGATTGAGCATTTTGCGGGCAAGTTCCCCACCTGGCTGGCTCCCGTGCAGGTCAAGGCACTTCCCGTTTCCGAGAAGAGCCGCGACTACGCCCACGAGATATGCGCCAAGCTGGAGGAGGCCGGCATCCGCGTGGTCTGTGACGACCGCGACGAGAAGATCGGCTACAAGATCCGCGAGGCTCGCAGCATCGACCGCGTGCCCTACATGCTCATCCTGGGCGAGAAGGAGGTCGAGGCCGGCAACATTTCCGTCCGCGATCGCTCCAATGAGACCGTTCAGATGAGCGTTGATGAGTTTGTTGCCAAGGTGACCGAGGAGATCAAGACTCGCGCCTAAGGCAAGCTTCACAACAATTAGCAAAGGCGACCGTCCACAAAGGGCGGTCGCCTTTTTTCTTACCAAAATTAGAAAAGCCGCTGGTTGAGCGGCTTTTTTTGTTGCACAAAAAGGTACAGGTTTTTGTAGAGGGGTATGGAGATGCATCTACTGGCAGTACATTTTGCGTAATCTGGGCAAACGCTGATTAATTGCTCGTATAATGTCGTCTGTCGAAAGATACAAAAACCTGTACTTTTGCGACTGCGCCTAACTGCGAGCGAGAAGCCTGTTCTAAACGCCCTTGCATTTGCGTGCATCGCAAATCCAAAAGAGGGGGGCGAGAACATGGAACAGACGGCACGGCGCCAAGAGAAGCTGCCGGGCGCATTTAACGGCGCCACCACCAACAGCCAGCACGGCCGCGTCCGCTGGTATCTGGTCCACACCCCCAACGGCAAAGAGCGCGAGACCTGCGAAAAGGTGCGCCGTATTATCCCACACGAGCTGATGCAGAACGCTTTTGTAATGCAAAAGGAGTTCTGGTTTAAGCGGGACGGCGCCTGGTCGCTCCAAACCAAACCCATGTACAAGGAATATTTCTTCGTCGCCACGCATGATGTAGCCGCGCTCGATAGGGCTTTGGCCCAGTTGAGCTTTGGTTGTCGCATCGCCGGCAGCAGGGAGCGGGCGTACATGCCCATGCCGGACGATGTGCAGGACTGGTACCGCAGCGTGCTGGACGACGACGGTGTGGTGCGCAACAGCGTGGCGCGCATAGAAGACGGCGTGTTGCACATAGAGCAGGGTCCCTTGGTGGGGCAAGAGGCCCGTGTAAAGAAGATCGATCGTCATAAGCGCTGGTGCTTGGTGGACGTGGGCGATGGTGGCTCCACATTTAGGGAGCTGCTACCGCTTGACGTGCCCAGCAAAACGTAAGGGAGACGTTGCACCGGCAAATTACTTGGTTTTTGGATTCATAGATGGGGGGGGGTTCCTGGGGACAGGAACGTAAGTTTTATTGTGGCTGCTAAAGAAGTAACAGAGAGTTGTACATCAACGGTTGGTGCGCTGGCTTTCAATCAGATAAAGCCGAGCGGTACGCTTGGGTATCGCATCGTCAAGAGGCTGTTTGACCTTGTGTTTAGTCTTATGGCGATCGCTATTTTATTCATTCCAGTGGGTCTTGTGTGCGTCCTGATTTGTCTAGAGTCTCCGGGTAGTCCCTTGTACACCCAGGAGCGAATTGGCAAAAATGGCAAGGTCATTAAGATCTTTAAGCTGCGCAGCATGGTTGCCGATGCTGGCAATGTTCAGAAGTATTTAAATTTTGAGCAGCTGCATCAGTGGGAAATTGAGCGCAAGGTCGATAACGATCCGCGCATCACTAAGGTCGGGCAGTTTATTCGTAAGTGCTCTATCGATGAGATGCCGCAGTTTCTTAATGTTTTAAATGGTGATTTATCCGTTATCGGTCCTCGTCCCATTACGCGTGATGAACTCGAAATGCATTTTTCTGATGAGGATAAGGTTGTATTTCTTTCGGTTCAACCTGGAATTACCGGGTTATGGCAGGCGACGGATCGCAACGATGCGTCATTTGAAAGCGGTCTGCGCCAAAAAATCGAATTGCATTACGTGCGGAACCGTTGTTTCCGAATGGATTGGAAGTGTTTTGCTGGCACTTTCGGCGCCATGTTTGGCAAGGAGAGGACGGGCCGATAGATGGAAATATCCGTCATCATTCCTACTCTTAATGCTGAGCATGAAATCGATGGGCTTTTAATTGCCCTCGAACACCAGTCTATTCAGCCGGTTGATATCCTTATCGTTGATTCCGCTTCGGAAGATAAAACTATAGAGCTGGTCCGGCAGCACAAAAGAGTCCGCCTTCTGAAGATTGATCGCCAGGATTTCAACCACGGCACCACAAGAGACATGGCACTAAGGGAGTCGAGGGGTGACTTTGTATGCTTCCTTACCCAAGATGCTGTGCCTGTTTCTGATGATTACCTGGAGCGGCTTGTTGCTCCCATGCTTGATGATTCCGATATCGCTCTCGTAAGCGGCAGGCAGCTGCCTAAGGCGGATGCCCGACGTTTTGAACAGCTGGTGCGTGGTTTCAACTATCCCGACCGGCCATCCGTTCGTTCCAAATGTGATCTCGAGAAACTCGGTATTAAGACTTTTTTTGCATCTGATGCCTGTTCCGCTTATCGACGAACTGCATATCTCAAATGCGGCGGATTCGAGCACGTTAACACCAACGAGGACATGCTCATGGCGGCAAGGTTTATCGCCTCAGGGTTGAAGGTGGCTTACGAGCCGCGTGCAGAGGTCTATCACTCGCATAACTTGACGCCATCCCAACAGTTTGCCCGCAACCGCGCTGTCGGCTTCTTTCTCGAAACGCATGCAGACGAACTCATGCATGCAAGTGAGATTGGTGAAGGAAGCCGGCTCGCCAAGATGGTTTCGTCGCAACTTCTACGGGAGGGAAATCTTGGCGAGTTCGTTGCTTTCGGAGTCGATTGCTGCGCCCGCCTTCTCGGAAATCGCGCTGGCCGCAGGGCAGCAAGAAATGAAAGGTTATAGCCAATGAAAGGCATCATCCTCGCCGGCGGGTCCGGCACGCGCCTGTACCCGCTCACGCTCGTGACCTCCAAGCAGCTGCTGCCGGTCTACGACAAGCCCATGATCTACTACCCGCTTAGCACCCTCATGCTGGCGGGCATCCGGGACATCCTGGTCATCTCCACGCCGACCGACCTGCCCAACTTCGAGCGCCTGCTCGGGGACGGCTCGCGCTACGGCGTGAACCTGTCCTACGCCGAGCAGCCGAGCCCGGACGGCCTGGCGCAGGCCTTCACCATCGGCGAGGAGTTCATCGCCGGCGAGCCGTGCGCGCTGGTGCTCGGCGACAACATCTTCTACGGCAACGGCCTTTCCCGCCACCTGACGCGCGCCGTCCAGAACGCCGAGTCGGGCCGCGCCACGGTCTTCGGCTACCACGTGGACGACCCCGA